>NZ_CP073577.1:2672365-3340457 GCF_018205975.1 Erythrobacter sp. JK5 | reverse complement strand
GTCGAGGACGCCCACCACAACCAGCCCGAGACAGACCACCGAGCTGGCGAGAAGATCGGCAGGAACAGCGACTGGACGATCACCCGGTTGATCGATTGCATCGCCACCATGCCTATCGGTCGTTCGATCACATCGAGCGAGCGCATCACGAAGACCGAGAAGGTGAAATACACCCCCGACATGATGCCGACGAGATGGCTGCGAACCACAGCGCTGCATTGACTGCCATTCCATTTGGTCCCCCTTGATCGGATATCTTCGTCGCGCGGGAGCATAGTGCCTGCATGTGCGGATCGACAAATGTGTCGGACGACACTGCGCGGCACTTGCCCAGGTTCGCATACATCCCAAGGCTTGGGAAATTTCCCAAGTTCCGGAGATGCCTCCCGTCTACCCGACTGAACAGAATAGGATAACTGATTATCTACAGAACTTTATGCGTTTCGGCACGGCCTCTGCAAAGTCACGGGCATGGAGCGGGATGGTCCCGCAAGCCAGCGGAATACTTGAAGGAGCCCAGACTATGTTCGCCACTGAAACCCGCGCCAACCTGTTCGCCGCCGTCTTCGCCGTGATCGTTTCGGCGGTCCTCTATGCAGCCCATCATCCGGCGAGCCCGGATCTGGTTGCGTAACTCAACGGTGAAGGGAAGCCAATAGGCAAGTAAGCAATTGAACTAATTTTATTTTTCATAGCCGGAGAAATAAAAGGCCCCCAATCTGGCCCCACCTGCCGCGCTTCTGTGGAAAAACCCGGGATTGAGAGAGACAATTCCGCCATTGCAGCGCTTCGCAATTAGCCTGCTAGCTATCGTTGTCACCGATAAGATTGGCAACTCGTGTTTGAGTGGGGGCGGTTTTAAGAGACAATTGGAATACAATTCGGCGGATCGCAACAACTCGCGCGTTAGCCAAAAATTATCATTCGGTTTCATGTGTTTATGGAACTGTGAGTTGTCTTCAGCTCAGCGCAAACCCGCTCAACTCGTAGAAGGGTTGATTCCGCCCAAAACACTATTTCAAGAAATATCATCAGCTTAGGCCCGAATTCGCGGGGTACGGTGTGCTCGCCAGATTTCAATTTGCGGCGATTTGCCAGCTATTTGCGGTTCCTCGGTTCAACCATTCCGGAAAACACATGTGCTGTCAGAGCCGCGGCGATTGAGCGCTGCATTGGCGGCTTTGCGCCCCACAATTGGCCATTCGAGCGTGTGCGATAATTACCTGGAAGCTGCCGTTCGGTGAAGTCGGTTTGTCGCGAGGAAGTCGGCGAGAACTGATCAGCGGCCTAAAAGAGCTTCAATTCAATTTGCTAGATTTTGTAGGAAAGAAGCCGAAACGCCCTCGCCTTCTTCCCTGTAAATACAATACGATTCATATTGAGGCTTCAGCCTCTGGCGGATCTGTGTTCTCCAAGATGATAACTGGGCTTTACCCTTCAGCGAAATGAGATGCCTGTAGAAGCTCTCTTGCAGTGTCGTTGACTTGAGCATCTTCTCATCATCATCAAGTTCACCATACTTCGGATTGTGCATTGGCTCGCGGTAAGTCAGCAGCGGGGTATCGAGCACAAGGAGCCCTGGATGAGGCAAACCTTTTTCTTGGCAGAAGAGGAGCAGGGCGAGCTTCGATGCAGTGTGTAAG
Source organism: Erythrobacter sp. JK5 (assembly GCF_018205975.1). NCBI lineage: Bacteria > Pseudomonadati > Pseudomonadota > Alphaproteobacteria > Sphingomonadales > Erythrobacteraceae > Erythrobacter > Erythrobacter sp. JK5. The sequence goes on along the minus strand of NZ_CP073577.1, from coordinate 3,338,814 downwards.
ATGGCTCTGACACCTTTGCCGTTAGCCGAACGAGCCTTCCCATTAATTTGGATATCCTGATGTTCAGGATCGAAGGAAACAATCGGAGCATTCGGGAAATTCCATGCCTCCAAAACCTCTTGAACCTTCTGCGCAAACTTGTGCCCAGTCGGGCCATCGATGCCGGTTTTCAACTTATCATCACCACGACCGCGCGGAACCTTCTCGGAGAATTCGGACAGCCTTACGGCCAGCCTATCCCTTTGCCTATACAATCGCAGCTTCTCGACAACGTCATCTCTAACTGAGGTGAGGTCTTCATACTGTTCTCGAAACATAGCTTCTTTAGGGAGTTCAGCATCGATTATCTGCTGAAGTTCGAGAAGTTTCTGGCTCAGATGATCGATTTCTTGGTCGTGGAGCGACTGCTCTTCCTTCAACTCGGCTATAGTCTCTAAGAGTTGTTGACGTTCGTTCCGAATCTTCTTCTGTTCGGCAAGAGCCGCTGTTCTGGCCAGCTCTATTTCATCCTGACCATGGGAATGTGAGTTTGCGTCGATCTCAGAACCACAGAGCGGGCAAGGACGGCCAACTCTCGCGAGCAAGATGCTCCCCCCCTCATCAACAGCTTCCAATCGCTCCAAGTCGGACAGGTAGACGCGATCCAGCTGCAGAAATCTCTCAATGGTCAGACCGACTTCTTTGGCTCGATCACGCGACTGTAAAATTGCATCCCTGATTTCTCGTCTCGCGCCCGTCATCTTGTCGAGCTGTTCTTGACGCTGGAGGATTTCGGTTTGAAATTCGTTTAGTCGGCTCTCGAGCTTGCCAAGCTGATCATTCAAGCCTTCTCTATCAGGTGCATTCTCACCGAGGCTTTCATCGATCTCGGCGATCATCTCTTCGACCAGATCATACTTGCCTTCTTGCTGTGCCTTCCGAACCTTCTGCGGTTGCACTGGGACAACGGCGCTATCGTCCTGGCCAGTAAGCATCAACCGCAACCCGTTCTTTTCTGCGGTCGCTGTGTCTCTATTGCCTGTGAGGAATGGACTTAACTCGGCAATGATCGCCTCTTCGTCCGCGAAGAGATAAGGCGCGAGAACTCGCATAGTGAAACTTAGGTGAGCCCCATCCTCATTCCTAACGACCTTCTTCCCGTCCAAACCAATCTCCTCCAGTAGCAGAGTCGAAATGTTCGACGAATTACGGGCATCATACTTCGGCTCAATTCTCACTCCTGAACCGTCGGCGGGTTTTTCGAGGTGAAGGCCGTCAAAAAGCTGAAAGGCCCCACCTGCGGCAGCACGGTATAGTGTGCAATCGCCACGCTCAGGCAACGTCAGGCCCAACAAGACCGAGTCATATCCTCGCCGTTCCTCGATTTCGGGCAATGGGCTTTGCCCCCGAACATGAAGTTCAACAACTTTGCGGTGAAGGACTTGCCAGTGTTTGATGCGCCAAAGATGACGTTTACGCCGTCACCAAACTCCACGCGGGCTGGCTCAAGCGATGGCCCTGTTAGCCCGATAAATCGTAAGATTATCCGCTGATCGGTCACGGCTGTGCACTCGTAGCCTGTTCATCCGCATGGAATTCCGCCGTCCATCTCCCGATGCGGTCAGCAAAAATTTCCTCCACTTCGGCGGAGTCGAAATTCTGAAAGGTCTGCGCCACCCAATTCGCCCTCGCCTTCAACTTCTGATTGTATGTCGAAGTCAGTAGGTCGATGATTGCAGGCGCTTCATCGCCAGGCAGATAGTTTAAGCCATCATGATAGTCCGCGACAACGAGATGTAGCTTCCTCAAAAGTGCAATGCTCTCTTCAACTAAGCGCCGACGAATAAGCATTTCTCCGACACTTGCTTCGAAATCAGGATGGAGGCTTTCTGGACCCTCCATATCACTGGTGTGAACCACTAAGTAGTCGAACCACGTCAACTCATCCAAACTGCACCTTCGAGGGTGCATTGCCTCCAGCACGATCAGGGCGCGTAAGCCGGTCTCTACGGTGGAGTTAAAGGGGCTGTGCCGATCTGACTTGGTCACTTCCATTCCAACACCCCGTCATTTGCGAAATGGTGGCAAGTCCCCTGCCGAACCGGCACGCGAGCATACTTGTTCAGCACGCCGGTAACTGAGATTGCAGCGGCACGCTCCATCACCGCATCTACCTTGGCCAATACATCTGCGTGATTGGCATGATAGGTTTCAATCACTGAGTGATAGACGTCGTCCTCAAAGGACTGAAGGACCTCTCCAGGTGTGTTGTCCCGATAGTATCGCTTGAATCGCGCGGCTTCGAAAAATCGTGTGCGCTGATCCTTTAAGCGCCCGCCATACTCGCTGCAATCCAGTGCTGCCGTTGCATCTGCGTAAGGAGTGCCGCGCCGCTGGCCATATGCTGCAATCAGTTGCTCCAGGTATTTCGTTTCCTCAGGTTGAATTTCCTTAGGAGTCGAGCCCGGTGGCGGAGCGCCTGGATCCGCGCCAAACCAATCCACCAGGACCGGCTTCATGGACGGATCGTTCGCCAACCTTGTGGCGTCCAAACTGTCAACGTTGTTGAAATCGAAGCCATCTATCATCGCCTCCAATGCAGGGGCCAAATTGATGACTACGCCGTGAGAAATGTGACTGGCGCAGACGGCATTCCAATCTTCCTTAAGGGCTGCAGCAAGTTTCATGGGGTGCGTAAGCAGGTCCGTCGCTCGACGGTTTATGCCTGTGGGGGCGACAAATGTGTATCTTGCTGGAAGGCTGAAGTGCCCTTGGCTACTGTAGTAAAAGACCTTGGCAAGCTCGCGAAGCATGTCTGGCCTCGTCAGGGTCTTTCTTAACTGCTTGCATTGAAAGTTGTCCCAGGGCCCTTCCAGCTTAGAGACGGTCCGGTAACCGACGACGTCCCTGCCCATGTCTCCCGCGCCGGCAAAGATCTCGCTACTATGATACTTGGATGTCTTGTGACCAACCCAATCATCGATCAACCGCTCAAGATCGTCGTCGTCGAGCGTGTAGATCATTCTTGCGAAGTTGGGTTTCATGATTCTCATTGGACCGAAAGGATGTCGTTGGGGTTCAACAGTAGTCGATATTCAAATCGAAGCAATTACTTAGAGAAATTAGACAATTGAGAAAAATCCCAAGTGAAATTGAAGATGGCTTAGACGTCGGGCACGCTTCGATACTGGACTCCCCAAGAGCTGCTGCATTGCTGCTCCGCAACCAGAATAGGATCTCATTAGCTGATTGGATGGCCACCCTTCGCTATTTTCACAATGGACCGTCGGCTGAAGAATCAGAAGACCGCTCCGCTGCATCTTTTGTTGAGAGCAGACCTTCCGCAAACGGCCCATTCGCGTTCACGGCGTGGGCTTTTTCCCAGGCGGGGGCAGCCGCTTGGGCTTTGCAGGGATGCTGCTTTTGATGCTCAATGCCTTTTGGCCGACAATGAAAGCGCGGTGGAGAAACACTTCTAGGGATGAAAGCAGGTCGGAAACTTCCCGGCTGTCGGGCTCCCATCCGCGATGAGCAGCGGCATTGCCGGCATCGGTGACGACGCCCAGAATATCTCGCTCGGATTGCCCAATCCACCCGCCATCGCGCAGCTCTTCCAGCTTCTCATCGAACGTTTTGGCTGGGTCAATTCCTAGCACTTCCGTCGCTCGGTCCAATGCCGTCCTTAGTCCGATCGCCGTGAGGATGTGCGCTTGGTTATCGTGCGCCAAGTACATCTGGGTCAGTATGTTGTAGAGCTGGTGATCCGCCTTCTGCATGGCATCGAACCATACTGGCTTGGTCTTGGCCTCTGGCTTCGGATAGGTCTGAACCTCCCTCGGATGTTCATATTGCTCCTGGCCCATCGCATCGTAGAAGTGATCAATGTCTTCGCTGTTCCAGCGCGACGTTTGGTAAAATACCGTTTCGCACCCTTTGCATTCGAGCAGAGAGTGATCCACACCACCATTGACAGAATGCCCATGTTGTCGATCCTCCCAGTCCCAAGGTTTGTAAATCGAGCCGTGGACCTCACATGTGCGCTCGCCATCACACTTGGGGCAGTGCGCCTTGCTCGTGGAACCTGTTGCTTTTGATGTTTCGACCATAAAGCCCAATAACGAGAGCCGACAAACTTTCCAATGCAGACTGGAGTTCGGAGCAACCGAAGTCCGATATCGCGATTTCCCGCTTAAAAGCCGCCATTCCGCAACTGGCCCAGAAACAGCCTCAAACGCCAGCTTGGCTCAAAATCCATCGGCACGAAATGCCTTTGTCCCATCAGCATCTTTTCTCGTTTTTTCTGGGTGGTTCAACGTACCTGGAAACAGAAGCACACCCTACCCCGCGATTTCGGGACATAAGCTCATGTTTTTATGATGCAATATCGTTTTGGGCGGAATCAACTCGCCTACGAGTTGAGCGGGTTTGCGCTGAACCGCAGGCAACTCACTTTGCGATAAGTAGCAGTAATTAAGAGATATTTCTCCGCGTTCTCGCGGGTCGCGGAAGAGTTGCGAATTTCAGCGCAAACCGTCAGCGTTTCGCTGCTTTGATTGGCACCACTTCGGCACCTTCGCGGAGCTGGTCGAGGTAGTCGCTCCACCACTTCATCATCTTTACGCGTTCCTTCCAGTGGGCTCCGCGGTGGTAGGCTGCGCGGACTTTGTCGCTGTCGCCGTGCGCAAGGGCGCGCTCGATTGCGTCTGGGTTCCACTTGCCGCTCTCGTTTAGCAGGGTGGACGCCATCGCGCGGAAGCCGTGTGCAGTCATTTCGTCGGTGGTGTAGCCGAGGCGGCGCAGGCCCGCGTTGATGGTGTTGTCGCTCATGGGACGCCTGCGGGTTCGAACTGACGGAAATACGTAGCCATCGGGACCGGTCAATCGGTAGGCTTCTTGCAGAATAGCGAGGGCTTGGCGTGAGAGCGGGACAAGATGATCTTTGCGCATCTTCGTCTTGCTCGCGGGGATCGTCCACAGAGCCTCATCGAAGTCGATCTCGCTCCAATCCGCATGGCGGAGCTCACCTGGCCTTACGAACACATGCGGAGCAAGCTGCATTGCCAGTTTGGTGATAGGTTGGCCTTCGTAGCCATCTATAGCCCTGAGCAACTCACCAGCCCCTGCTGGATCGAGCACCGCTCCATAGTGCGTCACGGTGGGGTTCATAAGCGCGCCCCTCAAGTCGCGCGTCGGATCGGACTTGAGTCGCGCCGTGGCCACCGCATAACGGAACACCGAACCTGCCAGTTGCAAGGTTCGCTTCGCGCTTTCTAGCTTGCCCTTACTCTCGATCCGGCGAACGACTGTCAGGATGTCGGTAGGCTCGATATCGGCAATCGGCAGATTGCCAATTGAGCTGTTCAGGACCGACAGCAGATATTCGCAGCGCTTTGCCGTTGCCGGTGCCCACGCCCTTGAACCATCATGTTTGCGCTTCTCACAGAACTCGGCGGCGATTGACGCAAAAGTATTTTCGGCACCAAGCTTCGCGCGCGCCCTCTCACGCTGTTTTTCGCGTGAAGGATCCTTGCCGTGCGCCAGCTGCTCTCGCGCCGCGTCGCGCCTTCTGCGGGCCTCTGCCAACCCAATTTCCGGGTAGCGTCCGATCGCCAGCTTCTTCTCCCGGCCATCGATCCGATACTTCATTCGCCACAGTTTTCCGCCGGTTCGCTCCACCAAAAGGAAGAGCCCTGACGAGTCGCTCATTTTGTAGGCTTTCGGACCAGCCTTGGCCTTGCGAATTGCAACGTCAGTTAGCGCCATGATTTCAGACCTTTACCCATAAAAGGCCCCCAGCTTGGGGGCCTCTCGAATTGGCGGAAACCTATATGGCCCCCAAAAAGGCCCCCATCTTCGAGAGATTTGGCGAGACTAGCCGGGCAATCGCAGGACAATCGCACGTCAAACACCCTCAGATTTCCATGGGTTTTATAGCGTTTCCGGGATGTTTTGGGAAGGCGTCGCTGGAGCGGGTGAAGGGAATCGAACCCTCGTCTTAAGCTTGGGAAGCTCCTGCTCTACCATTGAGCTACACCCGCCCGGGTCGTGCGCGTATGCGCTTCGGAGCCGCGCGCCTCTGCCCTAAACCTGCACGGCGGTCAATCTGCGCGATCCGCGAAATTGCGAGGCGCGCGGTGCTTGCGCGTCCCTTCTCCGCCTGCGATTGGAGCATGCAGAGAAGGAGACTCGCACCCCATGCGACAGATCGATCATTTCCTAGTCGGCGGTGCCGGCGGCCCTCCTGCCCGCACCCATCAGGTCTGGAACCCCTCGACCGGGGAAGTGCAGGCCGAAGTTCCGCTCGGCGACGCCGCGCTGCTTGATAAGGCCATTGCAACCGCGCAGCAGGTCCAGCCCGGCTGGGCGGCGACCAATCCGCAAAAGCGCGCACGCGTCATGTTCCGGTTCAAGGAGCTGGTCGAAGCCAACATGCAGAGCCTCGCCGAACTGCTGTCGAGCGAGCACGGCAAGGTGATCGACGATGCCAAGGGCGATGTGCAGCGCGGGCTCGAAGTGATCGAATATGCATGCGGCATACCGCAGGTGATGAAGGGCGAATTCACGCAAGGCGCCGGCCCGGGGATCGACGTCTATTCGATGCGCCAGCCGCTCGGGATCGGCGCGGGGATCACCCCGTTCAACTTTCCGGCGATGATTCCGATGTGGATGTTCGGCATGGCGATCGCGGCGGGCAATGCGTTCATCCTCAAGCCCTCCGAACGCGATCCTAGCGTGCCGGTGCGTCTGGCCGAACTGTTCGTCGAGGCGGGCGCTCCGGAAGGGCTGCTGCAGGTGATTCACGGCGACAAGGAAATGGTCGACGCAATTCTCGACCATCCCGCCATCGCTGCGGTGAGCTTCGTCGGGTCGTCAGACATCGCGCATTACGTTTACAAGCGCGGAGCCGAGGCCGGCAAACGCGTGCAGGCGATGGGCGGTGCGAAGAACCACGGGATCGTGATGCCCGATGCCGATCTCGACCAGGTGGTGAACGACCTCGCGGGCGCCGCCTTCGGCTCGGCGGGCGAACGCTGCATGGCGCTGCCGGTGGTGGTGCCGGTGGGCGAGGATACCGCCAATCGGCTGCGCGAAAAGCTGATCCCGGCGATCAACGCGCTGCGGATCGGCGTTTCGACCGATCCGGACGCGCATTACGGCCCGGTGGTCACGCCGGAACACAAGGCCCGGATCGAAGGCTGGATCGACACCGCCGAAAAGGAAGGCGCGGAAGTCGTCGTCGACGGGCGCGGCTACACCTTGCAGGGGCACGAGAACGGCTTCTTCGTCGGGCCGACGCTGATCGACCGGGTGACGCCGACCATGGCGAGCTATCAGGAAGAAATCTTCGGCCCGGTGCTCCAGATCGTGCGCGCCAACGACTTCGAGGATGCGCTGCGGCTGCCGTCCGAGCACCAATACGGCAACGGCGTCGCGATCTTCACGCGCAACGGCCATGCCGCGCGCGAATTTGCCAGCCGGGTCAATGTCGGGATGGTCGGCATCAACGTGCCGATCCCGGTGCCGGTCGCCTATCATTCGTTCGGCGGTTGGAAGCGCTCGGGCTTCGGCGATATCGACCAGTACGGGACCGAGGGCCTCGCTTTCTGGACCAAGAAGAAAAAGGTGACCCAGCGCTGGCCCGACGGCGGCGGCGATGGCTCGAATGCATTCGTGATTCCGACGATGGGGTGAGCGCGGCAATGGTGATGATCCGCCTGTTTGCGCTGGTCTGCCTGACCCTGGCGGCGTGCTTCGCGCCCCTGACCGGGGCTCAGGCCAAGGAGGACAGGCGGATCGCGCTGACTTTCGACGATGTTCCGCGGATGGCGGGAGCCTTCATGACTGCGGATGATCGGGCCACGAGGCTGCGTTCCGCGTTGCGCGAGGCCGGGGTCGGGCAGGCGGCTTTCTTCGTCAATCCGGGCATGCTTGCAAAGCGTCCGACCGGGCTCGATCACATCCGCGCCTATGCCGCCGACGGCCACGTCATCGCCAACCACACGGCCTTGCATTCCAGCCTGAGCGAAAGCACGCTTGCAGAATTCATCGCCGACATCGACAGTGCATCGCGGTTTCTCGATACGATCGAAAACACCCGGCCATGGTTCCGCTTTCCCTATCTCGACGAAGGACGCGCCGATGCGGCCCGGCGCGATGCCGTCCGCGCGGCGCTGGCCGAACGGGGCCTCCTCAACGGTTACGTCACCGTCGATGCAAGCGACTGGTTCTATGAGCAGCTGACGATCGATGCCGCGCGCGATGGAAAGCGCATGGATATGATCGGACTGCGCAATCTCTACGCCGAAAGCCATGTGGAGGCGGCCGAGTTCAATTATGCTCTCGCTCGAAACGCTGTCGGCTACTCGCCCGCGCACGTCATGCTCTTGCACGAAACCGATCTTGCAGCGCTGTTCATCGGCGATCTGGTTGTGGCGCTGGAACGCGCCGGTTGGACGATCATCAGCGCCGATGAAGCCTATGCCGACCCGTTCGGCCGATATGCTGCAAGCTACGATACGCCCTCGGCACAGGGCACGCTGACCGAGCAGGTCGCCTGGCAGGCGGGACTGCCTGCACCGCGCTGGTATGCGCGCAACAACACCGAACTGGCCGCGCGCGAGTTTCGAACCCGGGTCTTGGGTGAACCTGCCGGACCGGAGGGTTGAGGATGCCAGCTCGCGCCAAAGCCTCGGTGTCATCGCGTCTCCCCGATCGACCCAGTCGGCAGCCCGGCGCATGACCAACCGCGAGCGCGCTCACTCCGCCTCTCCCTACGAGGAAGTGTTTGGATTTTGCCGCGCGGTGCGCGTCGGTGACCGCATCATCGTTGCCGGAACCGGGCCGATCGAGCCCGATGGCTCGACCACGCCCGGCGGCGCTCGCGAACAGGCTGCGCGGTGCTGCGAGTTGATTGTCGCGGCGATCGAACAGCTTGGCGGCGCGGCGACAGACGTCGTGCGCACCCGGATGCTACTGACCGATTTTGCCGATCAGGACGCGGTCGGCGCGGTGCATGCGCGCTATTTCGGAGATGCAAAGCCTGCCGCGACCATGGCCGGGGTGGCATGGCTTTGCCGCGCGGATTGGAGGGTCGAAATCGAGGCCGAAGCCATATTGGGAGACAATCGGTGAACCGAATTCTTAAACCGGTGGCCTGCGCGGCAGGCATGATGTTTTGCCAGTCGGTTTCCGCTGAACCGGTCGCCAGCAGCGAATCCGCGCTCGTCGATGGTAACTGCACCGAATACACCAGGATCGCCGCCGAATTCTCGCATGGTGTCACCGCCTACATCAAGCAGAACGCGGATCATGTCTGGCTGTGCTTCACTTTGCCCGCGGGAAGCTCTTCCGCAGGTGAATTCATCCTGCGCACCCCCGGTCTCGCAACGCCACTGGTGCTGCATGTGTCGGCGCAGCTGGGGCAATGGCCGCTGGGAAATGAGGAGCTTCGTCCGAAGGAAGGCACAAGCAGCCTGTGGTGGAACAACACGGGCTGGGCAGCGATCCCCGCTCGGTTCAACGGCATGGAGCAAGGCGACGATGGACCCCAACCCCGCTTTCTCCCCGCGACCGGGCAGGAATTCCAGTTTTCACGCACCACTTTCGGGCCAGGTCCCTGGACATTGGGCGGCGGCTTCTATGCCGTAAGTGACGGGGAAGGCGACCGCGCGCCGGCCAGACTTGACGACGACAACGGGCAACCGCTTCTCATTCTTCGCGGCAACTGATCACTGCGGATCAAGCGCCAATGCAGTCCCCGTGACCGACCATGGTGTGCGGATGCCCGCACGCTTTCCGCCGCCCAGCACCCAGATCGTGCCATCGACGGCCGCCGTGGCAAATCCATGCCGCGGTTCGGGTAATGGCGCTTCTTCCCGCCAACCGCTTTCGAGTGCGGCGAGATCGATCGAGACATGCCTTACGAACACCTCTGCCGTGTCGAGGTTCTCCCCGCCGAATACGTGCAGGCGGCCGCCGACAACAGCGGCTCCGTGTCCCGCAAGCGGGTATGGCGCATCGGGCAGCGTCTGCCAGCTGTCGCTCGCAAAATCATAGGCTTCGATCACCGTCGAATGCCCGCCCAGCGTCGCGCTCCGCCCGCCGGTTACGTACAGCCGCTCGTCATCTGTAGCGACCGCATGCGAATTCCGCGCCGTCGGCATCGGCGCGCGCTCACCCCAGATGCCTGTTGCGAGATCGTAACGCCGCAGCGTGGCCACAGTCTTGCCGCGCGAATCTCCGCCGACCAGCCACAGCGCTCCCCCGAAATAGACCATCGTGTGCTGGCCGAGCGGCTGCGGCAGCTTCGCCAGTTCCTCCCACCGCTCCGCACCCCGATCGATCGCAAGCGCGAACACCGCACCGTCTTCGTCCTGGTTGAATGGCAGGCTGGTATAGCCGCCTGAGGCGAATACCTGCCCCTCTCCGGCAGCCATCGCGACATGATGCAGGCTGCGAGGCAGATCCGGGCATGGGTTGAAGGTTTGCGAACGGGTGTCGAAAGCGGCACAGGTGCTCAGTGTTCTGAAGAAACCGATCCCTCCCGCAGTGTAGATCGTGCCGCCCAGCTCGGCTGCATAGATCTCGCTCCGGGCGTCCGACATTCCACCCGAAGCCCGCAGAGCATATGGCCCGACAAGCCAGATGACCAACAAGATCGCGGTCAGAACGAACGGGGCTGCCAGCAAGCTTCGCACGGCGCGTTAGTGCCGCAACGTGAGGCTAGCCGTCAAGCAAGCCCGGCGAGTTCTGGATCGGGCAGCAGACTTTCGGCAACGAGAGCCGCTTCGACGCAGTGGATCAATTCCTCGACAGCGAACATCCGGTCGATCGCCTCGGCAGGAACGAGCACTCGCGGATAACCTGCAGCCCCGGCAACCAGAATGGCGGGTAGCGCGACGCGGTACCCGGGATAGCAGGCGGCGAAATCGTCGCGGTGGTGGAACACCGTTTCCAGAGCGAGTCCTTGAAGGAACCGCCGCCATTCGCGCCGCATGGTCACCGCGCCATATGTGACCGCGCAAAGCGAGCAGGGATAGGTGGCGGGCGAGAACTGCTTGTGCAGAGCGTCCTTCAGCGCATTCAGCACGCCGCTGTCGGCGTTGTACACGATCAGGATGCGCACTGGGTTGTGGTCCATGAAGACAGGTACGGTCACGATCCGCCGCAGGTTACGGGAAACGCAATCGGCCTAGCAAATTTCCGCACGCCTGCCAGCGCCCGCACCCTTCCCACGACCGGTCCAAGGGGCTAATGCGCCGCGCATGACAGGACAATTCTCGCTTACGGAAGACCAGCTCGCGATCCAGGAGATGGCGCAGCGCTTTACTGCCGACAACATCACCCCGCATGCGGGCGAATGGGACGAGAAGCACATCTTCCCGATTGACACGATCAAGCAATCGGCCGAACTCGGCTTCGGCGCGATCTACGTGTCGGAGGAATCGGGCGGCATCGGGCTCGGACGGCTCGAAGCTGCGCTGATCATGGAAGCGATGGCCTATGGCTGCCCATCGACCAGCGCGTTCATCTCGATCCACAACATGGCCGCGTGGATGATCGACCGGTTCGGTTCGCAGGTGGTGAAGGACAAGTATCTTCCCGATCTCGTCGGCATGGACAAGATCGCGAGCTATTGCCTGACCGAACCCTCCAGCGGATCGGACGCCGCCGCGCTCAAGACCACGGCGAAACGCGACGGCGACCATTATGTCCTCAACGGAACCAAGCAGTTCATCTCGGGCGCGGGCTCGAACGAGATCTATGTCGCGATGGTCCGCACCGGCGAGGACGGGCCGAAGGGCATCACCTGCATGGTGATCGAGAAGGATTTCGAAGGCGTCAGCTTCGGCGCAAACGAGAAGAAGCTCGGCTGGCACTCGCAGCCGACCGCGCAACTGATCCTCGAAGACGTGCGCGTGCCGGTCGAGAATGTGGTCGGCGGCGAAGGCGAAGGCTTCCGCATCGCGATGATGGGGCTCGACGGCGGCCGTCTGAACATCGGCGCGTGTTCGCTCGGCGGGGCGCAGCGCTGCCTCGACGAAGCGATCCGCTACACCAAGGAGCGCAGCCAGTTCGGCAAGGCTGTCGCTGAGTTCCAGAACACCCAGTTCACTCTTGCCGACATGGCGACCGACCTCGAAGCGGCGCGCGCGCTGCTGTATCTCGCGGCCGTGAAAGTGACCGAGAACGCGCCCGACAAGACGCGCTTTTCCGCCATGGCCAAGCGGCTGGCGACCGATAACGGCTCCTCGATCGTCGACCGCGCGCTGCAACTCCACGGCGGATACGGCTATCTTCAGGATTATCCGATCGAACGCTTCTGGCGCGATTTGCGGGTGCACTCTATCCTCGAAGGGACCAACCAGATCATGCGGATGGTCGTCGGAAGGGACCTGCTGCGCCAATGACCGAAGACGTCCTCCTCCGGAAGAACGGCCCGATCGGGCATATTTCGCTCAACCGTCCCAAGGCGCTCCATGCGCTGACGCTCGACATGTGCCATGCGATGAGCGCGGCGCTCAGCGAATGGGCGGAGGACGATACGGTCGAAGCAATCATTCTCGACCACGCGGAAGGAAGCCGCGGGTTCTGTGCGGGCGGCGACATCAACCTGCTGCGCGATTCCGCGCTGAACGATGGCGGCGTATCGGGACGCAGGTTCTTTCACGACGAATACCAGTTGAACCACCAGCTGTTCACCTATCCCAAGCCCGTCGCTGCGTTCATGGACGGGGTCACGATGGGCGGCGGCGTGGGCATTTCGCAACCTGCGAAGTTCCGCGTCGCGACCGAGAACACCCGTTTCGCCATGCCTGAAACCGGGATCGGCCTGTTTCCGGATGTCGGCGGGGGCTGGTATCTTTCGCGCCTCGGGGGCCGGCTTGGGCAGTTTCTCGCGCTCACCGGCGCACGGCTCGACGGGTCGGAGTGCCTGTGGACCGGCGTCGCCACCCATTACGTTCCCAGCGAGATGCTGGAAGACATCAAGGCGCGAATCGTCGAGCGTCCAGGGCGGATAGCCGGGATCCTGTCAGAGCCGGTCGGCACCCCTCCCCCGGCGCGGATCGAGGCCAACGCCGTGCGCATCTCCAAGCATTTCGCGTCGGACCGGATCGAAGACATCATCGCCAGCCTCGAAGCCGAGATCGAGAGCAACGAAAATGGCGGCGCGGACTGGGCGCAGAAAGAGCGCGACACGCTCGGCACCAAGAGCCCACAGACCTGCAAGGTCGCGCTGCGCCAGCTGGCCGAAAGCGCGAAACTCACCGATTTCGCCGACAACATGCGGATGGAGTATCGCATCGCCAGCCGCGTGCTGCTGCGCCCCGATTTTGCCGAAGGCGTGCGCGCGGTGATCGTCGACAAGACGCATGATCCAAAGTGGAACCCGGCGACACCCGAAGGCGTGACCGAAGACCTGCTCGACAGCATCTTCGCGCCGCTGCCCAAGGGAGAGGAATGGGTGCCGTTGAAGTAGTCCGTCACCCCTGCGAAGACAGGGGTCCAGATGCCATCGCGGCGAAGTAAGGCACCGTTATCTAGGCTCCTGCTTTCGCAGGAGCGACGAGGAAAAGATATGACCTACGAAACCATCACCGTCGAAACCGACGCGCAGGGTACCAATGGCGTCACGCTGATGACGATCAACCGGCCCAAGGCACTGAACGCACTCAATTCGCAGGTGCTGGCCGAACTGATCGACGCTTTCGCCGCCTATCAGGACGACGACAGCCAGCTGTGCGCGATCCTGACCGGGTCGGGCGACAAGGCATTTGCCGCCGGGGCCGACATCAAGGAGATGGCAGACAAGGCCGCAGCCGATTTCTACCTCGACGACTTTTTCTCGCCGTGGACCAGCGAGATCGTGAAGAAGACCCGCAAGCCGTGGATCGCAGCGGTGAATGGCTTTGCGCTGGGCGGCGGGTGCGAACTGGCGATGATGGCGGATTTCATCATCGCATCCGACAATGCGAAATTCGGCCAGCCCGAGATCAAGCTCGGCGTCGCGCCCGGCATGGGCGGCTCGCAGCGGCTGACCCGCGCGATCGGCAAGTCGAAGAGCATGGAAATGTGCCTCACCGGCCGGATGATGGGCGCCGAGGAAGCCGAGCGCAGCAATCTCGTCGCCAAGGTGGTGCCGCATGACGAACTGCTAGCCGAAACGCTCAAGACCGCCGCGACCATCGCAGCCATGCCGCCGATGGCGACAATCGCGAACAAGGAGATGGTCAACAGCGCGTTCGAGATGACGCTCGACCAGGGCCTGATCGTCGAACGCCGGATATTCCAGATCCTCACCGCGAGCGAGGACAAGGCCGAGGGGATGGCCGCGTTCATCGAGAAGCGCGAAGGGCAGTGGAAGGGTCGGTGACCGCCGAATTCTCGTCATTGCGAGAAACGTAGTGACGAAGCAATCCAGCATCGAACCCAGCCGAAAGAGCCGGAGCTGGATTGCCGCGCGGCTATGCGGTTCGCAATGACGACTGGAGAGGAAGTGACAATGAAAATCGCCTTTATCGGCCTCGGAAACATGGGCGGCGGGATGGCTGCGAACCTTGCCAAGGCGGGGCACGATGTGCGTGCCTTCGATCTCAGCCGACCCGCGCTGGATGCAGCACAGGACGCGGGGTGCACCACCTTCGGCTCGGCCAAGGAAGCGTGCGCCGGTGCCGAAGCGGTCGTCTCGATGCTGCCGAACGGCGCGATCGTTAAGGGGCTGTACGAAAACGAAGTCATCGGCCACGCCCCTACAGGTGCGGTGCTGCTCGACTGCTCGACTATCGATGTCGCGACCGCGCGCGAGGTGATCGGTGCGGCGGAAGCCGCGGGCTACGACATGGTCGATGCGCCGGTCTCTGGCGGGATCGCTGCGGCCAACGCCGGGACGCTCACCTTCATGGTCGGCGGAACGGAAACCGCCTTCAACCGTGCCAAGCCGATCCTTGAAGCGATGGGCAAGGCCGTGATCCACGCCGGCGACGCGGGCAACGGGCAGGCGGCGAAGATCTGCAACAACATGTTGCTCGCGATCCACATGATCGGCACCTGCGAGGCCTTCGCCATGGCGCAGAAGCTGGGGCTCGATCCGCAGACCTTCTACGACATTTCCAGCGTCTCGAGCGGCCAGAACTGGTCGATGACGAGCTATTGCCCCGTCCCCGGAGTCGGACCGCAAAGCCCCTCGGACAATGATTACCAGGGCGGATTCGCCACCGCGCTGATGCTCAAGGACCTGCGGCTCGCGATGGAGGCCGCCGACAATGCCGACGCCGCCGTCCCGATGGGAGCGCGCGCCGCCTCGCTCTACGAAGACTTTGCCGGGGCCGGCAATGGCGGGCTCGATTTCTCGGCGATCATCAAGATGCTGTGATCTCGTCGACCACCCGCGCGAGCCATTCGTGCGGCGCCTTGCGCCGACCGATTTCGGCGACGAATTCCTGACCGCGCGCGACGCTGCGCAATCTTCCGCCGCGCAGCCAGCGGTCGGCGCGGTCGTGATAGGATAGCGCGCCGCGCCGCAGCCATTCGGGCCGCTGCCACAAGGTCGGTGGACCGCCCGGCACGGTCAGCCGCAATTGGGGCAAGGCGCGGCTCGCCACCATGCCCTCGCCCCGCCACACGCAATCGTTCGACCCGTGCATCGCCAGCGCGTGGGGGTGCTTCAGGTCAACCAGTTCCGCCGGAGCCCCGCTCCCCAAAGGGACGATTTCCTCGACCCGCAAATAGGCAAAGATGCGGTGATGCGGCTCGCCGGTTTCCTCCTCGGCGAACAGGCCAAAGAACAGGAACACATCGCCCAGCCCCACCCCCTGCCGTTCGAGATGGGTCTGCGCCGCACCGCATTGGCCGAAGGCGCAGGTGCCGTCGTCGAGGAACATCGGATCGTGATGGCACAGATCGTCCGCGCCCAGTCTGCCCCTGCTTGCCTTTGCCGCATGTTCGTGCAGCCCGAGATCGCGATAGGTGGTGCGCGACGCCGCTCCCGCAGGAATCGGCAGGCTGACCGGACGCCCGTCGATTATCGGCGACGGACCCCCGCCGGCGCTGCTATCGAAGCCCTTGCGCGAAAACACGATTTTCATGCCGACCCCTTGGCCTGCGAGGAAAAGTTGCACAAGATGCACCTTTCCTTGCTTTGCGCTACGCCACCATTGACGCTACAGGCGCGCGCCATGGATGATAGCACTAAAGTCACGGCCCTGATCATGGCCGGCAAGCGGTCCGGCGTGCTCGATCCGCTCGCCGAACGGGCGGGCGTCGCGCAAAAATGCGTGGTGCCCGTCAATGGCGTGGCGATGGTCGAGCGCGTGGCGCGTCAGGTGGCAGCCTGCGAGCAGGTCGGCGCGATCCGGATCGTCGCGCACGAGCCGGACGAAATCGCCCAGCAGCCGACCATCGCAAGACTCTTGGAGGAAGGCCGCCTGACCTTCGCCGAGGGCAAGTTCAACATTGTCGACAGCGTGTTTTCGGGTGCCGAGGGCGCGGATTTTGCGCTGCTCATCACCACAGCGGACAACTGCCTCGTCACGCCCGAGGGCTATTCCGAGTTCATCGGCAAATGCCTCGAAGCCGGGGCTGGCGGCGCAGCGGGTCTCGCGCGCAAGGAAGACGTGCAGAAGGCCGATCCCGATGGGCAGAAGCGGTTCTACGAATTCAAGGACGGCGGCTACTCAAACTGCAACATGTACTGGCTGGGCAGTGAGCAGGCCCTGAGCGCGGCAGAGATCATGCGCGAGGGCGGGCAGTTCGTGAAATTCCCGCGCCGCATCATCAAGGCCTTCGGCTTCATGAACCTGATCCGCTTTCGCATGGGCTGGGGGTCGAAGGAAAAGCTGTTCGACCAGATTTCGCGCCGGTTCGGCATCAAACTGGTGCCGGTCGTGCTATCCGACGGGCATTACGCGATCGACGTCGATAACGAGCGGACATTCGAAGTGACCGAGAAAATTCTCAAACGCCGTGAAGGGGACGCCGCGAGCGCCTGAGCGCGCCGCGCGGCCGCATCATGAAACGCCTGTTCCAGAATATCGGCTGGCTCCTCGGAGGTCGCGGCTTCAACGCCGTGATGAGCCTGCTGTACCTGTATCTGGCGACCCACACGCTCGGGATCGAAAGCTTCGGGTATTTCGCGATCATCGTCGCGCTCGGTCAGACGGTGACGGGCCTTGCGAACTTCCAGACCTGGCAGTTCATCATTCGCTGGGGCGCGAACGGCGATGGTCCTGCCGAAGCGACCGGGTTCGCGATCGCGCTCGACATGCTGTCGGTGGCGATGGGTACGGTGATCGCCGCGGCGGTGGTATCGACCGCGCAGCTGTGGCTGCCGCTGCCCGACGAGCTGCTGTGGCTGACCTTCGGCTATTGCATGGTCTCGCTGCTGTCGATCCGGACCACGCCCACCGGCCTCCTGAGGCTGCGCTTCAAGTTCGCCACGGCCACTGGGGCGGAGGCGGTGCAGCCGGCAATCCGCGCGGTCGGCGCGGTGATCGCGGCCTATCTCTTCCCCACGGTCGCCGGTTTCATCGTCGCCTGGGCGGCGGCTGAGGTGGCGGTGGCTGCCGCATTGTGGATCGCGGCAGCGCGCGACGAGCGCATCGACCTGTCGCATATCAGCCTCACCCGCCTGCCGGAAAAGCATCCCGACGCGTGGTGGTTCGTGTGGTCGACCAACATGTCCGGCAGCCTATCGATCGCGGGCAAGCAGGTGATGATCCTGCTGGTCGGCACGTTCGGCGGCGCGGCGCTGGCGGGCGGTTTCCGTGTCGCCGCGCAACTGGGGCAGGCGCTGGTCACGCTGGCGCAGACGGTTTCCAAGGCGATCCTTCCCGAACTCGTGCACGACGAAAAGAACGCGCTCGAAATGACCCGCCGGATGGCGAATATCGCGGTCGTCGCGGGCGTGCTGGCAGTGGTGATGGCGCTGCTGTTCGGCCGCTGGGGGCTGGCCACGATCGCCGAAGACGATTTTTCCGGATTCTATTGGGCGATGGTGATCCTTTCGATCGCGGGCGCGGTCGAACTGGTCGGCGCAAGCCTTGAATCGCTGCTGGTTTCGGCCGGGCGCGCCGGCACGGCCTTCATCGCACGCGCGGTGCCGACGGTGCTGGCGCTGATTTTCCTCGACGCGGCGATCGACTGGAACGGAGCGAAGGGAGCGGCCTTTGCAGTGCTCGGATCGAGCTCGCTGGCGGTGATCGGGTTCTACGTTGCGATCCTCAACATGCGCGAAATCCGCATCGTCGTGCAGGCCGAGCCCGAAGCCGGGTCGATCAAGACCGGTGACACGCGCGCAGGTATCGCCCCGCCCGCCGAGTAACCGCGCCTATTCCTGCGGTTCTTCCCATGCCAGCTTGGGCTTGCGCGCCGCCGCCGTTTCATCGAGCCGCCGCCGGGGCGCATAGTAGGGCGCCTGCTTGAGCGTTTCGTCCCCCGCCAAAGCGCGCTCGGCGACGTGCCGGAAGGCGGTGATGAACTGGTCGATCGAGGCCTTGCTCTCGGTCTCGGTCGGTTCGACCAGCATCGCCCCGTGGACCACCAGCGGGAAATACACCGTCATCGGGTGATAGCCCTCGTCGATCAGCCCCTTGGCGAGATCGAGCGTCGAGAGATCGCCGCCGAAGTCCCTATCGCCGAACAGCGCCTCGTGCATGCACGGGCCGCTGTCCGCGAACGGCGCGTGGAGAATGTCCTCCAGGCTGCGCAGGATGTAGTTGGCGTTGAGCACCGCGTCCTCGGCGACCTGCTTGAGGCCATCGGCCCCGTGGCTGAGCATGTAAGTGAGCGCGCGGGTGAACATGCCCATCTGGCCGTGGAACGCGGTCATCCGGCCAAAGGTCTGGCCGCGCGTTTCCTCCCGCGCTTCCTCTTCGACCAGCGCGAATTCCCCGTTCGCGTCCTTGCGCACGAACGGCAGCGGAGCAAACGGCATCAGCGCTTCGGAGAACACCACCGGTCCGGATCCCGGACCGCCCCCGCCATGCGGGGTGGAGAAGGTCTTGTGCAGGTTGATGTGCATCGCATCGACGCCCAGGTCGCCAGGACGGACCCGGCCGACGATGGCGTTGAAGTTCGCCCCGTCGCAGTAGACGTAGCCGCCGGCCACATGGACCGCGTCGGCGATCTCGCGGAAGTCCTTTTCGAACAGGCCGCAGGTGTTGGGATTGGTGATCATCACCGCCGCAACGTCCGGGGCGAGCCGGGCCTTGAGCGCTTCCACATCGACCCGACCTTCGGGCGTCGCGGGGATATCCTCGACCTTGTACCCGGCGAAAGCGGCGGTCGCCGGATTGGTGCCGTGCGCGCTTTCGGGCACAAGCACCACTTCGCGGGCATCGCCGCGCGCTTCGTGCGCGGCACGGATCGCAAGGATCCCGCACAATTCGCCATGCGCGCCCGCCTTGGGGCTCATGGCGACGCCGGGCATGCCGGTCAGCGTCTTGAGCCATGTGCCCAGCTGGTCGATCACTTCGAGTGCGCCCTGCACCGTCGATTGCGGTGCGAGCGGGTGAATATCGGCAAAACCGGGCAGCCGCGCCAGCTTCTCGTTGAGGCGCGGATTGTGCTTCATCGTGCAGCTGCCGAGCGGGAAGAAGCCGAGATCAATCCCGTAGTTCTGGCGGCTGAGGCGGGTGTAATGGCGCACCGTTTCCGGCTCGGTCAGGCCGACAAGGCCAATAGGTTCGGAGCGGTCGAGACCGCCCAGCCGCGTCGGCGCATTCGGGTCGACATCGGGCAGATCAACGCCGGTGGTTTCCGCATGGCCAATCTCGAAGATCAGCGGCTCTTCCAGCATCAGCGCGCGGTTGCCCGTGGTGGTCGAAGGGCCATTGTGCATGCCGTCTTCGGAAACCTGCATTTCGGGCTTCCAGCCTGATTTGTTGGGCGCGTTCATCGGATGGCCTCCTCAAGCTCGGTCGCGAGGGTTTCAATGTCTTCCTCGGTCGTGAGTTCGGTCACGGTCACCAGCAAAGCCTGTTGCAGTGCCTCGACACCGGGATAGAGCCGCCCGAGCGAGACACCGCCCAGCACGCCGCGATCTGCCAGATCACGCACGATGTCGCGCGCGGGCTTGCCATCGAGCATCAGGGTGAACTCGTTGAAGAAGGCTTTGTTGAGTACGCTCACGCCGGGCACCCGCGCGAGGCGGTCGGCGGCAAGGCAGGCGAGGCGATGGTTCTCGGCGGCGAGTTGGCGCAGGCCTTTCTCACCCAGCAGCGTCATATGCGTGGTAAAGGCCAGCGCGCACAGCCCGCTGTTGGTGCAGATGTTCGATGTCGCTTTCTCGCGGCGGATATGCTGCTCACGGGTGGAGAGCGTCAGTACGAAGCCGCGCCGCCCCTCGGCATCCACGGTCTCGCCGCACAGCCGCCCCGGCATCTGGCGGACATGCTTGAGATCGCGCACCGCGAACAGACCGAGATACGGCCCGCCGAACTGCAGCCCGACACCCAGCGCCTGCCCCTCGCCCACAACGATATCCGCGCCAAGCTCGCCCGGCGACTTGATCGCGCCCAGCGCCACCGGCTCGGTGTTGACTGCAACCAGCAGCGCGCCCTTGGCATGCGCGGCTTCGGCGACCTTGGAGAGATCGCTGATGCGGCCGAGGATATCTGGATATTGCACCACGACGCAGGCGGTCTCGTCGTCGATCCGACTGATCAGGCCTTCGAGATCGGGCTCGGTCTGGATCGCGGGTTGCGCATCGGCGATCTCGTCGCCGGTGAAGTGCGCCATCGTCTTCACGACCTGCGCGTAGTGCGGGTGCAGCGCGCCGGAGAGCACCGCGCGTTTGCGCCCGGTGACGCGGGTCGCCATCGCGACCGCCTCCCAGCACGCGGTCGAGCCGTCATAGAGCGAGGCATTCGCCACCGCGCAGCCATAGAGCCGCGCAACCTGCGTCTGGAACTCGAACAGCATCTGCAGCGTGCCCTGCGCGATCTCGGGCTGGTAGGGCGTGTAGGCGGTCAGGAACTCGCCGCGCTGGATCACCGTGTCGACGCTCGCCGGGATGTGATGGCGATAGGCCCCCGCACCGAGGAAGAACGGCGCATCGCCCGCTGCGAGGTTCTTGCTGGCAAGCCCCTTCATGTGCCGCTCGACCGCCATCTCGCTCGCGTGCATCGGCAGGTCGCGAATCGGTCCGTCGAGCCGCGCGACTTCGGGCACATCGACGAACAGGTCGTCGATCGAAGATGCGCCGATCGTGGCGAGCATATCGCTGCGGTCGGTGTCGGTTAGGGGCAAGTAACGCATTTGCAAATGACCTTGGTAGGAAGCGGACGGGCCGCCGAGATACGAGACGAAAGCCTCAAAGGTTGTCGACGAACGCCTTGTACGCCTTGTCGTCCATCAGCCCTTCGAGTTCGCCCTTGTCCGCAATGGTCATGCGGAAGAACCACCCTTCTTCCTCGGGCGAGGAATTGACCAGCGCGGGATCGTCTTCGAGCGCACCGTTGCCTTCGGTCACTTCGCCGGTGATCGGCGCGTAGACGTCGCTCGCGGCCTTGACGCTTTCGACCACTGCCGCATCGCCGCCCTTGTCGAGCATCGTGCCGACGCTCGGAAGTTCGACAAAGACGATATCGCCCAGCTGTTCCTGGGCGTAGTCGGTAATGCCGACCGTGGCGCTGTCGCCTTCGACATCGATCCATTCGTGTTCATCGGTGAAATAGCGCGGCATTGATCAGTTCCCCCTGTAATAGCGATGCGGGACAAACGGCATGGGTGTAACTTTGGCGGGCAGGCGACGCCCGCGCACTTCGCATTCGAGCGCGGTGCCTGCGGCACTGTGCGCGCTGTCGATGTAGGCCATGGCAATCGGCACCCCGAGCGTGGGCGAAAAGCCGCCGCTGGTCACGGTGCCGACCCTGGTATCTCCGGCGAATACCTCCGCACCTTCGCGCGCGGGCAGGCGACCGTCGAGCAGCAGCCCGACGCGCAGCCGCGCCGGTCCTTGCTCGAGCACCTGCATCACCGGCCCGTGGCCCAGATATCCGCCCGTCTCGCGGCGCTTCTTCGACAGCGCGAACGACAGGTCGGCGCTGACCGGGTCGGTCGCGGTCGTGATGTCGTGCCCATAGAGCGGCAGGCCGGCTTCGAGCCGCAGCGAATCGCGCGCCCCCAGACCGGCGGGGCGCACCCGCTCATCGTCGCACAGCGCCTCGACAAAATCGAACATCTGGTCTTCGTGAACGGTAATCTCGAATCCGTCCTCGCCGGTATAGCCCGCGCGGCTGATCCACAGATGGCCGCCGTTCCATTCGAACAGCCCGGCCGTCATGAAAGTCAGATCGGCGGCGGCGGGCACCAGCGCGGCCATGACCTCGGCCGCTTTCGGTCCCTGCAGCGCGAGCAGCGGGAAATCCTCGAAATGGGTCAGGCGGATTTCGTCGGGCAGGTGCTCGCGCAAATGGGCGATATCGTCCCACTTGGTAGCGCCGTTGACGACCAGGTTGATGCGCGGCCCGGCGTGGGTGATCATCAGATCGTCGAGAATGCCGCCCTGCTCGTCGAGCAGCAGCGAATAGCGCATCTTGCCGGGTTTCAGCGAAGAAATGAGACCGGGCACCAACGCCTCGAGCGCTTCGGCGGCCTCGGCGCAGCCTGCTTCGACGTCGTCCGATGGCCCGATCAGCCCCAACTGCCCCATATGCGACACATCGAACAGGCTGGCGCTTTCGCGCGTCCAGTTGTGCTCGGCGACGATCCCGCCGTGCGCGCGCGAGTAATCGATCGGCATCTCGTAACCGGCGAACGGCACCATCCGCGCCCCGCGCGCGAGATGCCAGACGTGCAGCGGCAATGTCGCCGGCGGCAGCGCGTCTTCGTGGGTGGTTTCTTCGCTCAAACTACAGTCCCCGAACAGAGATACGAACGCCCCGCACGGTGCGCCGTTCCTGCCCCCTCTGTCGGGAAACCTGAGAGCTTCAGCGAGCCAGGGCCCGCCTCCCCTTCGGTGGTCACGCAAAGGCCGCGTAACGCTTTCCAGAGTGCCCATTCTTTTCGCGGTCCGTTTGCCTGAGAGTTTCCGGGGCGGTTGCTCCTTCGGCGCCTGCCTCCCCGAAAGAAGACCGGTCTCTCCCGCGAGAGACGCCGGAATCACTCCCGGCGGGCACAAGCCGTTTTGCGGATGCGAAAGCGCCCGTCAATCGCTTGCGCGACAATTGCAGGCGATAACGAAGTTTTCCTGCGTCCAGCCGCAGAAGCTTGCGCCTAATCGGGCATTATTTTTTCGAGCATGGCCTGCGCCCGCGCCATCAGCGCGATTTCTCGCGCGTCGAAACCGCCTTGGTCTTCGGCGCTTTGTCGCGGCGGGACGGCGGTGGTGAAATACACCACGCCGACATAGGTATGGTCGGCATTCCACAGGCCAGACCTCAAACCATACGCTTCGCCAGCGTGGCCAAAATGCTGATAGCCGTCTGCAAACAGAGTGTCCTGGCAATCGCGTCCCGGCTGTTCGATCATTTGGATGCCAAGCCCGTAGGCGCAGAAGAAATCCTGATCGGCAAGCGGCTCAAGCGGCTGTGTAATGATTGGCATAAGCTGCGCTCTGTGCGCTTCCATGGTTAGAAAATCTGTATCGGGACCGGCCATCAGCATTTGCGCGATCTTCGCCAGATCCAACATCCCGATCCGCACCCCGCCTTGCGGTGAGAAAATCGAAGCATTGGTGCCAGGCACGTAATCGTCGAGTGAACACTCAACGCCCTCGGCCACAGGAATCGTACAATTGGGTGGAAGGTCGGCGGCATCGTCGCGCGCGATCTCTCCAGTGTCACGGTACAGCGTGACCGCACGGGCCACCATTTCCTCATCACAGCCGATCCAGTTGAGGCAGGCCTTTACACCAAGCGGCGCGAACACGGTGCGCTCAATAAGCCGGTCATACCGCTCTCCGGTGGCCGCTTCGAGCACGGTCGCAGCCACGGGCGAGCCGAGATTGGCATATTCAAACGGCGCCTCGCCGGGCGGGGCGTCGGGATACCAAGCCGCCGGTTCGGCCAGTTTCGCTTGCAGGCTTTCGCCCAGTGGGATCACATAGCCCGCATCATCGCGCAGGCCGGAACGGTGCGAGAGAAGCTGTGCCAGCGTTACCTTGGCATCGGGAAAACCCGGTGCGCGCACCTTCCATCCCAGATAATCCGAGATGTCGGCATGGATATCGACCTTGCCCTCGTCCGCCAGTCGCAAAGCCGCGATCGCCATGACCAGCTTTGATATGCTGGCGATCCGAACCGGGTCATTAGCCGTGACCAAATCGCCGCTTTCGCGATTGCGCACGCCTTCAACGATCAGCGG
The DNA here is from genome assembly GCF_018205975.1 of Erythrobacter sp. JK5. Classification (NCBI taxonomy): domain Bacteria; kingdom Pseudomonadati; phylum Pseudomonadota; class Alphaproteobacteria; order Sphingomonadales; family Erythrobacteraceae; genus Erythrobacter; species Erythrobacter sp. JK5. Next base: position 3,314,532 of record NZ_CP073577.1, on the reverse strand, counting down.
GACGACCGTCTCGCGGTTGAACGCGACCACGACGGTTGCGGGCTGGGGATCATCATCCGCCACGGCGATGCCGGGCGCGATGAACGAAATGGCAGCGAAAAAGGTTCGTAGCATCAAAGGTTTCTCAGCGCTACGCGCGCAAAGGTCAATCCCTTGATCACGCCCGATTGAGCCAGAAGAGATACAACGCCGAAAGCACGATCCACGCCCCGTCCAGCGTCTTGAGCCGCCGCGCTCCGAGCCAGATCGCAATCGGGCGGGCAAGAAACCCTCCCAGCGCCGCCGCCGGCCCTGCGAGCAGCACGACTTCCCACTGGATCGTGCCCGCCTCGACATGCCAGATTACCCCGGCGATCACGCTGACCGATGAGATCAGGCAGGCAACCCCGGTGCACAGCAGCACCGGGTAATGACGGATGAACAGGTAGAGCGCGACCAGCTCACCGATCCCGACCGAGAACAGCGCGGTGATCGCTCCGCCAGGGATCGCGATCAGCAGCAGAACGGCGAGGTCGAACCGCTCGATCCGGCCCTTCTCGGGTCGCGCGAGATTGACCGTCCAGGTCGAGACGATCAGCGCGAGGCCGAGCAGGATCGAAAAGCCCTTGTAGGCGAGCAGCACGTCCTGCTGGTCGAACTGCGCAAGACGCTGGGTCAGCAGCATTGCCGGCAACGACAGCGCGAGCACCGCGCCTGCAACGAGGAAGAAATCGCGCGGGCTGACGGTTGCGTGAAGCGGCTCCGGCGCGGGCTGGTGGTACAGCCGGTCGGTCCAGCGCAGCGCGCCCATGGTCATGCCGAAGCTCTGGATCGCCATCGACACGCCGACCACCTGCAACGGTTCGAGGCTCATCACCCCATGTTCGCGCAACGCATTGAATGCGGGCACAAACACCACACCGCCGCCGGTGCCGGACGTGTTGGCAATGATCGCGCCGATCGCCCCGACTCCGGGCAGGAACCACAGGCTCGCGAGCAAATCGGTATCGACCGCGACACTGGCCGCGAGCATGCCATACGCGATCAGCAGCACAAGGCCGCCGATCACAACCAGCCTTCCGGGCGGCAGCGCGCTCAATCGAGATGGGCCTAGTCGAGGTTGGGCCGCAGCCACCGTTCCGCCGTTTCCAGATCGACGCCGCGCCGCTGCGCGTATTCCTCAAGCTGATCGCGGCCGATCCGCGCCACGCCGAAATATTCGGATTCGGGATGACCGAAATAGAAACCCGATACCGCAGCGGTCGGCCACATCGCGAAATTCTCGGTCAGGGTCAGACCGACATTCTTTTCCGCTTCGAGCAGGTCGAACAGGATCGGCTTCAGCGAGTGATCGGGACAGGCGGGATAGCCTGGAGCCGGGCGGATGCCGCGATACTGTTCCTTGATCAGCGCTTCGTTGGTCAGCTGTTCGCCCGGCGCATAGCCCCACAGATCGGTGCGGGTGTGCTTGTGCAACGCTTCCGCGAAAGCCTCCGCAAAGCGGTCGGCCAGCGCCTTCAGCAGAATGTCCGAATAATCGTCTTTGTCCGCCTGGAAGCGGGCGATGTGCGGCTCGATCCCGTGGATGCCGACCGCAAATCCGCCGATCCAGTCGCCGTTCGGATCGATGAAATCGGCCAGGCACATATTGGCGCGGTCGCGGCTCTTCTTCACCTGTTGACGCAGGAATGGGAGAACCACATGCTCTTCGCGTCCGCCTTCTCTGATGAATTCGCGGTGGATCGTGACATCGTCGCCATCGCGCGCGCAGGGCCAGAAACCCGCGACGCCGCGCGCAGTGAGCCACTTCTCCTCGATGATCCGATCGAGCATCACATTGGCGTCGTCGAACAGCTGGCTGGCCGTTTCGCCGACCACCTCGTCCGTCAGGATCGCGGGGTAGTTTCCGTGCAGTTCCCACGCCCGGAAGAACGGGGTCCAGTCGATATACTGGCGCAGATCCGCGAGGTCCCAATCGTCGAAAACGTGCACCCCGGGCTTGAGCGGCGGCGCGGGCTTGTCGCTCAGATACGCGTCGTAATAGTTGGCGCGCGCATCCTCGAGGCTCAGCAGCACGCTCGGCGTCTTGCCTTCGCGCGCGAGCCGGACTTTCTCGTAGTCGCCCGCCGTTTCCCCGACAAAATCGTCGCGCAGGGTGTCAGACAACAGCTTCGACGCGACGCCGACCGCGCGGCTGGCATCGAGCACGTGGATCACCGGCCCCTCGTAGGCCGGATCGATCTTCAACGCGGTGTGGACCTTGCTGGTCGTTGCCCCGCCGATCAGCAACGGCATGGTCATCTCGGCGCGCTGCATTTCCTCGGCGACGGTGACCATTTCGTCGAGCGAGGGCGTGATCAGGCCCGACAGCCCGATCATGTCGGCCTTGTTGTCGTTCGCCGACTTCAGGATGTCTTGCCACGGCACCATCACGCCGAGATCGATCACGTCGTATCCATTGCACTGGAGCACGACGCCGACGATGTTCTTGCCGATATCGTGCACGTCGCCTTTGACGGTGGCCATGATGACCTTGCCCTTGGCCTTGCGCTCGGCCTCGGGCAGCAGGTCTTTCTCCGCCTCGATATACGGGATGAGGTGGGCGACCGCCTTCTTCATAACCCGCGCCGATTTCACCACCTGCGGCAGGAACATCTTGCCGCTGCCGAACAGGTCGCCGACGACGTTCATCCCGTCCATCAGCGGGCCTTCGATCACCTCGATCGGACGCCCGCCTGCCTCTTCGGTGGCAGCGCGCATGATCTCGGTATCGGCGACGATGTGCGCGTCGATGCCCTTCACCAGCGCATGTTCGAGCCGCCTGGCCACCGGCCAGCCGCGCCATTCCTCGGCGGCTTTTTCGTCGGCAACGCTCTTGCCCTTGTAGCTTTCAGCGAGGTCGATCAGCCGCTCGGTCGCGTCCTCGCGGCGCATCAGGATCACATCCTCGCACGCATCGCGCAGGGCAGGCTCGATATTGTCATAGATATCGAGCTGCCCGGCATTGACGATCGCCATGTCGAGCCCGGCGGGGATCGCGTGGTAGAGAAACACCGAATGCATCGCGCGGCGCACGGTTTCGTTGCCGCGAAAGCTGAAGGAGAGGTTGGAAAGCCCGCCGCTGGTCTTGGCATGCGGACACTGTGCCTTGATCTCCTGCACCGCTTCGATGAAGTCGAGCCCGTAGCGGTCGTGTTCCTCGATCCCTGTCGCCACCGCGAAGATGTTGGGATCGAAGATGATGTCTTCAGGCGGAAATCCCTCGCCTACGAGCAAGTCGTAGGCACGCTTGCAGATCTCGACCTTGCGGGTTTTGGTGTCCGCCTGACCGACCTCGTCGAACGCCATCACGACGACCGCCGCGCCGTAAGCCATGCACTTGCGGGCATGCTCGAGGAACGGCTCCTCGCCCTCCTTCATGCTGATCGAGTTCACGATCGGTTTGCCGGACACGCATTTGAGCCCCGCCTCGATCACCTCCCACTTGGAGCTGTCGATCATCACCGGGACGCGCGCGATGTCGGGTTCGGCGGCGATCAGCTTGAGGAAGGTCGTCATCGCCTTCTCGGCGTCGAGCAGGCCTTCGTCCATGTTGACGTCGATCACCTGCGCGCCGTTCTCGACCTGCTGGCGCGCGACCTCGACGGCGGTCGCGTAATCGTCCGCCATGATCAGCTTCTTGAACGCCGCCGATCCGGTGACATTGGTGCGTTCACCGATATTGATGAAGGTAGAGGAAGTGTTTGCTGTTTGGGACACGTGTCTCTCGCAACCGTCGCCCCTGCGAAGGCAGGAGCCTATCCACGGCCAGTTAGGTTGTCTGGACCCCTGCCTTCGCAGGGGTGACGGAAGTTGATTGAGCGATCATGCGGCGACTGTGAATGCCTCCAGCCCGGCCAGTCGCATCTTCACATCGGGAGTCGGAATTGCGCGGGGTTTGAGACCCTGCACCGCATCGGCAATCGCCTTGATGTGTTCGGGTGACGAACCGCAACAGCCGCCGAGGATATTGGCCTGCCCGTTCTCGGCCCATTGGCGAACCAGCGCCGCCGTTGTCTCCGGCAGCTCGTCATATTCGCCCAGCTCGTTGGGCAGGCCGGCATTGGGATAGGCCATAAGCAGCGTATCGGCGAGACCGCTCAGCGACTGCACATGCGGGCGCAGCTGGTCCGCGCCAAAGCTGCAATTGAGCCCGATGGTGACCGGCTTCGCGTGCCGCACCGCGTACCAGAACGCCTCGACCGTGTGGCCCGACAGATTGCGGCCCGACAGGTCGGTGAGCGTCATCGAGATCATCAACGGAATCTCGCGGCCGAGCTCCGCCTCAAGCTGCTTGACCGCCATGATCCCGGCCTTGGCGTTGAGCGTGTCGAACACGGTCTCGATCAGGATGAAATCGCACCCGCCTTCGATCAGCGCGGCGGCCTGCTCCTTGTAGACCGCGGTCAGCTCGTCGAAGTCGATCTCGCGAAAACCGGGATCTTCGACGTCCGGGGAAAGCGAGAGCGTCTTGTTGGTCGGCCCGATCGCGCCTGCGACAAATCGCGGTTTCCCGTCCTTCGCCTCGTATTCGTCGGCGAGCGCGCGTGCGATCTTGCCGCTGGCGATGTTGATCGCGGCGACCTGATCCTCGGCGGCGTAATCGGCCTGCGAAATGCGGTTGGCGGAAAAGGTGTTGGTCGATACGATATCCGAACCCGCGTCGAGATAGGCGCGGGTGATGTCGCGAATCACGTCGGGCCGCGTCAGCGCGAGAATATCGTTGTTGCCCTTCTGGTCGGCCTTCAGCCCCAGGTCGCCAGCATAATCCTGTTCAGTCAGCTTGCGATCCTGGATCTGCGTCCCGAACGCGCCGTCGAAGATCAGCACGCGTTCGCTCGCGGCTTCAATCAGTCTTGCCCGCGCACTCATGCTGCGCCTCCCACCGGGCGCTTACCCAGCATGTGACAGATGGCATAGGACAATTCTGCGCGGTTGAGTGTGTAGAAATGGAACTGGCGCACGCCGCCCGCATAGAGCTTGCGGCACAGTTCGGCAGCAATCGTGGCGCTCACCAGCTGGCGCGCAGCGGGGCGTTCGTCGAGACCGTCGAACAGGCCTTCCATCCAGCCGGGAATGTCCGTCCCGCACATGCCCGACATGCGCTGGACTGCGGCAAAGCTCATCACCGGCATGATCCCCGGAACGATTTCGGCGTCAATGCCGGCGGCAACCGCCTTGTCGCGGAAGCGGAAGAAGCATTCTGGGTCGAAGAAGAATTGCGTGATCGCACGGTCGGCGCCCGCATCGAACTTCGCCTTGAGGTTGGCGATATCGGCCTGCGCATCGGGCGAATCCGGATGGACTTCGGGATAGGCGGCAACCGAAATCTCGAAATCGGCGACTTTCTTCAGGCCCGCGATCAGCTCGATCGCATTGGCATACCCGCCCGGATGCGGCGCGTAGGTGCCGCCATCGGGCGCATCGCCGCGCAGCGCGACGATATGCCGGATGCCCTCCTGCCAGTAATGGCGCGCGACCTCATCCACCTCGTCCCGCGTCGCGTTGACGCAGGTCAGGTGCGCCGCAGCCGGAATCTTCGCCTCGTTCTGGATGCGCACCACCTGCTCATGCGTGCGTTCGCGCGTTGTCCCGCCCGCACCGTACGTCACTGAAACGAAGCGCGGGCCCAGCGGCGAGAGGGTGGCGACGCTCTCCCAAAGGGTTTCGGACATCTTGTCGGTCTTGGGCGGGAAAAATTCGAAGCTGATGTCGATATCGCCCGGCAGGCCGGAAAACAGCGGGGCGCCAAGCGCGGTTGTCGCTTCCTGAAGCTGGTCAAGCGTAGGGGTGTTCATGCGGTGTGCTCTTTGGCGGGTGTGGATGTTTGTGAAGCGGGGAGATCGCGGCGCTGCCCGAACCAGATTTTGACCACCAGCTCGCCTTCGTCGAGCGCGATCGGTGGGCGAGCGGTGAAGCCGGCGCCGCGCAGAAGATCACGCAGCTGACGGTCGGAAAACCCGAGCCGGGCATGCTGGTGGCGGGTCCGCAGCTCCTCGCGATCGTGCGCGGCAAAATCGATTATCGCGATGCGACCGCCGGGCCGGGTGACCCGCGCCGCTTCGGCCAGCGGCAGCGCCGGATCCTGCGCGAAATGCAGCACCTGATGCAGCACAATCGTGTCGAAACTGGCGGCGGCGAACGGCAGGTCCCCGAAATCGCCCTGCACCAGTTCGATCTGCGCGGTCGGCAGATGTTGCAGCTTGGCGCGCGCGACCCGCAGCATTTCAAGGTTCTTGTCGAGCGCGACGACGTGATCGGCATGGTCGGCAAACAGCTCCGCGATCCGCCCGGTGCCGGTACCGATATCGAGCACGGTGCCCAGCGGGGTCTCGTCCAGCGCTTCGAGCAGCCGCCGTTCGACCTGCGCATCGGCGCTGTGGAGCGCGCGCAATTCATCCCATTCACCCGCATGCTGGGCGAAATATTGCTCGGCGGAGCTCTCGCGCGCCTCGCGGATCGCGGCGAGCTTGCGCCGGTCGTCTTCGCAGGTCGCGGCGAAATCACCGTTCTCGCGCTCGGCGATGGCGAGCAGGCGTTCGACCGCCGCCACGATGGGGTCCGTGTCTTCGGCCCCGCTGGCGCTGCGCAGGAACACCCAACTGCCCTCGCGGCGGCGTTCGGCGAGACCCGCGTCGCACAGGATGCCGACATGCCGGGATACGCGCGGCTGGCTTTGCCCCAGCACCTGCGCCAGTTCGCCGACCGCCAGTTCCATGGCCGACAGCAGCCGCGCAATGCGCAGCCGGGTCGGGTCGGCGAGGGCCTTGAAGATCGCGTCGATCGTCATCCGGATCACATATAAAGATATTTTTATATGTGTAAATGCGGTGAGTGAAGGATCGGTTTACGGTTCGCTTCGAACTCTAGGCGACACGCGCAACACCGTTTAGGGCATTGCCAGCTTTTCCGAAAGGCCGCCCGCATGAAACTCGGTTGCTGCTATTTTCCCGAACATTGGCCCGAAGACAAGTGGGCCGACGATGCGCGCCGAATGCGCGAGATGGGCCTTTCGCTGGTGCGGATCGGCGAATTCGCGTGGAGCCGGATCGAACCGGAGCCGGACCGGTTCGACTGGGGCTGGCTCGACCGCGCGATCGGGACACTCGCCGATGCGGGGCTTTCGATCATGCTTTGCACCCCGACCGCGACACCGCCCAAGTGGCTGGTCGACCGGATGCCCGATATGGTGGCCATCGACGAAGCGGGCCGCCCGCGCGGTTTCGGGTCGCGACGGCATTATTGCTTCAGCCATCAGGGATACCGCGCCGAAAGCCGCCGGATCACCAATGCGCTGGCCGAGAGGTACGGCGAGCACCCGGCGATCGCCGCCTGGCAGACCGACAACGAATACGGCTGCCACGATACCGTCCTCAGCTTTTCCGAGGCTGCCGCCGTGCGCTTCCGCGAATGGCTCGCGCGGCGTTACACGACAATCGATGCGCTCAACACGGCATGGGGCAATGCCTTCTGGAGCATGGAATACCGCGCGTTCGACGTCATCGATCCGCCCAACCTAACCGTGACCGAAGCCAACCCCGCCCACTGGCTCGATTATCGCCGGTTCGCGTCGGACGAGGTGGTCGGTTTCAACCGCAAGCAGGTCGAGATCCTGCGCGCGCACTCCCCCGGCCGCGATATCACCCACAATTTCATGGGCTTCTTCACCGAGTTCGATCATCACGATGTCGGCCGCGATCTCGATGTGGCGACGTGGGATTCCTACCCGCTCGGTTTTCTCGAACAGTACTGGTTCTCCGACGACGAGAAGCGCGACTATCTGCGGCAGGGTCATCCGGATATCGCGGCGTTCCATCACGACCTCTATCGCGGCTGCGCCAAGGGGCGTTGGGGGATCATCGAGCAACAGCCAGGGCCGGTAAACTGGGCGCGGTTCAACCCCGCTCCGCTCGACGGGATGGTCGCGCTATGGACGCTCGAAGCGATGGCGCACGGGGCGGAGTTCACCAGCTATTTCCGCTGGCGGCAGGCACCGTTTGCGCAGGAGCAGATGCACGCGGGGCTGCTGCGGCCCGACAGCAGCGAGGCCGAGGCCGCGCCCGAAGTGCGCGAGGCGGCGCGGATCATCGCCGAGATCGGGCCGCAGGAGACGGCGCAGGCACCGGTGGCGCTGGTGTTTTCCTACGAAGCGGCATGGGTTTGCGGAATCCAGCCGCAAGGGCAAAGCTTCCGCTATCTCGAACTTGTCTATGAATGGTATTCGGCGCTGCGGCGGCGCGGCGTCGATGTCGATATCGTCAGCCCCGGTGCCGATCTTTCAGCCTACAAGGCGGTATTCATTCCAACCTTGCCGATTGTGCCCGATGCCTTCGCACAAAAGCTGTCCGCGCTCGCCTGCCCCGTCCTTATCGGCCCGCGCTCTGGCAGCAAGACCGACAGCTTCAGCATTTCCGACGGCCTGCCTCCCGGCGAATTGCGCGATGCGATCCCCCTGACGGTCACCCGGGTCGAGAGCCTGCGCCATGGCATGGTCGAGGCTGGCGAGGATTGGACAATCTCTCGCTGGCGGGAAGATGTGACGAGCGATCTGCCACCCGAACTGGCGCTGGAGGACGGGCGCGGTGTGGTCTTTGCCAAGGACACCATCCGATACTGCGCAGCATGGCCCGATCGCGCCCTGCTTGATCTGCTTGTGGCGCGCATTGGCGAGGAGGCAGCACTCGAGCTGATGGACCTGCCCGAAGGCTTGCGCATCCGTCGCACCGCCACAAATCTCTTCGCCTTCAACTATTCGGCAAAGCCCGTCCGTTTCGGTTTGACCGGCGACATGATTGACCCCGCAGGCGTTTCGATTACGGCGCTGACCCGATGAGCGGCACACGCACCTATGCCATTATCGGCTGCGGCATGATGGGCCGCGAGCATATGCGTAATCTCGCGCTGGTGCCGGGGGCGGAGCTGGTCGCGGTGGCCGATCCCGATGCGGGGTCACGCGAAGCGGCACAGCGACAGGCCACGGCACTCGGCCAGACGATCGAGCTGTTCGATGAAGCGGAAGCAATGCTCGCAGTGGCCAAGCCGGATGCGGTTATCGTCGCCTCGCCCAACTTTACCCATTTCGATGCGGTCCGCCCGGTGATGGAAAGAGGCTGCGCAGTCCTACTCGAAAAGCCGATGTGCACGACCATCGAGGATGCCGAGGCGCTGGCAACGGCCGCGCAGGGCTATCCCAACCTCTTCTGGGTCGGGCTCGAATACCGATATATGCCGCCGGTCACGCGGTTTATCGAGCGGGTCCATGCGGGCGAAGCGGGCGATATCAAGATGCTTGCGATCCGCGAACACCGCTTCCCGTTTCTCGAAAAGGTCGGTGACTGGAACCGCTTCAACCGCAACTCCGGCGGGACGCTGGTGGAGAAATGCTGCCACTTCTTCGACCTGATGCGCCACATCCTGCGCGACGAACCGGTGCGTGTTTTTGCGAGCGGCGGGCAGGATGTGAACCATCTGGACGAGCGTTATGATGGCAAAGTGCCCGACATTCTCGACAACGCGTTTGTCACGGTCGATTTCGCGGGCGGTGCGCGCGCGTTGCTCGATCTGTGCATGTTCGCCGAAGGGGCCGAGCAGCAGGAAGAGATCAGCGCGGTCGGGCCGGTCGGCAAGCTCGAAGTCAAGCTGCCCGCGAGCGAGGTCATATGGTCGCCGCGCGCAGGCCAAGTCGGCCCAGATGGTCGGCGCCTGCCCACCTGGACCGCCGCGCAGATCGAAACCGTTACCACCCCACCCGATGCGCTCGCGGCCGGATCGCATCACGGCGCGACCTACTTCCAGCAGCGCGACTTCCACGCGGCACTGGTCGGCGGCACGCCGCCGCTTATCAATGCGCGCGACGGCTATCGCTCGGTTGTTATGGGCGCCGCCGCCCAGCAAAGCATTGCCACCGGTCAGCCGGTCAACATCACATTCAAGGACTAGACCTTGCTAGCAAACATGCCCCGCCAAGGCTTCGGCCTCTGGAAAATCCCGCAGGATGACACCGCGGGCACCGTCGTCGAAGCGGTGCGCGCGGGCTATCGCCATTTCGACAGCGCCGCCGACTACGCCAACGAAGCGCAAACCGGCGAAGGGCTTGCGCGAGCGATCCAAGGCGGGCTGGTAACGCGCGAGGATCTGTGGATCACGTCCAAGCTGTGGAACACCTTCCACGCGCCAGAGCATGTCGAACTGGCGTGCCGAAAAACGCTCGAAGACCTGCAACTGGAGCAGCTCGATCTTTACCTGATCCACTTCCCGATCGCGCTCGAATTCGTACCCATCGAAACGCGCTATCCGCCCGAGTGGCTTCACGATCCCGATGCGGCCGAGCCGGTTATGAAGCCCGCCAAGGTGCCGCTCCATGAAACCTGGGCGGCGATGGAGGCGCTGGTCGACAAAGGCCTCGTGAGGCATATCGGCGTGTGCAACTACAACACGGCGCTTGTGCACGATCTCATGACCTATGCCCGGATCAAACCAGCCATGCTCCAGATCGAAGCGCATCCCTACCTCACGCAGGAAAAGCTGCTCCGCTGCGCCAAGGGCTATGGCATCGACGTCACCGCCTTTTCCCCGCTCGGCGCGCAGAGCTATTTCGAGCTCGACATGGCGCGCGAGGAGGAGAGCCTGCTTGGCGCAGCGCCGGTGATGGTCGCGGCGCAGGCGCATGGGAAGACACCCGCGCAGGTGCTGCTCAAATGGGGCATCCAGCGCGGGACAGCGGTGATCCCCAAGACCACCAAACCCGAAAGGATGCAGGAGAACCTCGACATCGACGATTTCGAACTCTCGCAGGTCGAGATGGCGGCGATTTCCGCGCTCAATCAAAACCGCCGCTTCAACGACCCAGGTGTCTTCACCGAAGCCGCCTTCAACGCGTTCCATCCGATCTATGACTGAGTTTCCCGCAATCATCACCGGTGGCGGCGATCTGGCCACGTTCCTGAGCGCCAACAAGCCGGCGGTCGATGCTGCGCTCGACGATGCGGGCGCGCTCCTGTTTCGCGGGTTCGACGTGCCCGACCCGCAGGCGTTCGACGCCGCGGTGGAGGCCTATGGCGAGCCGGGCTTCACCTATGAGGACTCGCTCTCCAACGCGGTACGCACCAACGTTACCCCGCGCGTCTTCACCGCCAACGAAGCCCCGCCCACGACCGAGATCTTCCTGCACCATGAAATGGCGCAGACGCCGCTCTATCCGTCGAAGCTGTTTTTCTATTGCGAGATCGCGCCCGACAAGGGCGGCGCGACGCCGCTGTGCCGCTCGGACTGGGTGCTGGAGCGGCTTCAAAGCGAAGCGCCAGACTTCGTAGCCAAGGTCGAACGGCACGGCGTGCGCTACACCAATGTCATGCCCGGCAGCGACGATGCGGGTCGGGTCAGGGCCGCAGCTGGCGCAGCACGCTGAGCGTTGTAGACCGCGACGGAGCCGAAGCGCGGCTGGCCGAGCTGGGATACGCTTGGGCTTGGCAGGACGACGGTTCCCTGCGCGCCACCACGCCGGTGCTGGATGCCGTTCGCACTCTGCCAGACGGGTGCAAGACCTTCTTCAACCAGCTGATCGCCGCCTTCCGGGGATGGGCCGACGCGCGCAATGATCCCAATCGCGCGATCACCTTCGGCGACGGCACCCCGATCACATCGCAAGACATGGCCCCCGCCATCGCCATCGCCGACGAACTGACCGCCGATTGCCAGTGGCAGGCGGGCGATGTGGCGCTGATCGACAACTTCCTCGTCATGCATGGTCGCCGCCCGTTCGAAGGCAGGCGGCGGGTGCTGGCTTCGCTGGTCGCCTAGACAGCGCGGCGCGCGGCCATGCTCCACACCAGTGCATTGGCCAGAACGATCGCACCAAGCAGCACGCCGAACAGCATCCCCGGTCCCACCTCGCCCGCGACGCCGATGGGCGAAAACAGCAGGTAGGTCGCGACCACGCAGCTGAACAGAGTTGCCGCCAGCGGCTTGGCATAGGGCCACGGGGTCATGTCGACCTGTTCGTTGCGGGCGAAACGATAGGGCTCTTCGCGCGGGACGAGCCAGCCGCAGACCAGCATTATTCCGACCTCGATCGCGAACAGCACCGCGTAGAGATGGATGAAGTGCAAGGTCACCACGTCGGCAAGCGCAAAGCGGATCACGCCATAGGCGATGACGTGGAAGAGGATCACGATCTTCGCTCCCAGCGCAGGCACGCGGGCAGTGAACAGCCCGACTATCACGATGGCGATGGTCGGAATGTTGTAGAAGCCGGTGAAGATGCGGATGATCTGCCACAATCCTTCGGGAGCGAAGGCTAGCATCGGCGCAATCACGAAGCTGGCGAGCGCGATCACCACGCTGGCGATCTTGGCCACGCGCACCAGTTCGACATCGCTCGCCTCACCCCCGCGCGCTGGCGCATAGACATCGAGGCTGAACAGCGTCGCCGCGCTGTTGAGCAGCGAGTTGAACGAGGAGAACACCGCACCCAGCAGCACCGCAAGGAAGAAGCCCGAGAGCCAGAACGGCAGCACATCGCTGACCAGGCGCGGATAGGCTTCGTCAATCGAATCAAGCCCCGGTCCGTACATATGGAACGCGATGACGCCGGGGATCATCATCATGAACGGCACCAGCACCTTGAAGAAGCCCGAGAACAGCACGCCCTTCTGACCCTCGGCCAGAGAGCGCGCGCCGAGCGTCCGCTGAATCACGTATTGGTTGGTGCACCAGTAAAACAGGTTGGCGAAGATCATGCCGGTGAACAACGTCCCGAATGGCGTCGGATCACTGGCGCTGCCGATGGCGTTGAGCTTCTCCGGATGGTCGGCGGTGAGCCGTGCCAGCCCGGCTCCGAAACTGCCCTCGCCCAGCGCGATCAGGCCCAGCACCGGCACCAGAATGCCGATAATGAGCAAACCGACGCCGTTGAGCGTGTCCGAAACCGCCACCGCGCGCAGACCGCCAAACACGGCATAGATCGCGCCAACCACCCCGATCAGCACCACGGTGAAGACCAGCGCACTGAATTCGCTCAGCCCCGTAAGCGCCTCCATATCGAAGAACGCATTGACCGCGAGCGAGCCAGCGTAGAGCACGCCGGGGATCGTCACGAGGCCGTATCCCAGCATGAACAGCAGCACCGAAAGGCGGCGCACGCCGGGGTCGAACCGATCGTTGAGGAACTGCGGCAGGGTGGTGAAGGCGCCCGCGAGATAGCGCGGGAGGAAGATGAGCGCCATCGCGATGGTCGCGACCGCTGCGGTGACTTCCCATCCCATACTCGACAGATTGTGGCCGTAGGCCGAGCCGTTGAGTCCGGTCAGCTGTTCGGCAGAGAGGTTGGTGAGCAGCAGCGACCCCGCGATGAAGGTCGCCCCCAACCCGCGCCCGGCCAGGAAATAGCCGTCCTTGCTGTCGGCGGTGCCGCGTGACTTGAACCAGCTGATCCAGCCGACCAGCACCATGAAGAAAACGCAGCTGGCGAGAGTGAAGAGAAGGCTGCCCGATGTCATGTGTCTCGTACTCCCTTTTCAATCAGCCGCCTGTAGTGATCGCGCAGTGTGTCGCTGCCGAACTCCGGTGTCGCTTCCTCAGAATACGCTCCCGTTTCCGGATCGAGCACCAGCATGCTTTCGGTCGCGTAATAGTGCGCGATGCGGGCGTATTCCGCCTTTGCGGCGAACCAGTCGAAGAAAGGCGCGCCCAGCGACAGCAGGTGCGATGCGAGCTTGAACAAGGATGGAGATATCGAGCGGAAGCGTGGCTCCCGGCCCGCCAGCTCGAACATCATCGCGCCCTGCTCGCGCGGCGAGATCGCCGGTCCGGGACCGCCGATCGGCAGCACGCAGTTGCGGCGTCCGGTTCGGGTCACACAATCGGCGATGAAACGCGCGAGATCGGCGTCGCTGATCGGCTTGCAGCGGGTCAGCTCGCCATTCCCGAACAGCAGGAACGGCTTGCCATCGCGCACGCGTGCGATTTGTCCGGACAGCGATTTGAAGAACGCGGTCGGGCGAACGATGGTCCAGTCGATCCCGCTGTCCTGCAACTCCGCCTCGAAGGCGAGCTTGGCATGCTGGAACGCCAGCCGGGGCTTCTGCACGCATATTGCCGACAGCAGGATGAAGTGTCGCGCATCCGCTGCCTGCGCCGCCGCGAGAAGATTGGCGTTCGCCTGATAATCGACGGTCTGCGTATCCTTCGGCGAACCGCTACGCGAAGCGATGCAGGAGATCACCGTCTCCGGCCGAGCCTCGGCCACGGCCTTCGCCAGAGTTGCCGCATCAGCGAAGTCGGCGCGCGACAGGCACGTAACCCGGTGCCCGTCGGACGACAACGCCGTGGCGACAGCACGACCGATCGTCCCGCTCGCTCCGGCGAGGAGTATCGAAAGCGCGTCAGAAATGTCCGGTCACCTGCGGCGCGTTCCCCGTCCCGGAGCCGCAGCCCCATCCCAGCCAATCCTAGGCGGAGAGCACCGGCAAAGGCAATCGCGGTCTCCGAACCCGCTGTAGGTCTCGGCACTCTTCCCCCTCTCGCGCATTGATGGAGCAACCATCGAATTGCGGGACATCTGCTCCGTCCTGCGCGCAAATGACAGAAAGAGAGACCAATAATGGCTGTTTCCGACCACGCGGACCTCGAACGGTTCATGGAAGGGGTGAAGAAGCGCAATCCCGGGCAGAGCGAATTCATCCAGGCGGTGCAGGAGGTGGCGCAGGACGTCTTCGACTTCATCGAGGACAAGGAGGAATATCACGAGGCGCAGATCCTGCGCCGCATTGCCGAGCCCGATCGGGTCGTCAGCTTTCGCGTGTGCTGGGAAGACGACAACCACAACATTCGCGTCCAGCGCGGCTGGCGGGTGCAGAACAACAACGCGATCGGCCCGTACAAAGGCGGCATTCGCTTCCATTCTTCGGTCAATGAAAGCGTGCTGAAATTCCTCGCTTTCGAACAGACCTTCAAGAATTCGCTCACCGGCCTTCCGATGGGCGGCGGCAAGGGCGGGTCAAATTTCAATCCCAAAGGCAAAAGCGACAGCGAAATCATGCGCTTCTGCCAGAGCTTCATGACCGAACTCTACCGCCATATCGGCCCCGACATCGACGTGCCTGCGGGCGACATCGGGGTCGGAAGCCGGGAAATCGGCTTTATGTTCGGCCAGTACAAGCGCATCACCAATCGCTGGGAAGGCGTGCTGACCGGCAAGGGCATCGAATACGGCGGTTCGAAGATGCGGCCGGAAGCGACCGGATATGGCGCGGTCTACTTCCTGTGCAATATGCTCGCCCACAAGGACGACAGCATAGAGGGCAAGACCGCAGCGATTTCGGGCTCGGGCAATGTCGCGCTGCATGCAGCGGAGAAATTCCGCGAGCTCGGTGGCAAGGTGCTGACGCTGTCGGATTCGGACGGCTTCATCCACGATCCCGACGGGATCGACGAAGACAAGCTCGCGTGGGTCAAGGACCTGAAGCTCAACCGGCGCGGCCGGATCAGCGAATATGCCGACGAATTCTCAGGCGCGGAATTTCACGAGGGCAAACGCCCGTGGCACGTCGACGTCGATTGCGCGCTGCCTTGCGCAACCCAGAACGAGCTGGAGGAAGAAGGCGCGAAGGCGCTGGTCGACAATGGCTGCATCGCGGTGGTCGAAGGGGCGAACATGCCGACCACGCTCGAAGGGGTGAAGATCTTCCACGAAGCCCGGATCCTCTATGGCCCCGGCAAGGCGGCCAATGCGGGCGGGGTGGCGATTTCGGGTCTCGAAATGAGCCAGAACGCCGAACGGATCAGCTGGAACCACGATCGGCTGCACGACATGCTGACCGATCTGATGGAGGGCATTCACGAAAAGTGCGTGACCTACGGCGATCAGGGCGACGGGTACGTCGATTACGTCAAGGGCGCCAACATCGCCGGCTTCAAGAAAGTCGCCGACGCGATGCTGGCCTTCGGCGTGGTCTGATCCCCCTCACCATAGCACGACATATAGCCCGACCAGTACGGCGACCGTAATCGCCGCCAGCGTGTTGAACAGCGCCGTGGTCGCAAAACCGATATCGCCGAGCTTTACGGTGCGCTCTTCGTCGGGCGCCCCGGTCATGCGCGAAATCACCGCCGCCGCGACGAGCGCGAGCATGAACACGATCCAGATGCGGATGATGAACGGCACGTCGGGCGCACCGAACTTGAGGATGACATTGACCACCAGCGAACCGATCAGTGCGGTGAAGGCACCCACTGCATTGGCTTTCCTGTCGAAGAAGCCGAGCAGGAACACCACCACGATCCCCGGCGCGATGTAACCGGTGTATTCCTGCACCGTCTGGAACCCGCTTTCGAACCCGCCGATGAAGGGCCGCGCGAGCACCAGCGCGATCGCCATCGCGCTGAATGCGGCGATCCGTCCGACGGTGACATAGTGCCGCTCGGGCCGATCGGGCCGGGCATGGCGATACAGGTCCATGGTGAAGATGGTCGAGATCGAGTTCATCATCGATGCGAGCGAGCTCACCACCGCCGCGATCAGCGCCGCGAACACGAGCCCGCGCAGGCCCGCCGGGGCGAACGCCATCAGCTCGCCATAGGTGCGGTCCGATTTCTCCGCCAGCGCAGCACCGTCGAGCATGCCCTGCTGGGCGAGGATGACCGCCGCGATCCCGGGAATCACGACGATGAACGGGACGAGGATCTTGAGGAACGCCGCAAACGCCAGTCCCTTTTGCGCTTCGCCCAGGCTCTCCGCCCCCAGCGCGCGCTGGATGATGTACTGGTTAAACCCCCAATAGCTGAGATGCAGCACCCACAGCCCACCCAGCAACGTCCAGATGCCAGGCAGGTCCGAATAGGCCGGATTGCTCGGCTCCAGGATCATTTCGAAGTGGCCGGGCATCTCCTGCATCAGGTAGCCGAGCCCGCCGAGAGCGCCGTCGGCGGGCAGCGCGTCGAGCGCGAACCATGTGATCGCCAGACCCCCCAGGATCAGGATCACCACCTGGATGATGTCGGTAAGCGCGACAGCCTTGAGCCCGCCATAGAGCGAATACAGGACCGCAAATCCGGCGAGCGCCATCATCGAGGTCATTACGCCCCAGCCGGTCAGCGTCTGCACCGCCAGCCCGCCGAGCCACAGCACCGTGGTCAGGTTCACGGCGGTGTAGAGCGCAACCCAGAACACGCTCATCAGGTTCTTCACACCCGATCCGTAGCGCTGCTCGAGGAATTGCGGCATCGTGTAGATGCGGCGCTTGAGAAAGATCGGCAGGAAATACTTCGCAACGATGATCAGGACGATCGCGGCCTGCCACTCGTAGGCAGCGATCGCGATCCCTACGGCGAACCCTTGCCCCGACTGACCGATGATCTGTTCGGCCGAGATGTTCGACGCGATCAGCGAGGCCCCGATCGCCCACCAAGGCAGCGCCCGTCCGGCCAGGAAGTAATCCTCGGTATTCTTGTCGTGCCCGGCCGGCTCGCGACTGACCAGCAGCGCAATCCCCAGCAGGGCGATCGCATACCCGATGATGATGACGATATCGATTGTCTCGAGCGTCATGGCTTACTCCCCCGTCCCTTTGTTATCGCGTCCCGCAGTAGCGCGGTCGTGTCAGAACGAACACTGCGTCCCTGGCGGAAGCTGTTGACGAGCGATCGCGCTGATCGCGATCGTCAGCGGTGCATTCGTGCTGATCGTCAGCCTGTCGGCATCGGCCCCGAGGCAAGCCTCGGTCAGCACCATTTCGCGCCACCCCTTGCCCGAAGCGACCGTTAGCCTGCTGGTGACATCGGTGACCGTCGCGCCGCCGGACACCTGGACCGTCCCCGCGGGCGCCCCGGCGAGATTGTAGGTTATGACGAAGGCACCCTCGCCCGCTCCCGCAAGGGTAAGGCTGGCGTTGGGGCCGAAAGTGATCTCGCGCGCGTCCTCCTGCCGGTCCTTGTCGATCCCGCGCGCAACGACGCCGCCCGCTTCGCCGCGCAAATTCGGCAGTTCGGTCCCGCCCGCCAGCGCCGCGATCCCTGCGCTGAGGCGACCGTTCACGTACCAGTCGGCAGAGGCGCGCTCGCCGACAAAGCCGCAGCTTTCATCGAGCGACCCCAATGGCGAAGTATCGGCAAGGCTGCGGCCATGACCGACGCGGAACAGCGCGCCCTGCGACCCGTTGACTGGCGCGCCCTCGCACCGCGCAGGCCAGCTGAACGGCAGTTTCCCGGTGGCCGGGACTTTGCCGAACAGGATATCGGCAACACCCCCGCCTTCGCTGCCCGGAAGCCAGGACGCGACGAAGGCGTCGGCGGCGTTGATCTCGCGGTTCATCCACATCGGGCGGCCAGAAAGGAACACCGCGACCGCGGGAACGCCCTGTGCGTCGAAGGATCGCAGCAGTTCGAGACCCTCTTCGTCGCCGAACACCATGTTCTTGAGGTCGCCCGCAAATTCGGCATAGGGCTGCTCCCCGAAAACCACGATCGCGACATCGGGCCGCTCATCGAAACTGCCGTCGACCGACAATGTGGCGCTACCCCCGCTTTCACGCGCAGCCGCTTCGATACCGCGCCAGATCGAAGTTGCGCCCGGGAAGTATTGCTCGTTGGTCAGCTCGCGCCCGCCCTGCCAGGTCAGCGTCCAGCCCCCGGCGGCCTGCGCGATGCTGTCCGCCGCCTGGCCCGCGACGAGGATGTTCGCGCCGGGTTTGAGCGGAAGCACGCCATCATTCTTGAGGATGACCTGCGACTTGGCGACCGCTTCGCGCGCCACGGCGCGATGCGGCGCCATGCCGAGCTTGTCGTATGCGCCGGCATTGGGCCGCGCCGAAGGCTTTACCGCGTCCGGGCCGAGCAGACCGGCGCGCTGTTTCACCCGCAGCACGCGCGCAACCGCTTCATCGATCCGCGCCATCGGGATGGTGCCGTCTTCGACCTGCGCCATGAGCGACTTGTGCAGCGCCACGGCGTCGTCAGGCACCATGTAGATGTCGAGCCCGGCGAGCAGCGCCTGCGGGCAATCCGACACCGTGCACCCCTTGATCTGGCCGTGCGCGTTCCAGTCGCCGACGACCAGCCCTTCGAACCCCATCTCTTCACGCAGGACACCGGTCAGCAATTCCTTGTTGCCGTGCATCTTGGTGCCATTGATCGAATTGAAGCTGGCCATGATGGTTTCCACACCCGCCTCGATCGCAACCGGGTAGGGAACCGCATGGACGGCCTTGAGCGCCTCGATATCGCCGTTGACGTCACCCTGGTCGACGCCCTGCTCGGTCCCCCCGTCGCCGAAGAAGTGCTTGGCCGTGGCGATCACCCGTCCGCGGCCGAGATAGTCGTCTGCGCCTTTCCTGCCCTGCAGTCCTTCGACCAGCGCCGCACCCATCTTCGCGACGATTGCGGGGTCTTCGGAATAGCTCTCGTAGCTGCGCCCCCAGCGATCGTCGCGCGCGACCGCGACGGTGGGGGAGAAATTCCAGTCGATCCCGGTAACCTCGATCTCGGTTGCGGTGGCCGCGCCGATCTGTCGAACCAGGTCTGCATCGCCGGTCGCACCCAGGCCGATATTGTGCGGAAAAATCGTCGCGCCGATGACGTTGGTGTGGCCGTGAACCGCGTCGGTGCCCCAGATCGTGGGGATCGCGGGTTCATCCCCCGGAAGCGGTGCGGTCGACGCCTCCCACATTTCATCGGCGAGCCGCAGCCATTCCGAAGCAGGCGCGAATTCGTCGCCATAGGGGCCGCCATTGCCGCCGTTGAGATAGCTCCCCCAGCGGTACTGGCGCATCTCTTCGGGCGTGACCGAATTGATCTGCGGCTGGATCAGCTGCGCAATCTTGCGCTCCAGGCTCATGCGCGAAATCAGGTCGGCTACGAGCCCGGATTCCTGCGTCTCGCCGAGCGCTTGCGGGGCGACCGTATTGGCGGTTTCGACAGGCGCGCCCGCGCATCCGGAAAGCAACCCCGCCAGGCAAACCCCAGCCGCAAACAGCCGCGCACTCTTGAGCATTCCTCGTAGCCCCTCCCAAAGGCGAGAACGAACTTTTGAGAACGTTCTCAATATTGCGATTGATTGCACGAGGATCGGTACAAATCAAGGGCCTCACGGACGTTTCGGCGTGCTTGCGAGCAATCCGGCGGCAAGCGCGGCGAGCGAGGCGAAAAGCGCGAACAGGGCCGCGAACCCGAAGGACGGCACCAACGTCAACGTAAGCCACGGCATCACCAGCGACGGCACGGTGTTGGTGAGGTTGAATATGCCGAGATCGCGCCCGCGATGCTGCGGTTTGGGCAGGACGCGCAGGGTCTGCGCGGTGTGCAGCGACAGAAAGATCGTCGCCGCGATGCCGAACAGCACATACCCGACGATCGCCAGCTCCAGCCCTTGCGCTACCGCCATGATGGCCAGCCCGCTCGCCGAGGCCGTCGCCGCCATCACCAGCGGTGCCAGTGGTCTTCCCGCCCGGTCCGACCAGCGCCCCAGCATCAGCGAGATCGGCACCGAGACGACCAGCACCGCGCTGAAGATGTTGGCGGCGGTATTCTCGTGGAAATTCGCAGCGATCGATCGCAGCCAGAACAGCAGGAAGGCGAACAGGCCTGCCTCGGCGATCTGGACCAGGAACCGCGCGAGCCACATCCGCGCGACCATGGACCGCGCCCCAGCCCTGACAGCTTCGGCGTCGTCGCCCGAGGCGGCGGGAACGAGCAATTCGGGGCGTGTCTGACGTCGACCGAAGATGACCACCGGCAGCACCAGCAGCGCGACAAGGATTGCGACCGTCTCCAGCCGGAATTCCACGCCGACCAGATTTTCGAACGTGACGAACGAGCCGGCCAGCGCCCCCATCGCCGGGGCCATCGCCAGCAGCCCGCCAAGCGTTCCCTTCTGGCTGTCGGGTACGCAGTCGCCCGCCCACGCAAACAGCGGCCCCAGCATCATGTTCAGCCCGACCTGCCATGCCATCACGAGCACGATCAGCTCTGCGAGGTGTTCCGCCCGCCCGATCGCGATCAGCAGCGCGCTGGAAATGACGAGACCGGCGACGATCCACGGCCAGCGGGTGCCGCTGCGATCGCTCAACATCCCGAATGCGATGTTGGCGAGGCTGGCGATGATCGCGCCGTAGAACGTGACGCGGGCGAGAGCCGCGACATCCTCGGTACCCATCAGCGCGGTGATCTTGAGCGGCAACAGGACCGTGAGCAGCGGCACATAGGCGATCGAGCCGCCCCCGGCAGCGAGCGCCAGCAGCGTCATGAACCAGATTGGCTGCCGTGCGGCGGACGGCCCGGCCGGGGTCAATGCGTTCTCGGGGCCGGGCCGGTCGACGCGCGTTCGACCAGTTGCGCCTCGACATCGATCACCTTGCTCGGTCCCGCCGACTTGTCGGATCCGATGAGCTGTTCGACCGCAGTCGACACGGTTTCGGCAATCGGCTGGTCGATCGCGGTCAGCGGCGGCTGCGAGAAGCGCACGATCGGCGTGTTGTCGAACGAGATCAGCGACAGGTCGCGCGGCACGTGCAATCCGCGGTCGCGCGCCACTTCGAGCGCGGCCAGGGTCATCTGGTCGCTGCTGCCGATAATCGCGGTCAATTCGGGGTCGCGATCGAGCAGCGCGCGGGTGGCCTGGGTCCCCGATTCGTAGCCGAAATCGCCGCGCTCGCTCAGCCCCTCGGCATTGAGGCCGTGTTCGGTCAGCGCGCGCTTCCACCCCGCGATGCGCCATCCGCTGAGGCTGTATTCGCGCGGCCCGGCAATCATGCCGATATGGCGGTGACCGAGTTCGATCAGCCGCACTGTCGCCGTGTAGGCCGCCGCTTCGTCGCCCATCGTCAGGCGGATGCCCGGCCCTTCCTCGGTCGATCCGATCCGCGCGAACGGAATCCCGCGACTGGCCAGCAGCCGGGTGATCTGCAGGTTCTCGGAATGCGGCGGGGTCAGGATCACCCCGTCGGGTTGGAGCGCAGCGATGGCAGCGCCCAGCTCGCGTTCGACATGGTCGCTGTGGGTGTCGACCAGCTCCACCATCATGCGATAGCCGTGTTTCGAACAGGTCAGCATGCCGCCGAGCAGCATCTGGTCGACCCAGTCGGTGCCCTGCCGCTCGCGCCAATCGGCCAGCGTGCGTTCGCGGTCGTTGATTGCAAGGATGATGTAGGAGCGCGATCCGCTCATCCGCTGGGCGGCGAGCGAGGGGACATAGCCGAGCCGGTCGATCGAGGCCTGCACCCGGTCGCGCATTTGCGGGCGCACATTCGGCTCATCGTTGATGACGCGACTGACGGTTTGCAGCGAGACGCCTGCATCGTCCGCAACCTCGCGGATGGTTACCCTGTTTCGACGTCTGGCCATAATTCCACCGCCCCTGTCGCGGTCACCTCATGCATTCCCGACCGGTCTCCGGATCATTGCTGCACTGATAGACGCGAATCCAGTCGATCGTGAACTGGTTGGGAACGGACGAAGTCGCAACCCCCTTTTCATTGCTTTCCTCGGGCCACTTCCCGCCAACCGCAAGATTGGCCATCAGGTAGAACGGACGGTCGAACGGCGCATCGGGGTTTCCCTTCGCCTTGGGCGACCCGGTGAACCACTGCTCGCGCGGGATGGTGAAGTGCACCCGGTCGTCGACCAGAAACCGGATCAGGCCCTTACCCCATTCGACCGAGTAGACGTGAAATGCGTCGGACGGCAACGCGCGATCGGGCAAGGGCGTCTTGCGGTCGACATGGCTGTTTCGCGGCCAGGCATCCCCGAAGTGCAGTGCACTCACCGTGCGGTTTTCGCCGATTGTGCCTTCGCATTCCTCGCATTCTGCGCCGATATTGACCGCTTCGAGGATGTCGATTTCGCCCGACAGCGGCCAGCTGCCATAATGGTCTTCGGCAGGCATCATCCACACCGCCGGCCACATGCCCTGACCCGCCGGGACCTGGGCCCTGACTTCGATGCGACCATATGTCCAGGCGTGCAGTCCGCGTGTACGGATCTTGCCGGATGTGTATTCGCGGGTGATCTGCGGATTGGGTTCGGCGGCGATCTCGGGCGGACGGGCCGGGCCGGTGAAGCGCTCCCTGCGGGCCTTCAAGAGCAGGTATCCATCCTTTACCGCGATGTTTTCCGGCCGGTCGGTATAGCACTGCCGCTCGTCGTTGCCGCCGCCCCAGCATGAAATTTCCGGCGCCCATTTGCTGCGATCGAGCGCGGTGCCATCGAATTCATCGTTCCACACCAATTGCCATGGCCGGGCATCGATCGGTGCCACGATCTCGGGTTCGGCAACGGCCTCGCCATTGCATGCCGCCATCGCCACCAGCGAGGCCATGGTCGCAGAAATCATGCAGCGTCGCATCTGCCTTCTCCCGTCGCCGTGTCGTTGCCCCTTGTCTTGCAAGAGAGGGAGCCCTGCCCCCCAGCAGAGCCCCCTCCCGCACTCGTTCGCCGGTTCCAGACTCCTAGAAGTCGAAGCGAGCGAGGAAGGTAAATCGGCGGTCGTTGCGGAACGCCGAACGGGTGATGCGCGTCCCGTCGAAGTCGATCACCTGCGAGGTTACCGTCACTTCGTCGAGCAGGTTTACGCCCTGCACCCCGAGCTTGAGGAAGTCGGTCACCGAGAAGAAGATCGATGCGTCGAGTTGTCCAGAATCTTCCTGCCAGATCGGCGAATACGGGAAGATGTCGTCGCGCGGGGTGATCAGGAATTCCGACCGCCAGTTGTACGCGGCGCGCATCGACAGCGGGCCCTTCTCGTAGAAGATCGTCGCATTGACCGTGTGTTCGGAAATCCCGGCAAGCGGTTGCAGCGACGAGAACAGACCCTGGTTCACGTCGAGGTTCGCGTTGGTGAACGCCCCGCCATCGACATAGGTGTACGTCCCGGCGAAGCCCAGTCCATCGAGCGGGGCCGGCAGGAAGTCGTAGGTCTGCTGGTATCCGACCTCGAACCCCTTGAGCGTTCCGCCGGAATTGTTGTCGGGCTGACGGATCTCCACTTCCGCTGTGGTTCCGGCCTCCCCGGTGATCGTGGCGAGGGGAAGCGAGGTGTTCACGATGCCCTCGATATCCTTCACGAAGCCCGAAAGCGTCAGCGAACCGACATCGTCGAAGTACCACTCGACCGACAGATCGTAATTCCACGATTCGACCGGACGCAGTCCGAGATTACCGGTGTTGATCGCGAACAGCGGTCCGGTTGCTAGCGTCCCGCCCGACAGCAGCGCATTGGTATTGTCTCCGATTGCACCGCTCGTGCGGAACAATTCCAGGTCAGGGCGCGTGATGCCTTTCGAAACGGCAGCGCGGAACAGCATTCCGTTGCCGATATCCAGCTTCGCATTGAAGCTCGGCAGCCAGTGATCGAACGTGATCTCGCCGCTCGTATCCAGACGGTCGCCGGTGATGGCCGAGACGAACTCGGCTTGGCGGGCGGGCGACAGGTCGCAATAGCCGCGCGTGATGCCCGGAGCGGGAACGCCGCACGCTGCCTGCAATTCGGCCACGGTCAGCACGCCGTCGCCATTGCCCTGCGGCCCATCGTCGATGAACTGCGGCGTCGGGAAGCCGAGCAGGCCATCGGTCTGCACCGTCGTTTCGACGTAGCGCAGGCCAAAATTGCCTTCGAGGGCCATGCCGTTGTCGAAATCATGGCCGAAGTCGATGCGGCCATAGGCGGCCTTGGTCTTCTCGGTCACGTCCGAGATTTCGGACGGGCAGAACGGATCGCACTGCGTAGTTGTGCCGGTTACCGGATCGGTGAAAGAGCGCCCCTGATAGCCGAAGAACGGGTTCGGCGTTTGCGAAAACCGGTTCAGCTCGCGGGCTTGCGCGATGGTAGTGCCGGCAAGGTAATCGTCGAGCAGGTTGTCGCTGCCGTAGAAGAAGGCAGCGCCACCGGGCAGCGGAACCGGCGCATTGCCGCGCTGGAAGCTATCGCCGAACGGATTGCGGAACTGCGAGAAGCCTGGGAATTCGTCGACATAGGCGCCGCCGGCGATGGCGAATTCCTGACCCGGCAGGCCGGTGAAGAACCGGCCCGGCTGGAAACCGCCGGTTGCTGCACATCCCGGCCCGGCGTTCCACGGGGCGCAGCCCGCACGGCCGGCCCACGGCGCCGAAAGGTTGCCCCAGGTGCTGAAGTTGGTGTCGCGGGTGACCCGCTCACGATCCGACCAGCGGACGCCGAACCGCGCGCTGCGGAAGAAGCCGGTGTCGCTGATGTCGTAATCGGCATCCAGGCGATAGCTGTCGAGCTCGCCGTCATTGCTCTCGAGACTGTCGAGCAGGAACCAGTAATAGGTGTTTGCGCCAGACGAGAAATAATCGCTGGGCGCGCCCGGTGGTGCGAGGAACTCGACCTGCGGCGTCTCGCCGCTGAGATCCAGGCTGACATTGGCCCAGCCGTTCATCGCGCCGATGATCGAATCGCGGCGCAGGTCGGACTTAATCGACTGCGCTTCGAAATTGAGCCGCAGGCGGTCGGTGACGTTCCACTCCAGGTCGAACGAGAAATCTTCGGTGGTGGCTTCGGTCTCGCGCTGGAACCGCAGGGTTTCGAGCGGGATGCCGCCGCGGCCGAACGGGTTGGCATAGGCATCGCCGATGCGCTGCGACAGCACGCCGCGCTGGAACACGCCGTTGGCGTCGAATTCCCACGTGCTTCCGGCGGCGGTCACCGGGAAGAGGTTTTCATCGTTGACCTGCGAAATGATCGCCGATTCATCGGTGAAGAACGAGGTTTCGGCGCGCAGCCACTCGAACGTCAGCAGCAGATCGCGATTGGGGCTTTCGTATTGCAGCACCGCCGACCACGCCTCGCGGTCGCGTTCGAGATCGGTGGTCCGCACGCCCGCGCCCTTCGGTACGACAACCGCGCCCGCAGGCGGGAAGTTGGACGCATCGAAATTCTGGACCCCGGTAAACCCGCCGTCGGCGACCTGCAGCGCCCGCAAACAGGCACCGTCGAGCGACGGAGCGCGGTAGCAGGGGTCTGCCACTTGCGAAGCGTCGGTCCGGCTCACCAGTTCCGACCGTGCGTAACCGAGCTGCACGCCGAGCGAACCCGCAGTATCGCTTTCGAAGGTGGTCGAACCCAGGATCGAGAAGCCCGGCGACCATTCCTCGGCAAGATCGCCGACATTGGCTTCTATCGTTCCGGCGATCCGCGTGCCCGGACTGTCGAGCGGCTTGCGGGTGACGAGGTTCACGGTGCCGGCAATGCCGCCTTCGACCATGTCGGCCGTCACGTTCTTGAACACTTCGACCCGGCCGAGCAGTTCGGGGGACACGTCGTTGAAGCTGAGCACGCGCCCGCCCGTCGCCGAGAAAATGTCGCGACCGTTCAGTTCGGAGCGAACGAAGGGAAGACCGCGGATGATGACGCCGGTCCCTTCGACCGAGAACCGGTCGGGGTCGGAGGTCTTTTCGAACCGGCCGATATTGACGCCGGGGATGCGCTGCAGCGTTTCGGCGACCGAACGATCGGGCAGTGCCCCGATGTCTTCGGCGGTCACCGCGTCCACGAATGTATCGGCATCGCGCTTGATGTTCTGCGCGTTTTCGAGTGATTTGAGGAAGCCGCCGGTTACGACGATCTCACCCTCGTACGAACCCTCCGCAATTTCCTCAGGAGTATCCTCGGTATCGGTATCCTGAGCCAATGCCGGTGCGGCGATCATCGCCGACATCGCCAGACCCGAAGCGGTGCTCAGAGCAATCAGACGCCGCGCTGGCGCAATACGAGCGGTGTTCATGTGAATTCTTACCTCCCAAACCCCGTGGCGACATATCTGCCGTCCATTGATCGCGGTGCGTAGCGCAGATTGTGAGCGTTCACAAGACTTGCAATATATTCGACATATTGCATGGTCGCGAGCGAGGACTTGAGGTCACACCTGCGCCCCGACCGGGCACCGGTGTGGGCGCGGCCGGACAGAGGAAATGATGACAATACAACAGATAATTATCGTCGGTGGCGGGACTGCAGGCTGGATGGCGGCCGCAGCGCTGTCGCGGCTCAAGACCGGCAACGAGTTGGGCATAACGCTGATCGAATCGGAAGCGATCGGCACGGTCGGCGTCGGCGAGGCGACGATTCCGCCGTTCGTCGAATTCAACCAGCTGCTCGAAATCGACGAGAGCGAAATGCTCGCCGAAGTCGGCGGGTCGTTCAAGCTCGGCATCCAGTTCGAAAACTGGGGCAAGGTTGGCGACAGCTACATCCACCCGTTCGGGGCCTATGGCTATCCGATCGGCGGGATCGGGTTCCACCATATCTGGCACAAGCTCGCCAAGGGCGGAGACAATCGCCCGATCCAGGTTTTCAACCTCGAAACCATGGCCGCCTATTTCGGCAAGTTCGCGCGGACGCAGGATTACCAGCGCGAAGACCTGCCCCCGGTCAATTACGCCTATCATCTCGACGCCGGTCGCTACGCCGCGTTCCTGCGCAAATACGCCGAGGCGCGCGGTGTCGTCCGCCGCGAAGGGCGCATTGCCGACGTCCAGCTCGAGGGTGAAAGCGGCAACGTCGCCTCGGTCGAGCTTGAGGACGGCACGATCATGGCCGGCGATCTGTTCATCGATTGCTCGGGCTTTCGCGGGCTGCTGATCGAACAGGCGCTGGAAACCGGCTACGAGGACTGGACCCGCTGGCTGCCCTGCAACCGCGCGGTCGCTCTCCCCTGCCTGCGCGAAGACGGCAGCCCGCCCCCGCCCTTCACCCGCGCCACCGCGCATCGGGCCGGATGGCAATGGCAAGTTCCGCTGCAGCACCGCAACGGCAACGGCCACGTCTATTGCAGCGAGTTCATGGAGGACGACGAGGCGCACGACATCCTGGTCGGCAACATCGCGGGCAAGCCGCAGGCCGACCCCAATTTCCTGCGGTTCGTCACCGGGAGGCGCAAGAAATTCTGGAATCGGAACGTGGTCGCGCTAGGTCTCGCCGCCGGGTTCATGGAGCCGCTCGAATCGACCTCGATCCATCTCATCAACACCGGGATCGACAAGCTGCTTTCGCTGCTTTCGCTCGAAGGGGTCACGCAGGCCCAGCAGGATACGTTCAACCGCCTGACCGGTCGCGAATACGCCCGCATTCGCGACTTCCTGATCCTGCACTACAACGCGACTTCGCGCGACGATTCCGACTTCTGGAACTACGTGCGGACAATGCAGGTGCCGGATACGCTGACCGAGAAGGTCGAGGTGTTCAAAGGAAACGGCCAGATCTTCCGCGAGGAGGACGAGCTGTTCACCGAGACCAGCTGGGCCGCAGTCATGATGGGCCAGGGCATCAGCATGGCGGCGCACAACCCGATGGCGGATTCGCTCATCAACGCCAAGACCCGCAAGGAAATCGACGAGATGGAGCAATCGATCCGCTTCCTGGTCCAGCACATGCCGGGCCATGGCGATTACCTCGCGCGCTATTGCCCGGCAAAGGCAGCCTGACCAAAGGCGCCGGGCGATTGAGCGATGCAAAATTTGCTGTTAGCGTTCTCACAAGTTGGCGATCGCTACGGCAGCAAACAATCTTTGGAGAGGGTTGAGGAATGAACACGCGCTTGAAGGCGGCCTGGGCAGCGGGCGCTCTGGTGATTGCTGCGGTTGCCGCCGCACCGGGTATCGCGCAGGACAAGGACGCGCTGGCGGCGCTCGACGCGCAATTGCCGGGCGATCTCGTCAACGATCCATCGCGCATCGACTGGCAAAGCTACGGCGCGGACCTCGAAGCCAGCGCGGTTGTCGATGACAGCATTCCCGGCGGGGGCGCAGCGCGGCGTTTCGCGGTGACGCGTGCCGCCGAGTTCATCTACACAGCCGGAGCCAACATTCCACTGGTCGAGGATGTCGATCGCGGCGATACCGTGACCGTCGGATTCTACGCGCGCACGGTCGAGGCCGACAGCGACGACGGGAACGGCGTGCTGCGGCTGCGCTTCCAGCGCAATGTCGCGCCCTACCCGGGTTTCGGCGAACAGACGCTTTCGATCGGCAAGGATTGGGCCTGGTACGAAGTGACCGCCACCGCCGAACAGAAATTGCGCAGCAAGGACGGGATCGTCGCGGTGCAGTTCGGGCGCACGCGACAGATCATCGAGATCGGCCAGGCGATTGTGGTCAGCGGCGCGGCGAAGATCGCCGACCAGGGCCCGGTGCAGGTGGCGGCGGCGCGAGTCCAGACAGCCGAGGTCGAGATGCCCGAAGGGCTCGCAGGCACCGGCACGCTGATCAACGATCCCGGCCAGGGCAGCTGGAAGTTCGGTGGCTCGGCTGGCAGCTACGCCAATCGCGACGAACCCGAAATCTGGATGATGAAGGCAACCCGGTTCGAAGTCGCGCAGGATGGCACCGAATTGACCGGTCTTTCCGCAACCGTGCCTATCAACCAGGCGATCGAGGAGGGCGATGACCTGGTGGTCGCGATCGCTGCGCGCACCATCAGCAGCGCCAACGCCGATGGCAAGGCGATCGCCGCCTCGCGCATTCAGGGGACTGCGCCGCCATTCGAATCCTTCGCCTCCAACCGGTTCAAGATCGGCGACACCTGGCAACTGGTGAAGATCACGACCAAGGCGCCACGCAGCTACGGTGCCGGGGGCGCGGAACTCTCGCTGTTCTTCGGAGGGAGCGTCCAGGCGGTCGATCTCGGCCCGGTCTATGTCTTCAAGGTCGAATAGCAGCCCTCTTGCCGGCGGCATTTGCCGTTCCGCCGAAAGCTGATACGCCTGCTGCGATTTCGCAGGAGACCTCGCATGAAACTACGCACCATCGCGCTCGCCGCCGCCGTTCTGGTCGCTCCCGCCGCCGTGCTGGCCGACACCATGATCCTCACTGCCGATGCAATGGTCGATGTCGAACGCGGGCGACTGGTTGCCGACCCGGTGGTCACGATCGAGGACGGCGTCATCGTTTCGGTGACGACGGGCGCAGCGCCGCAGGTAGATGGCGCCGACTATGTTGACCTCGCGGGCAAGACGATCCTGCCCGGCCTGATCGACATGCACGTCCACCTTACCAGCGACAGTGACGTGCACGGCTATCGTCGGCTCGCGATTTCCGACGAGCGCGCGGTCATCACCGGCGTGGTCAACGCCGAACGCACCCTGATGGCGGGCTTCACCACCGTGCGCAACGTCGGCGCAGGGAGTTTCGGAGATGTCGATCTGCGCGACGCCATCGCGGAAGGCGACATCGTCGGCCCGCGGATGTTCGTTTCCGGCCCGCCGATCGGAATCACCGGCGGGCATTGCTCGGACAACAACCTGCTGCCGCCCGAATACGAAGCGAGCGGCGAGAATGTCGCGGACGGCCCGTGGGCGGCGCGCGCGGCGGTGCGCAAGAACCGCAAGTTCGGCGTCGACCTTATCAAGACCTGCTCGACCGGCGGGGTCCTGTCGAAGGGCACCAAGGTCGGCGCTCCGCAATACACCGTCGAGGAGCTGACCGCGCTGGTCGAGGAGGCGCACAGCCATGGATTGAGGGTAGCGAGCCATGCGCACGGCGCTGAAGGTATCGTCAACGCGCTCAAGGCCGGGGTCGACACGATCGAGCATGCCAGCTTCATCGACGACGAAGGCATCCGGCTCGCGCGTGAGAGCGGGGCCTATCTCAATATGGATATCTACGTCACCGAATTCATTCTCGGCGAAGGCGAAGCAGCGGGAATACTGCCCGAGAGCCTCGAGAAGGAGCGCGTGGTCGGTCAGACGCAGCGCGACAATTTCCGCAAGGCGCACCGGGCTGGCGCGAAGATGTCGTTCGGCACCGATGCCGGCGTTTACCCGCACGGGCAGAACGCCCGGCAATTGTCGCGGATGGTTCAGTTCGGCATGACGAGCGCGGAGGCGCTGCGCGCGGCGACTCTCAATTCCGCGGACGCCCTCGGGCAGAAGGGTACACTCGGAGTGATCGCGGCGGGCGCATCGGCCGATATCATCGCGGTGAATGGCAACCCGCTTGCAGATGTCGCGCTGCTTGAAAACGTGCAGTTCGTCATGAAGGCCGGCGAAATCTTCAAGAACGAGTAGCGCTTCGAGCAAGGCGGAAGCGCGCGGCGTTCGACGGCTGCGCGCGCCAGCCATGGCATTTTTGCAACATAATTGCAGATCCCGCAATCGAAGGGATGCAATGTGACCGATCCGTCTTGACATTCGCCGGAATGCAGAGCGACCTTGTTGCATCGCAACAAAAAGGTTCGTCATGCAACGCTTCAAATTCTCGGCGCAGGCTCTCCTCCTTGCCGCCGCAAGCACCATGCCCTTCGCGGCGCACGCGCAGACCCAGCCCGATCAGGACGAGTCCGCCGATGAAGACCGGCAGATCGTCGTGGTGGGTTCGCGCATCGCGCGCGACCCCAATATCGGTTCGCCGGCGCCTGTCATCGCAATCGGCAGCGAAGAAATCCAGCAATCGGGCACCGCCGATGTCGTCAACGTCCTGCGTGACGTGCCAGCCCTGTCGACTTCGACCTCGGCCGAGGATTCGATTGCAGGCGTGTTCTCGGGCGATCTCGCGGTCGGGCAATCCGTGCTCAACCTGCGCGGTCTTGGAGCCAACCGGACCCTGGTGCTGGTCAACGGTCGCCGCCATGTTGCGGGTGTCGCCGGGCAGCAGGCGGTCGATATCAACTCGATCCCCAGCGCGCTGATAGAGCGGGTCGAAACGCTGACCGGCGGCGCATCGTCGATCTACGGTGCGGACGCGGTGACCGGCGTGGTCAACTTCGTGCTGCGCGACAAGTTCGAAGGGATCGAAGGCAATGTGCAGTCGGGCATCTCGTCCGAAGGCGATGCTTGGCGGATCAACGGCGACCTCACGTGGGGCTCCAATTTCGCCGACGGGCGCGGGAACATCACCGTTTCCGGCGAATACGCCTATAGCGAAGAGCTGCAATTCGGTGACCGCGATTTCTCGCGCAACAACGGTGTCTTCGACGATCAGGCCAATCCGGCGCTGCGCTTTCAGACGGGCGATATCGGCACCGATACGCCGAACTTCGCCGATTTCTTCGCAGTCGGTGTCGGTGGCTTCCCGACCGGTTTCCTGATTCCCTCGGCCGACGATTTCATCGCGGACTATTTCGACGAGTTCGGCGTCAACCCGACGCTGACCTCGGCCGAGCTCGCGCTCATCGATCGCGCCGCGAACGCGCCCCGCCGCTTCATCGCCAGCGATCCGCGGTTCTCGCTGTCGTCGGCGGGCGGCGTTGTCGCGCCCGGCCTGATCGGTGTCGATGACGGCCCCGATATCAACAACAACGGCATCCCGGACTGCCTGGAATCCTCGGTTGGCTTCAACAGCACCTTCCAGCCCGGCGCGTTCGGGCTTGCCGGCGGCTGTGCCAACATCAACCCGGACGGCAGCGTCTCGGTGTATCAGGACGGACTTATCACCGGCCTGTTCAACCAGTTCGGCGGCCCGGGCATCGAGAACAACTTCGATCAGAACTCGCTCACTCCCGAAACCGAGCGCTGGTCGATCAACGTCAATGCGAGCTACGAATTCTCGACCGAGGCGGAGCTGTTCTTCGAAGGCAAGTACGTGTCGACTTCGGCCGAATTCCAGGCTCAGCCGAATACGTTCTACGACCTGCTGACGATCCGCAGCGACAACCCGTTCATCACGCCCGCGCTGCAACCCTTTGTCGGCGAACTGCTGTTCGGCGACGGAGTGCAGGAAGGGCTCTACATCACCCGCGACCCGACCGATCTCGGCCCGAACCGCAACCGCAACGAAACCGAAACCTGGCGTTTCGTCGGTGGCCTGCGCGGCGACATTACCGATCACCTGTCGTACGAATTCAGCGCCAATTACGGCAAGTTCGACCTGACGGTGAACGATGCCAACCGGGTAATCACCGATCGCTGGTTCGCCGCGATCGACGTGGTGACCGGGCCCAACGGCCAGCCGATATGCCGCTCGGATATCGATCCCACCCCGCCCGCGACAACGCCGTTCGGCATCCCCGCGGGCGACCCCGGGTTCCTGACCTTCAACCCCGGCGACGGCTCGTGCCGTCCGGCCAACATCCTCGGCGGTGTCGGCGCGATCAGCCAGGATGCGATCGATTTCATTACCACCACGACGGTCAATCGCTTCGCGCTCGAACAGCTGGTGTTCAGTGCGGTCTTTACCGGCGATACCGGCGCGTTCTTCGAGCTTCCCGGCGGCCCCGTCGGCTTCGCTGCGGGTTTCGAATTCCGCGAGGAGCAGAGCAATTCGCGGTTCGATCCGCTGATCCTCGGCATCCTGCCGGTGACCACCGATCTCGGCAACGCCGGCGACTTTGTCGGTGACGTGACCGGCGGCGTGCAGAATTCGCTGGTGTTCGACCCGGCGACACAGACCGCCAATGCCGGCGGCGAATTCACCGTTTACGAACTGTTCGGCGAGCTTCGCCTGCCGATCCTCGCAGGCGTGCCATTTGCCGAAACGCTCGAATTGAGTGCGGCCGGTCGTTATGCCGACTACTCGACCTCGGGCGGCAATTTCACCTGGAACGTCAACGGACTGTGGGCACCGAGCGAGGACATCCTGTTCCGCGGGACCTACGCTCAGGCCGTGCGCGCGCCGAACATCAACGAGCTGTTCGATCCGCCACAGGGCGCGTTCTTCCGTCCGGTCGATCCGTGCGATGTCGGCAACATCGGCTCGGCGCCCGATCCGACCCTGCGCCAGGCGAACTGTTCCGCCTTCTTCGCCAATATCGGCTTCGATCCGACCTTTGGCGGCGGTGGCTACAGCTATGTCGATCCGCTCACCGCGCGCTTCTCCGGCACGCAGGCGGGCAACCCCGAACTCGATGTGGAAACCGCCACGACGTGGACTGTCGGTGCCCAGATCACCCCGCGCTTCCTGCCGGGCCTGATCCTCAGTGTCGATTACTACAACATCGAAATCGAGGACGCGATCAACAACGTGTCCGCGCAGGACATCGTCGACAATTGCGTGGACAGCTCGAGCATCGACAACCAGTTCTGCGATCTCGTGACGCGTAACCCGAACACGGGCGGCTTCACCTTCCTCGAACAGGTTCTGCTCAATTTCGCCCGCCGGGAAACCGCGGGCGTCGAAGTGGCGGCGCAGTATCGCTTCGATCTTGGCGACCACACCTTCACGCTCAACGGCAGCGGGACCTGGGTCGACAAGCTCGACGATTTCTTCGATCCGAGCGACCTGACCAACGTCGATCCCGAGCTGGGCGAACTGCAGCGGCCCGAATGGGCGGGCCGTGCGTCGCTGACCTGGGACTGGAACGCAATCAGCCTGACCTGGTCGACCACCTATGTCGACAGCCAGGGCCTGCGCGCGGTCGAGATCGAGAGCGTCGGCAACACCGGGCAGGATCTCTATTCGCCCGAAAACGGTCTTTCGAGCGATGCCTTCATCCACGACATTTCGTTCAATCTCGATGTGAGCGACATGTTCGACGTCTATGGCGGGGTGAACAACATCTTCGACCGCCAGCCGTTCGTGACCGAGCAGGCCTATCCGGTCAGCCCGGTCGGCACCTACTTCTACCTCGGTGCCCGCGTGCGGATGTAGAACGACGGCCCCAGGCCGAAAGGAACGGGGGCGGAGCGGCCAGCGGGTTGCTCCGCCCTTTTCTTATGGCGGAGCGCCGGCGCGGCTAGCGGACACCGGGCGAAGAGAAGCAGCGGACCACGGTGTATTGATCGAAGCTGTTGCCGCCGCTCACCGCGCAATCGCCAACCATCACCCAGGCATGCGCCTCCATCTCCTTGTCGTCGGAGCCCCGGCGCAATCCGAAGAACAGACCGTGCGGCACGCGCCGCCAGCGCAGCAGCGCCCGCGCCACCAGCGCCTGCGGATAGCAATTGGCGGAAGCCGGGCTGTAGCGCACCGCGATCGCGATCGCTTCGCCGATCTGACGGGCAAGGTCCAGTTCGCGGGACGATGCTTCGGGGATCACGACCCGCGCGCCATGATCGCGCCCGTAGAAACGCACCAGCCGGCGCAACGGAAAGATGGCCACCGCCAGTCGGGCGGGCCACAACAGCACCCACACCGCGCCCGTCAGGCCCACCGTTGCGATCGGCAATCCGGCGGCCGTCCGCAGTTTTCGCCCAAGCGCCGGGAACAGTTCCAATGCCTTGCCAAGCATGTTAGCGACCTAATCGGTTCCGGCACGCGCTTAAAGCAGTTTGTCGGACAAGGTGCCGGGGAAGCGAACGCCGCGGCGCCCGGATGATGGAAAGAGCGAGCGCGCACCGGCATGACCGATACGAGCAGCACAGCCGCTCCCGCCAGGATGATGCGCCGGGTGTACGGGCTCAATGTCGTCTGCGATCTCGATCTGCCCGAACTTTATCCAGCCGAAGACTCCGCCGAGCCCGACATCGTTATTCGCGAAGGGGATGTTCCACCCCCGACAGCGGACGATCCGCTCAATGTCAGCACTTTCGTCGATGGAGAACCCGGCCGGTTGTGGCTCGATTTCCCTGACCGGCTGCGCATGACAATCAGCGACGGCCGCTCGATCATCTACACGCGCTACCCCGGCGTGGCGGAGGACGAGATGCGGCTGTTCCTGCTCGGCTCGGGCCTTGGCGCGATCCTGATGCAGCGCGGGCATGTCGTCGTTCACGGCAACGCGGTGTCCGTCGATGGCTCCGACCGGGCGATCATGTGCATCGGCGATACCGGCGCGGGCAAATCGACCACCGCGATTGCCATGCTGCAGCGTGGCCACGCGATGCTCGCCGATGACGTGTGCCCGATCGGCGCGGATGGACGGGTGCTGCCCGGCATGCCGCGCGCAAAGCTGTGGCTCGACACCGCGCAGCGGCTCGGCATCGACACGTCGGAGCTGGCCCGCGTTCGCGAAGCCGACCCCAAGTTCAACCTGCCCATCGGGGACGATCAGTGCCGCAAGCCTCAGGCAATCGGCGCGTTCTTCTGGCTGGTGCCCGAAGATGTAGCGCAGGTTCAGGTGCGACAGCTCAACGGGGTCGAGAAATTCGCTGTGCTGCGCAACAATATCTACCGTCCGGAATACCTCCTCCCCCTCGAACTCGAGGTTCTGTATCTCAAGCGGGTGGCGGCGATTGCTCAAGATACACCGCTTTTCCGGGTCTCGCGCCCGACCGCCGGGTTCGATATAGACGCGTTGATCGATGCTCTTCTGGCGACATTCGGAACCATTCCGGGCACTGATCCCGCTGGCCGCGACGCGGACCGAGAGACAATGAGGGCAACACCATGACCGCACCATCGTTTGCACCCGACACCAGGCTCACACAAACCGTCGGCGTCGTCGCCGCCGAAATGGACGGCGAGACCGTGATGATGGACATCGACAAGGGGGTGTATTTCGCGATCACGGGCACAGGCAGTCAGATCTGGGCGGCGATGGACAGCCCGGCGACGCTCGAGGAAATCGTCGCCGAGCTGCGGCGCGAATTCGACACAAGCGACGTGGAGGATCTTGAACGAACCGTCGCCGAATTCGTCGACAAGCTGCTCAGCAACGGACTCGTAACCGCCGCCAACTGAGCGGACGTGTTCGCCGCCATCTTGATGCGCGGCTCGCGCGCCGCGCCGCAGGAGCTCGCAACCGGCGAGGCGCTGCTTGCGGCGATGATGCCCTTTGCGAAACCCGACAAGCAGGGTGTGTGGCAAGGCGATCACGCGATCGTCGCGCAGGCGCTGTGGCACAACACGCCCGAATCGCTCCACGAGCACGCGCCCGAAACCTGCCCCGAAACCGGCCGGGTGATCGCCAGCTGGATGCGGCTCGATAATCGCGCGGAGCTGTGCGCCGAACTCGGCCTGCAGCCCCGGGCGACGCTCACCGACCCGCAGATTGTGCTCGTCGCGCATCGCCGCTGGGGCCGCGATTGTGCGGCCAGGCTTGAAGGCGATTTCAGCTTCGTCATCTACGATCCCGCCCGGCATGAAGCCTGGTGCGCACGCGACGCGATCGGAGCCAAGCCGCTTTACTACATCCTGACCGATGAGCATTTCGTCGCCGCCACTTCGGTCGCGGTGATGCGAGTGCTGACGGGGCAGGCGTTGGCCCCGAGCCGCGAATGGATCGCACTGTTCGCATCGGTGCTCAATTTCGCGCATACGCAGGCCGCTTACGAAGAGGTGAAGAAGCTTCCGTCAGCGCACGACCTGTTGATCGTTCGTGAGGGAACGTGCGAGCCGCGCGAATTCTTTGCATTCGATCTCGCAGCGCCGCACGCGACCCGCCGCGACGTTCGCTGGGTCGAGCGTTATCGCGATGCGTTCGACCGTGCAGTCGCGGATCGCGCGCGCAGCCACTTCCTGATCGGTGCCGAAGCGACCGGCGGGCTCGATTCGTCATCGGTGATTGCGTCGCTCGCCGAACGCCTGCCGCATGATCGCGACGATTTTCACACCTTCGCAATGATCGCGATGGAAGATGAGCCAGAAACGGTGATGGCGTGCGCGGCGATGTGCGACATCCGCCATACCCACGTCCTGATGCAGCCGAGGCTGTTGCGCGTCGATGCCGCATTCGATCGCGCGCTGGCGACCCTCGGCCATCCGCCCGAACATGGCCAGCCGCTGGTCTACCCGGAATTTTTCGAGTGGTGCGGCATGTTGGGGATCAGGACCCTGTTCTCCGGCTTCGGCGGCGACGAGGTCGCCACCAGCTATGCCAAGCCCCTGATCGACGAACTGCATGCGCGGGGCGAATACCGTGCCATGCTCGACGAGCTAGGAGGCTCGCTGCCGCGTCGGCTCGTGCGCCTCGCGAGGCGCCTGAAGCGCGGCCCCGAGGACCCCGATCTCGCCATGCGGCAGCTGATCGCCACGAAGCTCGATGTCGCTTGCCTGCGCCGCGACTTTGTCGAAGACTCGGGCCTGGCGCAGCAGCTCGAAGAGTGGGTTTGCCCCGAACGATCCGAGCTGACGCTCAACACGCTGGCCGGGCTCTATCCCGGATTCCGGCTTGGGCGACAGGGGCGGCTCGAAAGCTCGGTCATCTATGCTGCCAGTTACGGCATGGATTACCGCTTTCCACTGCTCGACCGGCGACTGATCCAGCAATTCTTCGCGACGCCCTCGATCGAGAAGCGGCGCCGGGACATGGGGCGATATCTCCACCGCCGGGCCGTCGCCGGAAGAATTCCCGATCGGATCGCATGGCAGGTCGGCAAGAGCATGGGCGGGTTTATCGGCGGGCGGCCACCGCTAGAAGACCCGCCGGCCATGGCATTCGAAGAATTGCCGGACGTTTTGCGTTCGATCATCGACCCTGCGGCCTTCGCCGATACCGCGCAGGCGCTGCATCGTTCGCGCGACCGGTTCGAAGATTCCGACATGCGCCGCCGAATGTACTTCTGGCAATTGCGGCAGGTGTCGATCTGGCTGGACGAGACCCGCTGACGGCGGGGCAAGCCATTGACACATTCGGTGATTAGGGCTTACCGCCCGTAAAGGACATGGGGAGATATTCATTGGCAGACCGTGAAAATGTGAGCGCCGCCAGCGGCCGGAAGCCGTTCGTCAAACCGGAACTTCGCGTCCTTGACGTGAAGGGCACCGAGACGGGTCCGTTTCCCGATCCGTCCGAGTTTCCGACCATTTTGCAAATGTCCTGATCGGCAAGGCCGTCACCCTGAACGGGTAAGCGGCCGCCGCAGCGCAGATCAGTCTGGTGCTGAATCAAAAAGCGCCTGCCGGATACGATCCGACAGGCGCTTTTGCTTTGTAGTCGCGATCAGTTGCGGCTCGGGAAGGTTCCGACCAGCGCGATGATGTAGTTGACGACCGTGTACGGCGGCTCGTTGGTGAACGACTGCCCGCTGCCGGTGTTCGACACGACGATGCTGTCCGGATGCATCGGCACGTTCGCCGCCGGGACCGACGGGGCGTAGATCTTGTTCGCACCGGTGATCACGCCGAGCATCGAATTCGTCGGGTTGCCCGAAGTGCCGACATCGCTTTCCGCGTGCAGGGTGGCGGTGTGATTGTGCGGCGGCAGATTGTTCACAGTCAGCGTATTGGTGTTGACGCCGCCGCGCTCGCCGAGGTTTTTCGGATCGAGTCCGGGCCCGTTGCCCTCGTGCATAACCACGCGGCCGCGCATTTCCGGCAGCGCGAAATTCGTCCGCCCATCGCCGCCGTAAATCGTCCCAAGGATCGAAAACAGCGCCGTATTCTGCGCGATCGACAGCAATTGCCCATCGCAAAATGCCCAGCCACGCGGAGCGAAATTGCCCCCAAACATCACGATCTGTCCAATAAACGGGTCCATGGATACTCCCTCCCTCGATTAATTTCTGCGGTGCGCGCGCCGCGCACGTCGCTCACTCAGTTCCTGCTCGGATAGATCCCTTGGGTGCAAATGACATAATGCAGCACCTGATACGGCTGTTCGTTGCTGAACGACGTGCCGCCGCCGGTGTTGCCCACGGTGATGCTGTCGGGATGCATCGCGACCTGGTCTGCAGGAACCGACGGCGCATAGATCTTGGTCGCGCCGGTGACCACGCCGAGCAGCGCATTGGTCGGCGCCCCCGAGCTGCCCACGTCGCTTTCCGCGTGCAGGGTGGCAGCGTGATTGTGCGGCGGAAGATTGGCGACGGTCAGAGTCGTTGTCGGACTTCCGCCCTTCTGTCCGAGTATATTGTTGGGCAATCCCGGACCGGCACCCTGACCGATCGGCACGCGGCCTCGCAGATCCGGAAGCCCGAAAGTGGTCCGCCCGTCGCCGCCATAGGCGGTTCCCAGGAGCGAGAACAGCGCGGAATTGGAACTGATGGCGAGCAACTGACCGTGGCAGAATGCCCAGTTGCGCGGGGCAAAGTTGCCCCCGAACATGATGATCTGAGCGAGATATCCTTCCATTTCAGGTCCGTCCTCCCCATTTGCGCAGGCGCATCGCCTGCTCGCTAGAGCTGCCACCGGACGCAAAATGACCCGAAATAATGTGCTGAACCCCCCGCGGCAGGCAAAGCCTAGACCAATTCATTCGGACTGACAAAAAGAAATATCGGTGTGACGACCGGCACTTGGGCAAGGCCGCGTATCGATAATGCAGCCGGCTCCCGGAACGGTCCCGCCCCCTTTGCAGCATGGTCTCTACACGCAGTTTGCCTGGCGTCGCCCGGGCGTCCAGCAGCGCCAATAGGAGCGCAGTGGCCTGCGCCTGGAACAAGACGCAAAGCGCGGTGCGGGCGGCGAAATCTTGGGATCAATCCCCGATCCGATGGAATCGACATGACGTCGAACCCCAATGGGCTTGCAGCCCCACCTCCGATTCCTCTCGCGCCGACTGATGCGGTTCGGAATTTCGAACCAGCTGAACGGCATGCCACTCGATCACCGGCAATCGAGCCGGCCCACGCCCGCAGGGAGAGAAATAACCCCATTGGCCAGATCCCGGATATTGTGGGCGAGAGTTACAAGGCTTCAGGGAACATCGGGAAAAGGGTAGGTGGTGCGCTTACGGGAACCGCAAAGTCAGGCCAAGATTCTGACTTTATTCTTAATCTCCCAGCAGGCTGAAGCCCAAGCCCCCAATAAGGCCCCATTTACTGTTACTTACCCCTGGTGTGGCGTGTGAACCGCATTCGTGACTCACACATTCAAGCACCGATTCCTGTTGCCATTATCCGATGGCCTCAGCCTGCCCCATTCAGTTCCTGTGCGATAAGTTTCGCTTGCTCCAAGACTGTCTCAGTAGCCAGCAACTGCATGTCTGGCGGATAGCCGAACTGGCGCAGGGTGCGTTTGATGATGACCTTGAGCTTAGCCCGCACGCTCTCTTTGATTGTCCAGTCGATTGAGGCGTTCTCTCGAACTTTCTCAAACAGCACGATAGCCAACTCGCGAAGTTTCTCTTTCTCCATCAGCTCTCGCGCACTCTCATTGTTGGCAACCGCCGTGTAGAATGCATACTCCTCGGCACTTAGACCAAGTTCTTCCGGCTCCTTGTCTAGGTCGCGCATATGCTTCGCGTGGCCAATCAGCTCGTCCATGAACTCTGCCGCCGTGATCACCTTGTTGTGATAGCGCTTGATAGAGTCCTGGAGCATTTCCATCAGCGACTTGCTCTGCACGAGGTTGCTCTTCGTGCGGGCTTTGATCTCTCCATCAAGCAGACGCTTGAGCAGCTCGAGCGCGACGTTCTCGTGCTTGTGGTTTTTGACATCCGCAAGGAACTCGTCGGATAGTATCGAAATATCTGGCTTCTTGATCCCAGCCGCATCGAAGATGTCGATTACCTGCTCACTCACTAGAGCCTGATCGATGGTCTGGCGGATGGCGGTTTCAAGCTCTTCGTCGGTGCGACCAGCGCCTGATGCATCGAACTTCACCAGCCGCGCCTTCACCGCTTGAAAGAATGCGACCTCGTCCTTGGCATCCATCGCTTGCTCATGGGGAATAGCAATCGAGAGCGCCCCCGACAGCGCGCTTACCTCGTTCACGAAGCGGGTCTTGCCATTCTCTAGGCCAAGAATGTGGTCTTCGGCTTCAAGGATAATTGATAGCTTGCGGCCTGTGTTTGCCGTGAAATACTCTTCATAGGCGAAGCCATGGAACATCTGTGAGACGACTTCGAGCTTCTCCAGCATTGCAGCAACGGCCTGCTCCTGCGCAACGGCTGGATCACCCTTGCCACCCCCGTCGGAGTAAAAGCTAAGCGCCTTCTTCAAGTCGTGCGCAATTCCGAGGTAGTCGACAACCAGTCCGCCCTCTTTGTCACCATAGACGCGGTTCACACGGGCAATGGCCTGCATCAGGTTGTGCCCCCTCATCGGTTTGTCGATGTAGAGCGTGTGCATCGAAGGCGCGTCAAAGCCCGTCAGCCACATGTCGCGAACAATAACCAGTTCGAGTGGATCGTTTGGATTGCGCATCCGCTCCGCCAGATCGCGGCGCTGGCCCTTGGTTGTGTGGTGCTTGGCGATGTCCGGTCCATCGGAAGAGGCAGCGGTCATCACAATTTTGATTTTGCCTTTGGCGAGGTCTTCATCGTTCCAATCAGGGCGTAGGGCGACAATGGCATCGAACAGATCAGCAGCGATCCGGCGCGACATCGCTACGATCATGCCCTTGCCGCCGTTGTTCACTTGTTGGCGGGCGGTGAAGTGCTCCACGATGTCATAGGCTACGCGCTTCACACGGTCGTCCGCCCCAATCAGCGCTTCGAGCTGCGTCCACTTGGCTAGGCTCTTCTGGTTTTCAGTCAGGTCTTCTTGCGCGAGCTCATCGTCCAGGGCCTTGACTAGCTCCTGCCCTTGCTCGCTCAGGCGAATTTTCGCCAAGCGGCTTTCGTAGAAGATCGGGACAGTCGCGCCGTCTTCCACGGCCTGCGCGATGTCATAAACATCGACGTAGTCGCCAAATACCTGCGCGGTGTTGGCATCGGTGCTTTCAACAGGTGTACCGGTGAAGCCGAGATACGTCGCGTGCGGCAAGGCATCGCGCATATACTTGGCGAAGCCGTAGACCGTCTTCTTGCCGACTACATTTCCGTCGTCGTCCTTCTCGTCGATGGTCTTGGCGCGGAAGCCGTACTGAGTGCGGTGCGCTTCGTCCGCCAGCACGATGATGTTCTCGCGCTCCGAAAGCGTTTCGTAGACGTTGCCCTCATCCGGGTGGAATTTCTGGATGGTGGTGAAGACGATCCCGCCAGAGCTGACCTTGAGCAGCTCCTTCAGATGTTTCTGGCTATCGGCCTGTACCGGGTCTTGTCGCAACAATTGGCGCGAGCTGGCGAAAGTGTCGAACAACTGATCATCCAGATCATTACGGTCTGTGATTACAACAATCGTCGGATTGTCCATCGCGAGCACTATCTTGCCCGCATAGAACACCATCGAAAGCGATTTGCCCGAACCTTGCGTATGCCAGACGACCCCACCCTTGCGGTCGCTGGCGGGTTTGCCGCTCGTGGTGGGCAGACCGTACTTCAAAGGGTCTTCGCGCAGATCACCTTTTCTCCGCTGGCCACGGGAATTGATGAATCCAGCCGCGCGCAGGGTCGATTGCACGGCTTTGTTCACCGCGTAGTACTGGTGATAGCTGGCGAGCTTCTTGATCGTCTGGACGGTGACAAGCCCGGTCTTGGGGTCTTGCTTCTCCGCCGTCTCGAAGACATTGAAATGCCGGATCAGGTCGAGGAACGTGGCCTTATTCAGCGTTCCGGCGATCATTGTCTCCATTTCGCCGACCAACGGGTTTGCCTCGGAGAGACCATCGGCGGTCTTCCACTTCATGAAGCGGGACCACCCGGCAGAGATCGATCCGGCCTTCGCCTCCAGACCGTCAGAGATCATGCACAGGCCGTTGTAAGCGAAGAGCGAAGGTATCGTCGCCTTGTAGGTTTCGATCTGCTTGAAAGCAGATTTGACCGTCGCCTGTTCATCGCCTGCATTCTTCAGCTCGATCACGCCCAGCGGTAGGCCGTTGACGAACAGAATGATGTCGGGCCGTTTCTGCACCTGTTCCTCGATAACGGTGAACTGGTTCACGGCGAGGAACGTGTTGATCTCCGGATTGTCGAAATCTACTAGCCAGACAAGGTCGCCGCGCTCACTACCCTCCGCATTGCGCGAGACGTTCACACCTTCGGTCAGGAGGCGGTGGAACGCCTGATTGTTGGCGATCAGGTCCGGCGCGGTAAAACACAGCACCTGCCGGATGGCCTCCTCGCGGCTGTCTGGCGGGATGTTTGGATTGATCCGGGCCACCGCTTCGCGCAGCCGATCCACCAGCACGACATCGGCAAAGCTGGCCCGCTCAGGCCGGTCGCCATCGGGCGCAATCTCAGGGGCGTATAGATAGTCATAGCCCTGCCGTTCGAGGAGCGAAATTGCGAACTCTTCGATCTCAGATTCGGTGAGCTTATTCATCGTCACCCTCCAAGAACTTGCGATATTCTGACTCGTAAGAAGTGCGATCAACGCCGTAGAATGCTTCACTTGCAGGGTAGCTGTTTATGCCAATTTGGAAGGGCTCGTTGGTCTCGTCCAGCAGTTCGTTGAAGTCCTCGCAATCGGTGTACAGCAAAACGTCCTTAGGCTTCGTCCTTGGGCTTGCCCCTTCAAAGGTCCGGATCATGAGAGAGGCGACGGAAACTGTCGTATCAATCAGGAACTCTCTTGTTAGGTCGTCGATGAGGTCATTTCTCTTCTTGAGATCATCCAGTGTCTTTCCATGAGACGTGGGGCTGATCTGGTTCCTCAACTCCCCCATTTTCTGGCCAATGGTGCCGAGAGAAGTGGAGACCTGCGTTACCAAATCGCTGGGCGGATAGCCTATTTCCTTAAACGCCCGTTTCATAAGGGCTTGGATGGACGCAGCCGCACCCATGTCCACGCCCTTGGAAGCGCAAATCTCTTTGCAAATTGTCTCCAACAGCGCCTTCGCATTCTCCAGCGCATGACTGAAATCACTTTCGGCATGAGCTTCAATCCGGTCAGTGTAAACCTTCAGATCAGACCAACGCCCGTGTTGGTCAATTATCGCTTCAAGACGTTCGATACTCATGCGCTGAGGTCGACCCTCACGGCACCTGACATAAGTCGAGGCAGCAATGTATCGCGAAGCCGCTCCAGACTCTGAATTTGCAGGGCGTTTTCGAATAGTCTTCCGAAAATTGGCGAAACGGTTGCCTGAAACTTAAGTCGCAATGGTTCGGGCGGCTTCGAGATTTCCAACCTCTTGAAAGTCGACTTACTGATCTCTTGGAACGTCGAA
Source organism: Erythrobacter sp. JK5 (assembly GCF_018205975.1). Classification (NCBI taxonomy): domain Bacteria; kingdom Pseudomonadati; phylum Pseudomonadota; class Alphaproteobacteria; order Sphingomonadales; family Erythrobacteraceae; genus Erythrobacter; species Erythrobacter sp. JK5. The sequence goes on along the minus strand of NZ_CP073577.1, from coordinate 3,269,829 downwards.
CCGTTGGCATAGCTCTTGACGTAATCCATGTGAGTTTTGAGCCAAAGAATTAGAAACTCTTTCGAGAAACCCTTTTCATCCAGAATGCCTATGTATCCTTGATTGATCGCCACAGGATTTACCGAGAACGCCAAACAGCCAACGGGTGCCCTTGAAGACATCAAGAGTGACCCAGCCGGAAGCAAGCCAGAACTAATCGTTGCGAGCCCTTCCGGTGTGATTTTGCGTGCTGTGTCTAGCAAGAAAAGCCCATTGTTTCCGGTCAAGTCCTTCGGACTAGTCCAATGGATGTCCCCATCCCAGAAGGCTTCGTTCTTCGTGCTCGGCGTCGTTCCGCCTTTCACTGTCAGCACATCATCAAGAGTGCCCTCTTCCCAATCATCTTGTGCGTTTTCGATGAAAGACTGTCGGAAGAGGGTCTCGGCAAGCGCCTCCAGAGTGGCGTCCTGGCGGCGAAGCAGATCAATCTTGTCGTCTAGCGATGAAAGGACCTCCGCAATCGTTTCTTGTTCGCCCTCATCTTCCGGAAGGAGTATCGGAATGCTGGTTAGGCTTGCCTTGCTTAGCTTCGGCTGGACAGCGCCTGTGATGTGAGCGCTCAAGTCCAACTGACTGAAATAGTGGCAGATCAGATCATTGTGAAAAGCCTTCTTACCCTTCAAAATATGCGCATGATTGTTGACCCAGAACCGTCCATCAGCCTTGAACGCAATCGGAGTTTTTCGAGATTTTAAGTTCTCCCCGTCCTCCGAGATGAGAACGTGCTCTCCTTCAAACAGAAAGCCATCGACATAATCGATGATCCCCGAAGCCCCGTAGTACGGATACGGCCCGCTCCGTTGCGACCGCTCAAGTTTGCTCAACGGAACGCGAGACTGATTCCTGATTTCAGCTAAGTCCTCGATTTTGTATTCTCGCCACCCCTCGATCACGGCAGCTGCACCTTCGCTAAGTTCTCCGCGATCCGTGCATTCAGCTTCGCCTCTTCTTCCAACTGTGCCTCGAACTCCGCCTTCAAGCTCTTGAACCGCGCGGCAAAGTCAAAATCGTCTTCTTCCTCAGCCAGCCCGACGTAGCGCCCCGGAGTCAGCACATGGTCTAGCTTGCGCACACGCTCCAGCGAGGCGGAATTGCAGAAGCCTTTCACGTCCTCGTAGCTACCCTCGTCACCCTTCTGCCACTCGTGGTAGGTGCCGATGATCTGCGCGATGTCATCATCCGAAAACTCCAGCGTGCGGCGATTGATCAAGTGACCCAGGTTGCGCGCATCGATGAACAGGATTTCATTGGGGCGATAAGTCGTTCCCCGACTAAGGAACCACAAGCTCGCCGGGATTTGCGTGTTCAGAAACAACTTGGCAGGCAGGTTGACAATGCAATCGACCAGCCCCGCTTCGATCAGGGCCTTGCGGATTTCCCCTTCACCCGATGACTTGGTTGTAAGCGCCCCCTTGGAAAGAACAAAGCCCGCCTTCCCGCCCGGTGCCAGGTGATAGAGGAAGTGCTGAATCCAGCCGTAATTGGCATTGCCCGCTGGCGGCGTTCCAAAGGTCCATCGCGCGTCGTCGCGAAGCAGGTCACCGCCCCAATCACTATCGTTGAACGGCGGGTTCGCAATCACGAAATCGGCCTTTAGGTCCGGATGCGCGTTGTTGAGGAATGAACCCTCATTGTTCCATTTGACCTGGCTGGAGTCTATCCCACGAATGGCAAGGTTCATCTTTGCCAGCCGCCACGTCGTCTGATTGCTCTCCTGCCCATAGATCGAGATGTCATTGACCTTGCCCTGGTGCGCGGCGACGAATTTCTCCGACTGCACGAACAGCCCTCCAGACCCGCAACACGGATCGAACACGCGGCCCTTATAGGGCTCCAGCATCTCGACCAGCACGCGCACCACGCTTTCAGGCGTATAGAACTGGCCGCCCTTCTTGCCTTCTGCGAGCGCGAAATGGCCGAGGAAGTATTCAAAGGTCTGGCCGAGGAAGTCGGCGTTGCCTTCCTTGCCGTGCTGACTTTCGGAATTGCTGATCAGATCGATCAGACCGCCGAGATTGGTTGGGTCCAAATTGCCTCGCGCATAGACCTTGGGCAGCACGCCGCGCAGGCTGGGGTTCTCGCGCTCGATGGCGTCCATCGCCTCGTCAACGGTCTTGCCGATAGTCGGCTGCTTGGCGTGGCTTTGCAGAAACTTCCAGCGCGCGGATGGCGGCACGAAGAAGACATTCTCGGCCTTGTACTCGTCCACATCCTCAGGGTCTGCGCCCGCGTATTCGCCTTCTCCTGCGACAAGCTTGGCATAGAGCTCGTCGAAAGCGTCCGAGATGTATTTGAGGAAGATCAGGCCAAGGACGACGTGCTTGTATTCCGCCGCGTCAATGTTCTTGCGCAGCTTGTCCGCCGCTGCCCACATGGCCTTTTCGATGGTCTCATTGTTGTTAACTGACTTTGCCATGATTTCCCTCTGTTACGGAGCGACTCATCTGGCAAAGCTCTATTCGGGTCAACAAGTCTTGGAACTAACTCGAGAAGGCTATTCAGTCCTTTTCCTGCATCCGACGTATCGTCTCAGCCACAATCTTAGCTATGCGAGCCTCCTCGTCGTTTGCTTTCCCCTGCCCAAGTTCCTGGATCAACTCGCCCTGCCGATGGGTCGGCACGGGACCGTAGCTGGAAAGTGTGGTCATCACGTCAGAGTGACCGAGGTTCTGGCTCCAAGCCTTCATTTCCTCAGGTGTCAGGTCCAACTTCATCGCATGGCGCACCAGCATGTCGCGAAAGCTGTGCGGGTTGTAATAGGGCAAGCCAGCCGCTTCGAAGGCTTTGCGGAATACATCGCGCACAGGCCCGGTCGACGCCCAGCCTTTGCGAGCAAGGCCAGTCGGCTCGAATATCCCAGCTTCGCTCACGCCCACTTCGGTTGCCGGAAACAGCGGATCGACTGGACCCCGGAGCAAGTCCTCACGCAGCTCGCGCACCCAATCGGAGACTATCTCCAACGCGCCTTCGGAGACCGGCATGAAATAGGTTCGGAAGGTCTTCGCGAACTTCGTTCGCACCGTCCGCGCATCCTGTTCGACAAAGCCCCTCTCAATGTCGACGTGCTCCAGCCGGAAGCTGGCCAATGCGTTGACCCGTGCTCCCGTGATCGTTGCGAAGGCGACAAGCGCCAGGTCGCGGCGCTCCAGCACCGTTTCGGCTGGCATGGATTCCAGCACACGGCGTACCTGTTCCAGCGTAGGCACTTTCTTTTCCCGCCGTGCCCTCGCAATAGCTGCGTCCTTCTCCTTCACGTTGAAGTATTCGGCATCGGAATACGATAGATGCGAGCGATAGCCCGGTTCACGGGAAAGCCATTCGACAAAGGCTTTCAGGTCGCGCAGCGTAGACTGCACGGTTGCTTTGCTCAGACGCTCGCCCGATTTCGCATTCACAGCCTCTCCAACGCGCTTTTTGAAGGCAATTGCCTGCTCTTTGCGGAAGCTCTTGAAGTCCTTGTGCCGGGTCGACTTTTCGAACTTTGCGAGTGATTGCGCCACCCGGTCGATTGTCACTGTATCGCGGCCCTTCGCTTCCCTCAGGAACGCGAAGTAATCCCGCTTCACGCGCTCATTTGCGGGACTGTGTTTCGCCATGGTCTAGCCTTCCTTCTTCAAATCACAATTACGGGAGGGGGACGCCTGCCCATTTAGGCTTGAAGGGCCTTCCGCTATTTTGACCTCGCATCCCGGCATTTTCGTTTGCAGGTCCGCGAAACGGATTTGGCGGTGCATGACAGTTTCGCAGACCTCGCAAATGCCGCGCAGATTGCCGCTTGCGGCGCGCATCGGAAGATAGTCGACCATGCCAAGCGCAGGGCGACGCGGCTTGCGACAGGACACGCAGTAGAGTGTGCCAGGAGCGCAGGGGCGCTTACGGCTGGCGCGACGTTCCTTCAGGAATGCGCGCACATCCTCGCCATGGAAAAGATACGGGCGGCGGTCATCGATTGGGTCCAAGCCTTTGCGCTGCCAATGGCGCACGGTGTTCTTATGTGTGCCAAGACATTCGGCCAGTTCGCTCACTGTGTAGCTGTAGTTGGTCTTCACTCGATTGGGATTGACCCGGCGCGAGGGCATCGGCCTTACCCTTCGTCGTCGACCAGCCGCCGAATCGAAGCAGTCGTCACCATGCGCCGCCGCCCCATCTTGCGGCTTTCCAGCTTGCCTTCGTCGATCAACTTGTAAACGGATGTGCGACCGAGGTTCAGAGCCGTGGCGGCTTCGTTGATCGACACGAGTAGGACTTCCATGTTTGTGCTCCAGAATTGAGCTGGCAATCACCAGCGGGCGCAAACATGCATCGGCGACTCCGGGGTTTGAATCGCGCGGTAAGGTTCGGAAAGGTTCGGAAACTAAGTTTCGGTTTGCATTCGTTGCCAGAGCGCGCGGGCGCGTCCCGTAACAACCGTGTCGCCAACTTCAATTCCATTGGTGTTCAGCCAGTCAAACATTGAGCGCTTTATGTCTGCTTGGCTTTTCGGAACGAGTTCACCCGTCCAAAGCTGCGTAGCTATATCAGCCCACATAGCATCCCAGTGCTTCGCTAAAGGTTTGCCTCCTGTGTTCTTCTTTGTTGGTTTGGGGGTCGACGAATCTAGCCTCTCAGTCTGGCTGCTCTTCAGAAACCCAAACCGGGCGACTTTCACATCAGCTTCGATGTCAGCCCGCATTTTCGCGAATAGGTCTTCTGATGCTTTCGTTATCGACTCACTAGGCGTACCACGAGTGCCCATCCCTATTGCTTCCGGCAGGCGCTGGTGGAAGGCGTCAAGCAAGACTGTCAGCGTCTTGTCTATCTGATCGAATGCCTCACTCGTTTTGCTTACCCCACCGCATTCGGTAAGGAGCTGATCGAGTGTTGCGGACGCTACTTCTCCCATAAGCGCGACTGCGCGCGTGATCGTTGCGCTATTACCAAGCATGCCTTTTGCAGAGTGTTCAGCGAACAGTTGTCGCTGTTCGGCACCGTATCTTTCCTGCCCTCGTTGAAGGGCGCGTTCGGTTAAGAGAGTTATTTGCTGGCGTTCGCCCTCGTCCATGCGCGGACAATGGTCCGCGTTTCATGTACTTGTCGAGTCTTAGCCAGCCGCCACATTGTTGGAAATCGGGATAACGTCCGCACCGTCTCTGAGCATATCCAGATAGTCGGCCCACCATTGGGCCATCTCCACGCGCTCCTGCCAGTGAGCCCCGCGATGATAGGCCGCGCGGATATGATCCTTGTCCTTGTGCGCGAGAGCGCGCTCGATTGCGTCCGCAGACCACTTGCCGGATTCATTGAGCAAGGTGCTGGCCATCGCCCGAAAGCCGTGCGCGGTCATTTCGTCACTGCCAAAGCCGAGCCGTCGCAATGCTGCGTTGACCGTGTTTTCTGACATCGGATTTCGACGTGAACGGATTGACGGAAACACATATTGCCCATCTCCGGTCAGCTCTTGGGCTTGCTTTAGGACAGCCAGCGATTGAGAGGCCAGCGGGACAGCGTGCTCCTGCCGCCCCTTCATTTTGGCAGCCGGAATGCGCCAGACTGCCCCTTCCAGATCAATTTCGCTCCATTCGGCGCGGCGAAGCTCGCCGGGGCGCACGAAGACATAAGGCGAAAGGCGCAATGCAAACTGTGTGATCGGCTGGCCATCGTAGCCGTCAATAGCCCGCATCAAGCCGCCAACCTTAACCGGCTCCAGAATTGCCGCGTGGTGTTTTGGCTTTCGGCTCGACAAGGCACCGCGCAGGTCGCGGGTCGGGTCTGATCCAGCAATCTGGTTTGCCACGGCATAGCGGAAGACCTGCCCGATGAATTGTAGGGTGCGGTGAGCCTTCTCGTCATTCTTCGCTGCTTCAAACGGGCGAACAGCGTCCAGAATTTCGTAAGGCTCGATTTCGGCAATCGGTCGCGCTCCCAGCGGCTTGCGCACGATGTCCAAAAACCACCTGCGCTTGCGCACTGTTGCTTCAGCTAGGCCGTCGCGTTCATTCTTGGCGATGTAAGCCTTTGCGACCGCCTCGAATGAATTGGCCGCACTGATCTTTGCCGCCCGCTTATCGCGCTGCTTTTGCTCGGCTGGATCGATCCCTCTCGCAACCTTGTTTCGAGCCGCGTCCCGCAATTCCCGCGCCTCTTTGAGGGAGAGGTCTGGGTAGGCCCCGAGCGAGAGCTTCTTTTCTGCCCCCAGCTTGTTGCGAAATTTGAATTTCCAGAGCTTGCTGCCAGCCGGGGTCACTTGGACATACAGCCCTTCTCATCGCTTACCTTGTAGGCTTTGGCGCGGGGCTTGAGAGCTTTCAATCCGGAATCTGTCAGTGCCATTTGGGGGCCTTTTCGATTGTGCGTTTCCGATAGGCCCCCACGCAGGCCCCCAATCTGGTCCGAATTTCAGCGAACAATGGCGAGCACCGGCGGTAAAGCCAGCCTCATTTTTGGCAGTTTTCCGGGGTTCTTGCAACCTTTCGCGTGCAATTGCGAACAGGCAGGTGGTGCCGCTTACGTGACTCGAACACGTGACCCCATCATTACGAATGATGTGCTCTACCAACTGAGCTAAAGCGGCACTGCGGATTGCGCCAGCGCGCAATCGGAAAATGGAGGCCCGAGCCGGAATCGAACCGGCGTGCAAGGATTTGCAGTCCTCTGCGTAACCACTCCGCCATCGGGCCGAGCCGCCCGCTTAAGCGGACGGAGCGCGGGCACTAGCGATTCGTCGCCGCAAACGCAATCGGACATTCGCGGTTGCGGCGGGGTCGCTGCACACCGCCTGATTTCGGCCGGCATCTTCGCAAGGCGACGCAACGTCAGTCTGGACCCGCAGGCTCAGCGCGGGCACAGGGCGTGCCATGACAATCGCCAGCCTGCTCGAACCCATAACTGGAAAGCCTGGTGCCACCCGGCTCGAAAACGCCGAAGACTGGATGCAGGGGCGCACGCTCTACGGCGGTGCCTCGGCGCTGGTCGCCTACACCATGGCCACCCGCGCTTTCCCCGATCTCCCGCCCCTGCGCGCTGCTCAGATCGGGTTCGTGGCACCGGTGGGCGAGGAAATCGAGCTGTCCGCCGAGATGGTCCGGCAGGGGCGCAACGTCACTCAGGTTCGCAGCGAGATCCGGTCGGGCGGCACGGTCGCGCTGACTGCATTCTGGCTGTTCGGGGCAGCGCGCAGTGCCAATGCCCTGCGGCCCGCCGACGCACCCGAACGCTGGCCCGGAACGCCGGACGACAACGAAGTGGCGATGAAGGGCCAGGGTCCGTCCTTCATCCAGAACAACTTCGAACTCCGGTTCGGGCAGGCAAAGAACGAAGACCATGGCGCGACAATCAGGCGCTGGGCCCGCCTGACGGAGGATCACGCGCTCGATCCGGTCGCCAGACTGGTGCTGATGGGCGATGTCATGCCGCCGGGCGCGATGCGGATCATGCAGCGGATGGGGCCGATCAGCTCGATCAACTGGTCCTTCAATGTCCTCGATCCGGACAACGCGTCCGAAGGCGGATGGTACCTCGCGGAAAACACCAGCCAGCATGCCGATGCCGGGTATTCTTCGGAACGGCTGAGAATGTGGGACACGCAGGGCCGCCAGGTGCTCGACGGGCTCCAGTGCGTTGCTGTGTTCGGCTAGTCGAAATCGCTATCCGGCGAGAGCCTAAATATCCTCGAACTTCGGCGCGCGCTGCTCCATGCCCGCCATCACCGCTTCGACCTGGTTCCTGCTGCGCATGATGGCGTGCTGCTCGATACTTTCTTCGAGCAGGATCGCGTCTGTCTTGCGCTCAAGCATCCCGGCCTGAAGCCGTTTCGCCGCGCGGATCGCATGCGGATTGCGATTGGCGATCTCGCCCGCGATCAGCGTCGCGCGGGCCAGCGGATCCTCGTCGACATGGGTCGCCAGGCCGAGCGCCTGCGCCTCGGCTCCGCTGAATTCGCGGTTGGTATAGATCAGTTCGCGCAGCACGTCGTCGCGCACAAGCCCGCGCCACAATGCGTACCCGCCCATGTCGGGCACCAGACCCCATTTGAGTTCCATGATCGCCATCCGCGTGTCCGGGTGAACCACGCGAATGTCGGCCCCGCTTGCGATCTGCAAACCGCCGCCGAAGCACACCCCGTGCACTGCCGCGATCACCGGGACCGGCAGCTTGCGCCATTGCATCGCGACCTGCTGGAACTTGTTCGAATTGCCGTAGGTGCGCTCGGTCAACTCGGGCTCATCGGGGCTCGGCGTACGCGCGAAACTCGACGTGTCGAGCCCGGCGCAAAAAGCGCGCCCTTCGCCCGAAAGCACCACGGCTCGCAGGCCCTTCATGCGTTGGAGCACGCTGCCCGCTTCGATGATCCGCGCGAACATTTCAGGGTCGAGCGCATTCATCTTGTCGCCGCGGGTCAACCGAACCTGGGCAACGCCATTGTTGCCGAGATCGATCGAAACCCTGTCATTGGCTGGCATCGGCATCGCAATCCTCAATCATTGCAGGTTTCCGGATGGCCGACGAATGGCTGATGGGGGCACGGGTGTCCAGTTTCATCTGCCACCGCCGCCGAGCCAGACGTGCTCCCGGCGGCGCAGCGGCCGATTCAGCGCTCCGTGCAGCTGGCGAAGGCATAGGCGCTCGGGCCCGGCGGAGTATCGAGCAGGTAGCCGCCCTCCGGGTGCGTCGCGAGCATGGCCGAGAGACCGAACGGCGCGAGCTTGGCGCGAACCCTGGCGACATGCACGGCCAGGCTGTTGGTCTCCGGCTCGAAGGTGATGCGCCAGACGTCGGCCAGCAATTGCTTGCGGGTGAGACGTTCGCCGGGTTGTTCGGCCAGCCGCCACACCAGTTCGAATTCGCGCGGGTGAAGGCCCAGCCAGCGATCCTCGACGCGGCCATCGCGATGGAACAGGTCGAGCGTGACGTCGCCAGCCTCGCGGAAGCGGGGGATCAGCGTGTTGCCGTCGGGAAATGATGCCGTAGCCGCGGTTGCCTTCACAGATCGCCCCCTGCGCGCATCGAATAGACCGCGGAATCACTGAAAATGAGATGGTCGAGCAGCTCGATGTCCAGAGCCTGCGCAATGGCAGCCACACGTTGCGTGGCGTCGATGTCGTACTGGCTCGGACGGCAATCGCCCGACGGATGATTGTGCGCGATGATTATGCCGCTGGCACCGTAGCGCAGCGCCTTGCCGAACAGATCGCGCAAGCGCAGGGACAAGGCGTCGCGTTCGCCCCGGCCCATGGATTCGTCGCCGAGATAGGCCTTGCGGGAATCGACGAAAACCGCGTGAAAGCGCTCGCCGCCGCCCGGGGCCATAAGCACCATCGACCGCAGGTATTCGATCATCGCGGTCAGTTGAGCCTCCCGCACATCGCTGTGGGGAGTCCGGACCCGTTCCGTGGTTAGGATCATTGCATAGCACCCTTGAGGTTATCGGCAGGTGTGAAGCGCTGCATCGGTCAACCCTCTCCGCCAGCAACCATGGCGAGCTTGATCTCGCGCCGCGGCACACGCCAGTCGCGATACTCGCCGTAGCGCTTGCTGCGACTTACGTGGCGGAAGAGGCCGACAGCCATCAGCGCAAGCTGGAAATAGGACGGACCGATGACCATCACCGCATGCGCCAGCGGCGTGACCGCTTCGGTGACGAAGCGGACGCCGTGGGCCGACATCGCCACAAGCTGGAAGCCGGCAATCCACAATGTGTAATTGCGATTGGCGTTTACGGCGATAACGGTGAAGGCAATCGCAGCGACGATGTCTATCGATGCGTAATAGAGTCCCCCTGCCGCGTACAGCAGGGGGATCCCTAAAATGACTTCGAAGACGATGATGGGTAGGGTGAACAGCCCGACAAACACAGCCGCGACGAACCGTTCTGGAGCGCTGCCCCATCTGAACATGGCAAACCCCAGCACAATGCTGATAAGCCATTGAGCTACGTCGCGATATTCAACGAACAGTTCGAACATTGAGGTCGGGAGACCTAACCGGCCATTTCGGCTGAGAATTCGGCGGTTTCGCTGTCCAGCGTGGCATTCTCCGGAATCTCGGTCGGCACACCAGTGTCGCCACCCATCTTCTCGCGCGCCACCTGGCTCAGCTCGTCATGCACGCGCAGCAGGCTGGTCGACATCGCCATCGCCTGTGTTTCGGCCTGGTTGAGGCGCATCAGGGCACGCTGCCCGGTGTGGACTTCGACGCCCGGATTCTGGCGCGCGGCGAGCATCGCCTGCTTGAGCCGGGCAAAGGCGATCATCGATTCGTCGGCCAGCGCTTCGGCTTCGCGAATCAGCTTCTTGAGGTTGTAGGCGTCGTTGAGGATGCGGTCGGTCACAGTGTTTCTCCGAGCCCGACCGCGCTCAAACGGTGGGCTGAGTGTTTTCTTCGGGGATCTGCGCCCTGCCATCCATCGCTTCGCTCAATGCGACACCTGCGGTGACCGTCAGCACCACCGCCGACAGGATGCCGAAAGCGATGCCCACGATGGCCGCGAGGCGGAACAGGACGGCGTGTTCGCCATCGAGCACCCCGGGGACGACCCTGGGCTCACCGGGGCGCAGCCAGGGCGCCTGTTCGATGAGGGGCAAGACATCGCTCATCACGAGCTGGCCCTGGTCGACCCGGCCACCGTTATTTCCGACCAGCGCCGGTTGGGGGACCTGATTTTTGCTATATGCAGGTTCGCTGAAGCCCTTGCCGGAAGCCCCGTTGCGCTCGAAGTTCTTGGTTATATTGGCGGACTCTGCGCCTAGTAAGGGTTTTTCCGGGCCCCTCGCGGCCCGGTATCTTTCGACCAGATCGCCCAGGCTGCCGGCTTCGTAGATATCCTTCAGCGCACGGATATGCTGGTTGATTCGCGTCTCGGACACGCCAAGGTCCTGCGCGATCAACTTGATCGGTACGCGCCGATCGATTCGCTCCATCACAGCGCGCTGACGTTCGGTCAGCGACCGCTGGGCCGCGCGCGGCATCTCTTCCTCCTAAGTTGTCTTTTCGGTACTCATCACTAACGCTTTACCATCTGTATGGCTCCGAAACCGCGCCGACAACGGCGCTGGCTCGCAGCGGCTGGTATCATGCGGCGGAGCTGTTCACTCCCAGCGACGTCAGGTAACGCTTCACGTTGCGCGCCGCCTGCCGCAGCCTCTGTTCGTTCTCGACCATCGCGATCCGGACAAAGCCTTCTCCCTCTTCCCCATAGCCGACACCCGGGGCGACCGCGACCTGTGCCTCGGTCAGCAACTGCTTCGAGAACTCCAAGCTTCCCATCTCCGCCAACGCGGGGGCAAGGGAGCCCACGCGAACATCGAAGCTGCTGGCGAGGGGATGTCCCATCCGGCGCGCCCAAACGCCTCGACCAGCACGTCGCGCCGCTTGCGGTACAGCTCGCGGTTGGTTTCGACAATGTCCTGCGGCCCGTTGAGCGCGGCGCAGGCGGCGGCCTGGATGGGAGTGAAGGCGCCGTAATCGAGGTAGGATTTGACCCGTGTGAGCGCGGCAATCAGTTTGCGGTTGCCGACCGCGAAGCCCATGCGCCATCCGGCCATGGAATAGGTCTTGCTCATGCTGGTGAATTCGACCGCCACATCCTTCGCTCCGTCAACCTGCATGATCGACGGGGTCGGGTTACCATCATAATACAGTTCGGAATAGGCCAGGTCGGACAGCAGCCACACGCCATTGTCGCGCGCCCATGCGACCAGCCGCTCGTAAAAGGCGAGATCGACGGTTTCGGCCGTAGGGTTCGACGGGTAGCTCACCACCAGAACACTGGGCCTCGGAACGGTGAAATTCATCGCACTTTCAAGCGAGCGCCAATACCGCTCGTCGGGCGTCGTCGGGACCGAGCGGATTGTGGCCCCGGCGATGATGAACCCGAAGGTGTGGATCGGGTAGGAGGGATTCGGCGCCAGGATCACGTCTCCGGGCGCGGTTATCGCTGTGGCAAGGCTGGCCAGCCCCTCTTTCGATCCCATGGTGACGACGACTTCGGTTTCCGGGTCGAGATCGACCCCGAACCGGCGCCCGTAATAATTCGCCTGCGCCCGGCGCAGGCCGGGAATACCCTTGGACTGCGAATAGCCGTGAGCGTCGGGCTTGCGCGCGACTTCGCACAGTTTGTCGATCACGTGCTGCGGAGGCGGCTGATCGGGGTTGCCCATGCCGAGATCGATAATGTCCTGGCCGGCTTGACGAGCGGCATGGCGCATCGCGTTCACTTCCGCGATGACATAGGGCGGAAGCCGCTTCATCCGATAGAATTGGTCGTTCATTGCCTTCCCTGCCCCGGTCCGCGCAATCATGATGATGGCGAACGCAACGATCAGTCTAGGGTCCAAGGCGTGAACCTGCAACGGTCGAGATCGCCTGAAACGGGTCGAAGTGCGGCCGGCTTTTCGCTAGGACGGCGTCGGCGCGGTCGCTCGCTTCGCCACAATCACGATCCTGCTTCGGGAGAATTGAGTTCGCCATGGCCGATAAAGACGACACTTTCGCATCTGACGCGATGCAGCCGTTTCGCGCCTTGTTCGACGTCCAAGGGGAGACGATGCGCGAGATGTTTGCCCGGTCCTTGCCAGGTTCCGCCGCCGCGCGACCCGGCGAAGACGGGGCTACTGCGGGCCTCTTTGGATCGATGATCGGCCCCGGTGACATGGCGGAATGGGCCAAGGCTGGCACCCAGCTGCAGCAGATGTGGCTCGAATTCGCTGCGCTCCAGACAACCAGGGCTGCGGACAAGGCGACACAGGACGCCAACCTGTTCGATCCGGCGCAATGGTTGACGATTTCGCAGGGCATGCTCAAGCAATTGCCGGTCGATGCGTTTTCCGCTCCGACGCGGTTGGCACAGGAATCGCTGCAATTGTGGCAGAATGTGCTCGGGCGATACCTCGATAAGCCCTCCGGAGAGGACGCGCCGGAACTGCCGCGCGAGGACCGTCGTTTCGCCGACCCGGCCTGGCGCGAGCACCCGGCATTTGCGCTGTTGCACCAGACCTATCTGATGCTGACCGAATACTTTCAGCAATCGGTCAAGGCGATGGGCGGGCTCGACAAGGAGAAGCGCAAGCAGCTCGAATTCGCGGTCAGCGCGCTCGCCGAAGCGATGAGTCCCGACAATTTCCTGCTCACCAACCCGGTGGTGATGAAGCGCACGATCGAAACCCGTGGGCAGAACCTGGTGCGTGGCATGCAGCACCTGATCGCGGATCTGAAACGCGGGCAGCTCACCCACACCGACACCGACGCTTTCACTCTCGGCGAAAACCTGGCCGCGACGCCGGGCAAGGTGGTGCACGAGACCCCGCTCTACCAGCTGGTGCAATACTCGCCTTCGACCAAGGACGTGTTCGAGGTGCCGCTGGTGATCTTTCCGCCGTGGATCAACCGCTTCTACATCCTCGATCTGACCCCGAAGAAAAGCTTCATCAAGTGGGCGGTGGACCAGGGCCTCACGGTATTCGTGGTCAGTTGGAAATCCGCCGACGAGAGCATGGCGGACATAGTATGGGACGATTACATTCGCGCCCAGATCGGGGCGATCGACCATGTGCGCGAACGGCTCAGGGTGCCTCATGTCCATACCATCGGGTATTGCGTCGCCGGGACGACGCTGGCGGCGACGCTGGCGATACTCGCCCGGCGCGGCGAGGCGGACAAGGTCAAGTCGGCGACCTTCTTCACCGCGCAGGTCGATTTCGAGAAGAGCGGCGAGCTCAGGCATTTCATCGACGACAGCCAGCTGGAGATGATCGGCCAGCTATCGCCCAAGGGCTATCTCGACGGGCGTTATCTCGCCGCTACCTTCAACGCGCTGCGCGGGAAGGACCTGATCTGGAACTACGTCGTCAACAATTACCTGCTGGGCGAAGACTACCCCGCCTTCGACCTGCTGCACTGGAACGGCGACGTCACCAACCTGCCCGCCAGATGGCACAACGATTACCTGCGCGATCTCTATCGCGACAACAAGCTGGTGGTGCCCGATGCGCTGTCTGCCGACGGGACGCCTATCGACCTGACGAAAATCGAAACGCCATGCTTCATCCAGGCGGGGCGCGAGGATCATATCGCCCCGGCCGAAAGCGTCTGGCGCGCGACCGAACATTTCTCCGGGCCGGTCGAATTCCTGCTCGCGGGGTCGGGACATATCGCCGGCGTGGTGAACCCGCCCGCCGCGAACAAGTACCAGTACTGGGTCGGCGACAGCGATGCTTTCTCGCTGGAGGCCTATATCGAAAGCGCCACGGAACATCCCGGCAGCTGGTGGCCGCACTGGCTCGGCTGGCTCGAGCGGCAGGATTCCGCGCGCGTCCCTGCAACCGGCAAGCGCAAGCCGGGTGGAAGAGGCGATTCCGTGATCGAAGACGCGCCGGGTCGGTACGTGAAAACGCGATGACGAACGGTCGGAACAGGAATTTTCTCTGTTTAATCAGGCGTTTGTCCATTTTTGTGCACTGCACAAAAAACCCTTGACTTCGCACTTGCAATGCTTATTTTGTGCACTGCAACATGAAGCGAGGATTTTATGGCTGACGCCAACACCCAATCGAAAATCGATGCCGCTGCCGAAAAGGCTTACGAGGAAGCTGCCGCGAAGACCGCGAGCGCTGCCAAGGTCGCCGAAGCGGTAGAGGCCGGCCAACCGAAGCCCGCCCCCAAGGCGGGCGTCGTCAAGAAGGCGGTCGCCGCTCCGGCAAAGAAGCCGGCTGCCAAGAAGGCTCCGCTTAAAAAGAAGGCCGCGGCGAAGAAAGCTCCGGCCAAAGCCGCCGTCAAGAAGACCCCCGCCAAGAAGCCGGCTGCTAAGAAAGCCCCGGCCATGGCGAAGAAGAAGGCCGCCCCCAAGAAGGCCGCGGCCAAGCCCGCCAACCAGACGAACCCCGTCATCAAGCTCAAGGATACCATCATGGCTACTGCCAAGAACACCGACATCACCGCCACCGCCAAGGAAATGGCTGCCGACGTGCAAGAGCGCGTGAAGACGGCCTACGCCAAGGCTGGCGAATTCGCCGCCGAAGCAAACGAGTTCAACAAGGCCAACGTCGAAGCCGTCGTTGCCAGCGGTAAGATCTTCTTCGCCGGTGCGCAGGAACTCGTGAAGGACAACGTCGAAACCGGCAAGACCGTGGTCGAAACCGTCACCGAGGACGCCAAGAAGATGGCTTCCATCAAGTCGCCGACCGAGCTCATGCAGCTCCAGGGCGAACTGGCTCGCCGCAACTTCGACGCGGTCGTGTCCTACGGCTCGAAGCGTACCGAAGCCTGGGTCAAGCTTTACAACGAAGCGTTCGCCCCGATTTCGAACCGCGTCAGCGTCGCTGCCGAGAAGGTTTCGAAGGCTGCGTAAGCATCTGAATTTCTGAACCGGGCCTCTCCTCTCTCTCCCCAATCCCGGTTTATGAAACCGCGCCCATGCGGCGCAGGGCCGGATGGACCAGAACAGGTCCGTCCGGCCTTTTTCGTTCATCCGAAACAACCGCCACGCCGAGGAGTTGTTAATCCCGTGGGTCGTATGGCCTGCCGACACATCTTGCGATTGCGCAAACGAGTCCCATAATGGAGCCGCGATGGCCTTCGCCCCGATCCCGACCGCGCCGAACGCGCCCGAACTCACGCTCGTGCCTGTCACGGGTGCGGGCGATGACGAGGACAAGGACGGCGACAGCCAGACCGGTGTCGCGACCAAGACCCGCACCAAGCCCAAGAAGCCGAGCCAGTACAAGGTGCTGATGCTCAATGATGACTACACCCCGATGGAATTCGTGGTGATGGTGCTCAAGCGGTTCTTCGGCATGGACCTCGAACAGGCGACGCGGGTGATGCTGCATGTCCACCAGAAGGGCGTCGGCGTGTGCGGGATCTTCCCCTACGAGGTTGCCGAGACCAAGGTGAACCAGGTGATGGACTTCGCGCGGCAGAACCAGCACCCGCTGCAATGCACGCTTGAAAAGGCGTGAGCCTGTTTGCCGGCCATCCCGAACCCGATCCGGTCGGACCGGGACAGGAAAGCGTGTGGGACTACCCCCGCCCTGCCATCGCCGAGCCGACCGACCGGCACCTCCAGATCATTCACCGGGGCCGCACACTGGTGGACAGTCGTGCGGCATGGCGAACGCTCGAAACCAGCCATCCGCCGACCTATTACATTCCGCAGTCCGACATCGCGATGGATCATCTGCAGCCCAATTCGCGTCGCACGATCTGCGAATGGAAGGGGCAGGCGCGCTACTGGGACGTCATGATCGACGGCGAACGGATCGAAGCGGCTGCGTGGTCGTACCCCGATCCGACGCCCGCTTTTGCGGCGATCAAGGATTGCCTTGCATTCTACCCGGAACCGTTCGACCGGTGCCTGATCGATGGCGAGGCAATCACCCCGCAGCCGGGCGGATTCTACGGCGGCTGGATCAGCCGGTATGAAGCCGGCCCGTTCAAGGGGGTCCCGGGCAGCCGCTTCTGGTAGTTCAGGCACGGTCAACAGCCGCGCCCACATCACCCCATGACCGCGCGTCAAATTCACGCTATGGCGCGGCGCGACCCAGTTCAGACCAAGGCCGAATGCTGATCCCGTGACAAGCTTCATCCCCAGCATTGACCGGTACATATTCCGGCTGGTGATCTTCCCGATGCTCGGGGTGTTTGCGCTCGCCGCTTCGCTGCTGCTGCTCGACAAGATGCTGCGATTGTTCGATTTCGTCGCGGTCGAAGGCGGTCCGATCGATGTCGTGTTCAAGATGCTCGGCGCGCTGATCCCCGAATATGCCAGCCTCGCGATCCCGCTAGGCCTGCTGCTCGGCATACTGCTCGCCTTCCGCAAGCTCGCGACCTCGAGCGAGCTCGACGTGATGCGCGCGGTCGGCCTGTCTTACGGGCGCCTGTTGCGCCTGCCCTACGCGATTACGCTGGTCCTGATGGCGGTTAACGTCGCGCTGGTGTTCTACATTCAGCCGGTCAGCCGCTATTATTACGAACAGATGGAATACGAGCTGCGTTCGGGCGCGCTCGGTGCGTCGATCAAGGTCGGCGAATTCACCACCCTCGCCGACCGGATGGCGCTGAGGATCGAGGAAAGCGAAGATGACGGGCGCAAGCTCATCGGCATTTTCGCACGCGTTGCGAACTCGAAAGGGCAGGTGCTCTCGATCAGCGCGCGCGAAGGCTCGTTCCTTGCGACCAGCGACGATCCCGACACGATCATCCTGCGGCTCAGCGAAGGCACCATCGTGCAGGACACCGGCAGCGAGACCCCGCGCGTGCTGTCGTTCAGTCGGCACGATCTGCCGATCGATCTGCCCGCGATCGAGCAATTCCGCGCCCGCGGCGATGCCACGCGCGAATACATCTTGCCCGAATTGCTCCGCATCGGCTGGAGCGACGGCAGCGATGCCGAACAGCGCGACGCGAGCCAGGCGAGCTTCAATTTCAGGCTGGTCGAGATCGTGATGATGCTGCTGATGCCGCTGCTCGCCGTATCGCTTGCCATCCCGCCCAAGCGATCGACCAGTGCGCTCGGCGTGTTCGTTTCGATCGTGATGGTGGTCGCCTATCACAAGGTCAATCAGTACGGGGAAGACATCGCCTCGCTCGGCCGGGTCGATCCGATCCTTGCATTGTGGGGCCCCTTCGCACTGTTCGCAGCGCTGATCGTGTGGATGTATTACCGTGTCGCCTTTGTGCCCGGCGGGCAGGCGATCGGGGCGCTCGAGACCGTGTTCGCCAAGCTCACCAAGCGCATCGGAAAACTGTTCAAGCGCAATTCGCCGCGGCCTTCGATCGCGGCTCCAGGCGACGCGCAGATGAGCCCGGCGGAATAGGCCCGGCGACACCCGACCATGCAGCTCGACTTCTTTCCCTCGCGCACGCTGACCCTTTACCTCGCGAAGATGTTCGTCGTGCGCATCCTGGCGGTGCTGGTGATGCTGGTGCTGGTGCTACTGGCACTCGATCTGCTCGGGGAAACCGGAAAGATTCTGGAGCCGGCAGGCAATGGCCAAGCTGAAATCATCAAATATGCAAGCCTGCGCATCCCGCAGCTGATCGCCCGGTTCCTGCCCTATTCGGTACTTCTGGCGACGCTGATCGCACTGGTAACGCTCAACCAGAACAGCGAGGTCGTAGCGATGAAGGCCGCGGGGCTGTCCGCGCACCAGGTGCTCGCCCCGCTGCTGCTGACATCCGTCGTGGTCGCGCTGCTCAGCTTCGGCTTCAACGAGCGCGTCGTGACCCGGGCGAATGCGACGCTCAAGGCGTGGGAAGCGGTCGATTACGGCGCGATCCCGCAAGAGACCGGTGTGCGAGCCAACGTCTATCTGACCGATGGGGAGAATATCCTGACCGCCGCATCGCTAGTCGGCTCGGGCGAGGCCATCAGGCTCCGCAATGTCACCTGGTACCTGCGCGGACCGGGCGGGATAATCCGTGAGCAGGTGCGGGCGAGCGAGGCGACATACGCTGCGCCCGGCTGGCGACTGGCCGAGCCGGTGCGGTTCGATGTCGGCAGTGCCGAAACCGAACAGCTGGAAACGCTGGTGGTCGGCGAAATGCTGACACCCGAACGGATCGATCTGCAATCGGTCGATCCGGATTCGCAATCCTTCTTCGAACTGGGCGAGACGATCGACGCATTCGATGCGGTCGGACGCCGCACGACCGAAATGCGCGCCAAATGGTGGCACCGGATTTCCGGTCCGCTTTCGGCGTTGCTGATGCCGTTGCTCGGCTCGGTTGCCGCCTTCGGTCTCGCACGCTCGGGCCAGCTGTTCGTGCGGGCAATTATCGGGATGGCACTGGGCTTTGCCTATTTCGTGATCGACAATGCCGCGTTGGCGATGGGCAGTTTCGGTGGATACCCGCCCTTCCTCGCTGCCTGGGCACCGTTCTTCCTGTTCTTGCTGGTGGGTGAGACGGTGCTGATCCGGACGGAGGAATGAGCGGGCGAAGCGACTGGTCGCTGCGGCTCGCGCGGCCAGAAGATGCGCAGGCGTTTCACGATGTCGAGGAAGATGCGGCGCAGCTCTTGAAAGAGGAGCCGAGCCTTGCGGGCCTGCCGGTTCCGCCAAGCCGCAGCCCCGAAGAATACCGTGAGATGATCCGCCAGCGCCACTGCCTGACGGCGTTGAGCGAGGATACCGTGGTTGGGTTCGCAGCCACGCGGCGGATCGGGCGCGAAGTGCATCTGCACGAGTTGAGCGTCGCCAGCGCGTTCCAGCGCAGACGTATCGGTGCCACCTTGATCAACGCCTTGAAGGTGGACTGCCGCAACGCGGGAGTGCGCGCGATCACCCTGCACACCTATCGCGACATTCCCTGGAATGCGCCATTCTATGAGCGCCACGGCTTCGTCACTGTCGAAGACCTCGATGCCTATCCACGGCTCGCAGCCGGATTGGAGGCCGCCGTCGAATTCGGCCTCCCGCGCGACAGGCGCTGCGCGATGATCTGCTTTCTCGACTGACCCGACTGCGGGGTTTGGCGCGTTATCCAACAGGGGCTATGATGGTCTCCATGGAAACACGCATGAACCGTTTCGCGTTCGCCGCCGCCCTTGCTCTCGGCCTGTCGCTGGCCGGATGCCGAAACGAGCCCGAGGAAGGCGAAGCGGGATCGAGCGAGGACAGCATCGCCCCGGTCGCTCCGCAAACGGCGGGCGGCGATGAAATCGTCAGCGAAGGTCCAACCGACGATGCCACCCCCTATACCGGCACCACCGGTGGATCGGGCGGCAGTTCGAGCGCGAGAGGGCGCAGCGGATCGAATGCATCGGCTGCGAGCTCGCCCGGTTCGGACACCATGCAAAGCGGCAGCAACCCGGACGGAGCGCGTCCGCCGAAGGGATCGAAACTGCTGAAGGCCGACCCGCAATAGAGGCCAGCCAATGGCTTCAGCCGCGCATCATGGTGCTGCGCGCGATCCGTCCGACCAGCGGCCACATCCCACCATGGTTCGCCCCTTCGTAGGTCGACCCCATGCCCAGCTCCTTCGCCAACCGGCGGTGCGCCTCGGGCAGGTCGTGGTAAGGCATCGACGGCATCAGGTGGTGCAGCGCGTGATAGCGCAGGCCCACCGGCGCCCAGATTTCCGCGGCAAGGCCCGGCGGCGGCACGTTGACGCTGTCGAGATATTGCGCGGTCACAGTCATCGGCTCGCCCTCGTTCTCCCACAGATGCGCAACCAGCGTGCGCAGCTGGTTGAGCGTTGCCGTGAGCGAAAGGATGGCGAGCGCCACCAGCAGCGGCTTCCACCCCAGCACCTGCGTGCTGGCAAGCAGTGTCCACGACCACACGAACACGCCGAATTCCTGCCATGCAACCCGCTTGCGAAAGTCGCCTTCCGGGAGCTTGCGGCGAAAATCGGGGTTGATCGACAGCGACGAGGCCCGCTCCCACGTCAGCCGGCGGATCGCCGGGATCACCAGCCCCAGCGGCACCAGGATCGCCGCGCGAAAGATCAGCGCGACCGGCGCGAGCAGCGCCACCAGCACGAACGCCGGCAGGCTCCACGGTTTCATCAGAGCCAGCGGCAGGTACTCCGGATCCTCGATCGTCCCGTATTGCGTGCGCTTGTGATGGATCACGTGCACGCCTTCGTACATGAAGCTCGGCGTCAGCAGCGGGATGCCTACAGCCAGGTTCCAGCCGGTGCGAAAGCCGGGCAGCGCATTCTTGTGAATGTGGGTCAGCTCGTGGATGAACATCAGCGCGCGGTAGAGCGCGAGCGCCGCGACCAGTCCGGCCGCCGCTGCCAGCGCGACATTGTCGACCACGATTGCGGTCGCGATGCCGCCATACCCGATTCCGGTCGAAACCAGCATGTCGGTCCAGTAGATTTGCGGCTTCGCCTCGCCCAGATCCTTAGTCAGGTCGCGGGCCGCGCGCAGCATCGCCTTGTCGTCCTCGGTCTGGAACTGCGCGCGCGTCGCCGGGCCGCCCTCTCGGGCAGCGGCGGTCGCGGGGTCGAGGCCCTGCTGGACGGTCTTGGACTGTACGTTCATGGCTTCAAACTCGAATGTGCCCTTACCGCATAGCACGGGTCCGGGACAAATGCGTCTTGTTGGCAAGAGTGATCGACTGGGTTGCGCGTATCGGCGCGGCGCGACACACACGCATTGACATAGAACAATACGGGGCAACCGCTGTGACGGACGCGGATATAGTAATCGAAGCCATCAGCGACAAGCGTGGCCGGGCGCGGTTCGTCGACCTCGGGCGCGCCTTCGCCGCGCGGCTGGAGAATGCGGTTCCGCAATTGCGCAGCGAACAGCTCGAGCTGGTCGATCCTGGCAAGAATCCGTTTTTCGGACACGCCAAGGCGCAATTCTTCATCGCAAGCCGTGCGGGCAGGCCGGTGGGACGGATTTCAGCACATATCGACAATCTGGCACTCGCCGTGCCACCCGAACAGGGTTTCGGACCCGGAGCAGGCATGTTCGGCTATTTCGATGCCGAGGACGAGGCCTCCGCGCACGCTCTCCTCACCGCTGCCGAAACGTGGCTGCGCAGCCAGGGCATGACCCGGGCTATCGGACCGATATCGCTTTCGATCTGGGAGGAACCCGGCCTGCTGGTGCGCGGGCAGGACCATCCGCCGATCATCATGATGGGGCACCACCCCGCCCATTACGCCGGCTGGATCGAGGGTGCCGGATATGCGCGCGCCAAGACGCTCTACACCTACGATCTCGACATAGCCGGCGATTTCCCGCCCCTGGTCCAGCGGATCGTCCAGTCCGGAGAGCGCAACGAGCGCATCAACGTTCGCAAGGTCGACAAGTCGCGCTGGGACGAGGAAGCGGCAACGATCCTTTCGATCCTCAACGATGCCTGGTCCGACAACTGGGGCTTTGTCCCGCTGACGGCCGAAGAGGTCGCCTACACAGGCGTGAAGCTGAAGCCGATCATCCACGAGGAACTCAACATGATCGCGGAGCTCGACGGCCGGCCTGTCGCGTTCATGTTGACCTTCCCCGATATCAATCATGTCCTGGCAAAAACCGGCGGCAAGCTGTTCCCGTTCGGCTGGTTCCACATCCTGCGGTGGCTGCGCAAACCGCGCGGCAGCGACATGCGGGTGCCACTGATGGGGGTGCTCAAGGAGCTGCACAATTCGCGCCTCGCCAGCCAGCTCGCCTTCATGATGATCAGCCAGATCCGCAAGGAGGCGTACCACAAATTCGATGCAAACCGGGGCGAGATCGGCTGGATCCTCGAAGACAATCAGGGGATGGTGGCCATCGCCGACACGATCCAGAGCACGATCAATCGCGAATACGCGATTTACGAAAAGCCGATCGGCTGACCGCACGTAGCCTTTGGCCACAGGAAAAAAGGCCTCCACTTGGGTAAGTGGAGGCCTTTCGGGATCGTATCACCAGCCGCTTGGACGGGAGGGGGGGTCTCGGCGGTGACAGTCTTAAAATGCACTGCCCGGAGCCCGGTTCCCGCCAACTGAAGTTTTTTGTCGCGCCATCCCATTCTTGATCTTGCGGTAGCGATGGGGGCGACGTCCGAAGGGGGAACCGCTATGGCCCCGAATCATTACATAATCCGGCATCCCAATATCGGGAATGCACCGCAGGGAGCCACCGCATGTCACTGGGCCAGCAAGTCGCCGCCAACATTCCTTTCCTGCGTCGCTACGCGCGCGCACTTACCGGCTCGCAGGCGACCGGCGACGCTTTCGTGCGCGCCACACTCGAAGCTGTGCTCGCCGATCAAGAACTGAAGCGTTCGCTGGATGGCGGCCGGATCCCGCTCTACCGGGCCTTCAACAAGGTATGGTCGAGCGCTTACCTGCAGATCGACGCGGAAAGCGACGCGGTGGGCGAACACGAGCTTGGAGCCCAGCATCGGCTCGGTGCGATCACCCCACTCAACCGCCAGGCCCTGCTGCTCACCACACTCGAAGATTTTTCTTCGGCGCAGGCGGGACAGATCATGGATCTCGAAGCGAACGAGATCGAGGCGCTCGTCAGTGAAGCGGTGAGCGAAATCGATGCCGAGCAGGCAACCAAAGTGCTGATTATCGAAGACGAGCCGCTGATTTCGATGCAGCTCGAAGACTTGGTGACATCGCTCGGACACGACATCTACGGCACCGCCGCAACCCGCACGCAGGCTCAGAAGCTGGTGGCCGAAGGAACGCCGGGTCTGGTGCTGGCCGACATCCAGCTGGCGGACGGTTCTTCGGGGCTCGACGCGGTCGACGATATTCTCGACATTGCCGAAGTGCCTGTGATCTTCATCACGGCCTATCCGGAACGGCTGCTGACCGGCGACCGGACCGAGCCGACCTATCTCGTGACCAAGCCGTTCGAAGAAAGCACGGTGCGCGCGGCAATCGGACAGGCGCTCTTCTTCGGATCCAGCAAGCCCCTGGGCTAAAGCCGTCAATTCGCGACGTCGGTTTCGCGCATTCGGAACTGGCTCAGCCGCCGGATTGGCACCCGCATGAGACAGCGCACGCCCTCGCGTTCGAACACCAGTTCGACCGGCTGCCGCAATTCGTGCGCCACGATCTTCTCGATGAGTTCAATTCCGAAGCCGCGGCTCCGCGTTTCCGCCACCGGCGGGCCGCCGCTCTCGGACCATTCGACTTCGGCGAGATCGTCGGAAACGGTGTTCCAACGGATCAATACCGTTCCACCTGGAACGCTCAGCGATCCGAACTTGGCGGCGTTGGTCGCCAGTTCGTGGATCGCGAGCCCGAACGACAGCGCATCGTTGGGGGCCAGTTCGACGATCGGGCCTTCGAGGGTGACCGGCCGCTCGCGCGCGGCGCGAAAATGCTGCATCTCCGCCTCGATCACCGCGCGCATCGGGATCGTACCCCAGTCGGAATTGGTAAGCAGGTCGTGTGTTGCCGACAGCGCGCGAATGCGCCCTTCGAGGCTGTTGGCGAAGTCATCGAGATCGGTAGCCCGGCGCCGGGTCAACGACAGGATCGACAGGACATTCGCGAGAGTATTCTTGACCCGGTGATTGAGTTCGCGGGTCAGCGAGTTGCGGATCGAGTGCTGTTCCTCGAAAAACGCGAGCCGGCGCTGGTCTTCGAATGCCTGCTGCGTCAGCAATCGTGCGAGCAGCATCAGCAGGCTTGCCACCGCAAAGCCGAACAGCAGTGTTGCCATCGACAGCGGTGCGAGCGTTCGCGGTGCTGCGGTCTCGACCACCAGCAGCAGTTGCCGGTTGGCGATGGTTACCGGCAGTTCGACCTTCGCGGCACGGGCATTGTCGAACCCCCGCGCGACCAGCAGGTTCGCGGCATCGGCCTCCCCATCGTATAGCCGCACACCGTTTTCGTTCGGTTCGGCGAGGTCGATCGCCGAGTCGAGAAAGCGCCCGGCATTGAAGGGGCTGTAGACGAAGCCGGACAACCGGCGCTCGTTGCCGACTGCCTTGTAGACCGGCATGAAAATGACCAGCCCCGGCGCGTCGCCGGCGCCTTCCTGCGCCAGAACGACCCGACCCGATGCGGTCGGACGGACCGTGCGGCGCGCTTCCTCCAGCGCTGCGGCGCGGACCGGTTCGGAGGCCATGTCGTAGCCGAGCGCACGGCGGTTGCGAACGGTATCGGGGGCAAAATACGTGACCGGGGCGATCCCCTGCCCGCTGCTTGCGGGTTCGGGCCGGATCCCCGCAAAGCCCGGTTGCGCCGCCCGGGTCCGCGCGAGATATGCATCGATATCGCCGGGTTCAACGACCTCGATCCAGCCGATCCCTTCGGCGCCCTGGTATTCGACATCGAGGCGCAGTTCCGCGCCAAACTGGCGGAACAGTTCGGGCGTGACCTGATCGAAGCTGGAAAACAGCGCAGCACCTGCCCTCAGATACGACGAAAAGCTGGTCCCGCCGCGATCGAGCGCGGTGGCGATCGATTGCGCGTATTGCGTCATTTGCGCCTGTTGCCGCACGCGGGAATTGCTTTCGATCACATACACGCTGAGCGCGGTGATTGCAGCAATGGCCAGAAAAATCGCCAAAGGGACCGCCCGCGGATAACTCACCAGCCATCGCCGCGCGCGGCTGACTGCCGGTGATTGGCTGCTTGATCCGGCTTTGTTAGACATCCGCCCCCAACGCATTTCGTGTGTTGAAGGGAACCACACGCGATACCGATCGTTCCCGCTTCATCCTCACAGCTATCACCGCCCGCTCCGTTCGGCTAACGGTGTTGGCGGGAATCGATAAACGGGAATTAGGTGGTCAACCAAGCGAATGGCATTCGACAAGCGATCTGATCAAGTCAAGCCCGCCTCGGGAACCGCTGCGGTGCCCCCTGCAAATCCGGACTGGGCCGATGGCCTCAAGCAGCTCTACGACGCCGTCGTCGAGGAGCCGCTGCCCGATGCGTTCAAGGATCTGCTCGACAAGCTCGATGAAGATCCACCGGTATCCAACGGCGATGCCGGAACATCGGGCAAAGGCGCACCCGGCTGATGACCGAAAAGCAGAAAACCAAGCGCACGCCAGCCGAAAAAGCGGAATTCAAACGCGAACTTACCGAAGTCGTCCCGCATTTGCGCGCTTTCGCACGCGGTCTGTGCGGCCGTCCCGACATGGCCGACGATCTCGTACAGGAAACCATGCTCAAGGCGTGGGCGGCGCAGGAGCGATTCGAACCGGGCACATCGATGCGGGCATGGACGTTCGTGATCCTGCGCAACGCCTATCTCACCGACATGCGCCGCAACCGGTTTCGCGGCGAATACGACGAGGGCGTCGCCGAGCGCATCCTGACCGCTCCGGCAGGCCAGGAAGAGCCGATCCACTTGTCCGACATGCATCGCGCGCTGCTGACCTTGCCGCCCGAACGGCGCGAGGCGCTGCTGCTCGTGGGCGCAGGGGGCTTTTCTTACGAGGAAGCCTCGGAAATCTGCGGCTGCGCCGTCGGGACCATCAAGAGCCGCGTCGGTCGCGCGCGCGCGACCCTCAATTCGATGCTCGCAGACGACGATATCCCGCAGCGTTCGATCGATGACGCGAGCGCGCATCGCGCGATTCTCGAAGAGTTAGACCAGGTCGCCGCAGGAAACGGGATCGCCGCAGCCAAACCCTAGCCTGCCCGGCTAGCGATTGCCGCGATCGACCGCACTCGTCACCGCCACATTCATCGTCACGTTGGCGAGCGTCCGCATGATATCGGGCAGCATCTCGACCGCGACCAGCAGCGCTAGCGGCTCTATCGGCACGCCCATGGCCAGCGCGATCGGGCCGATCGACACGACGAAGCTGATCGAACCGGGCAGGCTGACCGAGCCAACACTGATGATCAGCGCCACGACGATCCCGGCACACGCCAGCGTCGGCGAAATCTCCACTCCGGCCAGCGCCGCGACGTAAAGCGCCACCGCCATGTTCATTGCCGGACTGGTCGCGCGGAAGATCGCCACCGCCAATGGCAAGACGAACTCGCTGGTGGTCTGGCGCAAGCCCAGCCGCGTGGCGCTGTCCAGCATCGCGGGCAGGCTCGCCAGCGAGCTCTGGGTGGAAACCGCCACCGCCTGCGCCGGCAGCAGCGCAACGGCGAACCTCAGCGGGCTGATCCCTCCCAGCAGCCAGCCGACCAGATAGGCGAGCACGAGGACGAAGCCGCCCATCGCGGAAACGACGAGGATATAGTGCGCCAGCGCCGCGAACGCTCCGCCTCCGCTCCTCAGTCCGACCCCGAAGGCAAGCGCCAGCACCCCTGCCGGTGCGACCCACAGCACCCAGCCGATGATCATCAGCATGGCATTGGCGAGCGCATGGAAAAACCCGAGCAACCGCTCGCCCTGCTCCTCCGGCAGGCGGGTGATCGCGATCGCGAACAGTGCGAAGAATATCGTGAGCGGCAGCATCGCTGTTTCAGCCGCCGCCGCGATGATGTTGGGCGCGACCAGCGACGCGAGGAAATCGAGGATGCCCGGCACCTGCTGCTCGCCCCCGGGCACTTCGGCCAGGAAACCGCTCGCGCTGTCGGGGATGGGAAAGACGGTCAGCACCAGCGGCAACACGATGGCGGTGAACACCCCCCTGCTATCAGCACTCCGAAAAGCAGCGCGAGAAACCGTCGCGCCGCCGCACCCGCACGCGCCGCCTGCGCCATCTGCGCCAGGCCCAGAACCAGCAGCGCCGCGACCAGCGGGATGATCGTCATCTGCAAGGCGCGCAACCACAGTGTCCCGACCACCGCGATCGCATCGCGAAGCCAATCGGGCAGCGCCGCGCCGGATGCGGCGACGCCCAGACCCAGCCCGACGATCAGCGCGGCGAAGGTCGCGACCACCGGCAAACGGATGGTGATCAGCTCGAAACGCGATGTCGGTGCCGTGTCGGCCTGTTCAGTCAACAATTCGTGCCCCTCGTGATGCGCTGCGCCCTTCCCTTCGCGCGATAACCGCGCCACAAGCGCCTGACAATCGGACGCAGGGATGAAAGGGGCACAGCCCGATATGTCACGCAAGTTCTTCGGCACCGATGGGATCAGGGGCCGCACCAATGCCGGGGTGATGACTGCGGCCACCGCCATGAAGGTCGGGCAGGCGGCGGGCCGTCACTTCGTCCGCGGCGGGCACCGCCACCGGGTGGTTATCGGCAAGGACACGCGGCTTTCGGGATACATGATGGAAAGCGCGCTGGTCGCCGGGTTCACCAGCGTCGGGATCGACGTGATCATGACCGGGCCGCTGCCCACCCCTGCCATTGCGCTGCTCACCCGCGAAATGCGCGCCGACATGGGCGTGATGATTTCCGCCAGCCACAATCTGTTTCCCGACAACGGCATCAAGCTGTTCGGGCCCGACGGCTTCAAGCTGTCCGACGAAGCCGAAGCGGAGATCGAGCGCTTGATGGAAACCGACATTCCGCTCGCCCCCGCCGAAAGGATCGGTCGCGCGCGGCGGATCGACGATGCGCGCGGGCGCTATATCCACGCGGTCAAGGATTCGGTGGCGTCCGAAGTGCGGTTCGATGGGCTGAAGGTGGTGGTCGATTGCGCCAACGGTGCAGCATACCAGGTCGCACCCTCGGCGATCTGGGAACTGGGCGCGGATGTGGTGACAATCGGCGTCACGCCCAACGGCACCAACATCAACGACGGCGTCGGGTCGACCGCGATCGAGGCACTGCAGGCGCGAGTGGTCGAGGAAAGCGCCGATATCGGGATCGCTCTCGACGGCGATGCCGACCGGTTGATCGTGGTCGACGAAAAGGGCCGCGCGGTCGACGGCGACCAGATCATGGCGCTGATCGCCACGCGCATGCAGGAAAAGGGCGCACTCACCGGCGGCGGCGTGGTCGCGACGGTGATGTCCAATCTCGGCCTCGAACGCTATCTGGCTGGCAGGGATCTGACGCTCGAACGCACCAAGGTCGGCGATCGCTATGTGCTCGAGCGGATGAAGGAAGGCGGCTTCAATGTCGGCGGCGAGCAGTCCGGGCACATGATCCTGCTCGACCACGCGACCACCGGGGACGGCACGGTCGCGGCGCTGCGGGTGCTCACCAGCCTGGTGCGTGCCGGACGCCCTGCGAGCGAGATCCTGCACCTGTTCGATCCGGTTCCGCAATTGCTCAAGAACGTCCGTTACGAAGGCGGCAAACCGCTCGAAAACGACACCGTCAAGGCGGTGATCGCCGATGCCGAAGGCGAACTGCAGGGCAAGGGCCGGCTGGTGATACGCCCGTCGGGCACCGAGCCGGTGATCCGCGTCATGGCCGAGGGCGACGATTCCGCCCAGGTCGAAGCGGTGGTCGACCGGGTATGCGACGCGGTGCGCGCGGCAGCCTAGGAAGGCAAGGACATGCTCGACATGCGACCCGATTGCGAACGCTGCGGCACCGATCTGCCCGCCGAAGCGCCGGGCGCGTTCATCTGCAGCTTCGAATGCACTTTCTGCGCGTCCTGCGCCGAGGAGCTCGACGATCGCTGCCCGAATTGCGGCGGAGAACTGATGGACCGGCCGACGCGGGCAAGATCGCTGCACCAGAAGTTTCCGCCCGCTACGGAGCGCAAGTTCAAGGGATGACCACACGATCCCCGCCCCGGATTCTTGCCATCGCCGGATCGGACTCGTCCGGCGGCGCTGGAATCCAGGCCGACATCAAGACCATTGCGATGCTCGGCGGCTATGCGATGACCGCGATCACGGCGGCAACCGCGCAGAACAGCATTGGCGTGCAGGCCATTGCTCCGTTGTCGGGCGAATTCGTCGGCGCGCAGATCAGGTCCTGCATCGACGATATCGGCGTCGATGCGATCAAGATCGGCATGCTGCACGATGCCGATATCATCGCGCACACGGCCGAGGCCCTGCACGGCGTCGTGGCACCGATCGTGCTCGACCCGGTGATGATCGCGACCTCAGGTGCGGCGCTGATCGATCCCGCCGCGATCGATGCCCTGCGGCAGAAGCTGTTCCCGCTCGCGACGCTGATCACCCCCAATCTGCCCGAACTGGCACATATCCTCGGGCGCAGCCTGGCCGATTCCTCGCAGATGGCGGACGCCGCGGAAGAGCTGGCAGCGATGTCGGGCGCCGCTGTCCTCGCCAAGGGAGGCCATACTCCCGACGCGCGGATCATCGATATCCTGTACGAGCCGGGCGACCATGCGCGCGCGGTCTCGTTCGATCACGCGCGGATCGATACGCCGCACACGCATGGGACGGGCTGCACCCTGTCGGCGGCCATCGCGACGCTGATCGGACACGGCCAGCCGCTCCAACACGCGGTGCGGCTGGCGCGGAAATTCGTCCTTGCCGCGATCAAGGCGGCGCCGGGTTTCGGCGCGGGCAACGGCCCGCTCGGTCACCACGCGGTGCGGAGTCTCGACTAGCCGGATCTTGGCAGTCCCCGACGCTTGTCAGGGCTCGAGCTCGTAGAATTCCGCGATGTGGCCCCACGCCTCGTCGGCGGTCTCGCACCAGTGGAACAGGTCGAGGTCCTGCTTGGAGATCGTGCCTTCCTCGGCGATCGCCTCGAAATCGACCACGCGGGTCCAGAAATCCTTGCCGAACAGCAGGATCGGGATTGGCTTCATCTTGCCGGTCTGAATCAGCGTCAGCAATTCGAAGAATTCGTCGAACGTCCCGAACCCGCCGGGAAACACCGCGACTGCCCGCGCGCGCAGCAGGAAATGCATCTTGCGCAGCGCGAAATAGTGAAACTGGAAGCTGAGATAGGGCGTGACGTAACCGTTGGGCGCCTGCTCGTGCGGCAGGACGATGTTGAGCCCGATGGACTCGGCCCCGGCATCGCTCGCGCCGCGATTGCCCGCTTCCATGATCGACGGCCCGCCACCGGTGGTGACGACGAACTGCCGCTTGCCGTCTTCGATGATGGCCTTTTCCGAGATCAGCCGGGCGAGCTTGTACGCCTCTTCGTAGTACTTCGCCTTTTCGGCCAGCCGCGCGGCGACCTTCTGTTCGTATTCGTCACCGGTCTTGGCTGCATCGATCCGGGCCTGCGCCTCTTCCGGAGCGGGAATGCGCGCAGAGCCGTACATCACCAGCGTCGAACCGACCCGCGCCTCGTCGAGCAGCATTTCCGGTTTCAGCAGCTCGAGCTGGAAACGGACGGGGCGCAACTCGTCCCGCAGCATGAAATCGTGATCGTTGAACGCCAGCTTGTAGGCCGGATGCTGGGTCTGCGGCGTGCGCTCGGGCGCTTCGGCGGCGAACCGGCTTTCCTCTCCGGCGCGGTAGAACTTGCGGTCGGTAAGGTCGTGATCGGATTGCTTTTCGGTCATCGCTTCGCCCTAGGGCTCCGCCCGCGGTCCTGCAATGGTCGAGATCACCCGCATGGCGAAGAGCTGCAACCGGGAGGATTGGATGCCCCGTGAGGATTCGAACCTCAATTGACGGAGTCAGAGTCCGTAGTCTTACCATTAGACGACGGGGCATTGGCCCGCGCGCCGCAGAATCGGCTGCGCCGGGCGAGCCGCGCATCTAGGTTTGCCGCCGATGAAGGTCAAGGCCGCGATGCGAGCCGCACACCCGTCGCGCGCCGTTCGCTTGCCCTATCGCCATGGTTCGGTTAGTTTTTGCTCAGGTCCTCGCACCGCGGACGTGCGAGAGGAAAAGAAAGAGTGAGTATGGCGGACGCGTTTCCGCCGGACGAGAACAGGAGCGCTGGTACAAAGAGGGGCAGCAGGTCCGGCAAGGTAGCCGATTTTCGCTACAAGCGCTCCTCCCAGCCACAAGAAGCACCGCGACCCCGCAGGGACCGGGAGCGTCGCAAGGGTTCGCGCCAGAATTGCGCGGATACTCCGTCTGCAAATCTGGAAACCACCCGACCCAACGGCGATGCCCGGGGGCCAAAACCGGCTCCGCTGCGCACGCCCGGCCACCACGCCCGCCCCGGCGAAGCCTATGCTGCGCTCGATCTCGGGACCAACAATTGCCGTCTCCTGATCGCCCGGCCTTCGGGCAGGGATTTCACCGTGATCGACGCGTTCAGCCGCGTGGTGAAGCTGGGCGAGGATCTCGCCACGACTGGCCGCCTGTCCGATCACGCCATGGACCGTGCGCTGGGAGCGCTGTCGATCTGCGCGGACAAGCTGCGCCGTCGCAAGGTCAGGCTCGCCCGGTCGGTGGCGACCGAAGCCTGCCGCCGCGCAGCCAACGGCCCGGCCTTCATCGAGCGGGTCCGGCGCGAGACGGGAATCGTGCTCGACATCATCAGCGCCGAAGAGGAAGCCCGGCTTGCGGTGCTGGGGTGTCACATTCTGCTTGAAGCGGGCGAAGGTCCGGCGGTCATCTTCGATATCGGCGGCGGTTCGACCGAGTTGGTGCTGCTCGAACCGAGCGGCCCCGAATCGCGCAAGGTTCCGCGGATTCTCGATTGGCAGAGCGTGCCGTGGGGGGTGGTGTCGCTCACCGACACGGTCGGGCGCAGGGAAAATACCGAAGGAGCGCGGCTCGAACGATACCGCGAGATGCGCCGGGTGGTCTCGGAAAGCTTCGCTCCGTTCGCGCAACGGATCGCCGATGCGGCCGAGTGCGACGATATCCGTCTGTTGGGTACGAGCGGCACGGTGACGACGCTGGCGAGCCTGCATCTCGAACTGCCGCATTACGATCGCAAGGCGGTCGATGGGCTGATCGTTCCTTCGGATTCGATGCGCGAAATCAGCGCGCGGCTTTCCGGGATGTCGCCCGCCCAGCGCAGCGAACTGCCGTGCATCGGCCAGGATCGCGCCGATCTGGTGGTCGCGGGCTGCGCCATCCTCGAATCGATCCTGGACTTGTGGCCTGCCGAGCGGCTGGGAGTCGCGGATCGCGGGATTCGCGAAGGCATCCTGCGCAGCCTGATGGCGGCCGAACGCCAAAGCGAACGCGCGCTCAGGACCCTGCAGGGCCTGCGCGCGGAAAACCCTCCGCAATGAGCAGGTCCGGGCGCAATTCGGACCGGCGGGTCAAGACCGCCAAAGGGCGCACCGCGTCGCAGGTGCGCTGGCTCGAACGCCAGCTCAACGATCCCTATGTCAAGCAGGCCAAGGCCGATGGCTATCGCAGCCGCGCCGCCTACAAGCTGATCGAGCTCGACGAGCGGTTCGGGCTGATCCGCGGAGCCAAACGCGTGGTCGACCTAGGGATAGCGCCGGGCGGCTGGTCGCAGGTGGTGCGCGCCAGGGCACCCAGGGCCGGCGTGGTCGGGATCGACCTGCTGCCGACCGAGCCGATCGAGGGCGTGACCATCTTCGAGATGGACTTCATGGACGATGCGGCACCCGCCGCGCTCGAGGAAGCGCTGGGCGGACCGCCGGACCTCGTCCTGTCGGACATGGCCGCGAACACCGTTGGGCATAAACAGACCGACCACCTGCGCACCATGGCGCTGGTCGAAGCGGGCGCGTGGTTCGCGGTCGAAACGCTGGAAAAAGGCGGCGCGTTCGTCGCCAAGGTGCTGGCCGGCGGAACCGACGCGGAACTGCTCGCGCTGCTGAAGAGGCACTTTGCCAGCGTCAAGCACGCCAAGCCCCCGGCGAGCCGCAAGGGTTCGTCCGAATGGTATGTCGTGGCGCAGGGGTTCAAGGGGCGCGACTGACGCCCCTTGGCAGGCCGGCTATTGTGCGGCGGCGGCTTCTTCGGACGCTGCGAGTTCGCCCTGATCGGCTTCGGCTGCCGCAACCTCGTCTGTCTCGGCTTCCGCTTCCTCGGCGCCTTCGGCCACGGCTTCCACATATTCGGGAACCGGCAGGCCCGAGCCCTGCGAGTTGAGGTACAAGGCGAGCGCGGCGCGATCCTCGATCTTCGAAAGACCGGCAAAACCCATCTTGGTGCCTTCGATGTAGCCCTTGGGATTCTTCAGCCAGGCGTTCATTTCTTCCCAGCCCCACTGGCCGCCAAACGACGCCATGGCCGCGCTGTAATCGTAGCCGGCCGCATGCTTGCCGATCGGCGATCCCATGATCCCGTACAGGTTCGGACCAACGCCGTTGGCGCCGCCCTGGTTGATCGTGTGGCACGCCTGGCACTTGGCATAGATCTTCTCGCCCGCAGCGACCGTCGTATCCGGCATCGCGAGCGCCGCCGCCATGGTCATTTCGGCTTCGCCGCCGCCTTCCTCGATCACGCCTTCGATCACGTAGCCGAGCTGCTCCGGACGTTCCGGACTGTCGCCGTGGAAATATTTCCCGGACAGGATCGAAAGGCCGAGGCCGAGACCTGCCGCGAACAAAACCCAGCCCGCAGCGGTGTTGAACAAATCGCCCGAACCGGTTTCAGTCTTGGGCGTCGTTTCCGAAGAGTTTTCCTGTGTCATCCCGGCGCCCCATTAATGGGGCGTCACGCCGGGCGCAAGGGCGATCGCATCATCATTCCTTGCACAGGTTGCAAGTGGGCTTGCCGCAGGTGCTTCCCCGCTCTAGCAGTCTCGCTCGATGCGAAGTTTCCCCGGGCCTGCTCTCGAAATTGTCGACCAGCTGCGCAAAGCGGCCGAAGCGGACCCGGCGCGCGCGATCGCGTTTCAGGGATCGCCGGGCGCAAATTCGCACCGGGCCGCCACCGAAGCACGGCCCGATGCCCTGCCCCTGCCGTGCTTCAGCTTCGAGGATGCACTCGACGCGGTGAAGGATGGCCGCGCCGGGCAGGCGATCATCCCGATCGAGAATTCGCAGCACGGCCGCGTTGCCGATATCCACTTCCTGCTGCCCGAAAGCGGACTGTCGATCGTCGGCGAATATTTCATGCCGATCCATCACGCGCTGATGGGGATCGGCCCCGGTCCGTTCGAAGCGGCCTACAGCCACCCGCAGGCGCTCGGCCAGTCGCGGCGGTTCCTGCGCGACCGCGGGATCGTGCCGCTCAGCCATGCCGACACCGCCGGCGCGGCAGCCTTTGTGGCGGAGCGCGGCGACCCGAAAATCGCCGCGATCGCACCGGCCATCGCAGCCGAACTCTACGGCCTCGACATCGCCGAGCGACACGTCGAGGACAGTCCCGACAACATGACCCGGTTCGTGATCCTCGCAGGTGAACCTCTCGCGCCTGCATCGCTGGCGGGCAGGGATGCAGTCACGACCTTCATTTTCGAAGTGAAGAACATACCCGCCGCGCTTTACAAGGTGCTGGGCTGTTTCGCGACCAACGGCGTCAACATGACCAAGCTGGAAAGTTACCAGCAAGGCACCAGCTTTGCCG
The DNA here is from genome assembly GCF_018205975.1 of Erythrobacter sp. JK5. Taxonomy (NCBI): domain Bacteria; kingdom Pseudomonadati; phylum Pseudomonadota; class Alphaproteobacteria; order Sphingomonadales; family Erythrobacteraceae; genus Erythrobacter; species Erythrobacter sp. JK5. The sequence goes on along the minus strand of NZ_CP073577.1, from coordinate 3,235,199 downwards.
CGACGATGTTCTATGCCGATATCACCGGTGCGCCGGGCGATCCGGCGGTCGATCGCGCGCTTGAGGAATGCGCGTTTCATTCCAAGGAATTGCGGCTGCTGGGCACCTATGAACAGGGGCGCGAACGCGGCTGATCCGGCGCTGTGGACGATCCCCGACGCTGGGGAGTTGCACCGCGCGATGGACCGTGCCACCACGGCGCTCGCATGACCACCGTGATGCAATCTCCTGCGGCGCCAACCACTGCCTTGGCCGGTTCTCCGGCTCCGGAGGGTTGGCAGGAATTGCGACGCAATCCGGATATCCAGTTCGAACAGATCGTCATTCCGGACCAGCCGCCGCGCGAACCCAACTGGTTCGAACGCGCGATGCAGGTCGTGATCGATTTTCTCGCCGACCTGTTTGCGCCGATAGGGCAGGCTCTGGGGCTGTCGTGGCCGGTGCTGCAATGGGTGCTGCTGGGGCTGCTCGCGCTGTTCGTGGTGTACCTGATCTATCGGCTGGTCGATCCCGCCTGGCGCTGGCGCCGTTCGCAATCGGGTGAACCCGACGAACAGGAATGGCAGCCTGGGCGCGAAGAAAGCCTCGCACTGCTCGAGGAGGCCGACCGGCTCGCTGCCGAAGGCCGCTTCGACGAGGCGACACACCTGCTGCTGAAACGCAGCGTCGGGCAGATCGCCGCAGCGCGCCCGGACTGGGTCGAACCATCGAGCACCGCGCGCGAGCTGGCCGCCCTGCCCGCGCTTTCTGAGGCGGCGCGCGGCGCATTCCGGGTGATCTCGGAGCGGGTCGAACGCAGCCTGTTCGCGCTGCGTACGCTCGACCATGCCGACTGGGAGGCCGCGCGCGCCGCCTATGCCGAGTTCGCGCTCGCGCGGATCGACCAGAGCCGCGCTGTGGGAGCGGTCGCTTGAGCGCGGCTGCCGGCTCCGGTCGCGGTTCCGGTCCGTTCGGCCGCGGCGCGGTGCTCGGCATGGTGCTGATCGGCTTTGTCGCGTTCGTGGCGATGCTGTATTTTCTCAGCATCGGCGACACCGGGCGCAGGGACAACGACGGGGCAGCGCACGCCGCGTCCAATGCGCTCAACGGCTATTCGGGGCTGGCGAAGCTGCTCGAGGCGAATGGCTACGAGGTATCCCGCTCGCGACTGCAGAGCGGTCTCGACACGCCCGACCTGCTCGTGATCACCCCGCCGCCCTATTTCGAAGCCGAGGAACTGACCGACATCCTCCGGCGGCGGGCCTATGTCGGCCCGACCATGGTGATCGTGCCGAAATGGTTGGCACTGGGTCTCCCACAGGACCTTCCCGAGGAGGTGCGCGCGAAGGTCAAGGACGGATGGGTGCAGCTCGGCGATGCCTATGTGCCCGAATGGCTCGGCGAACTTGAAGGCCGCTATGCGTTCAGCGCCGAGCTGACGACCGACGAAACGCCGACATGGGCGGGATTCGGCAACGGGGGAACGCTACCCCACCCCCGGGTCATCGGCGCAAACCCTGACACCGACCACACCGCGCTCGTCGTCGACGGTGCCGCCCGTCGGCTGGCGGTGTCGCTCCCGGTCGAAGACGAGATGGGCTACGGCGACGACACCGAATGGGTCACGTTCGTGCTCGAACCGGACCTGGTCAACAATTACGGCCTGGCGGACAAGGAACGGGCGGCGCTCGCACTCAAGCTAGTCGAAGACGCGGGGTATGGCGACAGCTACCCGGTTACCTTCGACCTGACGCTCAACGGTTTTGGCGGCTCGATCAACCTGCTGACGCTGGCATTTCGGCCCCCGTTCCTGGCTGCGACCTTGTGCCTGATCCTGGCGATCCTGATCGTCGGCTGGCGCGCATTCCAGCGCTTCGGCCCGCCGGTCGCCCATGGTCCGGCGATCGCTTTCGGCAAGTCGCGGCTGGTGCGCAACGGAGCGGCGCTGATCGTCCGCGCGGGGCGGCTGCGGCTGCTCGCGGAACCCTATGCCGCGCTGTCGGCCCGGCGGCTCGCGGAGGCGCTGGGGCTGACGCGGCACGATCCCGAAGCGATCGACAAGGCGCTGGCCGTGCGCCTGCCAAACGATGAGCCCTATTCGCGACGCGCAGCCCGTCTGCGCGACGCCCGGACACCGATGGAAATTCTGCGCGCCGCACAGGCGCTCAAGGAACTTGAAGGGAAATTGCACAGATGAGCATGAGCCTCGAAGAACTGCGCGCGCTCGCGGATGCGATCCGCGCCGAGGTCGCCAAGGCGATCATCGGCCAGGACGAGATGATCGAGCAATTGCTGGTCGCGATGGTGAGCGAAGGGCACGTCCTTTTGGAAGGCCCGCCGGGCACCGCCAAGACCTTCCTCGCAAACACGTTCGCGACCGCGCTCGGCCTCGATTTCGGGCGGATCCAGTTCACGCCGGATCTGCTGCCGGGTGATATCCTCGGATCGAACCTGTTCAACTTCCAGACCAGCTCGTTCACCCTCACGCGCGGGCCGATCTTCTGCGAGTTGCTGCTGGCCGATGAGATCAACCGCACCCCGCCCAAGACGCAGGCCGCGCTGCTCGAAGCGATGCAGGAACGCCGCGTGACGCTGGATGGCGAATCCCACGAACTGCCAACCCGGTTCATGGTGGTCGCGACCCAGAACCCGATCGAGAACCAGGGGGTGTATCCGCTTCCCGAAGCGCAGCTCGACCGGTTCCTGTTCAAGCTGCTGGTCCCCTATCCCGACGAGGCCGAGGAGACCCGCATCGTGACCGATTACGGCAAGCGGCAGGGGCCGACAAAGCCTGCCGATCTGGGCGTCTCGGCGGTCGCCGATGCGGCGAGCCTCGCCGCCGCCAGCACCGCGCTCGATCAGGTGACCGTGGCCGAAGAGATCACCCAATACGTGGTCCGGCTGGTGCGCGCGACCCGCGACCATGCCGAACTCGCGGTCGGGGCGTCGCCGCGCGCCGCCGTGATGCTCGCCAATGCCTCGCGCGCGCGCGCTGCACTCGATGGCCGCGCCTATGCGATCCCCGACGATGTCAAAGCCCTGGCGGTGCCGGTGCTGCGCCACCGGCTGACGCTGAGCCCGGCAGCGGAAATCGAGGGCCGCGATATCGAAGCGCTCGTGGCGGAGCTGGTCGAAAGCACCGAGGCGCCGCGTTGACCGGATGAAGCTGCGCGAGATCTCTTGGACGCTGCCGATCGTCCCGACCGAACGCACCGCGTGGCTCGCCGCCGCGTCGGCGCCGGTCGCGGTGCTGATCGCGGCGATCGCGCCGGGAACATGGATCGTCGCGCCGATCGCCGCACTGGCGCTGATCGCGCTGGTGCTGCTCGACGGCGCGCTTGCCGGCGCTCGCAGGGACTGGCGCATCTTCGTGCCCAGCGACACCGAAGTCGGCCAGCCGACCGAGCTCGCGATGCAGGCCGTGCTGCCATCCCGCGCGATCTCGAGGGTCGAGGGCGCGCTCGAATTCGACCCGCGCATGGGCGATCGCGGAGTGGGTCGCTTTCTTTTGAAACCGGTCGAATTCGACGAACACGTTCGCGGGGCGCATGTCGCGCATCCTACGCGGCGGGGCACGACGAGGGTGACGCGCGCGTGGCTGCGCTGGACCGGGCCGCTCGGCCTCGGCTCGCGCCAGGTCTCCGGCAGCCTCGCCGACGAGGTGCGGATCTGGCCCGATCTCTCGCCAGTGCGCAGCCGCGAATTGCAGACCTTCCTGCGCGATGCCCAGACCGGGCTGATCGCCCGGCGCATCCGCGGCGAAGGCACGCAGTTCGAGGCGCTGTCCGAATACGAGCCGGGCATGGACCGCCGCCGGATCGACTGGAAAGCCAGCGCGCGGCACAACCACCTCTACGCCCGCGAGAACGAAAGCGAACGCAACAACCAGATCGTCTTCGCGTTCGATTGCGGACAGGCGATGTGCGAACCGGTCGACGGGATGCCGCGCATCGACCGCGCGGTCTCTGCCGCGCTCACCTGCGCCTATGTCGCGCTCAAGGGCGGCGACAAGGTCGCTCTGTTCGGCTTTTCGCAGCGCCCGCAGGTGATGACCCCTTTCGTCGGCGATGCCCGCGCCTTCCACCGCCTGCAAAGCGCTGCCGCCGGGCTCGACTACACCGCCAACGAACCCAATTTCACACTCGCCCTCGCGACGCTGACGGCCAAGCTGAAACGCCGATCTTTGATCGTGTTGTTTTCCGATTTCACCGATCCGACCGCCGCCGAAATGATGGTCGAGAGCATCGGGCGGCTGGTGCACAAACACCTCGTGCTGTTCGTCACCATCGCCGACAGCGAGCTCGAAACCTTTATCGCGGACGAACCCGGCGATATCGCCACGCTCGCACGCAGCGTCACCGCCGAGACACTGGCGCACCAGCGCAGCATCGTCCTCCAGCGCCTGCGCCGCATGGGCGTCGACGTGATCGAGGCCCCGTGGGAGTCGATCGGCTATCGCCTGATTGACCGCTACTTCATCATCAAGAACAGCGAGGCGATAGGATAATGAAGGCGCCGTCCCTGTCTGCCTGGTTCGGGCGCGGCGAGATCGCCGCACCGCCCGATATCGAGAGCGCGGCGCTGCGCTCCGACCGCTTCCGACTGGAGCGCGAGGGCGACTGGCGACGGCTCGAGGATATCGTCAAGCGGATGGAAAAGGGCGGGCTGCGCCGGGTCGACGACGACGAACTGCTGGCGCTGCCCACGCTGTATCGCACCGCGGCCTCCAGCCTCTCGGTCGCGCGCGAAACCTCGCTCGACGCGGCGACGCTGCGCTATCTCGAAAGCCTGGTCCAGCGTGCCTGGTTCCAGGTCTACGGCCCGCGCAAGGGGCTGTTCGGGTGGTTGCGCGAATTCCTGCTGGGCGGCTGGAGCCGCTCGATCCGAGAGATCTGGCTCGACATGTGCGTCGCGCTGTTCGTGATGGTCGCGGGCACGATCGTGGGCTGGCTGCTGGTGGAGCAGGACCGCGACTGGTATTATCGGCTGGTCCCGACCCAGTTCGCCGATACCCGCGTGCCCGGCGCAAGCCGCGAACAATTGCTCGAAACGCTGGCGGTCGAAGAGAACGCGGGCGGGCTGTCGTCCTTCGCCGCCTATCTGTTCAGCAACAACGCCGGGGTGGCGATCCTCGCCTTCGCGCTGGGTTTCGCGTTCGGCATCCCTTCGCTGCTGCTGCTGGTCTACAACCTCGCTGTGCTCGGCGCGATGTTCTGGCTGTTCGCCGGACAGGGGCTGGGATGGGAATTCGCCGCGTGGCTCAGCGTGCACGGCACGACCGAGCTGTTCGCGATCCTGCTGGCGGGCGCAGCGGGCATGCATATCGGGCGGTCGATGGCCTTTCCGGGCGACAAGTCGGTGCTCGCTGCCGCGGCGGAAAGCGGTCGGCGCGGGGCGATGGTGATGGTCGGAGTGGTGCTGATGATGGTGGTCGCGGCGCTGCTCGAGGCGTTTCCGCGCCAGCTCGTCGGCGGGACCGAGAACCGGTTGATGATCGGCGGCGGGATGCTGGTGTTCTGGCTGGCCTATTTCCTGCTGTACCGCCCGAAACGGATCGGAGACGAGGCATGAACCCCGCTCTGGCCGAAGCGCCCTCCCTGCCCAATGCCAATGCGGCGAACAAGCGCGAGCGGGTGCTGATCACGCCCGAAGGGATCGCGGTGCCGATTACGGTCGCCTCGCGCGGATCGCGGATCGGCGCGCTGATCCTCGATTTCATCCTGCTTTATGTTGGCCTGACGGTGTTCGTGCTCCTGCTGGGATGGATCGCGGGCGGGTTGTTCGAGGAGATCGTCGACAACGCGGACCAGAATGTCGAAGGCGCGGGCGAGTTCATCTTGATCGTCTTCATCCTGTTCCTGTTCCTTGCCCGCTACGGATATTTCCTCGGGCTCGAGCTCGGCCCGCGCGGAGCGACGCTCGGCAAGCGCGCGGTCGGCATCCGGGTGGCGGCGCGCGACGGCGGAAGGCTCACGCCCGAGGCGGTGATCGCGCGCAACCTGCTGCGCGATATCGAGCTGTTCATGCCGCTCGTGTTCCTGATGGTCGCGCCGAGCGGCGAAATGGGCAATTTCGGCTATGCCGGCCTCGCCTGGCTGCTGGTGATCCTCGCCATTCCGTTTCTCAACAAGGACGCCCTGCGCGCAGGCGACATCATTGCCGGCACCTGGGTGGTCGAAGCACCGCGAACCAAGCTGGCCGATGCATTGTCGACCCAGGGCGCTTCCCGGGGAACCAGCACGCTGACCGGGGCGCGCTACGATTTTGGCGAGGCCGAGCTCGCCGTCTATGGCGAGCGCGAACTCCAGACGCTCGAGCGGGTGTTGCGCGAAAACCAGTCCGATGCGCTTTCGGCCGTGCACGAGACGATCTGCCGCAAGATCGGCTGGGATCCGGGCGCGGGGGACGAACGCGCCTTTCTCGAAGCGTTCTATTCCCAGCTGCGCCACAAGCTCGAAAGCGACATGCGGTTCGGCAAGCGCAAGGCGGACAAGCATTCATGACCGGGTATCGGATTGCGCCCGACGATCTGACCGGAGCAGCGGTGCTCGATCTGTTGCGGCTGCATCTCGCGGAAATGCACCAATGGTCCCCGGCCTGCAAAGTCCATGCGATGCCGCCCGAGCGGCTGCGCGAACCCGACGTTTCGTTCTTCGCGGTGTGGGACATTGACCGCCTCGCAGCCGTTGGCGCACTCAAGGAGCTCGGCGATGGCCGGGGCGAACTCAAATCCATGCGCGCCGCGCCCAAATATCGCGGGAAAGGCGCAGGCGAAGCCCTACTGCAGCACCTGATCGGCGAGGCGCAGCGGCGCGGCTACACCTGGCTGGGTCTCGAGACCGGTCGCCCGGCCGAATTCGCTCCCGCCCAGCGCCTCTATGAAAAGCACGGCTTTGCCGAATGCCCGGCGTTCGGCGATTACGTCTCCGACGAATTCAGCCTGTGCATGGAGAAGCACCTGTGACGTTCGAGCGGCGGATGGTCTTGGCCGGAGCGGCGGCGATGGCGGCAGGCGCCTGCGTGCCGCTCGATCGATCCCCGGCCGGACGGCTGGATGCCCGGCTGCGGATTATCGAGGCGGCATCGGGCGGCACTCTCGGCGCGGAGATCTTCGACACCGGGAGCGGCAATTCGCTTGGGCTGAACGAGACGATGCGGTTCGGGCACTGCTCGTCGTTCAAGCTGTCGCTGGCGGCTTTGGTGCTGGCGCGCGATGTCGCGGGCACCATCGACGCGGACCGGCGGGTGAGCTGGAGCGAAGACGATCTCATGTCGGTATCGCCCTTCACCACTCGGCGGTTGAGCGAGGGCGCGACCTTGCGCGAACTCGCCGAAGCGACGCAGAAATTTTCGGACAACGCCGCGGCCAATATCCTGTTGCGCGAGCTTGGCGGGCCTTCGGCGCTGACCGGCTTCTGGCGTGAAATCGGGGACGCCAGCAGCCGGCTCGACCGCATCGAGCCGTCGCTCAACAACGTTCCGCCCACCGAGATCCGCGACACCACCACCCCGGCAGCGATGGCGCGGACGGTCGCGAACCTGTGCTTCGGCGATATCCTTCCCGAAGCCGAGCGCGCGATGTTGAGGCAATGGATGGCCGACACCACCACGGGCGCGCGCCGAGTCCGCACCGGGTTGCCGCAAGGCTGGCGTGCGGGTGACAAGACCGGCACCTCGATCTGGCCAGGGATGGGCGGTCTCTATGTCGATATCGGCTTCGTCGAGCCGCCGGAGCGCGCGCCGATCACCTTCGCCGCGTATTTCCGTGCGCGGGAGACCCACGACACGATCGATCCAGCTTCCGAAGCGGTTCTGGCCAGAATCGGCGCGGTGATCGCCGATCTTGCCCGGATCGATGGCGGAGCTCCGCTCTAGCTCCTACTCGTCGGCGAAGATCGCCACTTCGTTGACGCCTTCGCTGGTCGCGCGCGCGCGATACATCCCCGTGGTGTTGAAGCTGTAGAGGGCGTGGCCTTCGGGAGTGACAAGGATCACTCCGCCATCGCCGCCCAGTTCCTTCACTTCGTTCATCACCGCGTCCGCCGCCAGCTGCGAGATCGCCTGGGTTTCGCCGGACGGTACGCGCCTGTTGCCCAGGGTCAGCCAGTTGGTCGAACGCAGGAACCGCAGACGGCTGCAAATTTCGTGCGCGACGCCGACGCGGATGAAATATTCGCCCCAGCCGGTTGCCGAGACCGCGCAGGCACGGTTGTCGGCATAGGTGCCCGCGCCGACTACGGGCGAATCGCCGACCCGTCCCCAGCGCTTGCCCGTCATCCCGCCGGTAGAGGTGCCCGCCGCGAGATTGCCCTGCATGTCGAGCGCCACCGCGCCAACCGTGCCGAACTTGTGATCGACATCGAGCGACGACAGCTCCTGCGCCTTCATCCGCTCCAGCGATTCCCGGCGCGGCTCGGTCGCGAACCATTCGGGCGGCGCGGTCTCGATCCCGTGTTCGGCGGCGAATTCCTCCGCACCGGCGCCGGTCAGAAACACATGGGGGCTATCGGTCCGGACCGTGTCGGCAAGCAGGATCGGGTTCTTGATGCTCTTCACACCCGTCACTGCGCCCGCGCTGCGATCGCGTCCGTCCATGATCGACGCGTCGAGCTCGTTCTCGCCTTCCCAGGTGAACACCGCGCCGCGACCGGCGTTGAACAGCGGCTCATCCTCCAGCGGAACGATCGCCGCCTTGACCGCGTCCGTCGCACTGCCGCCTGCGGCCAGCACCCGCGCTCCGGCATCGAGCGCGTTCTGCAGCGCCGCTTCGTAGGCTGCACGGCGCGCAGGCGTCATCGCGTCGGGATCCAGCGTGCCCGCTCCCCCGTGGATCGCGATCGACCAGCGCGCTTCGGTATCCTGTGCGGCCGCAGGCGCGGCGGCGGTGAACAGCGCGGTTAGCGCCAGCAGAAATAGGTGCCTCATGGTCTCCTCCCCTGTCACTGCATTCTAGATCAATCGGCCCCGCCAAGCTACTGCCCAGCGCAACACAGGGTGCGAGGAGAACGGAAATGAGCGAGTTTGGCTGGGCGTCGACGACCGACGAGGTGCTGGCGGGCAAGGATCTGTCGGGAAAGACGGTATTCGTGACCGGCGGCAACTCCGGGCTCGGGCTGGAAACCGCGCGGGCGATGGCGGCGAAGGGCGCACGCGTGGTGCTGGCAGGGCGCGACCGGGCCAGGCTCGACGAGGCGGCGGCCAACATCACAGCCGATCACCCCGACGCCCATGTCGAGACGATCGTGTGCGATCTCTCGTCGCTCGATAGCGTGCGCGCCTGCGGCACGGAGGCGAACAAGCGCTTCGACAAGATCGATATGCTCATCAACAATGCCGGTGTGATGGCCTGCCCCTTATCCCATACCGCCGACGGATTCGAGCTGCAGTTCGGCACCAACCACATCGGTCACTTCCTGCTGACGAAGCAGCTGATGCCGCTGATCGAAGCCGGGGAAGACAAGCGGATCGTCAACCTGTCGAGCCGCGGGCACCACATTGCGCCCGCCAACCTCGACGATCCCAATTTCGAGAATGCACCGTACGATCCGTGGCTCAGCTATGGCCAGTCGAAAACCGCGAACGTATTGTTCAGTGTCGGGCTTGAGCAGCGATTTGGCAGCAAGGGCATCCACGCCTACGCGGTGCATCCGGGCGGGATCGACACCAACCTTGGTCGGCATCTTTCCGAAGAACAGGCCGCTGCGCTTGTCGAACGCGTCACCACCAGCGATCCAAGCTTTCAATGGAAGTCGATACCGCAGGGCGCGGCCACATCGGTGTGGGCTGCGACGGCGGAACAACTGGAAGGAAAGGGCGGCGTCTATTGCGAGGATTGCCATGTCGCGCCGGTCGACGATCAATCGACCAAAGGCGGGGTGCGCAGCTACGCGCTCGACCAGGCCAGGGCCGACCGGCTGTGGGCAATCAGCGAGGCGATGGCGGGCGAGAGCTTCGCGGCCTAGCTGGCGAGGAATTCTTCCAGCAACGCGAACACATCCTTTGCCTCGCGCGTGGGAGTAACCGCCATGAAGACATGCGGAGCGCCTGCGTATTCATAAAGCCGGGCGTCTACCCCGGCTTCACGCAGCCTTGCGGTGAAGGTACGGGAATCGATGATGAAGAGATCGTGCCGTCCGGTCCAGATACGCGTCGGCGGCAGCTGCGCCAACTGTTCGGGTGGGGTGTAGAGCGGGCTGCATTCCGGCGAAGCCGGGTCGCGATCGCCGGCCCAGACCCGCCCCAGCTCCCGCAAAGCGTCGATCCTGAGCATGGTATCGTGCGGTTCGACCGCCCGCATCGCTTCGTCCTGCATCGTCACGTCGAGCCACGGCGCGAACAGCGCGAGCTTGCCCGGTTGCGGACCTCCGGCGCGCGCGAGCCGCAAGGCCAGGCTCAACGCCATGTGCCCGCCCGCGCTGTCGCCGTTGAGGACGATTCTGGCCGGGTCGTGTTCTGCCGCCAGTCTGGCGAATGCCGCATCGGCCACCGCGTCCTGATCGGCGTAGCTGCTTTCGGGAACGACGTTGTAAAGCGGCAGGGTGATGCTGATACCGCACTTCTCGACCAGCGCTGCGGCGAGCGGCCAGTGTTCCTTGAACATCGGCAATACGAAGCCGCCGCCGTGGAAGTACAGCATGTGCCATTCGCCCGGGCCGGATTTCGGATGGATCGTCACGACCTGCTGCTCTGCTGCCGTCCAGTGCTCCACGGTGAATCGCTGCTCCATGCTTTCCGGCATGGCGGCATCGCGCGGCGGGTCGCGCAGTTCGAGATAGGTTTTCGCTTCGCTCGCCTGCTTCGGGAAGACCGGCTTGCGCTTGCTCATCAGCCAGACGACGGCGCGCAACAGCATGCTCGCCCGGGTGGTGCGCAATTCGATCGATGTATCGGTCAGCATGGCTCTCTCCTTGCAGAAAGACCTGCCGGACCGAAGCGCGGAGTCAAGCTTTCAGGCCTATGATCAATTTCTCTTGAAGCCATTCCCCCAGCATTTCGCCCGCACGCATCGCGGCCCTCTGCACCTCGTCCTCGCCTGCGTCATCGCCCGCCAGCAATGCGATTATCTCGCCGTAACTCGCCCCTGCCTGCATCGCGGTGAAGGCGTTGGCGCGGTCGAGATCGACCAACATGAAGGCCGGGCGCTCGCCTTCTCGCGAAACCACGCATCCGCGCGGGGCCGGGAGGCGCAACGGTGGCAGATCCGGCCCGTCGTGTTCCAGCGCGCTCCACAGGCCGGTGAGATCGTATTCGACCACTGTAGCCGTCGCACGAGGCTGGAAATCAAACTTCAAGCCCATCCAGTCCTCATCGCCGAAGTCCGCCGTGAGCGTTCCAAAACCGATCGGATCGAGCGGCGAGACATCGCCCGCGGTCGAAACCTGCAGCATCGTCCATTCAAGCCAGGCAAGCTCGGCCACTTCGGGATTCTCCCCGAAAAGCTCGGCGCAGGTCATATCGAAACCCGCGCCTGCCTCGTCGATCGTCCAGCCCGAGGGGGGATGCGAGATCGCGTGGTGCGCGCTGGCCCGCTTGAATGCGTTTTCGCCGACATAGCGCGCGGTGCGTTCGAAGGTGCTGGCGAGCGCATCCATCAGGGCGCTGCGATAATTGCCGCGATAGACGCCCATCCCGGCGGCTTGCGAATTGCCCCAGCCCTCGGGCATCGGTGCGCCCTCGTCGAGGATCGCGCGCATGAATGCGGCCTGTCGCTCTGCGAGCGTCGTTGCGCTCATGCCGGGACGGGTTCGCGCGCTTCGCTGGCAAGGCCGCGCGCCCGGTCAAGCTCGGTCAGCAATTCGGCAAGTGGCGGGATGTGGGCGTCGCGCTCGATCATCGTCGCGACCGGCTCGTCCAGCATCGCCAGCGTCTTTGCATACAGCGCCCACACATCGTCGGCGACTTCTCGGTCATGCGTGTCGATGATGATGTCGCGTTCGGGCGTTGCCGGATCGTGGCCGGCGAGGTGAATCTGCCGCACCCGGTCGAGCGGCAATCCGGCGAGGTATTTCTCCGACGAAAATCCGTGATTGGCCGCGCTGACATAGATATTGTTGACGTCGAGCAGCAGGTAGCAACCCGTGCGCCGGGTCATCTCGGTCAGGAATTCCCACTCGGTCAGTTCGTCTTCCGGGAAGGTCAGGTAGCTCGAAGGGTTTTCGAACAGCATCGCGCGGCCCAGCGTTTCCTGAGCCTGGTCGATATTGGAGCACACTGCCGTGAGTGCTTCTTCGGTCAGCGGCATCGGCAGCAGATCGTGGCTGTTGTGCGCGCTGGTGCGGGTCCAGCACAGGTGGTCGGAGACCCACAGCGGATCGATCCGCCGCTCCAGCCGCTTGAGCTTGGAGAGGTAGTCGGGATCGAGCCCTTCCGCAGATCCGATCGACATCGACACGCCGTGAATGATGACGGGAAACCGGGCGCGCACGGCTTCGAGGATGCGCAGCTGCCGCCCGCCCTCGATCATGTAGTTTTCGCTGATCACCTCGACGAAATCGACCGCTACGTCGTGCTCGAGAAAATCCTCGTAATGCGTACGCCGAAGGCCGAGACCGAAACCGCCGAAAGGCTCGATGGAATCATGCTGCTGCGTCATCGGGGTCTCCATAGCAGAAGTCGGGCGAAATGGTTGACAGTCCGGAATGCTTTTCGTGCCGCGTCCACTGGAGGGGGTCAGATATCGTGACCACGTCGCGATCGGCATTTCCGGACTGTCTTGACGAGCGCAGCATGAATCTCGCGCGCCGCCATATGCGTTGACCGATCCGAACGGGGTCGCTCCAACCGGTGTCCAAACTCACGCTGACGGGTTCGTCATTTCCTTATGACGGGTTACAGTTGAGAGTTGAGGCGGTTCGGCGGCGACAAATTGCGAAAGTTTGTAACCACGTGGCCATCGCATGCGAACCACCGGTCAGTTCCGGCAAAGAACCGGACGACACCCAACAGAGTTTTCTGGAGACACGACATGAATGCCAAGACTTTCGCCAATCTCGCCGGCGTTGCCCTTACTGCGGGAATCGCCGCGGGTCTCGCCACCAGCCCCGCCGCCGCGCAGAAGGCGCCAGCCAAGGAAAAATGCTACGGCGTTGCCAAGGCCGGCAAGAACGATTGCGCCGCAGGTCCGGGCACCAGCTGCTCCGGCACGTCGACCCGCGACTATCAGGGCAACGCGTGGAAATACGTCGACAAGGGCACTTGCGTGACGATCGAAACGCCCAAGGGCAAAGGATCGCTCAAGCCGATCGAGCGCTAGGACGCGCACTCAGGCAAATTAGGAGGACACTATGAGCGGTATCGTTTCAATGTACGAGCGCCTGACCGGGTTTCTGTCCGGCAGGCTTGCGGAGAGCATCGCATTGCTTTTCACCCGCGTTGCGCTGGCAGGAATCTTCTGGCGCTCGTACCAGACCAAGGTGATCGAGGGCACGTGGCTGCAGATCGATGAAACCCAGTACTTTATCTTCGAGAACGAATTTTCGGGGCTGCCCATCCCGACCGATCTGGCGGTGCCGATGGCGACCTATGCGGAATTCCTGTTTCCGATCCTGCTGGTCGCAGGTCTCGCCACGCGGTTCTCGGCGCTTGCCCTGATGATCATGGCGATCGTCATTCAGCTGTTCGTGTTTCCCGATGCGGCACACTTCTTCGGCTGGGCCATCACCGTGATCGCGCTCGCCGCGATCCTGATCAGCCGCGGCGGCGGGATGTTCTCGCTCGATGCGCTGGTTGCCAGGTTCGCGGGGCCGAAGGCCGCGTAGATGGTCGCCGACGAACCCACATTGTCCCGCCTCATGGTGGCAGCGCAAGGTGGCGACAAGGCCGCTGCCAACGTGCTGCTGACCGAGGTGGGGGTGTGGCTCGAACGGTATTTCAGCCGCCGGGTCCCGCATCACCAGATCGACGATCTGGTTCAGGAGGTGCTGACCGCGTTCTACACCAAGCGCGCGACCTGGGATCCGGCCCGCCCGTTCCTGCCGTGGCTTGCGGCCATCGCGCGCTATCGCTGGGTCGATCACCTGCGCAAGGTCTACAAGCACGACAGCAAGGAGCTGATGGAAGACGATGCGGTCGAAGACAGCGAGGAAGAACTCGTCATGGCGCGCGTGAGTCTCGATCGCCTGTTTGGCCTCATACCCGAAAAGCAGGCCGAAGTAATCGAGCTGGTCAAGATCGCGGGACTGTCGATCCGCGAAGCCGCAGAAAAGACCGGCCAGAGCGAGAGCTTGGTCAAAGTAAATATCCATCGTGGCCTCAAGAAACTGGCCACCCTGGTCGAGAAAGCAGATTGATATGGAAAAGCACGCATACCGTACAGGAAGCAGGGAAGACCTGATTGCCGCTCTGACGGATGATCTGACCCCCGTCGTACGGGTCAAACCGGTTCAGGGAGCGACGTTTGTCGGCCTTGCGACGTTGATCGCGGGGGTCGCTTCAATCGCCTATTTCGGGTTCTGGACCGGCATGGTTTCGGGCGAAGCATCGGGATACTTCTGGATCGCCAACGGGCTGCTGACCGTATTGGGCGCGGCAAGTACGGCGGCGCTGGTCGCTTCGGCTCTGCCGCGCGTGGGTTCGCGCGCGGAATCGACCGTCTGGGCTGCCGCGATGATCGGCGTTTTGCCGGTTGCGGGTCTGCTCTCGTTGCTGTCGACCGTGACGAGCAGGCGCGCCGGACCCGTCATGTGGTATTGGGAATGCTCGGCCTATGGCCTGGTCGCGGGCCTGCTGGTGGCCGGGGCTGCGGTGCATTTCCTGCGTCGCGGAGCGCCGGTTTCACTGGAGCGTGCGGGGTGGCTGACGGGTATCGCCGCTGGTTCTCTCGGATCGCTCGCCTACGGTATCACCTGCCCGCTCGATACCGTGACCCACGTCGGCATCGTCCATATCGCGCCGGTCGCGATCGGTGCGATCCTGGGCCGTATCGCGGTCCCGCCGCTGATCCGCTGGTAAAGAGAGCGAGCCCGCCTGCGCGCGGGCTCACAACCATTTCCAGCGCCAGAACAGGAACAGCTGCAAGGCCATGATGCTGAGGCAGATGGCGACGACCACCCAGAACGCCTGCCCGTCGTTCACTCCCGGCATCCCCCCGACATTGATCCCCATCAGACCGGTCAGAAAGCCGAGCGGCAGGAAGATCCCGGCGACGATCGTCAGCATGTAGGTCGCATGCTCGTTCGACGCGAGGCTGCGCGCGCGCAGCTCGTCCTGAAGGACCAAGGCGCTTTCCTTGCTGATATCGATATCGTCGAGATAGCGTCGCAGCCGGTCGATCGATTCGGCAATCTCGCGCCGGTCGTGTTCCTCGAACCAGTCAGGCGCGTCGCGCGCAATCCGCTCCAGCGCTTCGTGCTGCGGCGACATGTGGCGTTTGAGCGCGAGGCAATTGCGGCGGATCGTGGTGATCTTGGGCAGGATTTGCTCGTAATCCTCCTCGACATCCATTTCCTCGAGTTCGTCGATCTTGGTATTCATATCGACGATCGTCTCGTTCATCCGCACCACCAGCTGCTCGACGATTTCGGTGATTGCGCTGCCCGCATCGGTCGGCCCCTTTCCGCGATCGAGCATCGCCAGAACATCGCGCGGAGTCTGCATCGGCAGTTTGCGCAGGGTAATCAGGCGCGTGCCGTCGGACCACAATTGCAGCGAGATCATGTCTTCGGGCTGGGCATCGGGATTGAAGTTGATGCCGCGCAGGGTCGCAACCAGCGAATCGCCTTCGCGCAGCGCGCGCGGCCGGGTCGAACTCGACACCAGCAATTCGGCGGTCGGCTCCGGTATGCCGAGGTCGTTCTCCAGCCACGGCAGCACTTCTGGCGCATGGCGGCGCAGATGAAGCCACAGGACCTCTCCCGGAGCCGCCGGTTTCCAGTCGTCGACCTCGTGCCGTCCGATCGCACGCCCCCCGCCCTTGCCATCCAGCACCCGGCCGAAAATCAGCGGGTCCATCCCCTCGGTTGCATCGGTTGCGAGCTGTTCCATCCGCGCTTCATGCCTCAACCCGATGCCCGTGTCATTGCCCCTTGATGCGCCGGGGCCTATATGCGGCACATGTCCGTAAGACCCTGGCGCGATATCGAACGGCGGCAATGCCGCCAGATCATGGTCGGCAATGTGCCGGTGGGCGGCGATGCGCCGATCACGGTGCAGACCATGACCAACACCCCGACCGAGGATGCCGCCGCGACGATCGACCAGATCCGCCGCTGCGAAGAAGTCGGCTGCGACATCATCCGGGTCTCCTGCCCGACTGAGGAAGCGACCGCCGCCTTCCCGCTGATCACGCGCGCGTCGAACATCCCGGTCGTTGCCGACATCCACTTCCACTACAAGCGCGCACTCGAGGCCGCCGATGGCGGCGCGGCATGCCTGCGCATCAATCCGGGCAATATCGGCTCCTCGGACCGCGTGGCCGAAGTGGTGCGTGCGGCCAAGGCCAATGGCTGCGCGATCCGGATCGGGGTCAACGCCGGTTCGCTCGAAAAGGACCTGCTCGAGAAGTACGGCGAGCCCTGCCCCGAAGCGCTGATCGAAAGCGCGCTCGACCATATCAAGCTGCTGCAGGATCACGACTTTCACGAATTCAAGGTCGCGGTGAAAGCCTCGGACGTATTCCTCGCGGTTGCCGCCTATCACGGGCTGGCCGACGCGGTCGATTGCCCGCTGCATCTCGGCATCACCGAGGCAGGCGGGCTGATCGGCGGGACGGTCAAGTCCTCGATCGGCATGGGCAGCCTGCTGTGGGCCGGGATCGGCGACACGATCCGCGTCTCGCTCTCCGCCGAGCCGGAGGAAGAGGTCAAGGTAGGCTATGAGATGCTCAAGGCACTGGGCCTGCGCACGCGCGGGGTCCGCGTGGTGTCCTGCCCCAGCTGCTCGCGACAGGGCTTCGACGTGATCCGCACAGTCGAAACGCTTGAGAAACGGCTCGAGCACATCAAGACGCCGATGAGCCTTTCGGTGCTCGGCTGCGTGGTCAACGGGCCGGGCGAAGCGCGCGAGACCGATATCGGCCTTACCGGCGGCGGCAATGGCAAGCACATGGTCTACCTCTCGGGCCTGAAGGCGCACGCGATCGAGGACGAGGACATGCTCGACCACATCGTCAAGCTGGTCGAGGAGAAGGCCGCAGCGATCGAGGCGGGCGAGGCCGTGGCATTCGATCCGCATGCGCGGGCCGCGGAGGCGGCAGAGTAGCATGATCACCGACACCGCTTCGCCAGTGATTGCGACCAAGCCGGAGAACGGCGATGAAGCGCTGCTGGTGCAGAGCGATCGACCGGTGCTGAAACGTGTCTCGACAGGTGCCGTTTCGAGTGGCGCGGCAGCAGTCGGAGCCTTGGCTGTCGGGGCGCTGGCACTGGGCGCGCTCGCAATCGGCGCGCTGGCTATCGGTCGCCTGACGATCGGCAGGCTGCGCATTCGCGAGGCCCGGATCGACCGCCTTCGCGTCGGCAGGCTGGAAATCGACGAAGGGACCATCGCCGAGTGATCAAGGCGCTGTTGTCTGGCGTATTCGCGGCACTCTTGCTTGCGGGCTGTGCGACCGTAGCGGGAAAGGTCGCAGGCGGCGCGCACGATTACCCGGAAGCAGAATCCTATCTCGTGTCGGACGACGCCGAAGCCGATGTCGACGCCGCGCTTGCCCGCGCTTCGGAGAACGGCAAACGCGTGCTGCTGGTGATGGGCGCCAACTGGTGCCACGACAGCCGGGCGCTTGCCGGTTGGTTGAGCACCGAGCGGTTCACGGCGCTGATCGAGCGCGAATACGAACTGGTCTTCGTCAATATCGGCATGCCGCAGCGGGGCGACGGGCACAATCTCGGCATCGCACAGCGATTTGGGCTGAAGGAGCTGCCCGGCACACCCAACCTTCTGGTGCTGACGGGCGATGGCAAGCTGGTGAACGCCGAAACCGCCACGACATGGCGCGATGCGGCCAGCCGCGAGGAGGATGCGATTTACGACGAGCTTGCAATGCTGTCGGACAAGGCGGTCTGACCCTGCTTCACGTCGTCCATCACGCCGATTACATGGCTCCCCGCCCCGAGCGCGGGACCTTCAAGTTCGACAAGTACTACCTCGTCATGGAGGCGCTGCGCGAGAGCGGCTCTCCCATCACCGAGCATGCGCCCGAGCCGATGCCGCGCGAATGGCTCGAGGCGGTGCATTGCCCGAACTATGTCGACGAGGTGTTCCGCGCCGACGTCCCACGCGACAAGGAGCGGCGGATCGGCTTCCCGGTGACCGAGCGTATCCGCGACCGTGTGCGCCACACCAATGGCGGGACGTGGCTCGCGGCCCAGCTCGCGAAACGCCACGGCTACGCTGCCAACTCCGCCGCCGGGAGCCACCACGCGCTGCACGATACCGGCGCGGGCTATTGCGTGTTCAACGATCTCGCGGTCGCCTCGAACCGCCTGATCGCCGAAGGCGACGCCAGGCGCATCCTGATCGTCGATTGCGACGTCCACCAGGGCGACGGCACCGCCAGCCTCACCGCCGGGCGCGAGGACATCTTCACCCTGTCTCTCCACGCGGAGAAGAACTTCCCCGTGCGCAAGGCGCGCTCCAGCCTCGATGTCGATCTGCCGGACGGGCTGGACGACGATGGCTTCATGGAGATGCTCGACCGCCACCTGCCCGGCGTGGTCGAGCGATTTGCGCCCGACCTCGTCCTCTATCAGGCCGGCGTCGATCCGCATGTCAACGACAAGCTGGGGCGGCTCGCGCTGACCGATGAAGGCCTTGCCGCGCGCGACCGCTTCGTCGTTGCGCAGGCCCGCAAGCGGGGCCTTCCGATCGCCTCTGCGCTCGGCGGCGGATACGGCGATGACCAGCGCGAAGTCGCCCAGCGTCACGCGCGCTCGATGCTGGCGATGGCGGAAGAAAACGCCCGCCTCTCGGCGATTTCACCCGCCCTTTAGGGAGCCTTAAGGTTGAAGGTATAGGCACCGGGCATGCTCGGGCGTACGCTCATCTTTGCCGCTGCCGTATTCGGCTTCGTCGCGCTGGTCGTTCCGATGTCCGACGAGGAAGCGGACGACGCGGCGGGCGATGGTTTGACCCAAGCCGGGGCCTCGGGTGCCAGCGCCAGCGCGGACTGGTTCGCTGGCGACCACACGCTGCGGCGCCAGTCCGACGGGCATTTCTACGCTTCGGCTACGATCGACGGAGTGCCGGTGCGGATGATGGTCGATACCGGAGCGAGCGTGATTGCGCTGACCGGCAGCGATGCTTCCGCAATCGGGCTGTACTGGGACGACGACGACGTCACCCATATCGGCCAGGGCGCCAACGGCGCGGTGTTCGGCGTTCCGACCCGGCTCGACGAGGTCGAGATCGGCGGCATGACTCGCCGCGACGTTTCGGCGGTGATCATACCCGAAGGTCTCGGGGTATCGCTGCTCGGCCAGTCCTACCTGTCGCAGATCGGCGCGGTAGAGATCGCCGACGACCGGATGATCATGAGCAGCCGCTAGGCCACGAAAGTCATCCCTTCAGGCGCGGCGCAAAGTAGATATCGACATAATCGGTAAGGCCATCGCACCATTCGAATTCGCGCAGCCGATAATAGCCGCGCTCTTGCGTGACCGCGAAGCGCCAGACCTTGTCCTCGACGCATAGCCGATCGCGATCGGGTGTGCCTGAAATAACGATCCGACCGTCCAGCAGGAAATAATCCTCGCCGATTTCGGTGATCGTGCCATCGACGGCGAGCCTGCCACCGTCGCCGCGCTGCGTCCCGTTGATCCGCCAGACGCCGTCCGGATCTCGCGCCACGTGCACGTTGCCGCGTCGATCCCAACCGATCCATTGCAGCGTTAGCCCTTGCGCGGTGCGCAGCCGCTCGGCATCGCGTTCGCTCGTCACCGTGGTCGGCGATGACGCATCCTCGCCGATCGCGGGTGAGGCCGCAATCGCCAGCAGCCCGCCACAAACGCTGGCGAAAATTGCCCGCTTGCGTGATAGGTCCATGACCTTCTTACCTCCGATTCGATCCGCGCGGGCGTTCATCGATCCCGCGAGCAAAAAGGAATAGCGCATCCATGTCCGAGCACGAAACCGACTACCTGATCATCGGTGCGGGAGCTGTCGGTCTCGCTTTCGCGGATACGCTGATCGACGAGGACCCCGATTGCAGCATCACCATTGTCGACAAGCATGCCAAGCCCGGCGGGCACTGGAACGACGCCTACTCCTTCGTGACCCTGCACCAGCCGAGCGCGACCTACGGGGTCAATTCTATCGAGCTCTGCCCGGATACCGTCGACACGATCGGTCACAACAAGGGCATGTATCCGCTCGCAAAGCATGCCGAGATCCTTGCCTATTACGGCAAGCTGATGAACGAACGGCTGCTGCAGACCGACCGCGTCGACTACCATCCGCTCAGCGAATATCTTGGCAGGGAGAATGGGGAACATCGCTTCAGGGGCATCCTGTCGGGCGAAGAGCACAGCGTGAAGGTCCGGCGCAAGCTGGTGGACGGCACCTGGTTCCAGACTTCGGTCCCCGCGACGCACAAGCCCGCTTTCGACATCGCCGAGGGCACGCGGTTCGCGATCCCCGGCGACCTGCCCGGCCTGTGGAAGCACGGCGCGGATTTGCCCGACCACTATGTGGTGATCGGCGGCGGCAAGACCGCGATGGACAGTGCGGTGTGGCTGCTCGAATCGGGCGTTCCGGCGGACAAGATCGGCTGGGTCCGCCCGCGCGATTCATGGATGTTCAACCGCACGCTGCTGCAGCCCGCGCATGCTCGGATCGAGGGGCTGATGGAATTCCAGACCGCACTGGTCGAAGCCGCCAATGAATCGGAAACCGGCGACGAAATGATGGCGAAATTGGGCGAGCGCGGCGTCATGCTGCGGATCGACGAGCAGGTCACGCCCAAGATGTTCCATTTCGCGGTTATTTCCGAAGCGGAAGTGGCCATGCTGCGTTCGATCGCTGCCGTTCATCGCCAGGGCCATGTCGTCCGGATCGAGCCCGGCACGATCCATTTCCGCAACGAAGCGGTCGAAGTGCCTCAAAACACCCTGTTCATCGATTGCACCGCGACCGCGGTGCCGTTCGAGGCGCGCCAGAACCAGCGCCCGTTCTTCGACGGAGACCGGATCACGCCCCAGCTCGCGCAGACGCCCTTCGTCCCCTACAGCGCCGCGCTCGCGGCGTTTCTCGAAGCGAATTTCGAGACCGACGCGGAAAAGAACGCGCTGTGCCCGCCTGCGCCGCTGACGGATTCGACCGACACATATCCTTACGCGGTGATGGCCAACCTGATGAGCACCGGCATCCTGTCGAACAACCCGAAAACCAATGAATTCAATGCTCGAAGCCGTCTCCACCCGACCGGACCGGCAATCGCCAAGATGATGCGCGAAGGCGATCCGCGGCTCGCCGGTCTCGCCCAGATCGGCGAAACGATCCGCGCGAACATGCCCGGCGTGATCAGGCTCGGCATGAAGGCGAAAGCGATCCACGAAGGCGCGGCCTAGTCTGCGACGAACCGCCCCGACGTTGCGTCATTCCGGGAATTCTGGCAAATTTCCGTTCACTGGAACGTTACGAACCCTATATTAGTCTTAGCGATATGAACCGGCGCGATCTCTTGAAAGGCAGCCTTGCGGCAGGAGCAGCATTGTCGCTGCCCGCTGGCGTCGCGGCTTCCCCTCGCAAGGGCACGCCGCGCGATCGCGCGCTGTTCGATATCGCCAAGCGCGAGCTCGACCGCGCCGGGAACGTGATCTGGAAAAAGGACATTGTGGGGATTGCCGATTTCGGCGTCCATTCGGCCACCCGCCGGTTCCACTTCGTCAATCTCGATCGCGAGGAAGTGCAGAGCTACCACGTCAGTCACGGCACCGGCTCGGACCCGGAGCATGACGGCTGGCTCAATCGCTATTCCAACGTCGAAGGCTCCAACGCGACCAGCCGGGGTGCCTATGTCACGTGGGAATGGTATCAGGGTCGCTACGGCACCTCGGTGCGATTGGGCGGACTCGATCCCACCAACGAGGCTGCGCTGCGCCGCTACATTGTCATGCACCGCGCCAACTATGCCGAACCCTCGCATATCGAGCGCTGGGGCCGGCTTGGGCGTTCCAATGGGTGTTTTGCGCTAGGCGAAGAGCAATTCCGCATCGCGCTGCTCAACCTGTCGGGCGGACGCCTGCTGTTCGCCGACAGTCTCGGCCTTCAGGACGACGGCTCGCTGCAGCCGATGAATCTCGAGCCGCTCCAGCCGGAGCAACCAAGCGACCTGCAACGTTACGCGCCGGGATCGTTCTAAAGCGTGCGGTACCGGGCATCCGCTGCCGGGTTCGAATTCAGCATCGGATCGCCCCTTCGCGCGATCCTGCCTGCCAGTTTTCAGGCGGCGGTCGTCGGGTCGCTGCTCATCCTTGCCTATCTGGCGGTCGTTTTCGCGATCGAGCTGTTTGAACCAACCGTGATGGCGGCAGCGGGCGGGATCATGTTCGTCTTTCTGGTCATGTTTCTCGGAACGCTGATCGGTACGGTATTCTGCGCGTTCTACATTGCAGTGATCGGCGCGCCGCTGGCGATGCTGCTCGGTGAGCGGATCGAGCGACCGGTCGGGCTGGCAATCGCGTTGGTTGCCGCGCTCCTTGCCGGGGGTCTCGCCGCTGCGATTCTGACGGGCAGCGGGTTCGATCTCGGCCAGATCGAAAGCTGGTACGGCATCGCCGCGACGCTCGCCTATGCGATCCCCGCCGGGCTCCTCTACCGCCGCTCGGTCGTGGTCGCCCGTGAACTCAGCCGCCGCGACTAGCTCTCGTCAGCTGTCCTGCAAATCGTCCTCGATCACGATTACCTCGTCGTCGATCACGTTGCTGCGGTTCTGGACGCGCGGCTTGTCGAGGCTCGCCAGCACCGGCGCGTCGCGACCGTAGATGTCCTTGAAGGTCTGCATCTCGCCGTTGATGTCAGACGCCATGGTGAAATAGGTGATGTAGGCGGGCATTTCCTTCTCGATCGGCACCTTGGTGTACTTGCCCGAGGTGGCGATTTCGACAGCTTCGTCTTTGGTCGCGCCGCGACCCAGGATCGCCATGGTGATCGCCAGTTCGAGCGCCCGCTCGGTGCGGATGCAGCCGTGGCTCAGCGCGCGGTCGTCATTTGCGAACAGGTGGCGCGATGGCGTGTCGTGGAAGAAGATCGCGTGCGCATTGGGCATTTCCAGCTTCATCCGGCCCAGCGAGTTGCCGGGGCCGGGCTGCTGTACCACCGTGATCCAGCCGTTCGCGCCGCGTGTCGCGACATAGCCGTTGCGCTTCGCCCAGGCGGGGTTGCCGAGCACTTTCGCGCCGAGCCCTTCGCCCTTCACGATCGATTGCGGCACTGTCCAGGTCGGGTTGAACACCACGCCTTCGATCTTTTCAGCCAGCTGCGGGGTCGCGGTGCGCCCCGGCTTGCCGACGATCGTGCGATAGGTGCTGATGATCTTGTCGCCGACGGTCAGCCGCAGCTGGTATTCGGGAACATTGGTGATCAGGTATTGTGTGCCGAGATCGCGCGCGAGCCAGCGCCAGCGATCCATGTTGGCGCGGATCAGCTTGCGCTTCGCCGTCTGGCCAGCCGGCGTCTTGGCAAGCTCCCGCTTGAGCCGCGCATAATCCGGATGGGTGGGGTTGAGCGTCGCCAGGGTACCCGCGACATCCCCGCTTTCAAGCGCTTGCGCAAGCAGATCGGCGGTGCGAAACCGGTCGCGGTCGGGATCGACCACGAACCACTGCTCGCGCGCATCCATCGGGGTGCGCCCGTCGCGCAGATCCTCGACCAGCCACACGAAATTCTTCGAAGCAAGCTTGTCGAGCTCCTCCGACGGGCCCGAGGCGAGCGCCACCTTGAGCGCCTGCAAGTCGTAATCCTTGGGGTCGAGGCCTTCGGCATCGATCTTTTCGATGACGGCGATCAACGCGGTCGCGCTGGCGATCGACCACGGTTGCACCAGCGGCCCGGGAGGGGCGAGATCGCCCTGTACCACTTCGCCAGAAACCATTTCCGGAAATGCTTCATCGAACGAAGACGAATCCTCGCTCTGCGCCGGTTGCGATGGCGATTCGTCCTGCGCGAGTGCTCCTCCCGTCGCAATCGCCGCCATTGCCGTGCCACCAACCAAAATACTCAACCAGCTACGCATATCTGCCTCAAACAACCCTATCTTGTGCGCCCGGAGCGCATGCCTGTCGCGGTGAGCATACCCCGCAATCGCGATATCTATCAACCGAATGTGCTTTCGCGGCGATGAATCCCCACAGGTGCGTATCGGGAAACAGGTGACCGGGCCGGCGCGCGCAACTAGGGCGTGCTTGCCATGTCATCGCCCGCTGCCGTCTCTCATCGCCTGATACCCTTCGCGGCGACTTTCGCAGCGGTGGCGGCGCTGTCGTTGATGGATGCGGTGATGAAAAGCGCGGCGCTGGTTGCGGGCGTCTACACCGCGACGCTGTTGCGCAGCCTGATCGGCGCCGCGATGATCGCGCCGTTCTGGCTGGCTCGTGGATGGCGCTGGCCGTCACCACCGGCGCTCAAGCTGCATATCGAGCGCGGGATCATTTCGGCCTTCATGGCGCTGAGCTTCTTCTTTGCGCTGACCAGGCTGCCGATTGCCGAAGCGATCGCGATCAGCTTCATCGCGCCGCTGATCGCGCTCTACTTCGCGCGGGTCCTGCTCGGCGAGCAAATCCGGCGGCAGGCGGTGTTCGCCAGCGTGCTGGGCCTTGCCGGAACGCTGGTGATCGTCGGCGGCCGTCTGGGGCGCAGCGATCTGTCGCCGGACGTGCTGCTGGGGCTCGCCTCACTGATCTTTTCAGCGCTGCTCTACGCCTACAATTTCGTGGTTATCCGGCGCCAGTCGCAGGTCGCCGGGCCGCTCGAGGTGGCGACCTTTCACAGCGGCATCGGCGGGCTGGTGCTGTTGCTGTTCGCTCCGTTCTTCTGGGTTACACCCGCGCTCGAGCCGCTCGGGTCGATCACGATCGGCGCCGGCCTGACGGTCACAGCGGCGATGGCGCTGGCCTGGGCCTATGCGCGCGAGGAAGCGCAGGCACTGGTCCCGATCGAGTATTCCGCATTCCTGTGGGCCAGCCTGTTCGGCTGGCTGTTCTTCCGCGAAGCCGTTACGGCACCGACGATCGCCGGGACCGCGCTGATCGTAACCGGGTGCTGGATCGCCACGCGCAAGCCGCCGGCGAGCGTGGACAAACCCTCGCGCCAATAGGCCGAATTCCGCCCTCGACGGGCCGTGTTTTCCTTGACCTCGGCCCCAAGGTCTAGCAGGTGCGACAACGTGAATTTCACCCGGGTTCCGAGGACCCGGACCCTCCCCCTCCCGAGTAACGGCTTGGCCGGGGGAACAGCCAAAAAGGATGGGACACCCCGATGACTGCTATCGGCAAGGATACGCTCGCAACCCGCTCGACTTTGACCGTTGGCGGCAAGGAATACGCTTACTACTCGCTCGCCAAGGCGGCTGAGCAACTCGGCGATATCTCCAGGCTGCCGAACTCGATGAAAGTGCTGCTCGAAAACCTGCTGCGGTTCGAAGATGGCGGATTCACTGTCGGGCGCGAGCATATCCAGGCGATCGTCGACTGGCAGAACAATCCCGTCACCGGCAATGAAATCCAGTACCGTCCGGCGCGGGTGCTGCTGCAGGACTTCACCGGCGTTCCCTGCGTGGTCGATCTCGCGGCGATGCGCGATGCGATCAAGCAGCTCGGCGGGGACACCCAGAAGATCAACCCGCAGGTTCCGGTCGACCTCGTGATCGACCACTCGGTCATGGTCGACGAATTCGGCCACCCCAAGGCGATGGAAGCCAACATGGCGCTCGAATACGAGCGCAATGCCGAACGCTACGACTTCCTCAAATGGGGCTCGAAAAGCTTCGAGAACTTCACCGCCGTGCCTCCCGGCACCGGAATCTGCCACCAGGTGAACCTCGAATACATCGGCCGCGGCGTGTGGTCGAGCGAGGACGAAACCGGCGCACTGGTCGCCTATCCCGACACCTGCGTCGGCACCGACAGCCACACCACCATGATCAACGGTCTGGGCGTGCTGGGCTGGGGCGTCGGCGGGATCGAGGCCGAAGCGGCGATGCTGGGCCAGCCGATCTCGATGCTGATCCCCGAAGTCGTCGGCTTCAAGCTGACCGGCCGCATGGCCGAAGGCGTGACCGCTACCGACCTGGTGCTGACCTGCGTGCAGATGCTGCGCGAAGTCGGCGTGGTCGGCCGCTTTGTCGAATTCTACGGCGAAGGCGTTGCCAACCTCACCCTCGCCGACCGCGCGACCATCGCCAACATGGCACCCGAATATGGCGCGACCTGCGGTTTCTTCGGCATTGATGACAAGACGATCGACTACATGCGCCTGACCGGTCGCAGCGAGGAAAGCCTCGCACTGGTCGAAGCCTATGCCAAGGAACAGGGCATGTGGTTCGACCCGGCGAACGAGCCGGTGTTCTCGAACACGCTCGAACTCGACGTTGCCAGCGTTGTCCCGAGCCTTGCCGGACCCAAGCGCCCGCAGGATCGCGTGATCCTTCCCGAGGTGGACGAGCTGTTCAACGGCGACCTCAAGACGGTGTACAAGAAGGACGCTCCCGTCCGCACCCCGGTCGAAGGCAAGGACCACGACATCGGCGATGGCGATGTCGTGATCGCTGCGATCACCAGCTGCACCAATACCTCGAACCCCGACGTGCTGATCGCCGCCGGACTCGTCGCCAAGAAGGCGAACGAGCGCGGCATGAAGCCCAAGCCGTGGGTGAAGACCTCGCTCGCACCGGGTTCTCAGGTGGTCACCGACTACCTCGTCAAATCGGGGCTGCAGGACGATCTCGACGCGATCGGCTTCGACCTCGTCGGCTATGGCTGCACCACCTGTATCGGCAACAGCGGCCCGCTCGCCCCGCCGATTTCGGCTGCGATCAACAACAACGATATCGTCGCCGCATCGGTGCTGTCGGGCAACCGCAACTTCGAAGGCCGCGTATCGCAGGACGTGCGCGCCAACTTCCTCGCCTCGCCGCCGCTGGTGGTAGCCTATGCGCTGAAGGGCACGGTGACCGAGGACATCACCACCACCCCGCTGGGTCAGGATCAGGACGGCAACGATGTCATGCTCGCCGACCTGTGGCCGACCAATGCCGAAATCGCCGAGCACCGCGCGGCCAATATCGACCGTTCGATGTTCGTCAGCCGCTATGCCAACGTCTATGACGGCGATGAGCACTGGCAGGCGATCACTGTAGAGCCGTCGGACACCTACAAATGGCGCGCAGGCTCAACCTATATTGCCAACCCTCCCTACTTCGAGGGCATGGGCATGGAGCCTGATGCGATCGCCGATATCGAAGGCGCGAAGCCGCTGGCGATTCTCGGCGACTCGGTCACCACCGACCACATCTCGCCGGCTGGCGCGATCAAGGAAGATTCGCCCGCCGGCTCCTACCTGAAGAGCAATCAGGTCGCGAAGAAGGACTTCAACTCCTACGGATCGCGTCGCGGCAATCATGACGTGATGATGCGCGGCACCTTCGCCAATATCCGCATCAGGAATGAGATGGTTCCGGGCGTCGAAGGCGGTGTCACCACCTACAACGGCGAGCAGATGCCGATCTACGACGCGGCCATGAAGCACAAGGCCGACGGCACCCCGCTGATCGTGGTCGGCGGCAAGGAATACGGCACCGGCTCCAGCCGCGACTGGGCGGCGAAGGGCACGATCCTTCTCGGTGTGCGCGCCGTCATTGTCGAAAGCTTCGAGCGTATTCACCGCTCGAACCTCGTCGGCATGGGCGTGCTGCCGCTGCAGTTCAAGAATGGCGACACACGCGACACGCTGAACCTCGATGCCGATTCCACCTTCTCGATCAAGGGTCTGGCCGACCTCGCCCCCGGGCAGGATGTCGAGATCGAAGTCACCCGCGCCGACGGCTCGACCTTCAGCTTCACCGCCCTGTGCCGGATCGATACCGCAAACGAGATGGAGTATTACCGCAATGGCGGCATCCTTCACTACGTGCTGCGTAAGCTGGCGGCGTGATCGCACTATGCGGGCCGCGCTTCTCTTTTCGCTTCTGGCGCTCGGGCTGACCGCCTGCGCGCCGGAGGGCGAAGGCAAGGACAGCGTCCCGCACGGCCCCATCCCCGGCTACGAGCTCGCCGCGGCCAAGGCCGCGGCTGCTCCGAACGCGGCAAAGGTGGTCGATCTTACGGTGGACCAGCTTCGGCAGATGCTGGCGGCCGGCAATGTCCGCCTGATCGATGTGCGCACGGCGGAAGAAGTGGCCGAGGGGGTGATTCCCGGAGCCGAGCACATCGCCATGGACGATTTCGATCCCGCCGCGCTTGGGGATTCGGGTGGCCGCGACGTGGTGCTGTACTGCCGCTCGGGCCGTCGTTCGGGCATCGTTGGCGAGAGGCTGGCAGCCTACACCGGCAAACCGGCCGCACACCTTGCGGGCGGAATCATCGCCTGGAAGGAAGCCGGCGGCGCAACACAACAGGCCACAACCGGACATTAACCCCCGCGAAAGCGACGGGCGCGCATGATCTCCTTCACGGGAGGAATTGCCATGAAGTTGATTGTCGCCATGGTTGCCGCTGCGCCGCTCGCGCTCGCAATCCCCGCTGCCGCACAGGATGTCCCGCGAGAGGCCGTCGAAATCGACTATCGCGGATTTGCCGAGTTGACCGACGAGGTTGCCGAGATCCGCGCCGCACGGCTGCTCGGGGCCGAGGCGTTCTTCGCCAGGGCAGCCGAAAGCGGTTCGCTGATTCTCGACACCCGCTCCGCCCAAGCCTTTCAGCTGGGCCACCTCGAAGGCGCGGTGAACCTGCCCTTTTCCGACTTCACCGAAGAGACCTTGCGCGAGGTGATTGGCGAGGACAAGGGCCGCACGATCCTGATCTATTGCAACAACAATTTCAGCGACGACGTCGTCCCGGTGGCGCTCAAGAAGGCACCGCTTGCCCTCAATATCCCGACTTTCATCAACCTCGTCGGCTACGGCTACACCAATGTGTGGGAACTGGGCGACACGGTTGCGATCGCCGACGTGGGCTGGGTCAGTCCGCTCACCGAACAGCTGGCCGCCACCAGCAACGAGAAAGCGGCTCTCGCCCAATAGGACGGAGCCGCTTCCCGGGTACCGAAACGTCTTGGAGTGGGCTTAGGCGCCCGGCTTCGGTTTGATCTTGCGCCTCCGCAGGATCGCCGCTGCGGCGAGGCCGAACAGCGCGACCATCGGCGGAGCGGGAACCTCGGTGCCCGAGCTGGTCCCGCCCGTGCTCGAAGAGCTGCCGCTTGACGAGGATGAGGACGAGGAACTGCTGGAGCTCGAGGAAGAGCCCGAGCTCGAGGACGAGCCGCTGCTTCCCGACGAGCCCGACGAACCGGTCGAGCCGGAGGACGAGGACGACGACGAGGAGCTCGACGAGCTGCTCGACGACGAGCTGGTGCTGCTGGTCATGTCGCCCGAGGTGCTGCCCCCGCTGGTGGCACCACCAGACGAAGAACCGCTCGAGGATGAACCGCTGGAGGAGGACGACGAACCCGAACTGCCCGACGAACCGCCGGTGCTGGTCATGCCGCCGCTCGATCCGCCCGACGAGCTGGAGCTGCCGCTCGACGATCCCGACGAACTGGAAGACGACGAGCCGCCCGAAGAACCGCCCGTGCTGGTCATGCCACCGCTCGAACCGCCCGAAGACGAAGACCCCGAACTGCTGGACGAGGATCCCGAACTCGACGAGCCGGAACCGCCCGAGGAACCACCGCCCGGCTTGCCGGGCTTGCCGGGCTTGCCGGGCTTGCCGCTTGATCCGCCACCGCTTGACGAGCTGCTGCTCGAAGAAGAGCTCGACGAGCTCGAAGATGACGAGGACGAGGACGAGCTGCTGCTCGAGACGTTGCCCGAAGAGCTCGAAACGTTGCCTGACGACGTCGAAACGTTACCCGACGACGTCGAAACCGCGCCGGTGCTCGAAGAGACGGCGCCGGTTGAGCTCGATACATTGCCCGACGTGGTCGAGCTCGTGCTGGAGATCGCGCCGGTGCTGGTCGAAACCTGTCCGGTCGATGTCGAGGTCGAGACCTGACCGGTCGACGAGCTGATCTGGCCCGAAGACGAGGTTGTCGAGGTCGAGTTGTCGATGTCGATATCGATGTCGATCGGACCGCCGGACGAAGTCGGTTCGCCGCCGCCGGTCGTGGTAGTGCTGACGACGGACACATCGCCCGACGACGAACCGCCGCCGCCGAAAAAGCCGCCGAAGAAGCCGCCGCCAAACCCGCCACCGAAACCGCCGAGTCCGCCACCGATTATGACCGGTCCCGCGCCGCCGCCACCCTGGATGGGCGGAAGCGGGGGCAGCGGAGCCGGGGCATAGGCGACCTGCGCGATCGGCGGACATTCGGCCGGATCGTAATACGCCGCAGTCGCACCGGTGGGCAGCGGTGCGGCGGCGATTGCGTCGGTTCCGGCCGGGCCGTACCCGCCGGGAAGCGGCTGGCATTCGATCGTCCGCTCGACGATTCGCCGGCGCCGGTCTTCGGGCTGCGGCAGTTCGCGCTGGCGCGTCTTGATGTACTTGGTCTGCTGCGGCACCGGCAGCGGATCGATTTCGACCAGCTTGCCGTTCGCATCGGTGGTGTATTGCGGCTCGTCCGTGTTCATCGGCTCGGCCACGCGCACCGCCCCGCCCTGCATGAGCGCGACGCCGGCAGCGGCGGCGGAAAGCTTTGCGATTGCCATTTTCAGCGACATAGATCGAACCTTGGTTGCCTGTGGCGGCTCGATGCGGCCCACCCGCACCTTCGCCTAATCCAAGGTTGTCATGCTTGCGTAAGGGGCCGCTCGGCAATGCGATTAACCATCTTCTGACGGCTCGAGTCGCTCAAACCCCACGAATTTCGTGGTTTTTCGGGGCGGCTGTCCCGTTTTGACACCGAAAAAGAGGCCGGGGTTAGCTCTGCCGTTAACCGGCTGCGTCGCCGTCGCCATCGAACAGGCTCGACTGCCCGGTGACGTTTCCAGCCGGAGGAGCGAGCTCAAGATGTTCCCATCCGGCATCGTTGAGCACGCGCCCGCGCGCGGTGCGCGCCAGCAGCCCGAGCTGGATGAGATAGGGCTCGATCACGTCCTCGACCGTGTCGCGCGGCTCGGCGAGGCCCGCCGCGAGCGTTTCGACGCCGACCGGCCCGCCCTTGTAGGTGGTGGCGATCATCGCGAGATACTTGCGGTCCATCGCGTCGAGCCCGAGCCGGTCGATCTCGAGCCGGGTCAGCGCGCGGTCGGCAATGGCGCGGGTTACCCGGCCTTCGCCACCGACGTGGGCGAAGTCGCGCACGCGGCGCAGCAGCCTCCCGGCCACGCGCGGCGTCCCGCGCGAGCGGCGGGCGATCTCGCGCGCGCCGTCCTTGTCGATATCGAGTCCCAGCAGACGCGCGCCGCGCGAGACGACCAGGTCGAGCTCGTCGTGCGAGTAGAAGTTGAGCCGCACCGGAATCCCGAACCGATCGCGCAAGGGCGTCGTCAGCAGCCCCTGACGCGTGGTTGCCCCGATCAGCGTGAAAGGCGGCAGGTCGATCCGCACGCTGCGGGCCGATGGCCCTTCGCCGATGATGATATCGAGCGCGCGGTCCTCCATCGCGGGATAGAGCACTTCCTCGACCACCGGATTGAGGCGGTGGATCTCGTCGATGAACAGCACGTCGTGCGGCTCGAGATTGGTCAGCAGCGCCGCGAGGTCGCCCGCCTTGGCGATCACCGGGCCGGAGGTCGCGCGAAAGCCCACGCCGAGTTCGGCGGCGACGATCTGCGCGAGCGTGGTCTTGCCCAGCCCCGGCGGACCGAAGAACAGCGTGTGGTCCATCGCCTCCCCGCGCGACCGCGCGCTCTCGATGAACACCCCGAGATTGTCGCGCGCCGCCTCCTGCCCGATGAACTCGGCCAGCGACTTGGGCCGCAGCGCGACATCGGGATCGTCGGGCTGACGGTCAGGCGTGTGGAGGGGGACGGGGTCAGTCATTTGGCAGATCGGCTACAATCAGGTCACGAACGGTGAATAGCACAAGGAAAGTGATGGCCATTGCGACAGTCTTCACGCCGATTTCTATCCACCCAACTGCACGCCCACTGAATTCGGTCTCATCATCTATGCCAATCTTCTCGGCGACCAGCTCAATCAATCTCGCTATTCCTGTGAAGGAAATGAGTAGCGGCGGTAGCAACGAAACGACGAAGAGTATTCCGACTAGCCAGCTACCTGTCCTCGCCTCCGCCACACCTAGAAGGGCACAAATAGCGACCGCTTCAAACCAACGCACAATCCAATTAGCGAGTGCATTTGTTTCAGCAAGGTATCGCATGTTCTTGTTCTCACTCATCAAAACGGGTTCACCGTGTAGCCCTGCCGCTGGAGCACCGCGTGAGCGGTCATCGCGGAGAGCGCCAGTTCCACGCCGGGTACGAGATCGTCTTTCGTGATGCCTTGCGCAGCCGCGCTCTGCCCGCACAGGATGATCCGCACGCCGTTGTCCAGCAGCGCGGGGATGGCCCCGGCAGTGCGGTTGGAGCCTTCCTTGCCCTTCGCTGTCCAGGCTTTGGCGGTCAGCAAGTCGACCGCGGCCCCGCCATGCACCACAACGGCGGCGCGCACGCGGGCAGGCTCGACCCCGGCGGCGGCATGCATGTTCACGAACCGCGCGGCGCTTTCAATGGTGCGGTTGATGCGCCCCCCCTCGGCGGGCGTCGCGGTGTCGAAGGCGACGAAGAGGTCCATGCCATCGGGGATCGCAAAGTCCTGACCCTCGATCGGTGCGTGCGGGCCGAACTCCTCGAACACCGGGCCGGTGTTGAACGCCGACAGGTCCTGCGCAGTAGCGGGCGCGGCGAGGAGAAGCGCGGTGGTTAGGACTGCTAGGCGCTGCATTTCTTTCCTTTTCTCGTCATGCTGATTTTGGAGGGGATCAGCCCGCATGGCTTTCCAACAAGTGACCAATCGCGAGAGCTACAAACACAGCTACCCACTGGATGCAGGGCACAACAATCAAAGCGATTGCGCTAAGTGCGTCGGGTGGGAGCAGAAACATGTCGTGCCATTGCCAGTAGAACCCAACCACGGCGATTACGAGCACTATAGAGTAGTGTATCACGGACACCCATTCTGTGCCGAACCTGCGACCCATCCCCGCTCCAGCGGCTATTGGAGCCGCCATCCAAATAACCATCAATGAGCCAAATATCCAAGTAACTGGTTCTTCGGAAAACAAACTGCGAATAGCCAAGAGAAATACCGCGAGCGTATATATCCATCCAATTAGCTTGGCGGGTATTTAGGCAGATCACTCTTCACCCCGCAGCCCTCTTCAGCGCCACGCGGATCAGGTCGCTCTCGCCCGAATCTTCGCCCAGTTCAGCCCGTGCGCGGGCCACCGCCTGCGCTGCTACGGCTGGCTTGAAACCAAGGTTTTCGAGCGCACTCACCGCGTCGGCGCTCGCACCGCCCGCTGCCGATACCGCACCAACCGGCATCCCCGCAGCTCCACCGCCCGGCAGCGCCCCGGCCTTGTCCTTCAGCTCGTTGACGATCCGCCCGGCGAGCTTCGGCCCGACCCCGTTCGCGCGCGCCACGCTCGCCGCGTCTCCGGAAGCGCAGGCATCGCGCAGTTCGCCGGTCGACAGCGCCGAGAGGATCGCGAGGCCGACCTTGCTGCCCACCCCCTGCACCTGTGTCAGCATCCGGAACCAGTCGCGCTCGGCGCTTTCGGCAAAGCCGAGCAGGCGCATGTCGTTCTCGCTCACCTGCAAATCGGTGTGGACGGTGCAGCCCTCGCCCACTTCGCCCAAGGCCGCGAGCGTCTTGGTCGAACAATGGACGAGGTAACCGACGCCCTGCACGTCGACGATCGCCCAGTCCTCGCCGGTTTCGTCGAGGCGGCCGGATAGCTTTGCAATCATGTGCCAGTGTTGGAACAAACCGGACACAATTGCCAGAGCGCCCCCTGATTTATCGTCATTGCGAGCGAAGTGCAGCAATCCAGTTCCGTAGCCGGATTGCCGCGCAACCTTCGGTTGCTCGCAATGACGAAGGATGGCGATGCGGCGAACGCGCTGGAATCTCGACAGGCCTGCGCTTTTCGCTATTGCAGCGCGAATGAGCTGGAACACATTCGGACGCGTGCTGCGCTACACCACCTGGGGGGAGAGCCACGGGCCGGGCCTTGGCGCGGTGCTCGATGGGTGCCCGCCGGGCCTGCCGGTGACCGAAAAGCATATCCAGCCGTTCATGGATGCGCGCAAGCCGGGGCAGAGCAAGTACACCACCCAGCGCAAGGAAGCCGATCTGGTCAAGATCCTGTCGGGCGTGTTCGAGGATACGACCACCGGCACGCCGATCCACCTGATGATCGAGAACACCGACCAGCGATCGAAGGACTATTCGGAGATCGCCCGGTCCTATCGCCCCGGACACGCCGACTACACCTATGACGCCAAGTACGGCATCCGCGACTATCGCGGCGGCGGGCGATCGAGCGCGCGCGAAACGGCGGCGCGGGTGGCAGCGGGCGCGGTCGCGCGGCTGATTATCCCCGAAGTCACAATCACCGCCTATGTCTGCGAACTCGGCGGGGACAAGATCGACCGCGAGGCAATCGACTTCGACCAGATCGACCAGAACCCGTTCTTCTGCCCCGACAGCTGGGCGGCGAAGCGCTGGGAGGAGAAAGTCGATCAGGCACGCAAAGACGGTTCGTCATTGGGCGCGGTGGTCGAATGCGTCGCGGAGGGCGTGCCCGCCGGATGGGGCGCACCAGTTTATGCCAAGCTCGACAGCGACCTTGCCGCCGCGATGATGACGATCAACGCCACGAAGGGCGTCGAGATCGGCGCAGGCTTCGAAGCCGCGCGGCTGACCGGCGAGCAGAACGCCGACGCGATGGCGCCGGGCGAAGATGGCAAGCCGGTCTATGCCTCGAACAATGCGGGCGGCACGGCGGGGGGTATCTCGACCGGGCAGCCGGTCGTGTGCCGGGTGGCGTTCAAGCCGACTTCCTCGATCCTCACACCGGTCGCGTCGATCACCGCCGACGGCGAAGCGACCAAAGTCCGCACCAAGGGCCGCCACGATCCCTGCGTCGGCATCCGCGGCACACCGGTGGTCGAAGCGATGATGGCGCTGGTGCTGGCGGACCACAAGCTGCTGCACCGGGCTCAGTGTGGCGCAACCAATTCGTGATTGAGTTGTTGGGTACCTGACGAGGAGCAGTATCCAAAACCATGACCGTTCACCCCCGCCTCGAAGCCTCGGCCGCGCTCTACAAGCAGCGCGTGCGCGCTTCCGATGTGTTGCCCAACGCGCCGGTAAATCCGGATAAGCGCAAGACGCAGATCGTGGTGGTCGGCGGCGGGGCGGGCGGGCTGGAGCTGGTGCGCAAGCTGGGCGCGAAGTTCGGGCGCAAGAAGCACGACATCATCCTGGTCGACAAGAACCTCTCGCATATCTGGAAGCCGTTGTTGCATGAGGTCGCGGCAGGATCGCTCGACGCCAATCTCGACGAGGTCGGCTATCGCGGGCACTGCCACCGCTGGGGCTATCGCTTCTTCCAAGGCAGTCTTGAGGCGATCGACCGCGAAGCGAAGACGATCCGGCTCGCCCCGGTGCTCGACGATCAGGGTGACGAAATGGTCGGCAGCCACACGATGCGGTACGATTACCTCGTGCTCGCGGTCGGTTCGGTATCGAACGATTTCGGCGTGCCGGGCGTGACCGAACACTGCCTCTATCTCGACTCCCGCAAACAGGCGGACAAGTTCCGCACCAGGCTGCTCAACCACTGCCTGCGCGTCAGCCGCGCGATGATGGCCGATCCGGAGGCGGACGAGAAGGTGAGCGTGGCGATTGTCGGCGGCGGGGCGACCGGGGTGGAACTGGCGGCCGAACTTTACAACGCGGCGGCGGCACTGCGGCACTACGGCCTCGAAGTGTTCGACGAGAGCCGGCTCGAGGTCACCTTGCTGGAGGCCGGCGAACGCATCCTGCCTGCTCTGCCCGAGCGGCTTTCCAATGCGGCGACCCATGAATTGCAGACGCTGGGCGTAGAGGTCTGGACCGAGACGCAGGTGGTCGAAGCGAAGAAGTGGGGCCTCATCACTGCCGATGGCAACGATATCGAGGCCGACCTGATGGTCTGGGCAGCGGGTGTGAAGGGTGCCGATTTCCTGAGCGGGCTGGGTCTCGAAACCAATCGCAACAACCAGGTGATAGTTACCGAGACGATGCAGTCCGTCACCGATCCGAACATCTTCGCGCTCGGCGATTGCGCTTCCTACACCCCCGCCGGTGAAACCCGCCCGGTCCCACCCCGCGCACAGGCCGCGCACCAGATGGCCGACACGGTGTTCGACAACATCTGCCGGATCATGAAAGGCAAGCCGCTCAGGAGCTTCACCTATCGCGACCAGGGTTCGCTTGTGTCGCTCAGCCGGTTTTCGACCGTCGGCAGCCTGATGGGCAATCTCGTCGGCGGGGCGATGGCGGTCGAAGGGCGGATGGCGCGCTTCATCTACACCTCGCTCTATCGCATGCACCTGATCGGCATCCACGGCTGGCTCAAGGGCCTGGGACTGATGCTGATCGGCCGGGTGAACCGGATCGTGCGGCCGAAGCTGAAGCTGCATTAGAGCGCAACTGCAACACATCCTGCACCGCGGGGAACCAATTCAAAACGTTCCCGTTATTTCGATTGAAAATTCCGATTTTCGCAATCGCACAAATCGTCTTTTTTGCGCTGCAGCAGGCACTATCTGCGCTGCATCAGTTCAACACATCCAATTCAAAGGATAACAACACAATGGGTATCATCGGTTCGACCATCCAGCCGTTCAAGGCGACCGCATTCCAGGCCGGCAAAGACTTCTTCGACGTCACTGACGAAGATCTGAATGGCAAGTGGGCTGTGTTCTTCTTCTATCCGGCCGACTTCACCTTCGTCTGCCCGACCGAGCTCGAGGACATGGGCGAAAAGTACGACATGCTGCAGAGCATGGGTGTGGAAGTCTACGCCGTCAGCACCGACACGCATTTCAGCCACAAGGCCTGGCACGACAGCTCGGAAAAGATCGGCAAGCTCAAGTTCCCGTTCCTGGGCGATCAGAACCACGTCCTCGCCAACCAGTTCGGCGTGCTGCGCGAGGGCGTTGGCCTGGCCGACCGGGCAACCTTCGTTGTCGACCCCGACGGCGTGATCCAGATCATGGAAATCACCTGCGAGGGCGTCGGCCGCAACGCCAACGAACTTACCCGCAAGATCAAGGCCGCACAGTATGTCCGCGCCAATCCAGGCCAGGTCTGCCCGGCGGCGTGGGAAGAAGGCAGCGACACGCTCGCCCCTTCGCTGGATCTTGTCGGCAAGATCTGAGTTGATCCCCTAAGAGCCCGAGTTCCTCGGGTCGCTGGAAAGCCCGGGCCGTCCTCCCCCCCTCCCGACGCCCCGGGCTTTTTGCGCAAATCCGTCATTTTCACGCTTTCAGGAAAGGCACCGTCATGCTCGACCAGACCATGCAGACCCAGCTCAAGCAATATCTCGCCAATTTGCGCGAGCCGATCGAGCTCGTCGCATCCCTGGACGAAAGCGAGAAATCAGCACAGACGCGCGAGCTGCTGAGCGAGATCGCCGCATTGCACGAGCATGTCAGCGCGAGCTTCGACGGCACCGATGCGCGCAAGCCCAGCTTCATCATCCGCCGCGCTTCGGATGCGAACAAGTGGGTGCGGTTTGCCGGCCTTCCGATGGGGCACGAGTTCACCTCGCTGGTGCTCGCGCTGCTGTGGGCCGGCGGCCATCCGCCGAAGGTCGATGCCGATCTAATCGAACAGGTCCGCGCGCTCGAAGGCGATTACGAATTCGAGATGTATTTCTCGCTAAGCTGCCATAACTGCCCGGACGTGGTGCAGGCGCTGACGCTGATGGCGCTCGAGAATACGCACATCACTGCGACCCTGATCGAAGGCGGGACGTTCCAGGATGAGGTCGAGGAGCGCGGCGTGCTCGCGGTTCCGGCGACGTTTCTCAACGGGACAAGCTTCTACAACGGCAAGATGGAACTCACAGAGATCCTGTCGAAGCTCGACAGCGGGGCCGACGACAAGGCGGCGGAGAAGATGTCCGCCAAGGATCCGTTCGAGGTGCTGATCGTCGGCGGCGGACCCGCAGGCGCTGCGGCAGGCGTCTACAC
Source organism: Erythrobacter sp. JK5 (assembly GCF_018205975.1). Taxonomy (NCBI): domain Bacteria; kingdom Pseudomonadati; phylum Pseudomonadota; class Alphaproteobacteria; order Sphingomonadales; family Erythrobacteraceae; genus Erythrobacter; species Erythrobacter sp. JK5. Next base: position 3,196,942 of record NZ_CP073577.1, on the reverse strand, counting down.
TGCGCGCAAGGGCTTCCGCACCGGCATCGCTGCCGAACGCTTCGGCGGGCAGTTGCAGGATACGCTCGGGATCGAGAACCTGCCCGGCACCGGCTACACCGAAGGACCGAAGCTGTCCGACGACCTGAAGAAGCAGGTCGCCGACAACGAAATCGACCTGATCGACCTGGCCCGCGCCACACAGCTCAAGCCCGCGAGCGAAGCGGGCGGAATGCACGAAGTGACGTTCGCCAACGGCGCGGTGCTCAAGACGCGCGCCCTGATCCTCGCCACCGGCGCTCGCTGGCGCAATCTCGGTGTGCCGGGCGAAGCCGAGTATCGCAACAAGGGCGTGGCCTATTGTCCGCATTGCGACGGCCCGCTGTTCAAGGGCAAACGCATCGCGGTGATCGGCGGCGGCAATTCGGGCGTCGAAGCGGCAATCGACCTTGCCAAGATTGTCGGTCACGTGACCCTGATCGAATATGACGACAAGCTCCGCGCCGACGAGGTGCTCCAGCGCAAGCTGCGCTCGCTGCCCAATGTCGAGATCGTCACCAGCGGCCAGACCACCGAAGTGACCGGCGACGTTTCGCGCGTGAACGGCCTCGTTCTGAAGGACCGTAAATCGGGCGATGAACGCCGGATCGAACTCGAAGGCGTGTTCGTACAGATCGGGCTCGTGCCGAACACCGAGTGGCTCGAGGGCACCGGTCTCGACCTGTCGCAATACGGCGAGATCGTCACCGACGAGGAAGGCGCAACCAACCTGCCCGGTATCTATGCCGCGGGCGACGCGACCACCGTGCCGCACAAGCAGATCGTGGTGGCGATGGGCGAAGGCTCGAAGGCTGCGCTTGGCGCGTTCGACTACCTCATCCGCAACGAGCCCGTCGAGGATGTAGCGAAGGCAGCGTAGCTTTTTGCGAGCCGGGATGCATCCGCATCCCGGCATCCTCGCTCACGCGATCAAGGATCGCATCGCTGCGGACGCGCAGTCGCGCTTGCGGATGCTGCGCATCGGTTTGAAGCTTTCTCTTGGCTGAAACGTGCGTTCAACCAGGCGGAAGCCCTGTTCTGCTAGATAAGACGTCATGGTCAGGAAATTCGTCGCAATCACGCTTGGTGCCGCCGCTGTTCTCTCCAGCGCGGCCATTGCAATGCCTCCCGCCAGCGATTGGGAAATCGGCCCGTGGGCGCGCGGCAAGAACTATTCGGTCGGTATGCCAGCCTCTCCGAGCGAAGGCGCAGACGGCAGCCTCGTGGTCGATTTCCCCCGCGCTGGTCGCGGCGAATGGGATGCGCTCACCACCGGAATATATCCGCTCGAACGGTTCGAGCGCGTTACCGTGCGCTATCGCATCGATGCCGCGCCCGGCACGCGCTTCGTCGCGGTCGATGACCCCGAAACCGCACCCACCATCTCGCTCTACTTCCAGCGCGCCCGCGACAACTGGACGGCGCGGGGCAAATACGCCTCGTATCGCTGGTATGCGCCCGCGCATAAGCTGATGCCGATCACGCCAGGCGTGCACACGATCTCGATCCGGCTCGACGATCGCTGGACCAATGTCGCGCACCGACCCAACACCGAGTATCCGCGCGAATACGACGCCGCGCTCGGCGACACCGCGCGGTTCGGGTTCGCCTTCGGCACACCGCTGCTGCGCAGCCACGGTGTCGCCGCAACCGGCGATGCACGCTTCACGCTGCTCTCGATCGATTTCGAGTAGGACCAAAGCGATAGCGCGAGCGGCTCGATCGACGAAGGTCCGTGATCGTTTCCCTCAATCAATCTTCGCGTATTAATCGATTGGACTGATTACCGACGATCCATCATTCTCCTGTCATCAGGCTCGGATAATGTCCGAGTCCCTACGAGAGAGGAGACCCCGACAATGGACGCGAAGACCGGAGAAATGAGTGGCTGCCCGTTCCACGGCGATGGCGCAATGCGCTCGCTGCTGGGACGCACCAACCGCGACTGGTGGCCCGAAGCGATGCAGCTCGACATCCTGACCGAGGGTGGACGCAGCGCCAATCCGATGGGCGAGGATTTCGACTATGCCGAAGCCTTCAACGCGATCGATTACACCGCGCTGAAGCAGGACCTGACTGCGCTCATGACCGACAGCCAGGACTGGTGGCCGGCGGATTATGGCCACTACGGCCCGTTCTTCATCCGCATGGCGTGGCACGCCGCAGGCACCTACCGCACCGGCGACGGACGCGGCGGCGCAGGCTCGGGCCAGCAACGCTTTGCCCCGCTCAATTCCTGGCCGGACAACGGCAACCTCGACAAGGCCCGCCGCCTGCTGTGGCCGATCAAGCAGAAATACGGCAAGCACATCAGCTGGGCCGACCTGTTCATCCTCACCGGCAACGTCGCGATCGAAAGCATGGGCGGACCGGTGTTCGGCTTCGGCGGCGGCCGCGCCGACGTATTCGAGCCCGAAAGCGTGTATTGGGGCACCGAAGAGCAGTGGGTGAATGAAGGCGTCGCCACGCGCATCATCCCCGATGAGGGCAAGGCGCTCGAGAACCCGCTGGCCGCGATCCAGATGGGGCTGATCTATGTCAATCCCGAAGGCCCCGGCGGCAACCCCGATCCGATGCAATCGGCGCGCGACATGCGCGAAACCTTCGCCCGGATGGCGATGAACGATGAGGAAACCGTCGCGCTGACCGCTGGCGGACATGCCTTCGGCAAGGCGCACGGTGCGCACCCCGCCGACACCTTCGGCGGCGCTCCGGAGAGTGAAGTGCTCGAACTGCAGGGCTTCGGCTGGCTCAACGACGAGGAAGAGATCGCCAAGGGCAACATCACCACGTCGGGCATCGAGGGATCGTGGTCGAACAATCCGACTGCGTGGAGCCACGATTATTTCCGGCTGCTGTTCAAATACGAGTTCGAGCTGGTGAAAAGTCCGGCAGGCGCAAATCAGTGGACCCCGATCAATCCCGAGGAGGCGGACCTCGCCCCCGATGCGCGCGATCCTTCGAAGAAGGTTCCGACCATGATGACCACCGCCGACATGGCGCTCAAGATGGACCCGGAATACCGCAAGATCTCCGAGCGTTTCCACCAGCATCCCGAACAGCTGGATGACGCCTTCGCGCGCGCCTGGTTCAAGCTTTGCCACCGCGATATGGGTCCGAAGGTCCGCTACATGGGTCCTGAAGTGCCCGAGGAAACGCTGATCTGGATGGACCCGGTTCCGGCTGGCACCAAGCCATCCGATGGTGCTGTCTCGGCATTCAAGGAAGCGATCCTGGCTAGCGGCCTGACCACCAGCGAGCTGGTGAAGGCGGCCTGGGCTTCGGCTTCGACCTATCGCAACTCGGACCATCGCGGCGGTGCGAACGGCGCGCGGGTGCGGCTCGCCCCGCAAAAGGACTGGAAAGCGAACGATCCTGACGAGCTGGCCAAGGTCCTCGCGAAGATCGACGAGCTGCGCGGCGATCTGTCGATGGCCGACGCAATCGTTCTGGCCGGCTCGGCAGCGGTCGAACAGGCGGCGAAGAAAGCCGGGTTCGACGTCACCGTCCCGTTCCTCGGCGGGCGCGGCGATGCGACCGACGAGCACACCGACGCGGAAAGCTTCGAGCCGATGGAACCGTTTGCCGACGGGTTCCGCAACTACCTCAAGACCAAGGCCAATGTCCGCACCGAAGACATGCTGATCGACCGGGCGCACCTGCTCGGCCTGTCGATCCCCGAGCTTGCGGTGCTGGTCGGCGGCTTGCGCGCGTTGGGCGCGGTCAGCGGCAACACCGGGCACGGCGTCTTCACCGACCGTCCGGGCACGCTGACGCCGGACTTCTTCACCAACCTGCTCGACATGGGGACCAAGTGGGCCCCGGTCGATGGCAGCGGCGATGAGGAATATGTCGGCACCGATCGCAAGACCGGCGAAGAAAAGTACCGCGCCACCCGCGCGGACCTGGTGTTCGGCTCGAACTCGCAGTTGCGGGCGCAGGCCGAACACTATGCCGAGAGCGGCAACGAAGAACGCTTCGTCAACGACTTCATCGCCGCGTGGACCAAGGTGATGAACGCCGACCGCTTCGACGTGACCTGCGCGAAGTATCACGCGTAGCGCGGGCGCATCGACGCCGATCCGGCCAGCGCCCCCTCAAGGCCGGATCGCACAAGGCCCTCGGCATGCACTGCCGGGGCCTTTCTTATCGCAGGCACGAAAAAGGGCCGCGGCGCTGCGCCGCGGCCCCCTGTGTCGCACTACCCGGACCCATTGCGTCCGGGGACGCGCCTCAGTCGTCCTGCGGCTTCTTGTTCGCGTCCTTGAACATGTCCTTGTCGAACGTCTCGGGTGCGGGCGCGGTTTCACCCTCGACCCCGGCAGCGATCTCCTCTTCTGTCAGGAAACGGATCGCAATGCCTAGCGCGCGCGTCTTGCCCCAGCTGTCGAGGCTGACCTTGCTCTCGCCGTAGGTGACGTTGACAACTGCATCGGCGCCCATCTTCTCGCCGCGTTCCCACACCTCGTTGTAGATCTTGTCCTGCGAAGGTTCCTTGCTGAAAATCGTCGCCTTGCGGACGCCGGCGGAAACCGGGCCGACGATCTTGTACGGCTTGTCGGTGATATCGTACGGGAACACCGGCACGCCGACTTCCTCGTTCACGACCACGAATTCCTCGTGGTCGTCGGCGAGCACCGGCAGCGCGGGAACAGTCAACGAAACCGCGACCAGCGCGGCGGCACACAATCTGAATTTCATTACGACCCCCATGGTTGGCGAAAATGCCGTTTGAACAATCGAACGGTTCCCCGCTAGTGTCAATTCGTTCTGCCAAGGCGCAAGGAAATTTCCACTCCGCGCAGAGACGGCAATGGGGGTCGCATGATTTCAGGTGTAGTTCTGGGACTGGCGCTGCAAGCGGCGGATGTCCCGCCCGAACCCGATTTCGCGGTTGATCCTGCTGCGGAAGCCGCCGGGGACGGCGATCCAGCCACGCTCAACACCGGCGCGAATCCGGCAGCCGCGGAGGCCGAAGCGCCCTCCGGGCCGATAATCCAGCCGGCACCCGTGCCCGATATCCCCCGCGATACGCCGGTGCGGTTGATGGTGCTCAACGAAGTCTCGACCAAGGATCACGAACCCGGGCACAAGTTCAAGCTGCGCGTCGATGCGCCGGTCCTGGTCGATGGCGAGGAAGTGATCCCGGTCGGCACGATCGCCTGGGGCGAGTTGCTGACAGCCGAGAAGAGCGGCAATGTCGGCAGGAGCGGCAAGCTTTCAGCCCGCCTGCTCCACATCGACCTCGACGGACGGGAAATCCCTATCGACGGCGAAGCCAGCGCCGATGGCAAATCGGGCAAGGGCGAAACGATCATGGGCGTGATCGGCCTCGGAGTCCTCGGCCTGTTCGCCAAGGGCAACAATGCCAAGCTGAAGGCCGGCGAAAAGATGACCGCGTTTGTCGCCGACGACGTGATGCTGGACAATCCGTCCGATGCCGGTTCGTAGGCTGGCCATCCTCGCGCCGATGGTGCTGATCGGCGCACCGCTCGCGGCGCAGCAGGCGGCGCAGGACTTGGGTCCTTCGCAACCTGTCGCAACCAGCCCGACGGGTGCTATCATGCGCGGCGACGCGGTGATACTGCCGGTCAAGTCCCGTCTCGTGTTCGTGACCAGCGAAGAGATTTCGAGCCGCCGCGCCCGCAAGGGCGATCTCATCAAACTGGCGCTGCGGGACGATCTCTTGTTCGAAGGCGACGTCCTGGTTCCCGCCGGGACATCGGCCCTGGGCGAGATCACCTTCGCGCAGAAAAAGGGCTTTATGGGAGAAGGCGGCAAACTATCGGCGCGCACGCTCTATTTCGACCTGCCGAGCGGACCGGTGCGGATCACCGGTCCGCTGGTGCAGGCGGGAGAGGACCAGACCGAGCTCGCCACACTGGTAGCCACAGCCTCGCTGGGGATGTTCATGTTCGTGACCGGCAAGAGCGCGGTGATCCCCAAAGGAACGCAGCTGACCGCGGTGCTGGATCGCGAGGCGCGGATCCCCGTGCCGGAGCGCGAACCGGACGCACCCGCCGCCGCGCCCTAGATCCAGCCGCTGTCGCGCAAATCGCCGACCTGCGCGCGGGCGACCGGAGCCTCGATCCCGCGCGGCAGCTTCAACCGGACATTGCGCCCCTCGCGCACCACCTCCTCTACCGCGCCGCGCGCAACCCACCAGCTGCGGTGGACCTGCCGCCCTTCGATCCCGTCCAGCTCGGCGATCGCATCGCGCAGCCGCAGCAGCACCAGTTCCGAACCGAGCGCGGTGTGCACCCGGACATAATGGTCTTCCATCTCGAGCGCGATCACGTCGGTTCCCAAGTCGGCTGGCAGGCGATCAAGAAGGGGAGTGCGTACCGGCTCAGGACCGGCGGCTACCGGCGATGCGGCGACGAAGCCTAGCGTAGTCGCTTTGGGCGGCGACCGCTTCTCCAGAAGCTGGAAGATGATCACCACCACCGCGCCTATCACCAGCACATGCGCGTATGTCTGTGAAATCGCGCCGTAGCGCGGGACGACGAACGGCCCGGGCAGCTGGTTCACCAGAATGACGATGGCCGTCATCGGGACGGTCCCGATCAGGACCGCGGCGACCCACAATGTCCAATCGGGCAAGGCGAGCCTGCGCCCGAAGCTCAACACCAAACCCGCCACCGGCACATAGCACAGGTATCCTGCGAAGCTCAGCACAACCCAGTACAGGAACCGAATCTCGAGCGGCTGCATGTAACTGCCGAACGGCCCGAGCAGTGCGAGGCCAAATCCGATTATCGCCATGATCGCGAGATCGACCACCAGCTGGCGCAGCCGGAGGGTCGTCGATTCAGATGGCAGCTCGCTCATGAGCCGCCGAGCCTAGCGCCCGTTCGCGCTTCGTAAAGTGGCAAACCCGCAAAAAACGGCGGGTTTCACGCAAGAAGTTGCCGGAATACGAAGCTCGCATTGCCTGCGAATCGGCAGGTGCCAGGCTCAGCCCCGATCAACAACCCGGAGCTTTGCATGGCCAGTCACACAGCAATCCCATTTCAGCCCGTCCGGCACGCTGCTGGCGCGCGCGGTTTCGATATCGGGCCGAAAACCCGCGCACTGGTGGCACTCGTCGCGATCATAATGACCACGATCTCATTTGTTGCGATCATTCGCGGGCTGGCCGGGATCGCACCGGCCCACGCCAACATCCGCGAGCTTGCGATCGTGCTTCATGTCGCGACCGTGCTGCCTGCCATTCCCCTCGGCGGCTATCTTCTGCTCGCGCGCAAGGGCGGGCCGCGCCACAAGTCGCTCGGCAAGGTCTGGATCGGCTTGATGCTCGTGACGGCTACCTGCGCAATCTTCATCGGTCGCGATTTCAGCTGGATACATCTGTTCGTTCCGTTGACGTTCTGGACATCATGGAAGACGATTCAGACCGCCCGCGCACGCGATCTTGATGGTCACAGAAAGGAAATCCTCGGCTTCTATCTCGGCGCGCTGACAATCCCCGGCATTGTCGCCTTTGCGATTCCCGGGCGGTTGATGAATGTCTGGCTGTTCTGGTGAGCGGATGCGACAACCCTCACCGCAAGGGCGGCGGCGCGGGCCTGCGGGTCAGCGTCGCCGCTTCAGCACCAGGTACAGCGCGCCGTCTCCGCCGTGCCGCTGGTGGGCGCGGCGCACGGCCGCGATGCTGTCGGCGTGATGGCTCGCGGCGAGCCAGTCGAGCAGCTTGGCGCGGATCGCTCCGCGTCGGCTCGCGCGGTCGGCGGGATCGACCGGCCGCTCGCGCCCCGCGACCACCAGCACCAGCCGTGCGTCCATCGCCCGCGCCTGATCCAGACCGGTGGTGATCCGGTCGTACGCACGGTCGAGCGTGTGGCCGTGCAGGTCGAGCGTGTAGTCGGGGCTGACCTGCCCGGCCTTGAGCTTGCGGTCCCAGTGCGAATCGAGGCCGCCGGTTCGTGCAGCGGGTCTCGCCGGCGGCGCGGGAGCGATCGGTGCGGTCTGGCGCGGGCGCGTCCGGGTGGGTTCGGGCGACGAAGTGATCGGGTCCGCGGCGACCGTTGGAGCGCGCCGCCCCTCGAGCGGGGTGACGCTTTCCGCGAGCCGTGCCCACGCCGCCTGTTCCCCTGCGGTGAGACCGCGCGGTACACTCATCGTACGGAGGTGAGCCGTTCGACCGCGCCCTTGGGCAGCAATACCAGTGCAGTGCCGCGCCCGCTCATCCCACCCGCGATCGCGCGCGCATCGGCCCCCGCGCCCCAGAACGTGTCGAACCGGTTCGCCCCCTTGATCGCGCCGCCGGTGTCCTGCGCGATCCACAGCCCGTTGGCTTCGCGCCGGTCAAGTTCGAGCCACACGGGCGCTCCGAGCGGGACGAAATTGGGATCGGCCGCGACCGAGCTTTCGCGGCGGACCGGCACCCCGAGCGCGCCCAGCGGCCCGTCTCCGGTCAGCTCGCGGAAGAACACCCAGCTCTTGTTGAGCCGCATCAGTGCAAGCCCTTCCTCCGGGTTTTCGCGGATATAGGCCATGATGCCCTGCATCGATCCGGGGTACTGCCCAGGGCCGTCGCCCAGCAGCCCGCGCTCGCGCATGACGCCGCCGACGCCGGTGTAACCGCGTCCGTTCTGCCCGGCATAACCGATGCGGATCACCTCGCCCGTCTCGGTGCGGATGCGGCCCGATCCTTGAATCTGGAGGAAGAACAGTTCGACCGGGTCGGCTGCCCAGGCGATCACCGGAGCGCGTCCTTCCAGCGCGCCGTCCTCGATCTCGGCGCGCTCGAAATAGGGAACATACGATCCATCGGGCAGACGGCGCGACAGCGGAGCGCGGCCACTGCGCTCGGCCTGCGGCACGTCATCGGGCCAGCCGCGCTCGAGATCGGGCGGCATCGCGTAAACCGGCGCATAGCCCGGCTTTCGGGTGCGGCTTCCGGCGATTTCCGGTTCGAAATAGCCGGTGGCAAAGGCCCGGCCGTCGCCGATCCGCACGGCTTCGAAATGGGTCGCGAAAAACGCGCGGGCGCGGGCCGCGTCCCAGCCGCGCGCCGCCGCGCAGGCGGGCCGCCAGTCGGCGGCAACGGTCAATCCGCTGGCATCGTCGCGCCGCAGCAATTGCGGGCAGGATTCGACGAAACTTGCCAGCGCGGATGCGGCATCGCCCGCCGACACCGAAAGCGCACCCACGCTAGGGCCGCGCGCGACCCCGGCGAAAGCGGCGGTGGTGGCGGACGGCATCGTTGGCGGCGTGGCGACGGGCGGGCCGGGCGCAGTGGATTTGGGAATGATCGTGCATCCGGCCAGCATCAGCAGGGCCGACAGCGCCAGTCCGGAGCGAAAGCGGGATGATTGGGGGCGGCGGGTAGCGCGCGCGACCGGGCCGAGCCGGATCACATCTGGCAAACGGCCTGCCCCGGAACGCACCGGCCTAGCCTTCGTCGGTTTCGTCGAGCAGCCAGTTGGGGTCGCGCGATGCAACGTTGCGCGAAAACGTCCAGACGTCGCGGCTTTCCAACGCATCGTCGAGCGAACCGGCGACGACGTTGCCGTCTTCGTCGCGGGTCACCGCCGCGATGTCGGACACGAACAGCACCGCGATCCGTGCGAACTTGCCGTCGAGCGAGGCCGAATGAATCCGCGTTTCCTCGATCCGCACCAACGTGTTGTCGAGCGTGTGCCCGGCATCCTCGCGCGCGGTGATCGCCGCGTCGAACCCGGCATAGACATCGTCGTCGCACAGCTCGCGAAGCGTTTCGCGATCGCCGTCCCAGAAGGCTTCGAGCACCATTTCGTAGGCACCCTTCGCGCCATCGAGAAAGGCATGGAGATCGAAGCGGCTGTCGGCCTGGGCAATCTCTCGAATGCCGCGCTCGACTGCTGGCATCACCCCTTCGATGCGGGTGACGCGCGGAGTCGGCAGCGGCGCTGCCTGCTGCGGCGCTTCGGATTGCGGGGGCTGCTTCTCGCCCGGATCGAAGCGCTGCGGCACCGATTCCTCTTCGTGCTCGGCCCGGCGGCCCAGCACCGAATAGAGCCGCAGTCCGAGGAACGCGGCGATCATGGCGAGAATGACGATTTCTAGAATCACGATATCTACCCGGTTGTCATCGGAGCCTACGCGCATTGCATCGCAAGGTTCCAGCATTCCTCCGTGCCCTAAATAGGCGCTAAATACAATTCGACAACGACCATGCGAGGGCACTTCGGAGGATTTTGCGCGTGTTTCGTCTGGTTGCGAGCACGCTTTGCGCCTGCTAGGCGCGCCGCCGACAGTGCGTCGTGCGCGGCGCGCGATTTCCGCTACCCAAATTCGAAAGACACAGACCATGGCCGAAGAAGGCGACGTTCTCACCGATCTCAACTCCCAGCCCGGCGCCGGCAACGGCGCGGACACCCAGCCGACCGCCGGGATCATCACCCAGTACGTGAAGGATCTGTCGGTCGAAAATCCCAACGCGCCCGATGTCTATCAATGGCAGGACCAGCCCAAGATCGACGTGCAGTTCAACATCGGTGCCGAGCCGATGAACGCGGAAGTGACCGAGGTCACGCTGAAGATCAACATCACCGCCAGCACCGACAAGGGCACGGTCTACATCGTCGAGCTCGATTATTGCGGGCTGGTGGGCATCCGCAACATTCCAGAAGACCAGGCGCACGCCTACCTGTTCGCCGAAGCGCCGCGGATTCTCTTCCCGTTCGCCCGCCGCGTGGTGGCCGATGCGGTGCGCGATGCGGGCTTCCCGCCGCTGATGGTCGATCCGGTCGATTTCAACGGCCTCTACGTCCAGCAGCTGCAGGCCAGCCGCCAGCAGGGCACCGCCGCTCCGGGCGCGACCCCGCCCGCCGAAGGCGACGCGTAACCAGCGCGCCAGACGGGCCTGAGCCATGAGCCTGCTAAAGAGCGTCGGCACGATCGGTTCGCTCACGCTGGTGAGCCGCATCGCCGGGATGGCGCGCGAGATGATCTTTTCGCGCGTGCTCGGTGCCAATGCGGTCACCGATGCGTGGTTCCAGGCGTTCATCATCCCCAACGTCTTTCGTCGGCTGTTCGCCGAGGGGGCATTCTCGGCGGCGTTCGTGCCGATGTTCTCGAAGCGGCTGCACGGCGAAGGCGGGATCGAGGAGGCGCGCTCGTTCAGCGCCGACGTTCTCAGCGTGTTCCTGCCGGTACTGATCGCGCTGGTCGCGCTGTTCGAGCTGATCATGCCCGGCGTGATCTGGCTGCTCGCGGAAAAGCCGGTCGATCCCGAGACCTTTCCGCTGGCGGTCGATTTCGCGCGGATCATGTTCCCCTACATCCTGCTGGTCAGCCTTGTCACGCTGTTCACCGGCATGCTCAATTCGGTCTCTCGGTTTGCGCCGGGAGCGAGTTTTCCAATCATCCTCAACGTCATCCTGATCGCGGTGCTGCTGATCGGGGAGCGCTGGATGGCGACCGGCGCGAGCCTCGAACAGGTGGCCTACGGCATCGCCTGGACGGTGACCGGCGCGGGGGTGATGCAGCTCGCGTGGCTGTATTACTGGGTCCGGGTCGAAGGGTTCGAGGTCCGGATGCGCTGGCCGCGAATCACCCCCGAAGTGAAGCGGCTGAGCATCATCGCCCTGCCTGCGGCAATCGGCGGCGGGGCGTACCAGATCAACACCCTGGTCCAGCTCTACTTCCTCAACCAGCTCGAAAGCGGATCGGTCAGCTACATGAATTACGCCGACCGTCTGAACCAGTTGCCGCTGGGGATCATCGGGATCGCGCTGTCGACCGCGATCCTGCCGACGCTGAGCAAGTTCGTCGGCAGCGACAATCGCGAAGGGGCGGAGCAGATCCAGTCTGACGCGATCGAGCTGTCGATGCTGCTGACGCTGCCCGCCGCCGTAGCGCTGGCGATCTGCGCCGAACCGTTCGTGATCATGATCTTCCAGGGCGGACGCTTCGATCTCGCCGATGCGGCCATGACCGGCGCCGTGCTGGCGGCGCTGGTGATGGGCCTTCCCGCCTATGTGATGGTGAAGGTGCTGGTGCCCAATTTCTACGCGAGGGCGGATACGAAAACGCCGGTCTATGCCGCGTTCACCTCCCTGACGGTGTTCGTGATCTTCAACATCGTGTTCGTCGCGCAGCTCGGGGTTGTCGGGGTCGCAATGGCCAGCGTCATCGGGGCGTGGCTCAATGTCGGCTACCTCTACGTCGTGCTTGTCAGTCGCGACTATTACCGCATGCCCCTGCCGCTGTTCGGCCGGATCGCGCGCCAGCTCGTCGCGGCTGCCGCGATGGGCGCGGCGCTCTATTACACGCGCGGGCTGCTGACCGAATTCTACTCGGCCGGGCTGTTCGAACGGCTGTTCGCGCTGATCGCACTGGTCGGCGCGGCGATGATCGTCTATTTCGCCGCAGCCTTCCTGCTTGGTGCGGTCGATCGCGAACGCATTGCCAGGCTCACCCGAAAAACCGCCTGAAACAGAGAGACAGTTACGACATGCGCCCCGATTCCATGAGAGTCGTCTCCGGCATCCAGCCGACCGGCACGCCCCATCTCGGCAATTATCTCGGCGCGATCGTCAATTACGTGAAGCTGCAGGACGAAGCGCACGCTTCGGGTGGAGAGTGCTTCATTTTCCTCGCCGATCTCCACGCGCTGTCGATGCCGCACATCCCGGCAGAACTGACCGCCGCGACCCGCGAGATGGTGGCGACGCTGGTCGCCTGCGGGGTCGATCCGGGCAAGACGGTGCTGTTCAACCAGGCGCAGGTCCCCGCCCATGCCGAACTGCAATGGCTGCTCAACGGCACCGCGCGGATGGGCTGGCTCAACCGCATGACGCAGTGGAAGGACAAGGCCGGGAAAAACCGCGAAGGTCAGTCGATCGCGCTGTTCACCTATCCGGTCCTGCAGGCAGCCGACGTGCTGCTGTACCAGGCGACGCATGTGCCGGTGGGCGAGGACCAGAAGCAGCATCTCGAACTCGCGCGCGACATCGCGCAGAAATTCAACAACGATTTCTGCCCCGAAGACGCGCCCCTTTTCACCTTGCCCGAACCCTATATTCCGCCCGCCGCCGCGCGGATCATGTCGCTGCGCGACGGCACGGCCAAGATGAGCAAGTCCGACCCGTCGGAAATGAGCAGGATCAACCTGGTCGACGATGCCGATACGATCATGAAAAAGATCAAGAAGGCCAAGACCGATCCCGAACCGCTGCCGAGCGAGGACGCGGGGCTCGAAGGTCGCGCCGAAGCGGCCAACCTCGTCGCCATCTATGCCGCGCTCGCGCAATGCGACGTGGCAAAGGTGCTGAGCGAATATGGCGGGCAGGGTTTCGGTACGTTCAAGCCGGCGCTGGGCGAGCTGCTGATCGAGACCCTCGCGCCCATTTCGGCGCGGTTCCTCGAACTGAAGCAGGACCGCGAAGCGCTCGACGCGATTCTCGCGCGCGGTGCCGCCCGCGCCCGCGAACGCGGCGTGCCCACACTCGATGCCGCCTACAAGGCGCTCGGCCTGGTGCGGGGTTAACCGGTTCAAACTGCGTTCAAAGCCGGTTCATGCCTGGTTTTGCATATGAGCCGCTCTGGTGACGAGATGACGTGATGGTCAGATTGTCCGATCCGCGTCGCTCGACAGGCGGCCGTACCTTGCGGATCGCGGCATTCACGCGAGGGGAACGCACGAAGTCACTGGTGAACTGACAAAGGGTATGCCATGACTATTCCTCAGATGAATGCACGCAGGAACCTCGGACGCATTGCACTCTCGCTGGCGCTGGCTACCGGCCTCGCCGCCTGTGCCCCGTCCTTCAAAGCGGACGTTTCACGCTTCCAGAGCCAGCTTCCGGCCCCTTCGGGACAAACCTTTGCGGTCGTTGCAGAGGACCCCAAGCTTGCCGGCGGACTCGAATTCGCGCTCTATGCCGACATGGTCGAGGCCGAGATGGAACGGCTCGGCTACACCGAAGCGGCGCCCGAAAACGCGACCCTGCTGGTCCGCTTCGATTACGGGGTGGACAACGGCCGCGAGCGGGTGCGCAGCAGCGGACGAGGCTTCTACGATCCGTATTTCGGGCCGTGGGGCGGCTTTCGCGGCTACGGCTTCCGCCGCGGCTACGCCTTCGGGTTGTACGACCCGTGGCTCGCCGGGCCGGATGTGACCAGCTACACCGTCTACACCAGCGGCATCGATGTGAAGATCGATTCCGCCACCAGCGGAGAGCGGCTGTTCGAAGGCAAGGCGCAGGCCGTGTCGCGCACCAATCGGCTGCAGCAGCTGGTGCCGAACCTCGTCGATGCAATGTTCACCGATTTTCCGGGCAATTCCGGAGAGACCCTGCGCATCACGATCAATCCGGATGAAAAGGTAGTCAGGCGCACGGACTAGGGTCGCGTGAGATAGCACTCACCCTTGGATGGGACGAAAGGGCGGCGCCATGGGATCGGTGCCGCCTTTTTGTATCCAGCACCGGGCGCAGCGCCATCCCGATCTGTTACAGCTTCTCGTGACCGCCGGTTGACCCGAACCCGCCGGCACCGCGGGCGGTCGCGCCCAGCTCTGCCACTTCCGACCACGCGGCCTGCACCACCGGGGCCAGCACCAGTTGCGCCACCCGGTCGCCACGCGCAATCGCGAAGGGTTCGCTGCCGAGGTTGATCATGATGATCTTGAGCTCGCCGCGATAATCGCTGTCGATCGTGCCCGGCGTGTTGGGCACGGTGATGCCGTGCTTCAGCGCAAGGCCCGAGCGCGGGCGCACCTGGATTTCGTAACCCTGCGGAATTGCGAGCGACAGCCCGGTCGCGACCGGATGGCGCGCGCCGGGATCGAGCGTCACGTCCTCGGCGGACACCACGTCCATTCCCGCTGCGCCGTCCGTCGCATAGGCGGGCAGCGGCAGTCCGTCGCCATGCGGCAGGCGCTTCACTTCCACGTTGACTGTTGAGCTCACTCGGCGGCCTCGGCCTTGAGGCTGGCAGCGATCCGCTCGACCAGCGCGAGCGCGACCACGCGTTTGGGCATCCGTTCGAGGCTTTCGACACCTTCGGCGGTGACGATGTGGACGGTGTTCTGGTCGCCGCCCATTACGTCTCCGGATACGTCGTTGGCCACGATCCAGTCGGCTGCCTTGCGCTTGCGCTTGGCGGTGGCGTTCTTGATCACATCTTCGGTTTCGGCAGCGAATCCCACCACCAGCTCGGGCCGGTTCGAACCGGCGGCGATGTTGGTGAGGATATCGGGGTTCTCGGTCAGCATCAGCGCCGGCGGAGCGGAACCGCGCTTCTTGATCTTCTCGTCCTCATACGTCTTGGGCCGCCAGTCGGCGACCGCGGCAACCATCACCGCCGCATCGACCGGCAGCGCCTGCTTGACCGCCTTGCTCATCTGTTCGGCGGATTCGACATCGATGCGCTTGACCCCGGCGGGGGTCTTGAGCGCGACCGGGCCGGCGACCAGCGTCACTTCGGCCCCCAGCGCGGCCGCAGCGGCGGCGATCGCGAACCCTTGCTTTCCGCTCGAACGATTGGCGATGTAGCGCACCGGGTCGATCGCTTCCCAGGTCGGCCCGGCGGTAACCAGCACATGCCGCCCCTTGAGCGGCCGGTAATCCGCGGCAATGCCGAAACCCGCGCCGCCGAGCGCGTCTTCCTCGACGGTCTCGATTCCGGCATCGTCGCGCTTTGCCACGGTCTCGGGAGCAGGCTTGCGCTCGTCGACCTCGTGGTTGATCGCCGCGGGGTCGAGCGGCGGTGCCGCGCTTGCCGCACCCTTGGATGCGAGCGGCGAGCCGTCCAGATCGGGATTGAACTCGATCTCTTCCTCTTCGCCCTGCGTCTCGTCTTCCGCGATGTCCTCGCCGCCCTCGCAGTCCGCTGCTTCGGCCGGTTCGGCGGCCTCTTCGGGCTCGAGCAATTCGGCCTCGATATCCTCGTGACTGCGCTTGGGCGTCGAACGCGGGATGATCATCGACAACAGCCCGCCGAGCCCGCCGGCCTTGGCTTCGGGCTCTTCGGGTTCGCCCGCAGCAGCATCGTCCGCGACCGCGTGTTCGGGCTCGTCGGCCAGATCGGCCTCGTCGTTTGCGGCGACGACCGGGGCGGGATCCTCTACTTCGATCCCGAAGTGTCTGGCGATCTCGGCCCAGATCGCCTCGGGCTCGGGCAGCCGGCCATAGCCGAACTCGCCGCACGCCATCGGTCCCTCGTCGGGATCGAGCACGGCGACCCCCGCCTCGACCAGTTTGGCAACATTGCGCTGGGTCGATGCGTGCTCCCACATCCGCACGTTCATCGCCGGGACTGCCATCACCGGCTTGTCGGTCGCAAGGATCAGCGTGGTGGCGAGATCGTCTGCAATCCCTTCCGCCATTTTCGCCATCAGGTCGGCGGTGGCCGGGCAGACGACGATCAGGTCGGCCTCGCGCGAAAGCTGGATGTGGCCCATTTCGACCTCGTTCTTGAGATCGAACAGGCTGGTATAGACCTGGTTCTCGCTGAGCGCGGCGAGCGACATCGGAGTGACGAATTGCTGCCCGCCCCTGGTCACGACGCAAGTCACATCGCCGCCGCCCTTGCGGATCAGCCGGACGAGTTCGCACGACTTGTAGGCCGCGATACCGCCGCCCACGACCAACAGGATCTTCGGTCCCGACTTGCTCACCGTGCGTTCCCCCATGCGGGACCGGCGCGCAGGACAATCCGGCGGCTCATGCTTTCCTCAACTCCCATGCAGCACCAATACAGCGGGATACGACGCGCGGAACCTAGCTGCCCCGCGCGCTCGCGCCAAGTCCAAGCCGCAACTCATGCGCCTGCTTGGTTAACATCGCGCTTAAATCGCACGGTTCGCCGCCCGCCGAATTCGGTTGAGCCGACCGGGCCATGCAGGGCATAGGGACGAAAGCTCGAAGGTGGGGAGGGAAAACGCCATGATCCTGGTGATGCGTGCAGTGCTGACGTTGGTGGGCCTTGTGTTCATTCTGATCGGCACATCGTTCCTGATCGACCCGGCGATCCAAGGCGGCGATTTCGGCCTGGTCGCCAAGGGCGCGCAGGGGCTGTCGACGATCCGCGCCGATTTCACCGCCTATTTCTGGGTCGCGGGCGGTACGCTCGTGATCGGTGCGTGGAAGCGCAACGGGGATCTGTTGCTGGTGGCGGCGGCGCTGATGGGCATTACGCTCGCCGTGCGCGGGCTGAGCCTGGCGCTCGACGGGTTCTACGAAGGTTGGACGATGCCGATGGCGGTCGAGGCGTTCACAGTGATCGTGGCGCTGTTCGGCAGCCGCGTGCTGCCGCACTCGGCGCTCGTGCCCGACGCGGCCGAAACGCTCTAGCCCAGCCAACCGAGCGTCATCAGCGCCCAGAGCGTGCCCGCGCCTGCCAGCCCTGCGACCAGGTAGCGAAGCCATCCGCCGCCTGTCCCCCCGCTGCGATCGGTCATCAGCCTGATTTCGGGCAGCGGCGGCGGTTCGGGCGCGCCGCCCTTGGGCGGGAATTTCTCCTCCAGCCGCCGGATCAGGCCGGGCAGGCGCAGCAGCGTCTCGGTATCTTCCTTGAGCCGGTCGGCCAGCGCCGCCTCGGGGCCGAGCTCGTCGCGGATCCAGCTGCGCACATAGGGCGCAGCGGTATCCCACATGTTGATATCGGGATTGAGCTGGGTCGCGATCCCTTCGACCATCACCATGGTCTTTTGCAGCAGCAGCAGGTGCGGCTGGGTCTGCATGTCGAAATCGCGGGTGATCGCGAACAGCCCGTCGAGCATTTGTCCGACCGAAAGCTCGCTGACCGGCTTGCCGCGCATCGGCTCGCCAACGGCGCGCAGGGCGGTCGCGAATTCGCCGACCGAATGATAGCTTGGGACGTATTGCGCCTCGAAATGGATTTCGGCGACGCGCTGGTAGTCGCCGGTGGTCAGACCGTAGAGGATTTCCGCCAGCCACTGCCGCGCGCGCCGGTCGATCCGGCCCATGATCCCGAAATCGATCGCAACGATCGTGCCGTCGTCCTCGACGAACAGGTTGCCCTGGTGCATGTCGGCGTGGAAAAACCCGGCGCTGATCGCCTGCGTCAGGAACGATATCACCAGCCGTTCGGCGATTTCCTCGAGATCGTGCCCCTTGGCGACCAGCTCGTCGCGCTTCGAGATCTTGATCCCGTCGACCCATTCCACCGTCAGGACCCGGCCATTGGTCCGATCCCAGTCGATCGCCGGGATGCGATAGCCGCCGACGCCCGACATCTGCTCGGCCAGTTCGGAGGCCGAAGCCGCCTCGCGCCGCAGGTCGAGTTCGGAATTGGTCCAGCGCTTGAAATTGGCGATCGTCAGGCGCGGGCGCAGCCGGGTCGCTTCGCCGCCCATCGCCTCGACATGCGCGGCCGCCCATTCGTAGGTCTGGATATCGCGCGCGAACTTCTCGCGGATGCCCGGCCGCAGGACCTTCACCGCAACCTGTCGTCCGTCCGAGGTCACCGCGCGGTGGACCTGCGCGATCGAGGCCGCGCCGACCGGTTCGGGGTCGATTTCGGAGAACAGCGTGTCGAGCGGCTGCGCAAAACTCGACGCCATCGACGCCTCGATCTCCTTGAAAGGCACCGGCGGCAGGCTGTCCTGCAGGCTCAGCAGGTTGCTCGCCGCTTCCTCGCCGACGAGATCGGGCCGGGTCGCCAGCGACTGGCCGAGCTTGATCGCCGCCGGGCCGATCGCCTGGAACGCGCCGGAATAATCGCGCGTGCCCCGCTTGCCGGTAAAGGTCGCCCAGCGCGCCAGCTTGACCAGCCGCCTGACCGGGGTCGGCGCGTTGGGATCGTTCTCGATCCCCACCAACGCGCGGCGGCGCGCCAGCGTCGTGCCCCATCGTGCGAGGCGAGACAGATGCACTACAGGTGAAGTCACGCGTCTAGACTTTCCACCCCGAGTGAATGGCGACAGCGCCGCCCAGGATCGATTCGTATTTGGTATTCACAAACCCTGCTTCGCGGATCATGCGTTCGAATTCGGGCATGGTCGGAAACTTGCGGATCGATTCGACCAGATAGCGATAGGAGTCCGCATCGCCGGCGATCGCCTGACCCATGCGCGGCAGCAGTTTCTCGGAATAGACATCGTAGATCTCGCGGAAGCCCGACCATTCGGTGGTCGAAAATTCCATGCAGTAGAACCGGCCACCGGGACGCAGCACACGGTAGGCTTCGGCCAGCGCCTTGTCCTTGAAGGTGACATTGCGGATGCCGAACACGATCGTGTAGGCATCGAAGGTGTTCGATGCGAAGGTGACGGCCTCGGCATTCTGCCGGGTGAAGACGAGACTGCCGGTCTCGTCGGTCTCGCGGCGCTCCATCGCGCGTTCGGCGCCGACATCGAGCATGTCCTGATTGATGTCGGCAACGGTGACGTTCGCGCCGCGATCGGCCATGCGAAAGGCGATGTCGCCGGTGCCGCCCGCCATGTCGAGGATCTGCTCGCCCGGCTGCGGCTTCACGCGCTTGACGAAGCGATCCTTCCACCCGCGATGCATGCCGAGCGACATTGCATCGTTCATGATGTCGTATTTGCGCGCGACGCTGGTGAAGACCTCGCCGACACGGCGGGTCTTTTCCTCGGGGCTGACATTTTCGTAGCCGAAGGAAACGGTGTCGTCTGCAGTTTCTGTCATGGCGGGTGCCCTAGAGACAATTGCACCGTGCGCCTAGAGTGTTAGAGCGCGGCAAATGCCAGAATTACCGGAAGTAGAAACAACGGTCCGCGGCCTTGCGCGGTTCCTCGATGGCGAGCGCATCACCCGCGTGGTTCTGAACCGCCCGGATCTGCGACGCCCGTTCCCGCCCGAACTGGTCCAGGTGATGACGGGCGCTCAGGTTACGGGGCTTTCCCGCCGGGCCAAATATGGATTGATCCATCTCGACCGCGGCTGCTCGATGGTCTTCCACCTCGGAATGAGCGGGCGCTGGCGGATCGATCCGGAAGTTGCGCATATCCACGATCATCTGGTGATGGAGACTGCGGGCCACCGATTTGCGCTCTGCGATCCGCGCCGGTTCGGATCGGTCGACCTCGTCGCGACCGACACGCTGGATGCCTGGCCGCAATTTGCCGCGCTCGGGCCGGAGCCGTTGGGAGACGGGCTGACAGCGGGGCATCTCAAGGCGGCTCTCAGGGGCAAGACCCAGTCGATCAAGCTGTGCCTGCTCGATCAGCGGATCATTGCCGGGCTCGGCAACATCTATGTTTGCGAAGCGCTGTGGCGCGCAGGCATCCGCCCGACCAAGGCTGCGGGAAAGGTGACCGGGCCGCAGCTCGAACGGCTGATCCCGGCGATCCGCGACGTGCTCGAAACCTCGATCCGCGATGGCGGCTCGACCCTGCGCGACTATGCCGCGCCGACCGGCGAGCTCGGCTATTTCGCCACCCGCTTCGACGTCTACGATCGCACCGGCGAACCGTGTCGCCGCGCGGATGGCGGTTTGATCCGCCGGATCGCGCAGGGTGGGCGCAGCACCTGGTATTGCGCGAAGTGCCAGAAGTGAGGGAATCGTTGACCTTTCGGCTCCAGCCAACTATGTGCCCCGCTTTCCGATGGCTCGGCGAATGACGCCGGCTGTCGTTTTCGAGCAAGCCTAGACATATTCCGGCCCGCCCACGCGCGGCCACACAGAACGCGAGACAGAGACACACATGGCCAACACGCTGCAAGCCCGCAAGCGCATCCGTCGCAACAACCGTCGTGCCGAAATCAATGGCGCGCGCGTCAGCCGCATTCGCGGTTTCGTCAAGAAGGTCGAAGCCGCATGCGAAGCTGGCGACAAGGACGCTGCGATCGCCGCGCTCAAGGCAGCCCAGCCGGAAATGGCGCGCGGGGTTGCGCGCGGGGTGATGCATAAGAACACGGTCGCGCGGAAAATGTCGCGCCTGTCGAAGCGCGTCGCCGCGCTCTGATTCGCACCGATTCGCTTCCCGTTCGCTCGCATTTCCGACGAACGACGGGATCAGGGGCCGCGCCGCGAAGGTGCGGCTCTTTTCGTTGGTGGCAAATGTAACTCCGGCGAAATCCGCAAACGCTAGGATTCCCCGCGATTCGCGTGGCCATTTATGCAAATTTAACGCTGAATCAGTCGCTTGAACGCACGCCTGCGGGTTGCAGCCGAGTCAACAGGAATATTTCACTTTTTTTAAAATTCCGTGCTTGCGCTTGGCCCCGATGCATCGTTTATTTGCGTCTCACTCGGGGCGGGACAGCCCGGGTTCTTACAGTCTGGTCGACAGGGGGCGCCTGCGAAACAGCGGTTTCGCGGGACGGGGAAGATTTGTCTGTCGAATGGTAAATATGCCCTCCGGATCGCGGCTCCGGGGACAAGAGGGAATTGGGGATTCAATGGTGCACAAAATCGACAAGGCGCGGTCCACGCGCCGCCACTCGGACGACGACTTGATGGAAGATGCCGAAGCCGTAAACCTCGCCGCCGACTGGGCCGATATCAGTCAGGGTCTCCGCAAGGATCTGGGGCACCAGCTGCACAGCCAGTGGATCAAGCCGATCCAGGTCGGCAGCATCGATGAAGACACCGGAACGCTCGACCTGTTCCTGCCGACCGAGTTTTCGGCCAACTGGGTCAAGGACCGCTTTCACGATCGCCTTCAGCTCGCATGGAAGATCGCCCGCAGCGAGGTGCGCAAGGTTCGCATCCAGGTGCACCCGGGACGTCGCCAATTGCCCGAACTCCGGCTTGACGACGGTCGCCGCCCGGCCAACGACGGTGCCAGCGCCATCGCGGTCGCTGCCGGCACGATCGGCGATGCCGGCTTTACCAGCTCGGTCGGTCTCGATCCGTCGCTGACCTTCGCTGCCTTCATCACTGGCGAGGCCAACGTGCTCGCCTGCAACGCGGCGCAGCGCATGGCCGCGACCGAGCAGCCGCAATTCTCGCCGCTCTACCTCAAGGCCGCGACCGGCCAGGGCAAGACGCACCTGCTCCACGCAATCGGCCATGCCTTCCTGCAGGCGCATCCCCGCGCGCGAATCTTCTACTGTTCCGCCGAACGATTCATGGTCGAATTCGTCCAGGCGCTCAAAGCCAACCAGATGATCGAATTCAAGGCGCGCCTGCGCAGCTTCGACCTGCTGCTGGTCGACGATATCCAGTTCATCATCGGCAAGGCGTCGGCTCAGGAAGAGCTGCTCTACACGATCGATGCGCTGCTGGCCGAAGGCAAGCGGCTCGTGTTCGCCGCCGACCGCGCGCCGCAGGCGCTCGACGGGGTCGAACCGCGCCTGCTCAGCCGCCTCTCGATGGGTCTCGTCGCCGATATCCAGGCCGCCGATATCGAACTGCGCAAGAAGATCCTCGAATCGAAGCTCCAGCGCTTTGCCCCGCTCTCCGTGCCCGACGACGTGATCGATTTCCTCGCGCGCACGATCACGCGCAACGTGCGCGAGCTGGTCGGCGGGCTCAACAAGCTGATCGCCTACGCCCAGCTGACCGGGCAGGAAGTGTCGCTGCAGCTCGCCGAAGAGCAGCTGACCGACATCCTCTCGGCCAACCGCCGCCGCATCACGATCGACGAGATCCAGCGCACCGTCTGCCAGTTCTACCGCATCGACCGCAGCGAGATGTCGTCGAAGCGCCGGGCCCGCGCCGTGGTTCGCCCGCGGCAGGTCGCGATGTATCTCAGCAAGGTGCTCACGCCGCGCAGCTATCCGGAAATCGGGCGCAAGTTCGGGGGGCGCGATCATTCGACCGTGATCCACGCGGTGCGGCTGATAGAGGATCTGCGCCAGCGCGATGCCGACATGGATGGCGATGTGCGCAGCCTGTTGAGACAGCTCGAAAGTTGATGGGATAACCCGCAGCACCTTCGGATCGCGTCCCCAGGGACATCACAGTGACTGCACCGTTTGTCGACAAGCCTGCCCACAGGCTTGTCGACAGCGGGTGCACAGGCTGTAAACACCCTTTCCATGGGTTCTGAACAGCTCTTTCCCGCCGCCGCCGACTTGCCGGGCTCGCTGCGTGCAGCGCTGCTTCGCGGCCTGCGCGCGCGCTGCCCGCGCTGCGGCGCGGCGCCGTTGTTCCGGAAGTGGCTGAAGCCGGTCGAACGCTGCGCGCATTGCGATCACGACTGGTCGGTGCAGCAGGCCGACGATTTTCCCGCCTACATCGGCATTTTCGTGGTCGGGCACCTGCTCGCGCCGGTGGTGATCGCGATGATCGGCGCATTCGGGCTGTCCGCGTGGCTGACGCTGGCGATCATCCTGCCGGTCGCGGTAGTGCTGCTGATGGCGATGCTGCAACCGACCAAGGGCGGCGTCATCGCGTTTCTGTGGTGGCACGGGATCGGAGCCTTCGTACAGGAACGGCGCGCCGCGCCGACGCAGGAATCATGAGCCTTTCCCCGGCCCGGCTCGATCGCTTCGCGCGCCATATCGTGTTGCCCGAGATCGGCGGCGCAGGCCAGGTTGCGCTGGCGGGCAAGCATGTCGCGGTGATCGGCCTCGGCGGAATCGGAAGCCCCGCGTTGCAATACCTGGCGGGGGCCGGGATCGGACGTTTTACGCTGGTCGACGACGATGCGGTCGATGCCAGCAACCTCCAGCGCCAGACGATCTTCACGGCGCGCGATATCGGCCACGGCAAGGCCACCAGCGCGCGGCGGTGGCTCGCCAATTTCGACGACGCGCTCGAGGTTGCGATCAGCGACAAACGCGTGAGCCCGGACAATATCGGGGAGCTGATCGCCGGGGCCGACCTGGTGCTCGACGGGACCGACAATTTCGCCACGCGCCTCGCCGTATCGGACGCCTGCGTCGCCGAACGCACTCCGCTGCTGTCGGCCGCCGTGGGCCGGTTCCAGGGTCAGGTCGGCGCATTTGCGGGGCATCTGGTGGGTGAGCCCTGCTACCGCTGCTTCGTCGGCGACGCGTTCGATGCCGAAGATTGCGACACCTGCGCAGAGGACGGCATGCTGGGCGCGATGGCGGGCTGGACCGGCAGCTTCGCGGCGATGCAGGCGGTGCGGGTGCTGCTGGCCGGGGTCAGCACGTTCGGCAAACCGCAATGGGGCGAATTGCACCTGCTCGACGGACTGAAACCCGGCTTGCGCACGCTCCGCATCGCCAAGGATCCGGGCTGCAAGGCGTGCGGCTCCTAGCCGCTCACGATCCCGGGCAAGAGCGGGACGAATCGCACCGGGCCGGATGTGCGACGTTCCCAGCTGTCCTCGCCCGTGCGGGTGATGCAGGTGAGTTCCTGCATCGTATCGTTGCCGAGCGGGATGACCAGCCGGCCACCGAGCGCTAGCTGCCGCTTGAGCGCTTCGGGTACGTGGTCGCTCGAAGCGGGCACGAGAATTGCATCGAACGGCGCGTGTTCGGGCAGACCTTTCATCCCGTCGCCCGCCATGACTGTGCAATTGGAACAGCCCAGCGCCGCGATCCGTTCTGCGGCCGCTCTGGCAAGCGTTTCGTGCCGCTCGATCGCGTGGACCCTGCGGGCCAGTCGCGCGATCACCGCCGCAGCGTAGCCCGATCCGGCACCGACTTCGAGCACGCTGTCGCCCGGCCTGATCGCCGCTGCCGCGATCATCGCGGCGACCACATAGGGCTGCGAGATCGTCTGCCCCGCGCCGATCGGCAGCGCGCCATCATGATAGGCCGGTTCGCGCAGCTCCTCCGGCACGAAGGTCTCGCGCGGGACTTCGCGAAACGCCGCGAGGATGCGCGGATCGTCGATCCCGCGGGCGCGGATCTGGCGATCCACCATGCGTTCGCGCAGCTGCTCCATCGCCGTAGTCACCCCGCAACGATAGCACACGCGCCGGGGTCGCTAGCCGCCCAAAAGCTCATCCACCCACTCGGGCACCAATCGCCCCGCCGGGCCGTGGCGCGATTCGGTGAAGAAGTGGCTGCCTTCGCTCGGCTCGAGATTGAGTTCGAGCGTGTGTGCGCCCGCCATGCGCGCTTCCTGCACGAACCCCGCCGCCGGATAGACCGCGCCGCTGGTTCCGATGCTGACGAACAGGTCGGTCGCGGTCAGCGCAGTGTAGATCCGCTCCATCTGGTACGGCATCTCGCCGAACCACACGACGTCGGGGCGCAGGCTGGGCGACCGGCACACCGGGCATGGCGGGTGGTGCGCCATGGGCGCATCCCATGCGGATCGCATGTCGCAGGCGAGGCACAGCGCGCTCTTGAGCTCACCGTGCATGTGCAGCACCCGGCTCGATCCGCCGCGTTCGTGCAGATCGTCGACGTTCTGCGTGACCAGCAGCAATTCGCCCGCAAACTCCGCCTCCAGCCGCGCCAGCGCGCGATGCGCCGGATTGGGCTCGACCTTGGCCAGCGCCTCTCGCCGTATATCGTAGAAGCCCAGCACCAGGTCCGGATCGCGGGCGAAGCCTTCGGGCGTCGCGACATCCTCGACGCGGTGCTGTTCCCACAGCCCGCCCGCGCTGCGGAAGGTATCGATCCCGCTCTCGGCCGAAATTCCGGCGCCGGTAAGGATGACGATGCGGTTGATTCCTGTCATGAACGTGTTGAAACACGGATGGTGGAGGCATGGCAATGTCGCAGTCGGACAAGCGGTTCGGAGTGATCGGGCACAAGGGCCGGATGGGCCAGGCAATCGCCGAGGCGATCGAGGAAGCAGGGCACGTCCTGCAGGTCGGCGTCGACGAAGGCGGCAATCCCGGTCCGCTGGCCGCGCAATGCGATGTGCTGGTCGATTTCTCGGTCCCGCAGGCGCTCAAGACCAATCTCGATGCAGCCAAGGTCGCGGGCGTGCCAATCCTCGTCGGCACCACCGGACTCGAAGAAACGCACTTCGTCCAGCTCGCCGAAGCGGCGCGCTCGATCCCGGTCCTGCAAACCGGCAATACCTCGCTCGGCGTGACGCTGCTAGCGCATCTGGTGCGCGAGGCGGCGGCAAAGCTGGGACCGGACTGGGATATCGAAGTGCTGGAAATGCACCATCGCGCGAAGGTCGATGCGCCGTCGGGCACCGCCAAGTTGCTGGGCCAGGCGGCCGCCGAAGCGCGCGGGATCGAGCTTTCGAGCCACATGGAAAGCGGCCGCCATGGCCACACCGGTGCACGCCGCGAGGGCGCGATCGGCTTTGCCACGCTGCGCGGCGGCACGGTAGCGGGCGAACACAGCGTGATCTTCGCCGGGGTCGAGGAGCGGTTGACGCTGTCGCATTCGGCCGAGAACCGCGCAATCTTCGCCCGCGGTGCGGTGCGCGGGGCGGCGTGGCTGATCGGACGGGAGCCGGGGCGGTACCGGATGGAAGACGTGCTGGGGTTGTGACCACCATCGATGCGGCGCGGTTCCGCTGGCGCGAGCATGGCGGCGGGGATGCGGTCGCCGCGCGCTGTCTCGACTTTCTGACCGGGATCGGGATCGAATGCGCACCGATTGGCGACGAGCAGGCGCAATTGCTCGATGGGCTTGCGATTGTCGGCGGGCGGTTGCTGATCGATCCCGCCATTGCGGTCTGGCCCGGTGACCTGCTGCACGAGGCGGGGCATATCGCGATCGCTGCGCCGGAAGAGCGATCATCGCTCGGACCGATCGGGCCCGATGGCGGAGACGAAATGGCCGCCATCGCGTGGTCCTATGCCGCCGCGTGCGCTTGCGACGTCAGCCTCGAACAGCTGTTTCACGATGGCGGCTATCGCGGTGAGAGCGAAACCTTGCGCACCGCTTTTGCCGACCAGGGTTATATCGGCGCACCTATGCTGGGCTATTTCGGCATGACCGACCCTCACGGGATTGCGGGCAAACACCCTTACCCTTCCATGATCCGCTGGCTGCGCTAACACGCAGGAGATGACCAAAGATCAGATTTTCGAGTTCTTCCGCCGTCTTGCCGAAGACAATCCCGAACCCGAAACCGAGCTGGAATATGGCAATGCCTACCAGCTCGTCGTCGCGGTCGCGCTGTCGGCGCAGGCGACCGATGTCGGGGTGAACAAGGCGACGCGCGCGTTGTTCGCCAAGGTGGAGACCCCGCAGGAGATGCTCGATCTGGGCCTTGAGGGCCTGATCGAACACATCAAGACGATCGGGCTGTTCAACTCCAAGGCCAAGAACGTGATCGCGCTCTCGCAGCTACTGATCGACGACTATGGCGGCGAGGTGCCGGACACGCGCGACGACCTCGTCCGGCTCCCCGGCGTGGGGCGCAAGACGGCCAATGTCGTGCTCAATTGCTGGTTCCGGCAAGAGACCTTCGCGGTCGATACGCATATCCTGCGGGTCGGCAATCGCACCGGGCTGGCCAAGGGCAAGACCCCGGAGCAGGTCGAGGCGAAGCTGGAGAAGCGCGTCCCTGAGCCGTTCCGCCTCCACGCGCACCACTGGCTGATCCTGCATGGTCGCTATGTCTGCAAGGCGCGCACGCCCGAATGCTGGCGGTGCCCGGTAGTCGACCTGTGCAGTTTCAGAAAGAAGGTGCTGGAGAAGCCGAAGGGGCGCTAAACCGGAGGTTCAGGTGCGTGGGCGTTAGATGCGCGCGGGGTGGTCATTGAGAGGGAGATTCCCGATGATCCGCACTGTTGTCCTGTTCACCGCAGCTGCCGCCGCCATGTCCTGCGCGCCGGTCGACCCCGCAAGCCGCGCCGACCCCGCCCTCGCCGGGCCGGCCGTCAAGGTTGTGGGCGAGGCCGAAAGCTGCATCAGCCGCTCGCAAATCCGCAACACGCTGGTGCGCAGCGATCAGGTGATCGATTTCGAAATGCTCGGCGGCAAGACCTATCGCAACGTGCTGCGCAGCCCCTGTCCGCGGCTCGGATTCGAAGAGGCGTTCACCTACACCACCTCGACCAACCAGCTGTGCACGCCCGAGATCATCTACGTGCTCGAAGAGATCGGCGGCAAGCTCAGTCGCGGCCCCGGCTGCGGGCTGGGCCGGTTCGTGCCGGTGGAGTATGTGGAAGTCGAAGACGATTAGGGCGTCTTCCAGTCCCGTACGGGGCGATGAGTCGTCGGGCGACGGCGCTAACCCTGCGATGTGGCGGTTCCCCATCCCCCGCCCCTGCCGCGATAGGTTTCGGCCGACAGGCTGAATTGCTGGCCGCAGACAGTGCATTTGAAATCGTGCGACATGAGATCGTCCCACGGGCCCTCTGGATTGACCTCGCAAAAGTGCGCGCCCCACCTGCCGCTGTGAGGGACTTCAGCCAGATGCCGCGCATCGACAGCACTTCTGGCAAGGCGAATCGCTCGGGTCAGATGCTCGGGGCTCCGAATTTCGATCGGCTCCTCGTAGGCCTCGCAATTTGGACAAGCCACTAGACGTCATCGGCCGAGATCATCTCGGCCCGGTCGATCTCGCCCGTCAGCGCTGCCACCGTCGTTGCCACCGCCGCGTCGCCGCTGACGTTGGTCGTGGTGCGCATCATGTCCATGATCCGGTCGATCCCCGCGACCAGCGCGATCGTTTCGAGCGGTACGCCGACCGCGCCGAACACCAGCACCATCATGATCAGGCCCGCCCCCGGAATGCCCGCCGCGCCGATCGCGCCGAGCGTGCCGAGTACCGAGATCATCACGTAGTCGCCCCAGCTGAGGTCGACCCCGAACACCTGCGCGCCGAACAGCGTCGCAAGGCCGAGATACATCGCGGTGCCGTTCATGTTGATCGTCGCGCCGAGGCTGACCACGAAACTCGCCACCGAATTCGATACGCCGAGGTTGCGGCGCACGCAGCGCAGCGTCACCGGCAGCGTCGCATTCGAACTCGCGGTCGAATAGCTCACCGCGATCGCATCGACGATGCCGCGGAAGAAATCGATCACCGGCAGGCGCGCGATGAACTTGATCATCCCGGCATAGATCAGGCCGATGATCAGGAAGCAGCCGACATAGTTGAGGATCACGACGATCCCGAGCGCCTGCAGCGCCTCGATCCCGAGCGTGCCCGCGACCCACGCCATCAGCGCGAAGACGCCGAACGGGGTGAGTTCCATGACGATCATCGTCACCTTCTGCATGACGATGCTGCCGCTATCGAAGATCTTCAGGACCGGCTCACCCTCTTCCTTCGCCATCAGGATGCCGATCCCGATCAGCAGCGAGAAGATGATCAGCGGCAGGACGTTGACGTCTGCCATCACCTGCACCGGGCTGGACGGGACCATTTCGAGGATCATCTGCTGGATCGTGACGCCGGTTTCCTGCCGCTCCTGCGCGCGTTCGAGCGCGGCCGCATCGAGGTCCATCCCGCTCGCATCGAGGCCGGAACCCGGCTGCACCAACGTGCCAAGCGCAAGGCCCAGCCACACGGCCATCTGGCCCGTGACCACGAACAGCAGCAGCGCCCGCCAGCCGACGCTGCCGAGCTTCTTGAGATCGCCGATAGAGGCGACCCCGGCGACGAGGCTGAAGAAGATCAGCGGGACGACGAGCATCTTGATGAAGGCGATGAAGACGTCGCCGACGATCTTGATGCTCTCCGCGCCCGGCCCCCAGACATAGCCGACGATGATGCCGAGGATCAGCGCAGCGATTACCCGCTGCCACAAGGAGATCGCGAACCAGCTTCCAAAGAGGCCGCGTTTCGGCTTGTGGGCCGTTCCGTCGGCGGCGGTCGAAGTCGGCGGTGCGGTATCGCTCATGTCAGTGTCCTTCGAGCGCGGCCAACGCCACGCGGGTGTAGATCCGGGCTAGCGTATCGAGGTCGGCGATGGCCACCGCCTCGTCGCGTTTGTGCATGGTCGCGTTGCACAGGCCGAATTCGATCACCGGGCAGACCGCGCGCAGGAACCGCGCATCGGAGGTCCCGCCAGTGGTCGACTGCTCCGGCTTGATACCGGTTTCGGCCTCGATCGCGGCGGCCAGCATGTTCGAGAAGGCGCCCGGCTCGGTCAGGAACGGCTCGCCCGAAATGATCGGCAGCGCGCGCCCGCCGTGTCGCTCGGCGATGGCGCAGACCCGTTCGGACAGGCTGCTGCCGGTGTGGAGGTCGTTGAAACGGATCGAGATGCGCGCCTTGGCCTGCGCCGGGATGACATTGTGCGCTGTGTTGCCCACTTCGAGATCGGTGATTTCGAGATTGCTCGGCTGGAACCACTCGGTCCCGGTGTCGAGCATCAGCGCGTCGAGCTCGGAAAGGATCGCCACCAGCTTGGGGATCGGATTGTCGGCGAGGTGCGGATAGGCGACGTGGCCCTGCGTGCCGTCGACCGTGATCCAGATATTGACCGAGCCGCGCCGCCCGATCTTCATCATGTCGCCCAGCCGATTGACGCTGGTGGGTTCGCCGACGAGGCACAGGTCGGGCTGGATGCCCTCCGCGTTCATGTAGTCGATCAGCGCGCGGGTGCCGTGCAGCGCGGGACCTTCCTCGTCGCCGGTGATGATGAAGCTGATCGTTCCGGCATCCTGCGGCACATCGGCGACCGCGCGCACCATCGCCGCGATCGCGCTCTTCATGTCGACCGCGCCGCGACCGTGAAGCAATTCGCCGCGGGTCGTCGGCTCGAACGGGTCGCTCGCCCAGCCCTCCCCCGGAGGCACCACGTCGAGATGCCCGGCGAAGGCGAAGTGCTTCGATCCTTCCGGGCCGCGCCGGATTGCGAACAGGTTTTCGACCGGAGCCTCGTCGCTGCCTTCCGGTCCGTCGCCGCGCCGGAAGCGGTGGATGGCGAAACCGAGCGGCACGAGCATCGCCTCCAGTGCATCGAACACCGCTCCGGTGGCCGGGGTGACGCTGGGCGCGGCAATCAATTGTTTGGCGAAATCGAGAACCTCGGACATCATGTGCCGTCTAGCAGGAGTATTTGCCGATGCCCAAGCTCGATCTCGATGCGATTCTTCAATCCAATGCGACGGGTTACCCCGCGCCGTTCGATGCCGATGTCGCGGGCCGGTGGTATCGGCGGCTCGCCCCGGTGGCGGGTCTGACCAACCTCGGTGCCAGCCATGTCGTGCTGGAGCCGGGAGCCTCTTCGTCGCAGCGGCATTGGCATCGCGGGCAGGACGAACTGGTGGTCATGCTCGAAGGCGAGGCGGTGTTGATCGAGGATGACGGGGAAACAACCGTGCGCCCCGGTGACATTCTCGCCTGGGCGGCGGGGGTCGAGAACGGTCATCGGCTGCACAATCGCTCCAATGCGCCGTGCGTGTTCGTGGCGATCAGCGGCGGCGACCGCGAGGCAGACAGCGGCGAATATCCCGATATCGACATGGTGTTCGACGCGGAAGGATATGCCCGCAAGGACGGGTCTCGGTACGATACCGAACGCATACCCTAGCGCTCGTCCTCGGCCACAGGCAAAGGCCCCGGCGCGAAGGCGCTTTCGAGCAATTCGGCGATCCGGACCCCCGCTTGCTGCACGCGGCGCCTGGCGATCGGCACTCCGCGAACGATGTCCTCCTGCGACAAGGCGGTCTTCATTGGCAGGTCCTGCCCGCACACATCCTCGGTATCGAAGGCGGTCGGGTAGACGAAATCGCGGCTGATCGCCCAACTTTCGCGGCCCCAGTCGGCGGCCACGCCCCCGCCGAGATCGGCACGCTCGGCGGAAGAATAACGCCGCACCACCGGGTCGGCCGGATCGCTGATGGCGCGTTCGGCCAGCGGCCCGTCCCAGATCCAGTGGAGGTTGAGGCTCGGCACGATCCCGTAGTCGGTCTCGCGATCGTTGCCGCCGCGATCGTCGCGGTCGCCCGAATGAAGCGGCATGTGAATGTCGCCGGCGAAGTGGACCATGAATGCCAGCGCCTCCAGCCGAATGTGATCGGGCAGGCTCTCATCGGCAAGGATGCGATGGTTGCGCTCGATCTGCGCGGTGACGCAGTTCCCGCCCGCGCAGTTTGCGCGCGGATCGTAGGCCTCGCAGATCGGTGTCGTGCGATAATGCCATGCGGCGGTGTAGCCCCAGCGCCAGAAGCTGCGGCGTACGCAATCGGGCCAGACGCTTGCATCCGCGATCGTGGCCAGCTTGCATTCGGGCGTACCCAGCAGCCGCTCGGACCGCATCAGCCGCCGGATCTTTGCGCGCGTTTCGGGCGAGACGTTGGCTTCGGCGATCGCGGCGGTCTTCCGGTGCGCGTAGAACCCCCACGCGTGCGCCGGTGCCGGAACGAGAATCGCGAGCGCGGCCAGCGCGGCAAGCAGGCGGATCAGCCGATGGTCTCGTATTGCTCGATCACCCATTCTTCTTCCTCTGCCGCGCCGATCCATTCCTGCATCCAGTCATGTTCCCAGATCGCCTGCATGTAGCTTTGGGCGAAACCGGGAACACCGATGCCGTAAGTAATGAACCGCGTAACGACCGGGGCGAAGAAAATATCCGCCGCGCCGTAGGTGCCGAACAGATATGGCCCGGCCTTGCCGTGGCGCGCGCGCGCCTCCGCCCACAGGCCCAGGATCCGCACGATATCGTGCTTCGCCTGTTCGGAAATCTCCTCGAGCTGAACCCGGCGGCGCACGTTCATCGGCAGGTCGTTGCGCAGCGCGGTGTAGCCCGAGTGCATTTCGGCGACCATCGATCGGGCCATGGCGCGCGCGGCATCGTCCTTGGGCCAGAACCGCTCGCGCCCGACCTTGTCGGCCAGATATTCGAGGATCGCGAGGCTGTCCCACACGACGATCTCGTTATCCCACAGGATCGGGACCTTGCCGCTCGAAGGCTGGACGTCGCCCATTTCCTGCTTCTGCTGGTCCCAGTGCTCGCCCAGGATCGGGACGGTGATCTCCTCGAAATGCAGCCCCGATTGCTTGGTCGCGAGCCAGCCGCGCAGCGACCAGCTCGAATAGTTCTTGTTGCCGACAATCAGTTTCATGCCTGCCTGCTCCACCTTGCGGGACTGCGATGGGAGAATCCCTAGATATTCAGCCTTTCGCTGTCGAGCCTGAACGGCAAAGTTGACACACATGACACAGTGTCAATCGGAGGAATCAGGAATTCTCCATTTGTTTTCAGAAACTAGTGCCCAAAAATCGAAATTGACACTTCTCCGACACTTTTCCTTTTTTCGGCGGGTCGGGCAGGCCCGTGTATGTCCGATTGACGCCGTGTAGGAAATCGGTTTGGCGTTCGCGCGATTGGAGATAGACAGCCTGGCCATGAGCATGCCGCCGTTCCACCTCGCCTTCCCGGTCGACGATCTCGCTGCGGCGCGCGCCTTCTATGGCGGCGTGATGGGCTGCGCAGAGGGGCGCTCGTCCGAGGAGTGGATCGACTTCGATTTCCACGGCCACCAGATCGTTGCGCACCTCGCGCCGGGCAAAGCCGGGGACCGTGCCAGCAACCATGTGGACGGCCACGGCGTCCCCGTCCCGCATTTCGGGCTGGTGCTCGACATGGCGGACTGGGAAGCGCTGGCTGATCGGCTGCGCGCGGCGGGCACCGAGTTCGTGATCGAGCCGACGGTGCGCTTCAAGGGCAAGCCCGGCGAACAGGCGACGATGTTCCTGCGCGACCCGGCGGGCAATGCCCTGGAGTTCAAGGCGTTCGCGGATGTAGCGCTGCTGTTTGCAACGTAGAGCGAACGACCGACAGCCACCTCAATCGAGCGTGAAGCCAACCCGCAGATGCGCCTGGAAATGCGCGACGTCGCCGTCGGTGATGTGGCCGCGCGTCTCGACCACTTCGAACCAGCCGAGATTGTGGACGGTCTTCGCAGCCTTCTTCACTGCGCCGCGGATGGCGTCTTCGATCGACTCGGTCGAACTGCCGACGATTTCGATGATCTTGTAGGTATTGTCGGACATGGTGCTCTCCTCCGTTTTGGGGTTTCACCTGTTCCAACGCACGAAGCGGCGAGATGGCACCGTCAGACCTCGCGCAGCCACTCCTCGCCCAGCGCATCCGCCACCACCGCCGCCCTTAGCGCCGCGATGCCCATGCCTTTCTCGCTGCTGGTGAGGTGCAGTTCGGGATAGGCCGCGACGTGCTTCTTCGCTTCCTCGGCCACCTTCGCCGCGACCTTCTCGAGCTCGCTCGCCTTGATCTTGTCGGTCTTGGTCAGGACGATGCGGTATCCGACCGCCGCCTCGTCGAGCATTTTCATCATCTCGCGGTCGACATCCTTGATGCCGTGACGGCTGTCGATCAGGACAAGATTGCGCGCCAGCACCGGCCGCCCGCGCAGGTAGCTCTTCACCAGATTCTTCCAGCGCTCGACTACCTTTACCGGCGCCTTGGCAAAGCCGTAGCCGGGCATGTCGACCAGCCGGAATTTCGTGGGCTCGCCGACTTCGAAAAAGTTCAATTCCTGCGTGCGGCCCGGCGTCACCGAGGCGCGGGCGATCGCCTTGCGCCCGGTGAGCGCGTTGAGCAGCGAGGATTTGCCCACGTTCGAGCGACCGCAAAACGCGATTTCGGGCACGGTCGGTTCGGGCAGGAATTTCAGCTGCGGCGCGGACAGCAGGAATTCCACCCGCCCGGAGAAAAGCCGGGAGGCGGCGTCTTCGCGCTTCTGTTGTGCTTTCTCGTCGTCCACCAAACCACCGTTCGCCCCGAGCCTGTCGCAGGGCCGCCCTTTCTATCTGGACCGTTGCTCAAGAAGAAGAAGAGCGGTGCTTCGACAGGCTCAGCACGAACGGGTTTTTCGAATCGGGAAACTAGGCCCCGCCCTTCGCCTTGTCCGCGTCCTCGCGCGCCTTCTTCTTTGCCATCTCGGCCTTCTCCTTCTCCGCCGCCGCGCGCAATTGCGGGTGCTTCGAATACAGGTAGGTCTGCTGCGCGAGCGTCAACAGGTTCGAGGTCACCCAGTAGATCAGCAGCCCGGCGGCAAACGGAGCCATGACGAACATCAGGATCCACGGCATGAAGTTGAAAATCTGCTGCTGAACCGGGTCCATCGCGCTCGGATTGAGCTTGAAGGTCAGCCACATCGTGATCCCGAGCAGCACCGCGAGCACGCCGATGCCGAGGAACCCGGGCACCTCGAACGGCAGCAGGCCAAACAGGTTGAGGATCGTCCACGGATCGGGCGCGGAAAGATCCCTGATCCAGAACGAGATGAACGGCTCATGCCGCATCTCGATCGCCAGCATCAGCACCTTGTAAAGCGCGAAGAAGATCGGGATCTGGATGATCAGCGGCAGGCACCCGGCGAGAGGATTGACCTTCTCGTCCTTGTACAGCTTCATGATTTCCTGCTGCTGTTTCTGCTTGTCGTCCTTGAAGCGTTCCTGGATCGCCTTCATCTTCGGCTGCACGGCCTTCATCTGCGCCATGCTCGCGAACTGCTTCTGCGCGATCGGGAACATCAGCCCGCGAATGATGAAGGTCAGCGCGATGATCGCGAGGCCGAAATTGCCGATCAGCCCGTTGAGGGTGCGCAGCAGCCACAGCATCGGCTTTTCGAACCATTCGAACCAGCCCCAGCTGATCGCCTTGCCGAAATAGGTGATGCCGCTGTCTTCATACCGGTTGAGGATGACGCTGTCCTTGGCCCCGGCGAACAACCGGGTGGACTGGGAGAGCGATCCACCCGCGGGAACGGTCTGCGCGTCATAAATCAGATCGCTGCGGAACAGCTGGTTGCCGAGCGAACGGAATCCGACCGTATCGGTATCGCCCTCTCCCGGAACCAGCGCGGAGTGCCAGTAGCGGTCAGTAAAGCCGAGCCAGGCGGCCCTGCCTTGCGGCGCATCGCGACCGATCTCGGCCAGTTCCTCGTAATTGTTGGGATCGTGCAGCGTGCCGTCGAAGACCCCGATCGGGCCCGAATGGATGATGAACTGGTCCTGCGTCGCGTTCTGGCTGGTGCGCTTGATGAACGCGAACGGCTGGATGATCGTCGCATTCCCGCTGCCGTTGTCGGCGGTCTGGGATGCGGTGATCATGTAGTCGTCGTCGATCGCGAACCGGATCGCATAGCTCACGCCGTTCTCGTCCGTGCGGGTCAGCGTGACGGGCGATTGCGGCGTCAGCCGCGCGCCATCGGCCTGCCATTGCGCCGTGGGCGACATCCGCTCGCCGTCGGCGATGAAACCGAATTCGGCGAAGTATTGCCCTTCGGTGCGCTCTGGCGCGAACAGCCGGACCGGGCCCGAATCCTTCTCGACCGTCTGGCGGTAATGCTTGAGCACGAGATCGTCGATCCGGGCGCCGACGAGGTTGATCGACCCGGCCACGCTGGGCGTGTCGATGACGACGCGGTTGGGATCGGCCAGCGCTGCGGAAAGATCGACCGGACCGGCGGGCGCGGCATCGCCCGCGAGATCGGCGGCGACGGTGCTGGTGCCGGGCGCGCCCGCAGCGCTGGTGCGCGCGGCGGGATCGACCTGCTCGGTCGGCGCGGTGATCGACGCTTCGGGATAGACCGTGCGCATGATCAGGTCCCAGCCCAGGATGAGCAGGCCCGAAAGCGCCACGGCGAGCAACAGATTGCGCTGGTTGTCCAAGATTATGCCCTGATGTGAATTCGAACGAGGTGTGTTATATGTCTACGACGGTTCGCATTTGCACCCCTAGGGCACCGGATCATGACCGTGCCCGCCCCACGGGTGGCAGCGCATTAGCCGCTTTGTCGCCAGCCATCCACCCTTGAGCGCACCATATTTGCGCAAGGCCTCGATCGCGTATTCGCTGCACGACGGGGCATAGCGGCAGGTCGGCGGCAGAATCCGCGATGGGCCCCACTGCCAGGCCCGTGCAATGAAGATGAGGAGGTGCTTCACCGGCGGTCGCCGCGCTGGCGGTCGCCGCGCCGGGGGCGGCGTCCCCGCGCGGAATCGCCCTTGCCCGCGCGCGCCCGGTCGAGCGCCTTGTCCAGGTCTTCGGCCATGGTGTGAAAATCGCGTTCCACACCGCCGGCGCGACCGATCAGCACGTGATCGTGATCGGGCAGGCCTTTCTCCGGCAGCGCCGCGCGCAGCAGCTCGCGAAACCGCCGCTTCATGCGGTTGCGCACCACGGCATTGCCGATCTTTTTGGTGACGGTGATCCCGCAGCGGATGCCCTGCCCGTCATTGGGCCGGGTGAGCAGCACGAAGCCGGCACGCGCATTGCGCAGCCCCTTGTTGGCGGCAAGGAAGTCCGCGCGCCTGGTGAGGGTGGAGAGTTTCACTTCACGACACTAGCGAACGTGGGGCCGGGCGCAGAGTCATTGTTTTCCGAGTCTTTGTTTTCCGCAGCGCATCCGCGCTGCGATTTCCTCGGCCCTATCGGGCCTGCGGGCGCGCGGTCGCGCTTGCGGCTGCTGCGCAGCCGGGCTCCGCCACCAAGCCATCTACCTAGAACACGAACGGGCTCCTGAAAGGAGCCCGCAAGCGCGACCGCGCGCCGCGGCTTATGCCGCGAAAGCCAAGCGGGCCGGATGGCCCGCGCCCGGCGCTTGAGGGCGAAAACAAAAACGCGAGGAGATCGCAGCGCGGATGCGCTGCGCAAGAAATTACGCGGTGAGTTTTTTGCGACCGCGCGCGCGGCGGGCGCGCAGCACCTTGCGACCACCGACGGTGGCCTTGCGTGCGAAAAACCCGTGGCGGCGCTTGCGCACGAGATTGCTGGGCTGGAAAGTCCGCTTCATATCGTCCTCGAATACCTGGTCCGGCGCCGCTGATCTAACACAGGAGACAGCGCCAACAAAAAGGGCCGCCATCCAGCGACCGCATCAGGGGCGCGCGATTATGGGAAAGCCGCGTGCGAGTCAAGCAATGCGACGTCCAGACGGGCGATCGCATGCATGCCGATATCGCCATACTCGATATTCGGACCCGTGCGCGGCAGCGTTACGTCGAGCAGCGCAATTGCTGTCCGCGTGTCGATGGCAGGCAGCGTCAGCGGCTGATCGAACCCGGCGAACGCCGACACCGGCGCAGCACGCGCAGCCAGCGCGCGACGGGCAGGAACCCCGCGCACCGCCGGGGCGACCCATCGGCGCATGTCTGCGGCTCCCAGCCACAGCGCGCCGGCATGCGGAACCGAATTGGTCATCGCGTAGAATTCGCGCGCCCGGCGCTCGCTCATGCCCATTTCGACGTAATAGTCGAGATACAGCCGGTTGGCCGGATGGTCGGCAGCGAAATCGCCGGGCTGGCGGCCATAATTGTCGAGCCACGAATGCACCGCGAATTCCGCGCCGTCGTCCATCGACCGGCTGGTCCCTGCCAGAAACAACTCGACGGCACCCGAACGCACAGAGCCGCCATCGGGCACGTGCGTGCGCAGGCCCGCCGCGCGAATGCGGCGACCGACCGCGAGGTTGGCGATATCGTTGCTGGTGCCCGGAGCCTCGACCATTTCGAGCACTTCGAGCCCGGGGAAATCGCGCAGCATCGCGTCGAACCATGCCGGGCTCATCCGGTCGGTCGAACCCAGCAGGGCGGCGCGGTGGCGGTCGAGCACCAGAAATGGCCCGTATTGCGCCAGGCCCGTCTCCAATCGCGGACCGCGCTCGGGCAGAGAATAGCGCGCGGCGTTGGGCACCGCGTCGACTGCCATGGTCTCGATGGAAGCCGCGGTCACGACCGGCAGATCCTGGGTCGCGGCGAAACCGGCCGGATCGTCGGCCACGCGCACCCAGCGCTGCGTCGCCGGGTCCCATTCCTCGACCCATCGTTCCGTCACCACTGTGCGTGCACCGGCATAATCCTGCGCAGCAAGCGCGCCCGGCAGCAAAGCCAGCTGGATCGCAGCGAACAGGGTGGCAAGGAACTTCATGCCGTTCGACATGCCATTGCCGGCTTTTAGGAATTGCGAAGTTTTATGCTTGCGAAGTTATTGCGATGGCGCGCCTGATCGCTCGACAATGCTTGCCTAACCCGCCAAAATGCCCTGCAATGCGCGGTATTTAGGCGCAGCGGAAAGAGGGGCGCGACATGGCCGGACGGGTCGGCAAGGTGGTTACCGCTGCGCGGGTTTCGCGCGATTCCGGCACGGGGGCGGCCTGAATGGTCGCACTGGTGAGGACGGTCGCCTACCTCGGGCTGGAAGCGCGCAGCGTCGAAGTGCAATGCCAGGTCGCCCCGGGCCTGCCGCGCTTCTCGATCGTCGGCCTGCCCGACAAGGCGGTGAGCGAAAGCAGAGAACGCGTGCAGGCGGCGCTGTCCGCCATGGGCCTCGCGCTGCCGCCCAAGCGGATCACCATCAACCTCTCCCCCGCCGACCTGCCCAAGGACGGTTCGCATTACGACCTGCCGATCGCGCTCGCGTTGCTGGCGGCGATGGGGGTGACCGATGCCGAGCAGCTGACCGACTGGATCGCGGTCGGCGAATTGTCATTGGATGGCCGCGTGGTCGCTTCGCCCGGCGTGCTGATCGCCGCGCTGCACGCGAGCGAGGCAGACCTCGGCCTGATCTGCCCCGCCGAACAGGGCAGCGAGGCCAAGTGGGCGAGCGGCGTCCCGGTGCTCGCCCCGCGCGATCTCACCGGTCTGCTCGGCCACCTCAAGGGCTCGCAAGTCCTGCCCGATCCGGTGCGCGGCGACGTGGTCGAGCCGCCGCCTTCGGCCGATCTCAAGCAGGTGAAGGGGCAGGAAACCGCGAAGCGCGCGCTCGAGATCGCCGCGGCAGGCGGGCACAATCTGCTGATGGTCGGCCCGCCGGGATCGGGCAAGAGCCTGCTCGCAAGCTGCCTGCCCGGTATCCTGCCCGAACTGACCCCGTCCGAAGCGCTCGAAGTGTCGATGGTGCAATCGGTCGCAGGGATGATCGATTCGGGCCAGATCAGCCGCGCGCGTCCGTTTCGCGCGCCGCACCATTCGGCGAGCATGGCGGCGCTGACCGGCGGCGGGCTCAAGGTCCGCCCCGGCGAAGTCTCCCTCGCGCATCTCGGCGTGCTGTTCCTCGACGAGCTGCCCGAATTCCAGCGCCCGGTGCTCGATTCGCTGCGCCAGCCGCTCGAGACCGGTCAGGTCGACGTCGCGCGCGCCAATGCGCATGTCACCTTCCCCGCACGGGTGCAGCTGATCGCGGCGATGAACCCGTGCCGCTGCGGCCATGCGGGCGAACCGGGCCATGTCTGCGCGCGCGGGCCGCGCTGCGCGAGCGAATACCAGGCGCGGCTGTCCGGCCCGCTGCTCGACCGGATCGACCTGCATGTCGAGGTCGGCGCGGTGTCGGCGATGGACCTCTCGCTGCCCCCGCCCGCCGAAGACAGCGCGGCGGTGGCGCGGCGGGTTGCGGCGGCGCGGGCTCTGTGCCGGGAGCGCGGGGTCCGCTCGAACGCCGAGCTCGAGGGCGAGCGGCTCGAACGCCACGCCGCACCGGACGAAGCGGGCAAGGCGCTGCTGATGCAGGCGGCGGAGAAGCTGCGGCTGTCCGCGCGCAGCTACACAAGAATGCTCAGGGTCGCCCGCACGATCGCCGACCTTGCCGGGGAAGAACAAGTGGGGCGCGTGCATGTGGCCGAAGCGCTGAGCTATCGGCAGACGGTGGGGCGACGATAGATCGCACGAATCGCTCCGACGATGCTATTGCTGTTCCGCATCGGCGGAGAATTGCATGTTAACCTGGTTCCGGAACAAGTATCTCGATCTGCTCGGGTC
Organism: Erythrobacter sp. JK5; assembly: GCF_018205975.1. Classification (NCBI taxonomy): domain Bacteria; kingdom Pseudomonadati; phylum Pseudomonadota; class Alphaproteobacteria; order Sphingomonadales; family Erythrobacteraceae; genus Erythrobacter; species Erythrobacter sp. JK5. Next base: position 3,156,538 of record NZ_CP073577.1, on the reverse strand, counting down.
GATCTACATCTATAACGAGCATCGCGGCTACACCGCGCTCGACCGGGTGCTCGAAGCGGTCGTCGCGCGGTCGCCCGACGACAAGGAATTCATCGCGGCGGTCGAGCAGCACCGCGCCGACGAGCGCAAGCACTACGTGATGTTCAAACGCTGGTTCGAGCTCAGGGGAACCCGTCCGCTGTTCGTCGATCGCACCTTCGGGCATATCGACCGGTTCATCGAGATCATGTTCGCGACGCCGATCGACAAGCTCGATACGCAGGCGATAATCGATGACGATCGGCTGTTCGAACGGCTGTGCCGGGTGATCTCGCTGACCGAGCAGCGCGGCCACAAGCAGGTCGAAATCCTGCTGCGCAACCGGTTCGTGAGATCGGACCCGGCGCTGGTCCGGATTTTCGAGGTGATCGAGCGCGACGAGCCGAGCCACTGGGCCCCTACGAGGGCTGGCTGCGCCGGCATTCGGGGCGCGATGCGAGCTGGTGGGAGCGCATGGTGGACCACTTCATCCATTCCGAACTGCTGTTCGTGAAACTGCCGGCGCTGTTCCTCAACCCGTTCGTCCGCCGCCGGGAGCAGTGGGCCGATGAGGGCGAAACCGATCCCGATCGCTACAGCATGAGGGCCAGGCTCGCGCACACGTGACGCGCAACGCGGCGGCGCCGCACCTGATCGCCCGGCTGTTCCGGCCCCGGGTCGGAGCGATGCTGGTGCGCAACACCGTGGTCAGCACCGGCGTGTTCCTGGTGGGCCTCGGCGTGCTGTGGGTCCTGGTCGAACGCTTCGGGATGGACGAGGTGATTGCCTCGGGCATCGGCTTCCTGGTCGCGAACACGCTGCATTACAGCTTCGGCCGGAGCTGGATCTTCCGCGGGACCGACCGCCCGCTCGCCAGCGGCTTCGTCTATTTCCTGACCAACGGGCTGGTCGGCCTGGGGCTGACCATGGGCCTGATGGCGCTGCTGCTGCCGCTGCTGCCGGCGCATTACCTGATCGTGCGGATCCTGGTGTCGGTGGTCGCCGGGCTCGTCGTGTTCGTGCTCAACGCGGTCTTGAATTTCAGGCGCGTGTAGCCGCACGCACCACCTCGCAGAACGCCTCGCCATAGGTTTCGAGCTTTTTCGCGCCGACCCCCGACAGCCCGCCCATCGCCGCCAGCGAGGTCGGCCGTTCGCTCGCCATCGCGCGCAACACGCTGTCGTGAAAGATGACGTAAGCGGGGACGTTGTGTTCCTGCGCCAGAGTCTTGCGCCTTTCGCGCAGCGCCTCGAACAGCGGGTCGCCGACCGGGTTGGGTTCCGAACCGCGCGCGCCGCCGCGCTGGCGGCGGGCCTTCGGCGGGGGTTCGGCGATCGTGACGGATCGTTCGCCCTTGAGCACCGCGCGCGCCCCGGCTCCGAGCGCCAGTCCGCCGTGATCGGTGGTGACCAGCATCTCGTGCGCCATCAGCGTCCGCATCGCCGGGCGCAGCAGCGGGGCTTCGGCTTCGCGCAGGATGCCGAACACCGACAGCCGATCGTGCCCGCGCTGGGTCACGCGCTCGTCATCGCGGCCGAGCAGCACCTTCTCGACGTGCCCGATGCCGAAGCTCTGCCCGGTGCGGTAGACCGCGCTGAGCAGCTTCTGCGACACCTCGGTCACATCGACCACCTTGGGCGGGGTTTCGCAATTGTCGCAATTGCCGCACTGTTCCGGCGGCTCTTCGCCGAAATGCCGGAGCAGGATCGCACGGCGACAGGTCGGTGCCTCGACCAGCGCGGCGAGCGCGTTGAGCCGGGCGCGTTCGCTGGCGAGGCGGTGTTCCTCGATTTCGCCCAGCCACTGGCGGGCCTTCGAAAAATCGCTCGCCCCCCAGTACAGCTGAGCTTCGGCCGGGTCGCCGTCGCGTCCGGCGCGCCCGGTTTCCTGGTAATAGGCCTCGATCGATTTCGGCAGACCGGCATGGACCACGAACCGGACGTCGGGCTTGTCGATGCCCATCCCGAACGCGATCGTGGCGACGATCACCATGTCTTCGGACCGGACGAACGCCTCCTGCACGCGTGCGCGCTCTTCGGGTGGCAACCCGGCATGATACGCGCCGACCGGGCGGCCGGTACCGGCGAGTTTGTGTGCCAGCTGTTCGGTCGCCTTGCGGCTCTGCGCATAGACGATCCCCGCCCCGGGGGTGCGCGCGACAAAATCGGCGATCTGCCTGCCGGTATTCTGGCGCGGGCCGATGGCATAGCGGATGTTGGGCCGGTCGAACCCGGCGACGATCAGGCCCTCGCCCGGAATACCGAGCTGGACGAGAATGTCATTGCGCGTGGTGCGATCGGCGGTTGCGGTCAGCGCGAGGCGCGGCACGTGGTCGAACCGGTCGAGCATCGGCCTCAGCCCGCGATAATCAGGGCGGAAATCGTGCCCCCACTCGGACACGCAATGCGCTTCGTCGATGGCGATCAGCGCGATCTCGGCATGCGCGAGCAGCGACTGGAAAGCGGGAGTGGTGGCGCGTTCGGGTGCCACGTAGAGCAGGTCGAGATCGCCTGCGCGCAGCCGCGCGGCAGTACCGGCGTTGTCGGAATCGGCAGACGTCATCGAGGCGGCCCGGATGCCGACTGCGTTCGCCGCGCGGATCTGGTCGTGCATCAGCGCGATCAGCGGCGACACCACGATCGCCGTTCCCCGACGGGCGAGCGCGGGCAGCTGGTAGCACAGCGACTTGCCCGCCCCGGTCGGCATCAGCGCGAGCGCATGTTCGCCCCGCATGATGCGATCGATCACCGCCTCTTGCGAACCGCGAAACCCGGTAAAGCCGAAGGTGCGGCGCAGCAGCTGGTGCAGGTCCGCTTCGGCGGTCACATTCATGAGGTGGCAGGGCCCCGCTGACTGGCTGGATTGCGCCGACCCGATCGGCCGACGCGCGCAAGCGCCTACCTATACAGACGAAGTACCCGGTGTCAGCCCGCCGCCGCGCGTTTTGCCGATTCGAGATCGACCACATCGCCGTGCCTCAGTGCGGTGCCGGCGGTGGCAAAGGATCCATCGGTGCGCTTGCCGAGATCGGTGCGCTTCACCAGCCACAGATCCTGGTGATTGAGGATGCGCCCGTCATGCGCAAGGATCGAGACCGGCCCGATCGGAAGGCGATCGCGCTGGTCGACCAGGACCGGATCTTCGGTCACCATTTCGGCACCGTGCTTTTGCCCCCACTGGCGTAGTGCGAGCATCGCGGGCAGCAGGTCGAAGCCCTTGTCGGTCAGGCGATATTCGATCTTGCGCCGATCGTCCTCGCACGGCTCGCGCTTGAGAATGCCGTGTTCGACAAGTTTCGCAAGGCGGTTGGAAAGGATATTGCGCGCGATTCCGAGCTCGCTGAGGAATTCCTCGAAATGCTTGAGCCCGTTGAAGCTCGCGCGCAGGATCATGAACGACCAGCGTTCTCCCATCACTTCAAGTGCTTGCGGCAAACCGCACTCGATCAGCTCGCGCAGTGGTTCTCTTATCTCGCCCATATCAGTCCTTTCCCTGCAACCTATTTAGCCGGATTTCTCGCGAGGGCCAAAAAAATTTCAGTTTCTAGTTGCAACTCGAAACCTAATCGCATAGGTAGTGATTCGCAACTGGTTTCGAAAAGAAACCGAGTGGGCACACGTCGAACCCAATCAAGACCCCATCTGAAAGGACCATGCGATGACTCTCTCCCTCCCCCGCACCGGCCGCTTCACCGTTTTCGTGCTGGCGCTGGTCTATACCGGCCTCACGTTCGGCGTGGCGACCGGCTCCGGCCCCGTCGCCGCCAGTGAAGGCCCCTATTATACCGCCACCCTCGCCCAACCGGCCGATGAAAGCCGCGCGGTTGCGGGGGGCGTGGCCTGGGCCTGCGAAGGCACGACCTGCGTCGCCAACAAGGGCACTTCGCGCCCGATGCGCATTTGCCGCGGGCTCGCGCGCGAATTCGGCGAAGTCACCAGCTTCACCGCCAAGGGCGAAGAACTGGCGGCCGACAAGCTGGCCAAGTGCAACGGCGAATAGGCTCCAACCGACCCCCGAACCGCTCGCCTCTCTCCACGCGAGCGGTCGTCTCCAATCCCCGGCGCAGTCATCCCCAGGCTGCGACCGGGGAATTTTTTGTGCGAAGAACCAGATTCCGCCAGGTCAGAGAAAGCCGGATACGGTCAATTGCCGTTCCAGCGCCGCGGCATCGGTAAACAGGTGCGCGTCCCAGCCGCGTGCGCGCGCGGCCTCGATATTGGCGGGATTGTCGTCGGTGAAGAACAGCGCCTCGCCCGTTCGGCCGCTGCGCTGTTCGACGATCTCGTAGATCCGCGGATCGGGCTTCGCGACCTGTTCGGTGCCCGAAACCACGATGTTCTCGAACAGGTCGAAGATCGGCTCGGTCGGGCGGAACCCGGCCCAGAACTCGTCTCCGAAATTGGTCAGGCAGAACAGCGGGACCGCGCGCTCGGCGAGCCGCTCGACCAGGGCATGGGTTCCCGCGACCGGGCCGGGGATGGTTTCGTTGAAGCGATCGACATAGGCGCGCAGATGGTGCTCGTAGCGGGGAAACCGGGCGATCCGTTCGGGTACCATATCCGCCAGCGGGCGCCCGAGGTCGTGCTGGTAATGCCATTCCTCGGTCACGACATGGGCCAAAAACCAGTCGAGCTCGGCGGGATCGTCGATCAGTTTTTCGAACAGGGCACGCAGCTGCCACTGGAACAGCACGCGTCCGACATCGAAGACCACCGCCTTGCGCAATTCATCGCTCCCGAAACAACTGCGGCCCGCGCTCCGGAAGGAGGCGGGCCGCCGCTAGCGCCCGGACCGTCGGGCGCAGTCAACGCGTCGCTCAGCCCTGGCGAGCCTTGAAGCGACGGTTGGTCTTGTTGATGACATAGGTGCGACCGCGACGGCGAATCACGCGGCAATCGCGGTGGCGGTTCTTCAGCGACTTGAGGCTGTTGCGGATTTTCATCGTCGTATCTCTCAAAATAAAAGGCGCCGAGACTCGGCCCGGCGCTCGAAATTCGTGGCGCGCAGTTAAGGTGCCAATCGGAAATAGTCAACCATTCCCGCGCATTTCGGAAAGGCTGCGCTCCCACTGAAGCGCATGGCCGATGATCGTGTCGAGATCGGCAAATTGCGGCTGCCACGGCAGGGTTGATCGGATGCGCGTAGGGTCGGAAATGAGCGCCGCCGGATCGCCCGCGCGCCGCGCCTCGAACCGCCGCTCGATCCGCACGTTGGTGACCCGGTCGACTGCGTCGAGCACGTCGAGCACCGAGAAGCCGCGGCCATACCCGCAATTCATCGTCAGCGAGACTGCGGGTTCGGCGATCAGCGCCTCAAGCGCGAGCACGTGCGCGGCGGCGAGGTCGCTGACATGGATGTAGTCGCGCACCCCCGTCCCGTCGGGCGTGTCGTAATCGGTGCCGAACACGCTGACATGGTCGCGCTTGCCCAGCGCCGCTTCGACCGCGACCTTGATCAGGTGCGTCGCTCCCGCCGTCGACTGGCCCGAGCGCGCGCGCGGATCGGCCCCGGCGACGTTGAAGTATCGCAGCGCGCAATAATTGAGCGGATGCGCCGCCGCGGTATCGGCGAGCATCTGTTCGGTCATCAGTTTCGACCAGCCATAGGGGTTGATCGGACGCTGCGGCGTGTCTTCGGCAACGGGCGATACTTCGGGCACGCCGTAGGTGGCCGCGGTCGACGAAAAGATGAAATGCGGGATGCGCGCCTGCACCGCCGCCTCGATCAAGGCGCGGCTCTTGGCGGTGTTGTTGTGGTAGTATTTGAGCGGGTTTTCGACGCTTTCGGGCACCACGATCGAACCGGCGAAATGCATGATCGCGCGCGTATTCTGCTCGGCGAAGATGCGCGCAAGCAGCGCGCCATCCGCGATATCGCCTTCGTAGAGCGGCACGCCGTCGGGCACCGCGAAGCGAAAGCCGGTGGTGAGGTTGTCGATCACCGCGACCGGCCACCCGGCATCGCGCAGCGCGAGCACGGCGTGGCTGCCGATGTAACCGGCGCCGCCAGTCACCAGCACGGGAGGGTGCGAGGGATCGCTCATCCGCGCGCCTGTATCAGGATTCGCCTGACAAAGCGTGAAGCAAGCGTCTGCCGAACAGCCGTTTTGCACAGCGCCATGGCTGGCCTATAGCGGGCGCAAGAGAGGAATACGCCATGCACCCCCATTCCCCCACAGTCCGCACCGTGGCTGCCGCATGCGCGGCACTGGCGCTGTCCGCCTGCGCCGGGACCTACACCGGCCCGGTCGAAGTCACGCGGTTCGTTTCGGAGCGGCCCGCAGCGCTCGGCCAGGGGGCGATCGCGCTCGTGATTGCCGAAGAGGTCGAGAACGCAAACGCCCGCGCCGCCTTTCGCGAAGCGGTGGGCAGCGAATTGTTGCGGCTCGGCTACATCCTCGCGGCCTCGCCGGAAGGCGGACAGCAGGCGATCATCCGCACGCGCCGCACCCAGATCGCGGGCGACAATCCGCGCAGCCCGGTTACGGTCGGCAGCGGGGCCAGCACCGGCTCCTACGGCAGCGGGGTCGGCCTCGGCATCGGGATCAATCTGGGCGGCGGGCGCAGCGGACCCAATGTCGTGACCGAGCTGGAGGTGCGCATTTCCGATGCAGCGGGCGAGGCATTGTGGGAAGGGCGCGCGCAGATCCCGACCAGCATCAAATCGCCCTATTCGGATGTGGATGTCAGCGCCCGCACGCTGGCTGCGGCCTTGTTCAAGGACTTCCCCGGCGGCAATGGCGAGACCGTGACCGTCGAGGTCGACGAACTGAACGTGGAAACCCAAGGATCCGAATGACCCAGATCGCCATCGATGCCGCTTTCGACAGCGGCAATATTGACGTGCTCGCCATCGACGGAGGCAATGCCCGCCTCGCCATCCGAAAGGACCACAACAGCGAATTCGCGCAGTGGTTTCACTTCCGGGTGACCGGTGCGGCGGGGCAGGACCTGACGCTGAGGCTGACCGGCCTCAACCACAGCGCCTATCCCGGCGGATGGCCTGGCTACGATGCCTGCGTTTCCGAAGACCGCGAATACTGGGCGCGCGCTGCCAGCGCGTTCGACAAGGATGCGGACGAAGGCACGCTCACGATCCGCTACACGCCGGCATCGAACGTCGCATGGTTTGCCTATTTCGCACCCTATTCGATGGAGCGGCATCACGATCTCGTCGCCGAAGCGGCGGCCTGCGAAGGGGTCGAGCTGGTGCGGCTCGCGACCACGCTCGACGGGCAGCCGCTCGACATGCTGGAAATGGGCGAAGGCGAAACGCAGGTGTGGCTCTACGCCCGCCAGCATCCCGGCGAGACGCAAGCCGAATGGTGGATGGAGGGCGCGCTCGAATGCCTCACCGATCCCGTCGACCCGGTTGCGCGGGCGCTGCGCAAGCACTGCCGGTTGCACATCGTGCCCAATTGCAACCCCGACGGCTCGCGCCGCGGCCACCTGCGCACCAACGCGGTGGGGACCAATCTCAACCGCGAATGGATCAGCCCCAGCGCGGAAAAATCCCCCGAGGTGCTCGCGATCCGCAACCGGATGGACGAAACCGGAGTCGACTTCGCGATGGACGTGCACGGCGACGAAGCGATCCCTGCGGTGTTCCTCGCGGGCTTCGAAGGAATACCGGGCTGGACCGACGCGCAGGGCGAGCGCTTCTACCGCTACCAGCGCATTCTCGACCGTCGCACACCCGATTTCCAGACCAGGCTCGGCTATCCGAAGTCGGCGCCGGGCAAGGCCAATTTGTCGATCAGCACGAACCAGGTCGCCCAGCGCTTCGGATGCTGCGCAATGACGCTGGAGATGCCGTACAAGGACCTCGCCGACTTTCCCGAGCCCGAGCAGGGCTGGTCGCCCGAACGCTGCAAGCTGCTGGCGCGCGATTGCCTTGCGGCGCTGGTCGAGTGGCTGGAGAGCGAGGAAGCCTAACCGAGATGCGCCGGGCCGAAGGCGTGCGGCAACAGCTCGGATAGCGCCACGCGCCGCACTTCGTCATTGCCGACGCACAGCACCAGCGGATCGGTGCCGCCGAGCTGTGCCAGCTCGTTGAGCACCTGGCGGCAGCGGCCGCAGGGGGTGATCGGCAACCCGTCGCCTTTGTCCATCGGACCGACCACCGCGACCGCCCGCAAGCCGCCGCGCCGTCCTTCGCCGAAGGCGCGCGCCACCGCGACCGTCTCGGCGCACAGGGCAAGGCCGTAACTGGCATTTTCGACATTGCTGCCGGTGACGATGCTGCCGTCATCGAACAGCAGCGCCGCACCGACCCGGTAATCGGAATAGGGGGCATAGGCATCGCGCGCCGCGCTTCGCGCCGCCGCGATCAACCGGTCTTCGGTCTCGCTTTCGATCGTCATCTTTGCACCACGACCCATTCCACCGGCTCCTCCGCCGCTTCGCTCACCATCTGGCTGTTCGCGCTCCATAGCAGCCACGGACGCGGCGCGTAATCGGGCCGCGCGCGGTCGCGCATCAGCCACAGGTCGCGCTGCAGGCTGGTCGCGGTGCCGTGGCGCTGCTCGAATGCCTTGCCGAGCTTGAGGATCGCTGGCTTGCCGGCATGCATCTCGATCTGGTTAACCAGCGTCAGCACCTCGTTCTCGACCGCCGCTTCGCTGACCGGCTCGGCGCACTGATCGCCGGTTGCGGTCAGCGCAATCGCCGGCGGCAACAGGCCGGCATCGCGCGGCACCATGCGGGTGAACAGCTGCGACTGCGGATCGGCGCGCTGGCAGGGATCGAACGGATAGATCACGCCGACCTGCAATTGCGCCGCCCGCGCGCGCCGGTACCGCTCGGCGAACCCTTCGTCGATCGCGCCCGGTTCGGGCGCAAGCTCGAGATAGGCGAACTGCGCCCCGATCGCTTTCAATGTCACGAAATTCAGCGCCCCGGTATCGCTGCGCACCACCGCACCCTGCTCGGGATAGAGCGATTCGGACGGACGCCAGGTGCGCATGTCCCACCAGAACCAGGCGGCGAAGACGATCGCGGCCAGCGCCAGCAAGGCGACGCCCCGCAGCATCCAGCGCCGCAACGTGCCACCCGTGCGGCGGCGGGATCGGGTGCGAGCCACGCGCCGCTCAACCCTTGATATGCAGCACGCAGATCAGCGTGAACAGGCGGCGCGCGGTGGCGAAATCGGTTTCGACCTTGCCGTCGAGCCGTTCGAGCAACAGCTCCGCCGCATTGTTGTGAATGCCGCGCCGCGCCATGTCGATCGTCTCGATCTCGGCCGGAGTCGCCTTGCGGATCGCCTGGTAATAGCTGTCGCAGATCGCGAAATATTCGCGGATCGGGCGGCGGAACCGGGCGAGCCCGATCAGCAGGGTTTCGAGCAGTTCCTCCTCGGAGCTGCTGATATCCATCGCCAGCCGCCCGTCGCGCACCGCCAGCTGCAACCGATAGGGACCCTTCGCCCCGCGCTCGGCACTGCGCACCGGCTTGAACGTGTTCTCCTCGATCAGGTCGTAGATCGCGACGCGGCGCTCCTGCTCGACATCGGCGTTGCGCCACAGGATCGTCTCTTCGTCGAGAGCGATGTGGGCGATGCGATAGGTGCTCGCGGAATCGGTTGGCGATATGGCCATGGCCCGCGTCCCTTCGCAGATCGAAGGGGCGGACTTCAAGCACTTCGATGATCCATCCCCGCTATCCACAACCCAAGACGGTCCGCCAAAAATATATTGGCAGGATTTGGGCTTGCGCGAATCCGGGTCGAGACGTCATCAGGGGCCGATGGCCGAACCCGAAAAACTGCAGCTCGTCGCGGACGACACCGGCGGCGCGCGCAAGCTCCCGTCGAACCTCGAAGCAGAGGCTGCGTTTCTCGGCGCGGTGCTGATCGACAACCGCGTGATCGAGGAATTGCAGACCCCGATCCGGCCCGATCATTTCTTCGAGCCGCTGCACGGGCGCATCTACGAACGCGTGCTCACCCTGATCGAGCGCAACGCGACCGCATCGCCAGTGACGCTGCGCCCCTATTTCGAAGCCGACGAGGCGCTCAAGGAACTGGGCGGGCCGAAATATCTCGCGCAGCTGACCGCCAACGGTGCCGGACTGCTCGCCCCGCGCGAACTGGCGCAGCAGATCTACGATCTCGCGCTGCTGCGCGAACTGGTGAGCGTCGGGCGCGGCCTCGTCGAAGGGGCGCTCGACACGTCGCAGGAAACCGATCCGATGGAACGGATCAGCCAGGCCGAGGCCGATCTGTTCAAGGTCGCCGAAGGCGCGGCGACCGGCAACGAGGCCTCGACTTTCCGCGACGCCGCACTGACCGCGATCAAGATGGCCGAAGCGGCGATGAATTCGGGCGGCGGCCTGTCGGGCAAGACCACCGGGCTATCGGTGATCGACCAGAAGACCGCGGGCCTGCACAATTCCGACCTCGTGATCCTCGCCGGGCGTCCCGGCATGGGCAAGACCTCGCTCGCGACCAACATCGCCTTCAACTGCGCCGAGGCGCATCTCGAATGGCAGCGCGACGGCGGCGAGTTCAACTACGGCGCGCCGACCGCGTTCTTCAGCCTCGAAATGAGCGCCGATCAGCTGGCGACGCGTATCCTCGCCGAACAGGCCGAAATCAGCTCCGAGACGCTGCGCACCGGCAAGATGAGCCGCGAGGATTTCCAGAAGCTGTCGTTCGCCAGCCAGCGGCTCGCCGAGCTGCCGCTGTATATCGACGATACCCCCGCGCTCACGATCGCCGCGCTGCGCACCCGCGCGCGGCGGCTCAAGCGGCGGCACGATATCGGGCTGATCGTGGTCGACTACCTCCAGCTGCTGCAGGGTTCGGGCCGCGCCAACGACAACCGCGTGAACGAGATTTCCGAGATCAGCCGCGGTCTCAAGACGCTGGCGAAGGAACTGTCGGTCCCGGTGATCGCGCTGTCGCAGCTCAGCCGCGCGGTCGAACAGCGCGACGACAAGCGCCCGATGCTGTCCGACCTGCGCGAATCCGGCTCGATCGAGCAGGACGCCGACATGGTGTGGTTCATCTACCGCGCAGACTATTATCACGAGGCGAGCCGGCCCGACATGCCGACCGAGACCAGCAGCGCCGATGCGGTGGAGAAATACCGCATCTGGGAAGAGCGCTATCTCGAAGTGAAGAACAAGGCATCGCTGATCATCGCCAAGCAGCGCCACGGCTCCACCGGCAACGTGCCGCTGCACTTCCAGAGCGAGATCACCAAGTTCACCTCGCCCAACAAGCGCGACTATTCGGATTACGGATACGAATAGGGCGCGGCGGTGCGCGGCTACTGGCCGAGATTGAGCCTGCGCGCTACCGAATAATCGAACACCGCGACCAGCCAGTAACTGAGCCGCCAGCGCGCGCGGTTGAACCAGCTTGCGCGCTGGCGAAACCAGCTGTCGGTGATCGGCGTGCTGTAGTCTTCGAGATGATCGACGAGCTCGCGCATCCGGGCGGCGAGCCCGGCATCCTCGACCCGCAGCATCAGTTCGAGGTTCAGCCGCACCGATCGCATGTCCATGTTGGCGCTGCCGAAATAGGTCACGTCGTCGATCACCAGCAGCTTCATGTGCAGCTTGCTCGGCTGGAACTCCGCGATTTTCGCTCCCGCGCGCAGCAGCCGGCGATAGAGCGCCCGCGAGGCGCCGATGGTGGCACCGTTATCGGTCTTGCCCGCCATGATCAGCCGCGCCGCGCCTTTGCGGCTGAGCCGTTCGATCAATTGCTGGACGCTGCGCGGCGGCGAGAAATACGCCATCACCATATCCAGCCGCTCGCCCTGCGCGAGATCCTCCTTGACCCGCAGCGCCCAGGCGCTGGTCATCTTGGTCGGCCCGCCCAGCACCAGTTGCACCGGCCCGTCACCGGGATCCCAGTCGCGCACCATCGCCCGCATTGCGCGAAACTGCGATCCGCCGCTCGACAGCCATTGATCGAGCTGGCCGAACCATTCCTCGAACCGGGCGACCACCGGACCCTCGATCAGCGCGCCGAGATCGCACCAGCCGTTTTCCTCGGGCGGCTTGAAGTAGTGGTCGGAGACGTTGAAGCCGCCGGTCATCAATCGCTTGCGGTCGGCGACCACGAATTTCTGATGGTTGCGGATCAGGTAGCGCACGTTCCAGCGCGGCGAAAACAGGTCGAACTTCGCCCCTGCCTCGACCAGCGGATCGAAGAAGGACTGCGGTGCGTCGCTGCCGAAATCGTCGACCACAAGGTGCACCGCGACTCCGCGCTCCGCCGCCGCGACCAGCGCATCGCGCACCAGTTCGCCCGCCTCGTCGGGCTGAAACAGGTAGAAGAAGACGTGCAGGGTTTCGGTCGCGTCCTGGATATGGCTTTCCAGCGCGGCAAGCCGATCGATCCCCGCCGGGTAGAACACGAACCGGTGATCCTGCGTTTCGACCTCGAACGGGTCGGCATCGCGGTATCCCTCGAAGGTCTCGTTCGGGTCGCTTTCCCAGCGCTCGGCATCGCCGGTTTCGAGCTCCGGATTGAGGGGATCGTCGATCATGTCGGACGCTGTAGCGGCAAGTGCGTGCCGACTGCAATTTCTTGACTCTTACCCCCCTCGTGCCTAGGTGCGGCGCTCTTTCTGAAAATCCACATGCAAGAGGCCCACGATGGCACGCGTTACCGTTGAAGATTGCGTCGACAAGGTTCCCAACCGGTTCGACCTCGTATTGCTCGCCGCCCAGCGCGCGCGCGAAATCTCCGGCGGCGCCGAACTGACGATCGACCGCGATCGCGACAAGAACCCGGTCGTCGCCCTGCGCGAGATCGCCGAACAGACGATCCGGCCCAAGGAACTGAAGGAATCGCTGGTCACCGGTCTGCAGAAGATCCTGCCCGATGACGAGGACGATGCCGATGAGATCGGTTCGCTCAGCCAGTCGGCCGAAGCGCTGCGGATCACCGCGAGCGCTCCGACCCGCTCGACTTCGATCGGTGCCGATTACGACGGCTGATCGGCGGGCGACAGCCCGATCGTGGCTCTGACACACGCAAAGAGGCCGCCGCTTTGGCGGCCTTTTTCGTGCCCCGATCGGGGGCCTTTCGCATCCGACGGACTTGCTCTTATAGTCCAACGCAGCAGCGGGCGGGACTGGGCGAATGAGCGACGTGAGCGAAGGCATAGGCGGGGCGATCGAAGGCGCGCTGGCCGGTCGCGCGGTCGAACCGCGGCACGGCGAGGGCTCGGCCGAGACTGGCGAGCCGCAGACCTGCCTGAATTGCGGCGCCACGGTCACGGCGAGCTATTGCGGCGAATGCGGGCAGAAACGCCATGTCCACCGCACGATCTCGGCGATCCTGCACGATTTGATCCACGGCGTGCTGCATCTCGACGGCAAGTTCTGGGAAACCCTGCCGCTGCTGGTCTTCAGGCCGGGCCAGCTCACCCGCCGCTATGTCGAGGGCGAACGGGCCAAGTTCGTCAGCCCGATGGCGATGTTCCTGTTCAGCGTGTTCGCGATGTTCGCGGTGTTCCAGATCGTCGGGATCAGCACCCCGACAGATCTGGAGGGCAATGCGCGCGCGCTGGTGACCGACATGGTCGAGAAAGAGACCCAACAGGTCATCGACAAGATCGCCCGGATCGACGAGGAGCTGACGCAGTCCGACCTCGATGACGCCCGGCGGCTCGCGCTCGAAGCTGAACGCACCGCCCTCGAGCGCGATTTCGAACTGCTGAAGGGGCGCGGACGGAACCTCACCCGGCTCCTGGCTTCGGGCGAGTCCGACTTTCTGGATACCTTCGAAACGGAAGGCGAGAGCCGGATTGCCGAGGCGAAGGAGCGGCTCGCAACAATGCCGGAAGGATCTTCGGAGCGTGCCGATCTCGCCGCAGAAATCGCAGCGGCTGAAAAGGGCCTGTCGGACCTCAGGCGGTTCGAAGATCAGGCGCAAGCTGCGGTGCCATTCATCGACTCAAGCCATGGCACACTGACTTTCCAGCCGACTGGAATCGCACCTATCGATTCCTTTGTCGGCAAGTGGCAGAGCAATCCGAGCCTGATGCTCTACAAAATGCAGGCGAATGGCTACAAATTCGGCTGGCTGCTGATCCCGCTTTCGATCCCGTTCGTGTGGCTGACATTCGCATGGAAGCGGCGGTTCAAGGCTTACGATCACGCGATATTCGTGACCTATTCGCTGAGCTTCATGTCACTGCTGTTCATCGCGATATCGCTCGTCGGGGTAAGCCCGCTCGGCGCAGGATCGGCCTTCACGATCTTCGCGATCGTCGCGCCGCTGCACGTCTACAAGCATCTCAAATACACCTACGGTCTCTCGCGCTTCTCGACGATCTGGCGCTTCGTCTTCCTGATGGTGTGCATCCTCATCATCCTGATCCTGTTCGTGCCGACGCTGCTGCTGCTCGGCGCGTTCTGAAGGCGAACGAGAGAAGGTGCCGCGATCCTCTGGCACCACGATCGGTCGACGTGGCCTGTCAGGAAGGTCGGGACTTATGATGCCCGACACTTGCTCAGAGGAAAATTAATCGGCCCGTGCCTACAAGCGACGATCAGGCACGGGTTCCAAGATTAATGGATGAACAGGGAAAGAAAGCCATCCGAAACGCGGTGATCTGGTGGGCGGTATCGCTTGCTTGTGCAATCGGCTTTTCCAGCATCATCTCGATTTACCGGATCGGTGGCTACTCGTTCTTGGGGACGATCCTGAGGATACCAATCATCATCAGCGGCTTCTATTTCTACGGGAGCATGTTCTTGGCGGCTAAGCATTGCATCAGAAACAACGACGGAACCAAGGACACCAGATCATTCGGCGCGCATTTTGGCGATTTGCAAGGCCCCATTTTGCCTCCGAAAGTCCTAATCCCAGGGTTCTTGGTCGTACTTCTGCTGATATCGCCGGCGCGATGCAGCTTGGACGCTATGGGGATGCTCCCGCTCCCAGATTGATTGAAGCCCTCGTCAGGCACCCTCGGGGGCAGCATCGCCGCCCTTGCTGGCACCGCCGAACCGCTTGCCCGCCTTGGGAATGGCGGAGCCGTGCGCGGGCTGCACGATGGCTGGTCCCCTGGGTTCGTCGGGCCGGTCGATCTTGCCGGTGTCGAGCAGCTGGGTGATCTCGTCGCCGGTCAGCGTCTCGTATTCGAGCAGCGCCTGCGCGAGCAGGTGGAGCTTGTCCTCCTGCTTGGTCAGCACTTCGGTCGCGCGCTTGAGCCCGGTTTCGACCAGCTCCTTGATCTCGGCATCGATCAGCTTGTTGGTTTCCGCACCCGCCATCGTCCGCGCGGTCTGGCCCATGCCGAGATAGCCTTCCTGGCTGGCCTCGTATTGCAGCGGGCCGAGCTTGTCGCTCATGCCCCATTTGGTGACCATGTTGCGCGCGAGATCGGTGGCGTACTGGATGTCGCCCGATGCCCCGGACGAGACCTTGTCGTGCCCGAAGATGATCTCCTCGGCGACGCGGCCGCCCATCGCCACCGCGAGGTTCGCGTGCATCTTGTCGCGGTGATACGAGTAATTGTCGCGTTCGGGCAGACGCATCACCATGCCCAGCGCACGGCCGCGCGGGATGATCGTCGCCTTGTGGATCGGGTCCGAAGCCGGCTCGTTGATGCTGACGAGCGCGTGACCGGCCTCGTGATAGGCGGTCATCTTCTTCTCGTCATCGGTCATCACCATGCTGCGGCGCTCGGCACCCATCATGACCTTGTCCTTGGCATCCTCGAATTCCTGCATCGCGACGAGCCGCTTGTTGCGACGCGCGGCGAGCAGCGCCGCCTCATTGACGAGGTTGGCAAGGTCCGCGCCCGAGAAGCCCGGCGTGCCGCGCGCGATCGTGCGCGGGTTGACGTCGGGGGCGAGCGGGACCTTTTTCATGTGCACGCCGAGGATCTTCTCGCGCCCGTCGATATCGGGGATCGGCACTACCACCTGGCGGTCGAACCGGCCCGGGCGCAGCAATGCGGGGTCGAGCACGTCGGGACGGTTGGTCGCGGCGATGATGATGATGCCTTCGTTGGCCTCAAAGCCGTCCATCTCGACCAGCAGCTGGTTCAGCGTCTGCTCGCGCTCGTCGTTCGAATTGCCCAGACCGTGGCCGCGCGAACGGCCGACCGCGTCGATCTCGTCGATGAAGACGATGCACGGCGCGTTCTTCTTGGCCTGTTCGAACATGTCGCGGACGCGCGATGCGCCGACGCCGACGAACATCTCGACGAAGTCCGAGCCGGAGATGGTGAAGAACGGCACGCCCGCTTCGCCCGCGATGGCGCGGGCGAGCAGCGTCTTGCCGGTACCGGGCGAGCCGACCAGCAGCGCGCCCTTGGGAATCTGGCCGCCGAGCTTGGAGAAGCGTTGCGGGTCCTTCAGGAACTCGACGATTTCTTCCAGCTCCTCGCGCGCTTCGTCGATCCCCGCCACGTCCTCGAACGTGACGCGGCCCTGGCGTTCGGTCAGCATCTTGGCCTTGGACTTGCCAAAGCCCATTGCGCCGCCCCCGCCGCCTTTCTGCACCTGCCTGAGCGCGAAGAACGCGATCCCCAGGATCAGGATGAACGGCAGCGACTGGATCAGGATGTAGAGGAGAACGTTGGGTTCCTCGCGCTGCTTGCCCGAAAACTCGACATCGTTTTCCTGCAGCAGCTTGGTGATTTCGGAATCGGTCGGAACCGGGATGGTGGAGAAGGTCTTGCCGTTCTTGAGCGTGCCGGTGATCAGGTCTTCGCCCAGCTGCACGTCCTTGACCTCGCCGGCGGCGACCTGTTCGCGGAACTCGGAATACTGGATCTGCGTGCCTTGCGACTGCCCGGCATTGCCGAACATCGACACCACCAGCAGCAGCGCCAGAAAGATGCCGCCCCAGATCATCAATTGCTTGACCCACGGGTTCTGGCCCTCGGGGGGCTGCTGCTGCGGATCGTCGTGGTCGCTCATGCGGAAAGTTCCTTTCTCACCCGCCAATGTAGGTCGGCGGGGGTGAATGGCAAGATAACGCGGGTTGGCGGGTCTGGTGCCAATTTTCGTTCAGTGTGGCCTGCAAATCCGATCAATCGGGCGCGCCATAGGCGGCGAGGAAAACGTCGACCGCGCCGGCAATGCGCCGTGCGCTGTCCTTTTTCGGCACCTGCGCGCCGAACCGGCGTTCCAGATCGCCCATCCCCTTGCACATCGAAACGAATTGCTCTGCGGCCAGGCCCGGATCCTCGACCCGCAGATCCCCTGGGCGGCGGCGTGGGCGAGAAACGCGCTGAACGCCTGCTTCATTCGCCATGGGCCGGCCTTCAGGAATGCCTGCCCGATTGCCGGTTCGTGCTCGGTTTCGGCGGCGATCCGGCGTTCGAACTGGATCATTTCGGGCCGCGAGAGAAACGCATACATCGCCTCTCCGATCACCGTCAGCCGTTCGCGGATCGACCCGGCGGGCATCGCGTCGAGCGAGAAATAGCCGCGCATCTTCTCGCATTCGTGCTCGACCGCGGCGGCGAACAACCCGCGCTTGTCGCCGAAGTGATTGTAGATCGTGACCTTGGAAACGCCCGCGTCCGCAGCGATCGATTCGATCGAACTGGCGGCGAACCCGACATCGAAGAAGCTGCGCGCGGCGGATCGAACGATCGCCATGCGCTTGGCCATATCGGAAGGGCGGCCCAGCTTTTTTTCGGTTGCAACATCGCGGCGGGTTGACAAAGTGAACGGCTCCGTTCAATTAAACGATACCGTTCAATATCGCTCCGCCGCTCCGCCAAAGCAACCCCCACCCTCCGGCAAAGGTTCCCGAAGTGCTCTGGATCGCCATCCGAATGCTGACCGGTGACAGTCAGAAATTCTACGGACTGCTGTTCGGCATCGCGTTTTCGACGCTGCTCATCACCCAGCAGCTGACGATCTTCGTCAACCTGATCGAACGCGGCGCGAGCGGGGTTTACAACGCGCCCGAGGCGGAAATCTGGGTGATGGACCCGGTCAGCCGCACCACGGATGTGTTCTTCGCCATGCCTTCGACCGCGCTCGACGAAGTGCGCTCGGTGCCCGGCGTCGAATGGGCGGTGCCGCACCTGCGCGCCAACGCCTCGGTGCGGACCCGGACCGGCGATCTCGAAGGAGTGACCATCGTCGGCGTCGACGATGCGACGCTGATCGGCCTGCCCGAACGCATGGTCGAAGGGTCGAAAGAGCTGCTGTCGCAGCCCGATTCGGTGCTGATCGACGATGGCGGCGCGATCAACCTGTTCGACAATGGCGACGAGCCGATCGGGCAGCGGCTCGAGCTCAACGATCAGCGCGCCGTTATCCGCGGCATCGCCGACGCGATCCCGAGCTTCACCAGCCAGGTCGTGCTTTATACCAAGTACAGCCAGGCGCTGAACTACGTGCCCGGCACCCGCAACCGGCTGACCTTCGTGCTCGCCGGGGTTAGCGAAGGCGAGAATGCGCAGGAAGTCGCCAACCGGATCGAGGAGCAGACCGGGCTCAAGGCCGAAACGCGCGAGGAATTCGCCGAGGCGGGAGTGAACTTCATCATCGAGAACACCGGCATCCCGACCAATTTCGGGATCACCGTGGTGCTCGGCTTCGTGGTCGGCGTCGCGATCGTCGGGCTGACCTTCAGCCTGTTCATTCGCGACAACATCAAGCAGTTCGGCGCATTGAAAGCGATCGGGGTGACCAATTCCAAGATCGTCGGGATGGTCGCCGCGCAGGCCGGGCTGGTCGGGATCGTCGGCTATGCGCTCGGCGTGATCGGCACCGTCGCCTTCATCTTCGGCTTCGGCAACAATCCGTTCTTCAAGGGCTTCTACGTCCCATGGCAGATCCCGCTGATCAGCATGGTCGCGGTAATCATCATCCTCGCGATCACCGGCTGGATCGCGCTGCGCAAGGTGCTGAGCACCGAACCGGCGGCGGTGTTCCGGTGAGCGAGACGAGGACCATGGACACGAGCGAAATCGGCGGCTGCGATCCGGAAGCGGCGATCTGCGCGCGCAATATCGTGCGCGATTTCGAAGCCGGTCAGACGACGATCCGCGTCCTCCACGGTATCGACACCGACATCAAGTCGGGCGAGATGACCTATGTCGTCGGCGAATCCGGATCGGGCAAGACCACGCTGATCTCGATCATGTGCGGCATTCTGTGGCCGACCGAGGGCCACGTGCGGGTGTTCGGCACCGACATTTACAGCCTGTCGGACAGCGAGCTGGTCAATTTCCGGCTCGAGAATATCGGCTTCATCTTCCAGCAGTACAATCTGATCCCTTCGATCGACGCCGCCGCGAACGCCGCCGTGCCGCTGATCGCCAAGGGCATGCCGGTCGACACAGCGCGCGCCAAGGCGAAGGAACTGCTCGAAAAGCTCAATATCGGCGATCAGGCCGACAAGCTGCCCAACCAGCTTTCGGGCGGGCAGCAGCAGCGCGTCGCGATCGCCCGCGCGCTGGTGCACGAACCGCGCCTCGTCGTCTGCGACGAGCCCACCGCCGCGCTCGACGCCAAGTCGGGCCGCCGGGTGATGGACCTGCTGCGCGACGTCGCGGTCGCGCCCGACCGCGCCTGCATCATCGTCACCCACGACAACCGCATCTTCGATCTCGCCGACCGTATCCTCGTGCTCGAGGACGGCCGCGTGACCCACGACGGCACCGAAATGCCGGACGATCACTAGGCACCAACCGCACCTCTCCCGATGGACACCTGACATGGCCCTCCTCCCGAAAAACATCAGCTTCTCCCGCCAGATCCTGCCCGTGCTGGCGGTGATCGGGCTGGCCTTCGCCGTCTACATGATCTTCGGCGGCCTGCCCGACCGCTCGACTGCCGAGCCCGAGCAGCAGCCGCCCAAGCCGACGGGCGCGCTCGCCAGTTCGCCGCGTGTGGCGGGCGTCGGTCTGGTCGAACCGGCGAGCGAGGTGATCGATATCGGCGCGGCGCTGTCGGGCCTCGTCACCGACGTCAGGGTCCAGCCCGGCGACCGGGTCGAGAAAGGCCAGCCGCTGTTCCTGGTCGATGCGCGCGACGCCCGCGCCCGGCTCGCCGAAGCCAATGCCGCCATCGCCGAAGCGCGCGCGTCGATCACCGAGGCCCGCACCGCGCGCGCCACCGCGATGCAGCAGCTCGCGCTCTACCGCGAGATCGACGATCCGGCCGCGGTCAGCCGTTCCGAAGTCATCCGTGCCGAGGGCGAGGCGAATGCCGCATCGAGCCGGCTCACAGTCGCGCAGGCGCGGCTCGCCTCGGCACAGGCCGCTTCAGGGCGCGCGCGGACCGAGATCGAACGTCTCGTGGTCCGCGCGCCGATCGCGGGTGAGATCCTCGCGGTCAACATCCGCCCCGGCGAATTCGTCGCCACCCAAGGCGGCGGCAATGCCGAAGCCTTTATCCAGATGGGTGAGACCAACCCGCTGCACGTCCGCGTCGATATCGACGAGAACGAAGCGGTGCGGGTGAAGCTGGGCGAACCGGCCATCGTTTCCCCGCGCGGCGCCGCCGAAATGCAGGTCAAGGCCAGCTTCGTGCGCGCCGAGCCGCTGGTCGTGCCCAAGCGCCAGCTGACCAACAGCGCCGCCGAGCGGGTCGATGTCCGGGTGCTGCAGGTGATCTACGCCCTGCCCGAAACCGATGTGTTCAAGGTCGGGCAGCAGGTCGACGCCTTCATCCCGGCGAAATCGGCAACGAGCGAAGGGGAGTAGCACGATGCGCCCCCTGCTCCCGCTTGCCCTCGCACTGGCCCTCGGTGCCTGCGTCGCCGGACCGCCGCCCGAAGTGGCAACGCCGGTGCCGGAACTGCCGAACAATTTTCTCTACGCCCCCGACAGCCGGACCAGCGCCTCGCTGGCCGCCTTGTTGCCGAGCGGCGACCCGGCCTTCAGCACTCTGGCGGATCGCGCACTCGAAAACGCGCCGAGCCTTGCCGAGGCGCTGGCGCGGGTCGAGGCCGCGCGCGCCGGTGCCCGCCGCGCCGGGGCCGAACGCCTGCCGCGCCTCGATGCCGACGCAAACGTCACCGGCAACCGCATCAATCCCAACCAGTTCGGCGACGGCGCGGGCGGCTTCATCGACACCGAACAGATCTCCTACGGCGCCAACCTCGTCGCCAGCTGGGATGCCGACCTGTTCGGACGGCTGCGCTCGCAGGAACGCGCCGCGCTCGCCCGGATCGACGCCGCCGACGCTTCGGCCAATGCAGTGCGGATCGCGCTGGTATCCGAGATCGCAGGCAACGTGACAGACTGGCGCACCCTCGCCGCGCGCACCGACGCGCTCCAGCAGGATGTCGAGGCCGCGCAGCAACTCGCCAGGCTGGCGAAGTCGCGCGAGGATGCGGGTCTCTCCCCCGGCTTCGACCGCGTCCGCGCCGAATCGCAGGCCAGCGCCTCGCGCTCGCGTCTCGCCGCATTGCAGAGCGAGCGCGCGCGGATCATCGGGCGGCTCGTGACGCTGACCGGGATGGACGGACAGAGCGTCAACGCGGCGCTGGCGCAGGGTGCGCCAACGCTTGAACCGGCACCCGCTCCGGCGTCGCTGCCGTCCGAATTGCTCGCCAACCGACCGGACGTGCTGGCCGCCGCTGCCGATCTCGCCGCCACAGATCAGGATCTCGCTGCAACGGCTCGCGCGCGCTTCCCGCGCCTCACCCTGTCGGGGGTGCTGGGTTTGCTGGCTTTCAATCCGGGTGACCTGTTCGACGAGGACTCGCTGGTCGGCACGCTCGCCGCCGGGGTGGCCGGTCCGCTGCTCGATTTCGGGCGGATCGAAGCCGAGATCAATGGCGCCGCCGCCAACAAGAAAGCCGCCTTCGCCGCCTATCGCGGCGCGGTGTTCCAGGCGCTGGGCGATGCCGAAACCGCCTATGGCCTGATCGCGGCCAGCGATGCCGAAGCGCAGCTGGCGGTGCAGGAACGCGACGAGCTGGCACGCGCCGCGTCGCTTGCCAACACCCGCTATCGCGCGGGACTGGCGGATTTCCTCACCGTGCTCGAGGCGCGGCGCGCCGCCGATGCCAGCGGAGAGCGCGCAGCGGCGGCGCTGGGCCGGGCCACCCGGGCGCGGATCCTGCTGTGGCAGGCGCTGGGCGGTGAGCGTGAAGGTGTAGCGGATGGCGGCAAGTCTCCTCCCCCTTGAGGAAGGGGAGAATCTACAGGAGCACCCGCTCGAACAACCAGAAACTGCCGGTCAACCCGATCACGTAGGTGGCGGCCCGGACAGCCGGTGTTTCGAACGGGGCCGCAACGCGTCCGATCACGCTCATCACCGCCAGCACGCCGGCGATCACCAGCAATTGTCCGGCTTCGACGCCGACATTGAAAGCCACCAGCGCGGCCGCGACCTCCCCTTGCGGCAGTCCGATTTCGGCGAGCGCCCCGGCAAACCCGAAGCCGTGCACCAGCCCGAATGCGAAAGCGACCAGCCACGGCCAGCGCCGGGTCCATGTCACCCGCTCGGGATCGCGCAGCCTGTGCGCGAGCTCGACCGCGAGAAACACGATCGACAGTGCGATCAGCGCCTCGACCGGGCGGCTCGATAGGCCGGTGTAGCCCAGCGTCGTCCCCACCAGCGTGATCGAATGCGCCAGCGTGAAGGCAGTTGCGGCCTTCACCACCGGCCAGCCGCGCCGCACCAGCAGCACCAGCGCGATCACGAACAGCAGGTGATCCCACCCCCACAGGATGTGCTCGGTTCCGATCACGAAGTAATCGCGCGCGACCTGCCAGCGATCAGGCGCGGCGGCGATGGTGGCGGTCGGCGCGTCGGCGGTGAGGCGAAAGGTCTGCACCGCGCCCTCGAGCGGGACCATCCGGGCGATCGCGTCCGAATTGCCGAGCAGTTCGGTGAGGCCGAAGCCCTGCCCGGTGATTGCGCCGTCGCAGGCCAGGCGCGCGCTGCCGAGCAGTTCGAGCGGTGCGGCGCGCTGCACCGGCTCGCCCGCCATGGTGCAATTGGCGGGGATCACCGGCCGCGCCAGCCCTGCCGCCGCGCCGCCCGGCATCGCCGCAATCGGCAGTTTCCATTCGAGCGTCCACTCCCCCGGCGCACGCTCGCTCAGTTCGACCACCGCCGGGCGCAATTCGTCGGCGGCAAGCGGCGGCGCAATCAGCGCGGCAAGCAGGACAACCAGCCAGCGGATCACCGGTCGATCTCGACCCGGTAGCCCTCGCGCAGCACCTGGTAGGCGCGCCTCTTGCGTTCCGCGATCTGGGCGCTGCGCCAGTCGTTGGCGATGCGCGGGGCGAGCGTTTCGAAGTCGGGTTCGACGCCTTCGCGCGCCGAGACCCGGGCGATATGCCAGCCGAAGCCGGAGCGGATCGGCCCCGCCCATTCCCCATTCGCTGCGATCCCGGCGAGTGCGCGGGTGAAGGTTTCGCCGAAGCGGGCTTCGATCTCGCCCGGGGCCGCGGCTTCCATCCGCGCCGGCAGGCTGATCGGATCGCCCGCCACCACGCCGGTCGCGAGTGCCCGGCGGGCGGCTGCTTCTGACTTGAAATAGAGCTGGTCGAAGCTCACCGATGTTGCCCCGGAATAGCGCGCCCGGTTTTCCTTGAAATACGCCCGCAAGGTCGGCTCTTCGGGCACGGCGGTTTCCGCCGCCGCGCTGGCGGTCATGTCCATCTTGGCCACCAGCCGCCGCCGCACCACAGCGTCGCCCCGATCGAGCCCGAGCCGCAGCGCTTCGCGATACAGCACTTCGTCGCGGACGAATTGCGCGATTGCCGCGTCGATCTCGGCATCGGTCGGCGGGCGGCTCATGGTGCGTTCGAATTGCAGCGCCAGCTGTGCCTGCTGCGCGCGATCGACCGCGATCAGCCGGCTCGACGGATCGACCGCGTTGCCGCCGGTCCATGCGAACAGCACGAACAGCAGCGCTCCGCCGACAAGGAAATGGACCAGCGGCTCGCGGGTCCAGCCCGGCAGCGTCATGCGGGAAGCCTCAGGCGCGGGGCTTGAGCCAGATCGGCGAGGTATAGGCGCGCTCCTGCGCCACCGCGTTGGCCATCGCGTCTTCTGACAGCGTGATGCCGAACCGGGCCGCGTCGAACAGCGTCCAGCGCGGGGTCGGGATCTCGATCACGCGCACGTAATAGAATGCCCGCTGGCCTTCCTCATAGTCCGGATCGGTCCACACCGTGCGCAGTTCCGCCGCGCCTATGTCGTTCGTGTAGGTCGCATCCTCGCGGTTCACCGTATCGCCAACCGGGAACAAACCGTCGCCCGTCATCAAACGCTCTTCGGGATCGCTCCATGCAACATCATAGACCTGCTCCTGCAATTCGCCCGACGCGTCGATCCAGCCCTTCACGACCTGCACCCGGTCGAGATTGGCGCCGTCCGGGTCCTTGAGCGCGCTGATCATGAAACGCGGGGCTTCGCCGCTGTCGGTCAGCTCGCCGCCCATCGGCACGCCGCTGGTGTAGCCCTTGCGCACCCAGTCATTGTCCCAGTCGGCTTCCTCGAAATCGAACCCGCCGAACACCCGCACGCTCATGCGCGGGCCGGTGGTGGCGTAGACTTCGCGGCGCTGGAACGCGTCGAAGATTTCCGCGCGCGTGTTGCCGCGCGCCCATGCCGCCGCATAGCCGCCTGCGAGATAGTGCCAGCCGAACCGGCCCTCGCGCGTGCCGAGATTCTGCGCCTGGTTCGCGCGCTCGGTGTTGGCCTGTTCGTTGCCGGTGTGCTTGCCCCAGAAATTATCCTCATCCCCGGTCGCGAGCGCGGTGTGGCTGTCGGTCGATCCGATCATTCCAAAGGCGTAGGGATTGACGCCGAGCTGCTGCTCGAGGCTGAGCCCGCGCTTCAGTGCTTCGCGGATATAGTTGCCGGCCAGCATCGAATCATCGGTCTTCGCGGTCAGCGGCAGGTTACCCAGCTCCCACCCCTTCACGCCGAACCCTGCCATCTCGTCATTGGGCGAAAGGAACGGGTGGGTCTCGCTGTCGCCCTTGATCTGGGTGACCTCGACCACCGGCTCGGCCGCCGCGCGCTTGGCCGCGTATTCGGCGGTCATCGGCGAGCCGTCGGGCATGGTCAGCTCGAACATCAGCCCGTTCGACAGGTTCGAATTGTGCGGGATCGCCAGCACCTTTCCGCCGGTGCTCTCCTCGTAAGCGACCATGTAGTCCCACAGCTGTTCGGCGGTGGTGCTCAATCCGGGGAATGGCAGCACCTGCCGGGTGCGGGCGCTGCCGTCGCGGAACATCACCACGCGATGGAGATTGTTGCCATCCGGCATCAACGTCCATTCGAACCCGGCGAACGCCGTAAAGGTGCCCGGCTCGTTGTAGCGATCGAGCAGGTCGAGCTGCGCGCCCCAGATCTCGGTCGTCGCCTCTTTCTGCCGCTCGGGGTCGGCGAGCGCCGCTGGCAATTCGTCATTCGCAGCGGCGGTTATAAGCTCGGCGATCGCGAGCTGCGATTGCTCGGGGCTTTCGTGCATCATGTCGTACCAGCGCAGCAGCGTATCGTCCCCCTGCGCAACCACGCGGAGGCGCGGCGCGTCATACAGCCGCCGGGTCGCGCCGAGTCCGTCCGAATGGTCGGCGATGACGAGGAAATCGAGCGGGCGGGCGAGCTTCGCCTGCGCCCCGGTGGTCGCGGTCACTTCCTCGCCGCGCGCGAACCGCAGCGCCTCTTCCGGGCCGAGCCGCACGCCGAAGCCGAATGCGTCGACCGAATTGTCGGTGTGGAGATGCGTGTCGCCCCAATAGGGCCGGTCGGGAAATTCGGCGAGTTCGATCGTGCCTTCGCCGTCTCCGCTCTTGGCATCGTCGACCGGCGCCGATTCGCAACCTGCAACCATCAGCGCCGCCGCGCCCGCCAGCGCGAGCCTGCTCCATACGCGCGTCATGCGCCTCTCCCCTCGTTACTCTCTCCGCCGGTGACTGTGCGCCGCGACGCGCGCGTTCGTCAAGACGCGTCCTAGAAGGGTAACGACGCCCCGCTCATCGCATCGGAAAAAAGGATGAAATAGCCGAGCGCGGCGAGCGCTACAGTCGCAAGGGTCCAGACCACCAGCATCGCCAGACCGTCGCGGACCATGATGGCGAGGCAGATGATGTCGATGGCAAGCATCGGCCCGGTGCTGGCGAACGGCACCACCTCGAACGGCGGGATGGTGAGGCACAATGCGATGATGAGGGCGGCCGCGATCCGCAGCCCGATCCCGGAGGCGAAGGATTCGAGCCGACTCTGCGCGACCCTGTCGACCTGGCGCGCGACGTTTTCAAGCGTGTGCGCCGCCTTCCTGAGCTTGACACTGGGCGCCCCGCGCCGCGCGATCCACCCGGGCACCCAGAGGTGATCCCGCCCGAACAGCAGCTGCACCGCGACCAGCGCGATGCAGCTGGCAAGGAAAGTGGGAACTCCGGGGATTCCGCCGGCCGGGGTCAGCTCGACGAGAGCGAAAACCAGCATGACCGGCGCGAAGCTGTGGTCTCCGAACCTGTCGAGCACGTCGCCGATCGTTACCTTGGAATCTTCCTCGGCCAGCTCGGCAAGGCTTTCGACGACTTCGCCGACCGAATGGGGATCGCTCGACTTGTCCCGGTCCATCACGCCAGGCCAGCTCGGCGGGAGAAAGCTCGCTTCTCCGTCATTGCGATTTGCGCTGGAGCAGCGCCGAGCGTTCGCAGCGGCACACCACCTCGTCGCGCTGGTTGAGAAGTTCGTGGGTGAAGGTGACGATCCCGGCCTCGGGCCGCGATTTGCTTGCGCGCAGTTCCTTGACCTCGCTTTGCGCCCGCAGCGTGTCGCCGATGAATACCGGCTTGGGCGTCACCACCTTGTCGAAGCCGAGATTGGCAACCAGCGTGCCCAGCGTCGTGTCGCCGACCGACAGGCCGACCAGCAGGCTGAACGTGAAAGTCGAATTGACCAGAATCTGACCGAAACCGCTGGCCTTGGCCGCCTCGACATCGAGATGCAGCGGCTGCGGGTTGTGCGTCATGGTCGAGAACAGGAGGTTGTCGGTCTCGGTCACGGTGCGGCGGATCTCGTGTTCGATCCGGTCGCCCACCTGCCATTCGTCGAAGAACCTGCCCGCCATCAGTTGCTCCATCCCGCGACCACCGCCGCGCCATCGTCATCGCTCGACCGCACCGAGCCGGGCGTCCGGCTGAAACGCGGCGCAGGCGCAGTGTGCCACTCGCCGTCATGCTCGACGAACGCGCCGCGCGCTTTCATGTGCGAATGGTCGCGCGCCTCGTCGAGGGTCAGCACCGGCGCGAAGCAGGCGTCGGACCCTTCGAGCAGCTCGGTCCACTCCGCTTGCGTCTTGGTCTTGAACAGGGCTGCCAGTGTGTCGGCGTAATCATCCCAGTTGGCCGGGTTCATCTGCCCCTCGGCGAGCTCCGCAGGCGCGCCCGCCTTGGCGAGCAGCTCGGCGTAGAATTGCGGCTCGATCGCCCCGACCGACACTTCCTTGCCGTCCGCGCAAGTGAAGCAGCGATAGAAATGCGCCGCGCCGCCCAGCATCCCCTTGCCGCGCTCGGTGGTGAGGAACGGGCGCGTTCGGACGCCGAAGAAGAAACTCATCAGGCTGGTCGCGCCATCGACGATCGCGGCATCGACCACCTGTCCCTTGCCCGAGCGCTCGCGTTCGTAGAGCGCGGCCATGATGCCGAACGCGCAATACATCGACCCGCCGCCGAAATCGCCGACGAGGTTTTGCGGCGGCACTGCGGGTTCGCCGGCCTTGCCGACCGCCGAGAGCGCGCCGGTCACCGCGATGTAATTGATGTCGTGCCCGGCGGCGTGGGCGAGCGGCCCGTCCTGCCCCCAGCCGGTCATCCGGGCGTAGACGAGGCGCGGATTGGCGGCGAGCAGTTCGTCCGGCCCCAGCCCCAGCCGCTCCATCACGCCGGGGCGGAAACCCTCGATCAGCACATCGGCCTTGCGCGCCGCGTCGAGGCAGAACGCCTTGCCCTCGTCGCTCTTGATATCGACCTCGGCGCGGTGCCGCGCGCGCTCGACCACCTGGTTGCTGACCGCGCTGCCCGGCCGCTCGATCCGCACCACCTCGGCGCCCAGATCCGCAAGCAGCATCGCGACATGCGGGCCCGGCCCGATCCCGGCAAATTCGATCACCTTGAGGCCGGCCAGCGGCCCGCTCGGTTGGCTCATGTGGCTCTCTCCCTTTGTCCTTTCCTGTGGCGCGCGAGGTGCAGGCTGGCAAGACCTGAGAACCGGGCCTGTGCAATTGGCAGGCGTTGTGCGTTGCACCACCCGATGCCCCCCGCTAGGCGTTTCCCCGTATTCCCCGCAACGCACCTTCGCGCAGGAGCCTGCCCATTGAAAATCGCCATTTTCGGCCTCGGCTATGTCGGCTCGACCGCCGCCGGATGCATCGCCAGCCAGGGCCATACGGTCGTCGGCGTCGATGTGAGCCAGGCCAAGGTCGATGCGCTCAATGCCGGGCGTGCGCCGGTCTATGAACCGGGTCTCGATGAACTGATTTCTACTGCGCGGGCCGAGGGGCGGATCGCCGCTGCGACCGAGCTGACCGACCAGCTCGACGATGCCGATCTCGCGATCGTCTGCGTCGGCACGCCCAGCGGCGTCGATGGCGCGCACGATATGAGCTACATCGCGCAGGTCACGCGCAACATCGCCGAGGCGCTGAAGCCGGATCGCGAAAAGCCGCTCACGCTTGCCTACCGTTCGACCATGCGGCCGGGCAGCTGCGAGAACATCATCTGGCCGATCATCGAGAACGCGCTTGGAGCGAAGGCATCGGTCGCGGTCGAGCTGGTCTACAACCCGGAATTCCTGCGCGAAGCCTCCGCGATCGAGGACTACTTCAACCCGCCCAAGATCGTGATCGGGACGCTCGGCGGAAAGCCCTCTGCCAACATGCACGCGCTGCACGACGGGATCGACGCACCAGTGTTCGAAGTCGGCCTGCGCGAGGCAGAGATCACCAAGTTCGTCGACAACAGCTGGCACGCGGTGAAGGTCGCCTTCGCCAACGAGATCGGGCGGGTGTGCCAGAACCTCGATATCTCGGCGCGCGACGTGCACGCGATCTTCAAGAGCGACACCAAGCTCAACATCTCGGCCTATTACACCCGGCCCGGCGGCGCGTTCGGCGGGTCGTGCCTGCCCAAGGATGTGCGTGCGCTGCAATACATTGCCGCCGATACCGGCTCGGCGACGCATCTGGTGGACTCGCTGATCCGCTCGAATGAGGCGCACAAGCACCACCAGTTCCAGCACGCGGTGCAGGGGCTGGAGCCGGGCGCGAAAGTGCTGCTGGTCGGCCTCGCCTTCAAGCTCGAGACCGACGATCTGCGCGAAAGCCCGGCGGTCGACATGGCAAGGAAGCTGCTCGAAGCGGGCTACGATCTCGACATCTACGATCCGCAGATCGAGCCGGACAACCTCGTCGGGCAGAACCTCGGCTATGCCTATGCATGGTTGCCGAAGATCGACGGGCTGCTGGTCGACAAGGCAGCGGCGGAAAGCGGCGCGCATGCCCGCGTGATCGCGACCAACCGGCTGATCGACACGCTGTCGGTCGCTGCGGACAAGGTTGTCGACGTGAGCGCGATTCCGTGAGCGATGCGATCGCCGCCGAAGAGGGCATTCCGACAGTCATCGAGGGCGAGCCGCTCAAGGGCAAGCACGTCCTGATCGTCGTCGAAAACCTGCCGCTGCCGTTCGACCGGCGGGTGTGGCAGGAGGCGCGGACGCTCAAGGCGGCGGGCGCGCATGTCTCGATCATCTGCCCGACCGGCAAGGGGTTCGAACAGCGCTTCGAAGTGATCGAGGGTGTCGAAATCCATCGTCACCCGCTGCCGCTCGAAGCCAAGGGCGCGCTCGGTTTCCTGCTCGAATACGGCGCGGCGCTGTTCTGGGAAACGGTGCTGGCGTGGAAGATCCATTTCAAGCGCCGCATCGACGTGATCCAGGGCTGCAACCCGCCCGACCTGATCTTCCTCGTCGCCGCGCCGTTCAAGGCGCTGGGCGTCAAGTACATCTTCGATCACCACGACATCAATCCCGAGCTCTACGAAGCGAAGTTCAACAAGCGCGGCTTCTTCTGGCAGCTGATGCGGGCGTTCGAGAAACTGACCTTCGCCTTTGCCGACGTGTCGATCGCCACCAATGAAAGCTACAAGGCAATCGCCGTCGAACGCGGCGGGATGGCGCCCGACAAGGTGCATGTCGTGCGCTCCGGCCCGGATCTGTCGCGGCTTAAACTGGTGCCGCCGGTGTCCCGCTGGAAAAACGGGCGCGACCACATGGTCGGCTATGTCGGGGTGATGGGCGAGCAGGAGGGGATCGACCTGCTGATCGACGCCGTCGAGCACATCGTCCGCGACAAGCAGCGCGAGGATATCCAGTTCGTGCTGGTCGGCGGCGGGCCGGCGCTCGCAGACCTCAAGGCGCTGACCGCTTCGAAGGGCCTTGCCGACTTCATCACCTTCACCGGCCGCGCTCCGGATCAGGAATTGTTCGAAGTGCTCTCGACCATGGACCTCGGCGTGAACCCCGACCGGGTCAACGCGATGAACGACAAGTCGACCATGAACAAGATCATGGAATACATGTCGCTTTCGAAGCCGATGGTACAATTCGATGTCACCGAGGGCCGGTTTTCGGCGCAAGAGGCATCGCTTTATGCCAAGCCCAACGATCCGGTCGACATGGCCGACAAGATCATCGAACTGGTCGACGATCCGGATCGGCGCGCCGCAATGGGTGCCTTTGGCCGCAAGCGGGTGGTCGAGGAACTGAACTGGCAGCACCAGATCGACCCACTTCTGGCCGCCTACAAGCAGGCTCTGAAGCTTTAGGCCCCCTCCTGTGCCGCGTTACGCAAAGCGCTTTGCAATGGTGAAAATCGCCGCAACCATAACGCGATTTTAAGCCCTTCATGGCCATGATCCCCCGAAAATCCGGGAATTTTGGACCCATGAACGCACCTTTCGACACCGCCACGGCTTTCGGGCCGGACGCTGCAACCCAGCCCGCGCCCGACCATCAGGTCGCGGTGATCGGCCTCGGCTATATCGGCCTGCCGACGGCGGCGGTTCTGGCGAGCTATGGCTGGAACGTGTGCGGCGTCGATGTCTCTGAAAAGGTTGTCGAAACCGTCAATGCCGGCGGCGTGCATATCGAGGAACGCGACCTCGACCGGCTGGTGAGCGAAGCCTGCGAAACCGGGCGTTTGACCGCCTCGACCGAAGTGCCGACCGCGCATTTCTACATGATCGCAGTGCCCACCCCGCTCACGGACAAAAACACGCCCGATATCAGCTATGTAGAGGCCGCCGCACGCGCGATCGCGTCAAAGGTCCTGCCCGGTGCCTGCATCATCGTCGAAAGCACCTCGCCGGTCGGCACCACCGAGCGTGTCGCGCAGGTCATCGCCGAGCTGCGCCCCGACCTCAAACTGCCGGTGTTCGGCTCGCAGGAAGCGGGCGACATTGCCGTAGCCTATTGTCCCGAAAGGGTTTTGCCCGGCAAGATCGTACGCGAGCTGGTGCAGAACGACCGCGTGATCGGCGGCATCACGCCCGACTGCGCGGAGCGGGCCAAGGCGCTCTATTCGAGCTTCGTCGAAGGCGATTGTCTCACCACCAACGCCCGCGTCGCCGAGACCGTCAAGCTGACCGAGAACAGCTTCCGCGACGTCAACATCGCTTTCGCCAACGAACTCAGCGTCATAGCCGACGATCTCGGCGTTGACGTGTGGGACGTGATCGCGCTCGCCAACCGCCATCCGCGGGTCAACATCCTCCAGCCGGGCCCCGGCGTCGGCGGGCATTGCATCGCGGTCGATCCGTGGTTCCTCGTCTCCAGCGCACCCAAGGTCGCGCGGCTGATCCGCACCGCGCGCGAAGTCAACGATTTCAAGGCGGTGTACTCCGAACGCCGCATCCGCGGGCTGGTCGATGCGATGCCCGGCAAGGTCGCGCTGCTGGGCCTCGCCTTCAAGCCCGATATCGACGATTTCCGCGAAAGCCCGGCGATGGAAATCGCGCTGAGCCTCGCCAGGACGCGCGGCCAGCGGATCATGCTGGTCGAACCCTATGCCGATGAATTGCCGAGCGGTTTCGCCGGGACCGGCGCGCACTTGGCCAGCCTTGACGAGGCGCTCGCCAGCGCCGAAGTGATCGTCGTGCTGGTCGATCACACCGCGTTCAAACACCTCACCCCCGCCGATTTCGCGGGCAAGATGGTGTACGACACGCGCGGCATGATGAAGCGGTGAGCAAGCCCCGCATACTGGTCACATTCGGGACCCGGCCCGAAGCGATCAAGATGTTCCCGGTGGTGCAGGCGCTGCGCGAAGCGGATTGTTTCGACGTCCGCGTCGCGGTCACCGCGCAGCATCGCGAGATGCTCGACCAGGTCCTGCAAATGGCTTACATCGTGCCGGATATCGACCTCGACCTGATGCAGCCGGGGCAAAGCCTCGACGCGCTGTCGGCGCGGATCGTCACGCGGTTCGGCGAGGCGCTCGATGCCGAGAATCCCGACCGCGTGCTCGTCCACGGCGACACACTGACCACGATGATGGCGACGCTCGCCTGCTACTTCCGCCGCATTCCTGTGGGCCATGTCGAAGCGGGGCTGCGGTCCGGCGATATCTATGCTCCCTGGCCCGAAGAGGTGAACCGCAAGGTTACCGGCGCGGTCGCGGACCTGCACTTCGCCCCGACCGAGAACGCCGCCGCCGCACTGCGCGCCGAGAACGTCCCCGACAGCGCAATCCACGTCACCGGCAACACCGTGATCGACGCGCTGCTGGCCGCGCGCGAACAGATCGCGTCAGATCCTTCGCTCGCCCCGGCGATAACGCCGCTCAGGCAGCGCTTCGAAGGCAAGCGCATCATCGCCGTCACCGCCCACCGCCGCGAGAATTTCGGCGAGGGGATGCAGCAGATCGCCGCCGCCTTGCAGCAGCTCGCAGCACGCGAAGACACCGCGCTCATCTACCCGATGCATCCCAACCCCAACGTCGCCGAAGTGATGCGCCCCGCCCTCTCCGACATTGCCAATGTCGCGCTGATCGAGCCGCTCGATTACCTCAACTTCGTCGCGATGATGGAGGCCTCGGATATCGTCCTCACCGATTCCGGGGGAATCCAGGAGGAAGCGCCGAGCCTCGGCAAGCCGGTGCTGGTGATGCGCGATACGACCGAGCGACCCGAGAGCATCGAAGCGGGCACCGCGCTGCTGGTCGGCGCGAACACCGATCGCATCGTCGGCGAGGTATCCCGACTGCTAGACGATCCCGCCGACTACGATCGCATGGCGAAGGCGCACAATCCCTATGGCGACGGCACCGCCAGCCGCCGGATCGCAGCGATCATCGCCGGGCATCATTCCGGCTGACGCCCCGACTGTCGGCCTGCGTAGCCTGCCGCACAGCGTAGACGTAGAACAGCGCGGCGAAACCGACGAACAGCGTCGCCCCCAGATCGGCAATCCAGTTCAGCTTGAGCGGTCCGAACAAAAGGGAGTCGAGCGCGCTGAACGACACCAGCCGCAGCGCGATCAGACACATCAAGGCCAGGCTCGCCGCCTGCCCCAGCCGCAGCGCGAAACTGCGCCTGCCGCTGGCCGACTGGAGCACCTTTGCCCCGCCCAACAGAGCGGCTGCGGCCGCGACGATCAGGATGGCTGCGGCGATCGGACCCTGTATCGCGCGACGGCTCTGGTACGCGTGGGTCGCACGCAACCATTCGCGCATGTCGTCGCGCCAGATCGCTTCGAGATCGAGCACCCGCATCGCGATCAGCCCGGCAAACAGCAGCGCGATCGCTGCCCATCCCCGCCAAAAGCGCGCCGGCTGGCGTTTCGCGAGCGCCGTCAGCGAGGCCGCCGCGGCGGATAGCACGACCAGTGCGTAGATTCCGGCCGCGATCAGGCTGAAAATGGATGGGGCGGGTTCGTGCATGGCGTATCTGCGGCGCTTCGATTGGAGATCCGCCAATCCATAGCATCGGCATGGTCCGCCGCAATCGCATCCTGCCTGCCCGCTGCCGCATCAGCGCCTCGCATCGGCGAAGCTTCCCGGTTTTGTGGGCAGGCTCTGTTGCACTGCGGCAACCCCGCGTCTAAGGCTTTTCCCGTAATCGACAGAGGGAACGACACGATGCGCGCCAAGGCAGGTATCCATCTGAGTTTATACGGACTCGCAGCTCTTGCGCTGGGGGGCTGCGCCTCCACGCCGGAACCCGTGATCGGAGCGGCCGCGATCCAGCCGGTGTCCAGTCTCGGACAGGCCGGCTACACCCACCAGGCGTCGCGCACCTACCTGCTGCGCCCGTCCGACAAGATTTCCGTCAACGTCTTCCGCGAGCCGGACTTTTCGCTGGAAGCCGTCCAGATCGGCGTCGAAGGCAACGTCTCGCTGCCGCTGCTGGGCTCGATCCCGGCAGCCGGTATGACCGCGCAGCAGTTCGAAGCCGACGTGACCCGCAGGCTGTCGGCAGCCGGGCTCAAGTCGCCGATGGTCGCGATCAACATCGCCGAATACGCGTCGCATCTCGTCACGGTCGAGGGCGCAGTCGATACGCCGGGCGTCTATCAGTTCGAACCCGGCGCCCGCCTCTCTTCGGCCATCGCGCTGGCGCAGGGGACCAAGCGCGAAGCGAAGCGCAGCCAGGTGGCGGTGTTCCGCACGCGTCCCGACGGGATCTACATCGCCAAGTTCGACTATGGGGCGGTGAGCCAGGGCACGATGCTCGATCCGGTGCTCGAACCGGGCGACCGCGTGGTGGTCGGCACCGACGGGCTTTCGATCTTCTGGCAGGATGCGCTGCAGGCCATCCCGGCGCTGGGCGTGTTCGCGACCGTGGCGATCGACAACAACTGATAGGGCGATGAACGACCGTTCGATCATCCAGACCCCCGATCCCGAGGGGCGCGGGACCTGGTTGGACCCGTATCTGCCCGAGAACCAGATCGTCCAGTATCAGCCGCGCGCGCAGCTGATCAATGTCGCTGCGGTGCGCGGCGTGCTGTTCCGCCAGCGCTGGCTGGTGGCTGCGATCGTCGCCGCATCGCTGATCGCCGGCCTCGTCTTCACGCTCATGGCCACGCCGATGTACCAGGCGACTGCGACCGTGCGGGTCGATCCCTACGGCTCCTTCATCGTCGAGGGTCAGGACATCGATCAGGGGATCGCCAGCAACCAGGTCTATGACCTGATGTCGACCCAGACCGCCGTCATCCGCAGTCGCAATCTTGCCAGCGCGGTCGCGGCCGAGCTCAATCTCGGCGAGCGATACGACCTGCTGGGCGAAGACATCGACACCGCCCGCCCGCCCAACATGAGCGACGAGGACTGGCTCCGCAGCAAGGAGCGCAGCGCCGCCTCGATCCTGCAGGGTTCGGTAACCGCTGAGTTGACGCCCGACCAGTGGATCATCACCATCGGCTACCGCTCCGACGACCCGGTGCTGGCGGCGGAGATGGCGAATGCCTATGCCGACGCGTTCGTCGCATCGGACACGCGCAGCGATATCGCCGCCAACGAATACGCGCAGGAATATCTGCAGGAGCAGATCCAGCTGATCCGCTCGCGGCTGCAGGAAGCCGAAGAGGCCTCCAACGCCTATGCCCGCAGCAGCGGGATCATCGTGCAGCAGGGCGTGGGGAGCGAAGAAGGCGGCACGGTAACGCTGACCGGGGCGAACCTGACGAACATCAACCAGCGCGTGTCCGATGCCCGTGCCAAACGCATCGATGCCGAGCAGCGGTGGCGTGCGATCCAGAACCTGCCGGCCGCACAGCTTCCCGAAGTTCAGAGCAATGCCGTGCTGCAGGGGCTCGTGAACCAGCGTACCGGGCTGCAGACCGAACTGATCGAGCTGCGCCAGCGCTACAACGACGAATTCCCGCAGATCGTCAACGTCAAGGCACAGATCGCGACGCTCGATCGCCAGATCCAGCAGAGCAGCGCCGACATCAAGGCGACCGTCCGCAACGAATATACCGTCGCGCGCAACCAGGAACAGGCGCTCGAACGCGAGCTCAATTCGCTCACCGGCGAAACCATGGTCGAGCAGGACCGTCAGGTGCAGTACAGCGTGCTCGAGCGCGAGGCGCAGGCCCTGCGCGACCAGCTCAAGGCGCTGCTCGATCGCTACAACACGATCAGCACCGCCGCCAATGTCCAGAGCGGAACCTTGAGCAAGCTCGATTCGGCGACCGTGCCCGCCTCGCCCTATTCGCCCAACCTGCTGCGCAACCTGATGGTTTCGCTGGTATTCGGCGTTGCGCTCGCCGGTGGCCTCGCGGTGCTGCGCGAATCCTTCGACGACCGGATCCGTTCGCTCGACGAGGTCGAGGACAAGATCGGCCTGCCGCTGCTCGGCCATACGCCGTTTGTCGAATCGCGCGATCTCGAAAAGGAAGAGACGAACCGGTTCAGCGCGTTGATGGAGGCCTATGCCTCGATCCGATCGGCGATCGATTTCACCCTGCCGCGCAACCAGAACGTGATCCAGCTGACCAGCAGTCAGGCTTCGGAAGGCAAGTCGACCACCGCGGTGATCCTCGCCGAACTGTTTGCTAGCCTCGGGCGCAAGACATTGTTGATCGACGCCGACCTGCGGCGCCCTTCGGTCGCGCGGCTGCTCGATATCGAGGACCCGCAGGCGGGACTGGTCGAGGTGGTGCTGGGCCAC
Organism: Erythrobacter sp. JK5; assembly: GCF_018205975.1. NCBI lineage: Bacteria > Pseudomonadati > Pseudomonadota > Alphaproteobacteria > Sphingomonadales > Erythrobacteraceae > Erythrobacter > Erythrobacter sp. JK5. The sequence goes on along the minus strand of NZ_CP073577.1, from coordinate 3,119,925 downwards.
ACCGATCTCCAGTCGACAGTGGTCAAGGGCCTGCACGAAAACCTCGAGATCCTGCCAATCGGTTCGATCAGCCCCAACCCGACCGAGCTGCTCGCCTCGCAGCAGATGCGCGAGTTCATCGAGAAGAGCCGCCACGAATATTCGCTGATCATTTTCGACAGCTGCCCGGTCATGGGCCTGGCCGATGCGCCGCTGCTGTCGCGGCTGGTCGATGGCACGATCTTCGTGCTCGAAGCCAACAAGGTGCATTTCGGGCAGGCCAAGGCCGCGATCAAACGCGTGCGCGGGGCGGGCGGCAACATTCTCGGGGTTATCCTGACGAAGTATCGCGCGCTCGAAGCCGGGCAAAGCTACGATTACCAGTATGGCTATTACCAATACGGGCAGGACGACTGATCGGGGCGGAGCGGGCGTGTGACCGATCCGGCTCCGTTCACGATCGTCATTCCCGCGAATAACGAAGAGGCGGTCATCGCGCGCTGTCTCGAAGCGCTGCTCGAGGATGCGCCCGAAACCGGCCGCGCGCAGATCATCGTCGCCGCCAATGGCTGCACCGACCGCACGGTTTCCATCGCCCGCGAGACGGCCCCCGAGGCGCTGGTGCTCGACCTGGCCGAAGGGTCCAAGACCAAGGCGATGAACGCGGCGCACAAGGAGGCGAGCCATTTCCCGCGCATCTTCCTCGATGCCGATGTGCGCTGCAGCTATCACTCGCTCGCCGCGCTGGCGGAGGTGCTGCGCGAGCCGGGGGTGATGGCGGCATCGCCCGCGCTGCGGATGGACCTGTCGCGTTCGAATGCGCTGGTCAGGGCATATTACCGGGTGTGGCTGACCCAGCCCTATGTCCGCAATGCAATGGTCGGATCGGGCTGTTTCGGGCTGTCGCAGGCGGGTTTCGAGGCGATCGGCGAATTTCCGCCGATCACCGGCGACGACATCTGGGTGCATTCGCGCTTCACTGACAGCGAGCGCCGAAATGTCGCCGAGGATCGCGAAGGCAATCCGGTCTGCTTCACCGTATCGCCGCCGCGCCGCGCGATCGACCAGATCCGGGTCGAGACCCGTCGCCGGCTGGGCAACGAGGAGGTGCTGCGGCTCCACCCCAGCCCGCACTTTGCGGGCTCGAACCAGGCCGGGGACCTGCGCGATGCGCTCGGCAACGGCGCTTCGCCGGTCGACGTCGCAATCTATCTCGGCATCAAGGCGATCGCTCGCATCCGCGCGCGGTTCGCCAAACTTCGCAGCCGCAACATCGTGTGGGAACGCGATCTCGCCGCGCGCGAGGTCTGAGCAGGATGACCGGTCCCGTCTCGTCCGCCGCAGCGACCGCCAAAGCGGATATCAGCGCCCAATGCGCGGTCTCCATCCTGATCGTCGCCTACAATTCCGTCGATCTGATCGGCGCCTGCCTCGACTCGATCCCGCCGGCCTGCACGCGGCACGATTACGAAGTGTTGCTGGTCGACAACGGCGATGGAGCCACCGAGACGCTGGTAAGGAATGCCCATCCCGACATCCGGATCGTCGAGAGCAAGGGCAATGTCGGTTTCGCGGCCGGCAACAACTGGCTCGCGCATCACGCCCGGTCGGACAGGTTGTTGCTGCTCAACCCGGACATGGTGCTCGAACCGGGTGCCATCGACGCACTGATCGCAGCGACGGCGCGCCATCCCCAGGCTGCAGCGTGGGGCGGCGTGACGGTCGATGCCGGCGGCACGCCCGATAGCGGCAATGCGATCGCCATGCCTTCGCTGCTCGAATTCGCCAGCGCTGCGCTCGGACGCTCGATTGTCGGAAACAGCCGGGCCGCCGGGCTGAACCGGGACGCGGCGGTGGAAGTGCTGGTCGGCGGTTTCGTGATGTTCGACCGTGCCGCGTGGGAACAGGTCGGCGGCTTCGACGAGCGCTACTTTCTCTATTGCGAGGAGGTCGACCTGTTCTACCGGCTCACCGGTCTCGGGTATCGGTTCTGGCGCATCCCTGCGGCGCGCGGCCATCACGCCATCGCCCACGGCCAAGGTCTGTCGCCGCTGCGCATGCTGTATCGCGCGGCGGGGACGGCGGAATTCGTGCGACGCCACTGGTCACCCCTCGCCGGAGCTTTGGGACGCGGGCTCGTATGGCTCGCAGCGCTGGAGCGGGTGATCGCCGGTCGTCTGCTGGGCCGATGGCGGCCGCGATTAAGGGCAATGGCGGGTGGTTATCGCGACGTGGCGCTGCGCCCCGGCCTGTGGATCCACGGCTACGACCCGAAGCGCGGATTGCTGGCGCGGCTGGACCGCGATCGGGCCTAGCGCGGGTCGGGCTGGACCTGCCCGGCGGGCGGGCGTGCACGGACCCCGTCGTCACCACGTGCAAACGCATCGGGCGGCGGTCTAAGCGGAACCGCGCCCGGTCGGCGCACCGCGCTGCGCTCGGCAAAGGCGAGGCTGACGGCGATCCCCAGCAGCATGTAGAACCACGCCTGCGCCGACAGCCAAATCGCGACGGAGACGATCCCGAACGCGAACACTGCCAGCGCGATCGCCACGCCGCGCTCGAACCGCCCATCGACCGGGTGCGAATGGCTGCTTCGACGCGCCAGCGTATAGACTGTGACAAGGCAGGCGATGGCGATCAGCAGCGGCGGGATGACCCCGAATTGCATCGCCTGCAGCAACCAGAAATTATCGACCGAGCCCTTCATCCATTCGGGCCGCTCCCACTCGCCGTAGCCGAGGCCGAACCAGGGATTGGCGGCGACGTTTTCGGTGCCGAACCGCCAGATCAGCACCCGGTTGTAGCCGCTGTAGGAATTGAGCGAACCGAACCGCATGATCGTGGAGAAAGCACCACCACGGGTCCCGAATTCGAGCAGGAAGACCACGATCGCGCCCAGGATGAAGAGCAATCGCCAAGACAGGTTGAGGAAGCGCTCGCTCAGCCAGTTGTAGACGGTCAGCATCGTTCCCACAGACAGCCCCAGCAGGGCGGCCGAACTGACAGTGAAGAAGCTGGTCAGTGCCGCCGCGATACCCAGCACAAACGGCCAGCTGCGCAGCCCCGAAAGCAAAAACAGCGGCAGGAAGCTGGCCAGGAAAACGCCAGCGAGGATCGGGTGCGGAAACGGGCCGCGCGCGCGCATGAAGCCAAGCCGGATATCGGTTCGCAGATAGGCCGACTGGCCGGTGAACTGGCTGATGAAGGGTTGCAGAATATGGTTGTGGGTGATCGATTCGACCGCGATGATCGCTCCAACGGCCAGCAGCCCCGGCAGCAGCAGCAACAGGAACAGCCGCAGGTCGCGTAGCGACCGGAACACCGACCGGGCGAAGAAATAGGCGAGCGCCGTATCGGTTACCTGCGCCACTGCAGCGGGCAGCGCCTCGGCCTGGTCGGTGGTCACGAACAGCGCGACGCCGATCCAGGTTCCGGCGATCAGAACCAGCAGATCCGGCCAGGTGAAACGGAAACGCCCGTTGATCGCGCTGGCGATCACAAACAGCGTCGCCGGGATCAGAAACAGCCGATAGGGCGGCAGCGTCGCCCCCATGACGGTCTGATTCAATTGCGGCGGAAGCAGCAGGATATAGCCCAGCAGCACTGCGAAGTAGAGCGGCAGCTTGCCGTATCGCGGCTGCGGGCGATAGCGGATCGTTGCCGGATTGCTGAGCGGTAAGGTCGACACGGCGTGAACCCTAGTCCCGATTCACGGGCGATCAAGCATCGCCGGTCTCACGCGGCGGTGCTCCCGCCTGATTTCTGGTACAGGAAATCGGCCGTCGACTGGACATTGACGGGTGTCCCGCTGACGTGGCCGATCCGCTTGGGGACGTAGCCGAGCGCGGTCAGCATGTCGTGCAGGTCGTTGAACAGCGGCTGGCCGGCATAGAGGGGGGCGAAGGCCACTTCGGTGTAGATCCATTCGACTCGGTCGAGCAGCCCCGATGCACCGGCAAGCACCTCGGCCTCGAAACCCTGCACGTCGAGCTTGAGCAGCGTTCTGGGCGAGAGGTCGGCGGGCTTCAGCACGTCGTCGAGCCGTTCGATCCGGACCTCTTCGGAGGCGACGATTTCCGCGATCTTGCCATATTGCCTGACGTCTTCGGGCGGAAGGAAAGACGAGGAATCGGACTTGGCATGGACCTGGATTTCGCGGGTCTCGCGCTGCGATCCGAGCGCGTGGCGATACAACGTCACCGTCTCGCCCGGCCTATGAACCTCCTCGAAATGCGCGGCCGGTTCGGCCAGCGGCTCGAACGCGTAGATGCGGCAATCCGGCTTCAGGCCACGAACCAGCAGCGAGAACTGCCCGCGGTTGGCTCCGACATCGATACAGGTTCCGAAATCGAGATCCCGGAGGGTGTGGCGATGCTCGATCGCCGCGGCCACGCCCTTGAAAGCGGCGTCGCGCCAGATCCTGTTTCGCATGAGGATGTTGGTCTTCTTCACCTTGCGACGAAGTTCGGTCAGTCTGCCCATGCCTCAGCCATCTCCATTCGCTGCGATCGAGCGTTCGGCCACTGCCCTGGCAGGCATCCCGGCAATGATGCTCATCGGCGGGAAGTCACCCTTCACCACCGCGCCCGCTGCAACGATCGACCCGTCGCCGATCGTTGTCCCGGGCAGGATCACCGCGCGCGTCGCCAGCCACACATCGTTGCCGATCACGACGTCGCTTTCCCCCATCGGCTGTTCGGTCACGGGGTGTCCCATGTCGTAGCGGTAGCTCGCTGCCGTCACCAGCACGTCGGGACCGAACAGCACATCGTCGCCAATCCGGATATGGCCATCGCGCGGGCCGGCCCACAGATGGCAGCGCGATCCGATACGCGCACGATGACCGATCGTGATCCGCTCGGGATTCTGGAATACCGCATCGGGGCTGACATTGCGCTGCCCGGCGAAAGTCACCCGCCGCAGGGGGGCGACGTGAACGTAGTTGTAGTAGTTCACGATCTTGATCAGGTGCACCCAGGCGCGCGGGTCGATCAACGATCCGAGCATGCGCAGCCAGCGTTGAAACCGCGCGGGGCTGTTCTTTCTGGCCAGTTCCGCTTCGCTCATCGCACGCGCATCCCAAAGGGTGCCGGTCAGGCCATCGCAGCCGCCCGGCTCGATGTCCCGCTTAGGTTACGGGCGGGCAGGAAGTCCAGTCGACGAGACGCGATCCCCACACCGCTAATGCGTCTGCGAACAAGCGGAAAGGCAGAACCGCAAACACAAAAGCACTTTCCTACATATAACCTATCTGGTTACTTGATCCTGTCTTTACTTTTTCAGAGGTTAAACCTATGCCATTCGATCCGTTCGAACATTCATCCGACAGCCTGATCGCGCCGGCCAAGACGGCAATGGCGATCGTGCCCGACGATGCAGCCGATCTCGCTAGCGCAATCAAGGCAATCTATATCGGGACAGGTGGCGACATCGTGGCCCGGCCCGTCGATTCCGACAGCGACGTGACGTTCCGCAATGTCGCCGCAGGGACCGTTCTCGCCATCCGGCTGCGTGCGGTGCGCGCAAGTGGAACCACCGCGGCCGATCTGGTAGGCCTCGCCTGATGAGCTGGCTCGGTCTTGGTCTCGTCTCGCAGAGTTCCCCGGTGCCACGAGCGGGCGATCTTTCCGCGACCGCTCCGCCGGCGATTGCTCCCTCCGCCGCGTGGAACGGATCGGAAGGCAGTGGATTTGCGGCGCTGCCAGCCGATCCCGAACGAACCACGGCCAAGCCCGCGCTGCGGCTCATCACCCCGCCCAAGCAGCACTTCACCGACACGCTCGATGTCGGAGTCATGGCTGCGGCGAACGATCGCGGCTCGCTGTTCGAGGCGCTCGGCCTTGCTGGCGTGACATTCCATTTCGAAGGCACCAGCGTCACTCTCGCGGAGCCGCGCTGGCACAGCTTGATCGACGCGAACGGCGAAGTGCAGACCTATTACGGATGGTGGGTACGGCTGCGCAAACCGCCCCAGCGCAGCGGCTACGCGCATCTCTATGTCGAAGCGACGCCGCGCGATGCAACGATGCAAAGTCGCGTCATCGGCCCCTACGTATTCGCTCCGCAAGCCGCCCGCCACGACGGCCTGCTCTCGGTCGCACCGTCCGCCGGTGCGATCGCCGGATCGCGCTATCCCACGATCAGGGAAGCGATCCAGTTCGGCAAGTCACAGGGCTGGCAGAATTATCGCATCGCCCTTACCGAACCGGGCACCTACGACATGGGCGACGATCCGCCCAATGCGTGGGACCAGAAAGGCTGGGTCGAAATCGTCGCCGCCACTTCGGGATGCGCGATCGGACTGACCGAATACACCACCGATGCCGCCGCCAAGATCAGTCCGGGCCGATCGCCGATTCGCCTCATCGGTCGCGATCTGACGCTCGATTTCCGCCACCTGGTAGAGATCAACAGCTTCGACACCAATTTCTGGTGCGATGGTATCACCATCACCACTAGCGATCCGCGCGGTCGGTTCGAAACCCTGCGCGGCGGCGCGCCCGACCAACTGGGCTGGCGCATCCGCGGCGGCGCGTGGTTCACCGAATGCGACATTTCGGAAGTTTCGGGTGCCTGCGGCACAGCAACGCTGGTACGCGGCTGCACGCTCGCGAACATGACCTACGATGTGTTCGGCGACATCAAGTGCTGCGTCCACAACACGCTCGACAACCATCGCGGCGGCTTCTGGTACACCGATCACCCCTGCGTTGCCGTCCAGTATGCGGGCGCCGAGGCGACTGCGACGCTCGAACGCGACGGCACCGCCGATGCCAGCCTTGCCACCTGGACCGCGAGATGGGGCACGAATGTCGCGACCTTCGAATGCGGCAACCAGGAAAGCTACTACACCGGTGCGACCGGCGACGGGTACACTTTTGCGGACCTTGTCGCCTGGCTCGACGGCCTGCCGGGCTGGTCCGCCAGCCTTACCGATCCCGAATTCGCCACGATCCGATGCTGCGCCGGCTCGATCGCGGGCGAGAAAGGCCGGGGCCTGCCTGCGACCGATTGCAAGACCGCGCCGCTCACGCTGGTGGCGATGTTCGATCGCCACGGCGATTTCTACCAGCCCCCGTTCAACGCCGACGAAAACGTCATCATCGCTTTCAACCGGGCATGGGAAATGCAGACCCAGACGCTATTCCTCTCGCCCAATCCGCCCGGCGCGATACTCCGCGACATCCTTATCTTCGGAAATGCGCTGCATAACAGTGAAACCGTTGAAGGATATTACGATCCCGATGCCAATTCCTCCCAATTCGGACGAGGCACCGGCGCGGGCCTCAGTCACCTGGTGATAGTCCACAATTCCGCGAACCAGCGTTGGCGGGTACGCAACGACGAACAGAACAACACCGCCGACACCTACTGTCTTATCGCGAACAATGTCGCGAAGGACTTCGTCTGGGCCGGTGGACAGGTGCTCGCGAACCTCAAGGTCGACGCGATGCACCTGTTCGACGGGGCCATCAAGCCGTCGGGCGCCACCCGCATTGCGCTGGGCGGCAATGAGTCGAGCCTCTTCGCCAATGCATCGGGCGGGGACTTCACTCCGGTCGGGGGGCTGCTCGCCAGCGGCTTCGCCCCGATCCTGCCGCACGACATTGCCCAAGGCGGCTATCCCCCGATTGCCGCACCGGGGGCGATCGCGGCCAACGCGGCCGTTTTCGTCGACAGCGGCGGCCCATCGGGCAGCGGCGATCCGTTCGGCGATCTCCTCGCGCTGATTGACGCAGCCGGCGGAAGGTCCAGCATTCACGATTACACCCTCGCCAGCGACGTGCCGCCCTGGACCTCTCCGGATCGCTCAGCCAACGGCAACCAGCACCTTCAGGCGACTGGCAGCCGAAAGCCGGCGCTGGGAACGAACGGCGCGACGTTCGACGGCAACAACGACTTCGTGTCGCAGGCCATCAACGGCGGGCTCTTTACCGTCGCGATGGCGATCATGGTCAACGACCCAGCCGATCCGGGCGCGATCCTGTCGGACGAGGCCAACACCACCTACGTCCAGTACCAGGCGGGCAACACCGCTTCGCATTTCGCAACCGCTGTGCAAGTCGATGGCGTGGTCACGACCACACGTGGCGACCTTCACGATGCGGTGAACGGCGCGGGCGAAGTCGTGCTGATGATCGAAGGGGTCGACTTCAGCGGGCGAAGCGAATTGCGGATCGGGCGCGGATCGGGCGCAATGAACGCGACCGTTCGCCGCGTCGCAGTGATCGAGGAAAGCGCATTCCCGGGCAATCTCCAGCAGGTCCGCCAGCTTGCCGCCGAGGCGGTTGCGTTGACTTGAGCTAGCCGTCCATCGACTTCAGCGGCACGCCCATCCGGATCAGTCGCCCGCGGATCCGATTGACAAGCTTGCCGCGCTGGGTCTGCGAATTGGTATGGACGAACCGACCCACCGGGACGTCGTCCCGGCCGAGGAATTCGCCCAGCTCGGCCCAGCCATGCTGGCGCTCGAGCCAGAATTCGAGCAGGTCGCCGGGGCGGTCGGCGAAGTACGCACGCACGGCCGCGTTGTGCGCGTCGTAGACCTCGCGATACCGCGCCTCGTGCCCCACCGGCGCGGGCGCATCATCGCCATAGGTCAGCTGCTGGATATGGTAGGGGTTGTCGCCGAAATGGTTGGCGATCGAGCGATACCAGCGATCGGTTTCGCGCATCGTCAGGATGAATTTCGACCCTGGAAACGCCTCGTCGAGCTCGCGGAACATCAGCGGCCAGGGCATATCCTCGACCGCGTCGTATTCTTTCGCGATTTCGAGCCCCCGCTGCACATAGGTTGTGCGCAGTTCGTCGAGCGGGACGTCACGCCCGAACACCCCGCAGACCCGGTACCCGATCTGCGCCAGCGCATCGCGCAGTGACGACGTGCCGGTCTTCTGGAAGCCGATGCAGAAGACTTTCCCCGATCCCGTATCCGTTGATGCCATCGCGAAGGGCCCCGACCTCATAACTGTGCAGCGTTCCACCTACAGGAGTGGCCGCCCTTGCCAACCCGTCGAAGGCTCGCATACGCCCGACAGGGGCTCAACCTTGTGGACAGTGGGACAGGACGCGAGATGGAGGAGGGAACAGCGCAACAGCCGGGCCGCCTCCCCCGCCGGGGCCTGCACTTCGAATTGCTGCTGGGACTGATGCTGCGGATCGCCGGGGCGGCTGCGGCGTTCGCGATGACGTGGGTAATCGCGCGGCTGTTCGGCGCGCAGACCTTTGGCCAGTTCCAGCTGGCGCTGGCGACCGCGACGATCACTGCGCTGGTTGCGGCGCAGGGTCTGGACCGGCTGATTGTCCGCAGCGCAAGCGCCGCCTTCGCGAAAGAGCAGGCCGGCGCGGCGTTCGATTTCTTCGCTCAGGCGCGCAACCGGCAACTGCTGGTCAGCATCCCCCTCGCGATTGCGGTATTCCTGATTGCCGATCCGGTTGCGGTCCAGCTGCTGGGAGAGCCGGGCGTCGCCGATCACCTGCGCTGGCTGGCCCCGACCATCGTCGCCTTCCCTTTGATCCGGGCCTCAAGCTCGTTGCTGCGGGCGAAGGGCAGCGTGCTGGTTTCGCAGTCGCTCGACGGGGTGGGCTATACCTCCATCGCGATTCTGGCGCTGGCGGCGCTTTGGCTGTTGGGTGCGGCGCTCGTCCCGGTGACGCCTTCGGTGGCGTATCTTGCAGGGGTGGTGCTTGTCGCGCTGGTGAGCGTGGCTGTGGTGCGCGCGGCAATGGCGGGGGTCGAGCGCGAGCCCGGCACGGCGGCGCTCGCCACCGGCCTGTTCATCGCGGCCTTCAACGTGCTCGCGGCGCTGGGCGACTGGCTCGGGCTGTTCCTGCTCACTGCCTTCCGCGACGCGGCAGAGGCGGGGATCTATCGCGTCGGTTTCCAAGTCTGCCTGCTGTTCACGCTGGTCAACAGCAGCTTCTCGCTGATGGCCGGGCCGCGCCTTGCGACCGCGTTCGACCGGCAGGACCCGGCAGCGGCGTGGAAAACCGTCCGGGCATCGAGCCTGCTCGGCATCGCCATCGTCGTGCCGCTGCTGCTTGTCGTCCTGCTGGCTGCCGAGTGGATCCTGTCGCTGTTCGGCCCGGATTTCGTGCGCGGGGCGGATGCGCTGCGCATCCTTGCGCTGGGGCAGTTCTTCAATGTTGCCGCCGGCCCCGCCGGGGCGGCCCTGACGATGATGAACCGCGAGCGCGCTGTCCTGACGATCGAAATCGCGACTGTTGCGGTGAGCCTCGCACTGCTCCTGTGGCTGCTGCCGAGCTATGGCATGATCGGCGCGGCCATCGGTGCCGCCGCAGGAGCGGTTCTGCGCAATGCCGCCTCGCTGGTGGTGCTGCGGCGTCTACTCGCTGCGCTGTGAGGACATCCAGGTTTCGACCGCTTCGTAGAAGGCGACGTCCTGCGCGTACCAGCGTTTGAGGTTGGCAATGCCGGTTTCGGTCAGATCCGGAATGCCTGCATAGTCGTTGGCATGCGCTCCCTTGGCGTCGCGGCGAGCTTCCGGCGTGAAGTCGACCCCGAGCCGATCGAGAAGCACCTTCATGTCCGCCTCGAGATGCTCCTGCCGCAGCACCCACACCGGAGGACGAACGGTGAAAATGTCGCCCGCCAGCGCGAACCAGTCGATCTGGTCCTGCGCGGTGTGACGGATCGACTTCATCGCAGCGGCGGCGCGCATCCCTTCCTCGCCCGGAGCGAACAGGGCTTCGGCCAAATCGGCGGCGTGTTCGAAATTGGCGAAGGCGGTTTCCTCGTGCGGGGTCCAGGCGATGTCATTCAAGGGTCGACCGCGCCGCTTGCGCGAATAGAAGCCGGAGCGGAACCGGCTGATCGGATCGCGGATCGAGAAGAAGTAGTCGGCGGGCTCGGGAAGGTCGGCCAGCGTCACGTCGTGTGACAGACCCTTCATCAGCACGCCGTCCGCCTCGCGATTGACCTGCGCCATCATCTGCTTGACCTGCGAGCCCGCCGCCTTGCCGATATGCAGGAAGTAGACCACCCGGCGTCTGGACGTGGATCGCAAGACCCGGCGTAGCGACACCTCCAACCCGGCACGGTTGGTAAGCCGCGCAAACGCGCTCGAGAGTTCCGCCAGCCTCATGCCGAAAGCAGCGGTCGCCACCAGTCTTCGCGGTCGAGATACCAGCGCAGGGTCTGGCGCAGCCCTTCCTCGAAACCGCGCTGCGGCGCATAGTCGAGCTCGCCCCGCGCCTTGGTCTCGTCGATGGCGTAGCGGCGATCGTGTCCGGCGCGGTCGGTGACGAAGGTCTTGAGCGTTTCGCTCTTCTCGCCGCGCGCTGCGGGCGCATCGGGATAGCGGTCGGCGAGCCCGTCTACTTCCTCGAAAGCACGGTCGACCTCGGCGCAGACGCGATCGATCACGGTCATGTTGGGCAGCTCCGCCCCGCCGCCGATATTGTAGGTCTCGCCCGGCTTGCCGCGCTCAAGACACGCCTCGATCCCGCGGCAATGGTCCTCGACATGCAGCCAGTCGCGCACGTTCATCCCGTCGCCGTAGATCGGAAGCGGCTTGCCCGATAGAGCGTTCAAGAGGAACAGCGGGATCAGCTTTTCCGGATACTGGTACGGCCCGTAATTGTTCGAGCAATTGCTGGTCGTCACCTCGAGCCCGTAGGTGTGGTGATAGGCGCGCACGAGGTGGTCCGACGCGGCCTTCGATGCCGAATAGGGCGAGTTCGGGGCGTAGGGTGTCACTTCGCTGAAGGCGGGATCGTCCGGACCGAGCGAGCCGAACACCTCGTCGGTCGAGATGTGGTGGAACCGGTGATCCTTGCCGTCGCCATCGAGCCACACCGCGCGCGCCGCCTTGAGCAGCGCGTTGGTGCCGAGGATGTTGGTGTCGATGAAGGCGTCCGGGCCGCTGATCGAGCGGTCGACGTGGCTCTCTGCGGCGAAGTGCAAGATGGTGGTGATCCCGCGCTCGCGCAGCAGTGTCTCGACAAGATCCTGATCGCGGATGTCGCCTTCGACCAGCTCCGTCCGGTTCGCACCCGCCAATGTCGAGCGGTTCCCGGCATAGGTCAGCGCATCGAGCACCACGACCTCGTCGTCGGGATGCTGCGCATTCCAGTAGTGCACGAAATTGCCGCCGATAAAGCCGGCGCCGCCGGTGACGAGAATGCTAGCCAAGAGCCTGTTCCTGTTCGAGCATACGGCGCAGGTTGGTGCGCCAGGGGACCGGCTGGTCCCCTAATAGCTCGCGCGTGGCGCTGCAATCGAGCAGCGAGAAAGCGGGTCGCTTCGCCGGGGTGGGATAGTCGGCGGTGGTGATCGGCTTGATGTTCGGCACCTTGGCAATCAGCCCCAGTTCATGCCCTTCCTCGGCAATCGCGACCGCGAAATCGAACCAGCTGATCGCGCCGTCATCGCTGTGGTGGAAGGTGCCGCTCGCGCTCTTGTCGATCAGGCTCCAGATCGTGTTCGCAAGGCCCGTCGCCCAAGTCGGCGAGCCGATCTGGTCCGAAACCACACCCAGCTCATCGCGCTCGTTCATCAGCCGGATCATGGTGCGCACGAAATTCGCCCCGCCCGCTTCGTAGACCCAGGCGGTGCGGACCAGCAGATCGGTGTCGCGCAGGTGATCCTCGCCCGCCGCCTTGGTGCGGCCATAGGCGCTGATCGGATTGCGTGGATCGTCGGGGCGATAGGCGCGCGAAGAGGTACCGTCGAACACGAAATCGGTCGAGACATGCACCAGCTTGCCGCCCTGCGCTTCCATCTCCTCGGCCATGATCGCGACCGCGTCGGCGTTGATCGCACGCGCAGTTTGCTCGTCGCTCTCGGCCTTGTCGACCGCGGTGTAGGCGGCGGCGTTGATCAGCACGTCGGGCGATTCCACCACCAGCCGCGCGCGCAGCATCGCGTCTTCGGTGAAGTCGACATCGTCCACGTCGATCGCGTTGAGATCGGCATGGGCGGGAGCCGTGCGCTGGAGCGCGCCGCCGAGTTGCCCGTTCGCTCCGGTGATCAGGACCTTCATGCGAAAGCAGGGACGTCAGCGAGCGACAGGCCCACCTTGTCCTTCTCCGAAAGCGCTGGCGCGGTACCGAGATCGGGCCATTCGACCCCGACCGCCGGATCGTCCCACGCGAGCGTATGTTCGGTCTGGGGCGAGTAGGGCGCAGTACACTTGTACATGAAATCGGTGTTGTCGGTGAGCGTGAGGAAACCGTGGGCGAAGCCTTCGGGCACCCAGAACATCCGCTTGTTCTCGGCGGTCAGTTCCACGCCCACCCATTTGCCGAAAGTCTCAGACGATTTGCGCAAGTCGACCGCAACGTCGAACACCGCGCCGCGCGTCACCCGCACCAGCTTTCCCTGTTCGCCGGGGTTTTGAAAATGCAGTCCGCGCAGCACGCCCCTTTGCGAGTGGCTGTGATTGTCCTGCACCCAGGTGAGGTCCAGCCCCGCTTCGCGAAACGCCGCCTCGTTCCATGTCTCCAAGAAGAACCCGCGATCGTCCCCGAACACGCGCGGTTCGATGATCAGCAGGCCGGGAATGGCAGTTTTGACGATCTTCACGCGATCACCGGGTTTTCGAGCAGCCCAAGCAGGTATTCGCCATAGCCCGACTTGCGCAGCGGCTGGGCGATTTCGACCAGCTGGTCGTCGGTGATGAAGCCCTTGCGCCACGCGATTTCCTCGGGGCAGGCGATCTTCAGGCCCTGCCGTTCCTCGGTGATCCGGACATAGGTCGCGGCATCGAGCAGCGAGGCATGGGTGCCGGTGTCGAGCCACGCGAAACCGCGCCCCATGATCTCGACCGACATCGATCCTTCGTCGAGATAGAGCCGGTTGAGGTCGGTGATCTCCAGTTCGCCGCGCGCCGACGGTTTGAGGTCGGCGGCGCGGTCAACGACGGTCTCGTCGTAGAAATACAGCCCGGTCACCGCGTAGTTGGACTTGGGCTGCGCTGGCTTTTCCTCGATCGAGATCGCCCGGCCCTCGCCATCGAATTCGACCACGCCGAATGCCTGCGGATCGTTGACGCGATAGGCGAACACGGTCGCCCCGCTGTCGCGCGCATCGGCATTGTCGAGCAGCGCGGGCAGGCCATGCCCGTAGAAGATGTTGTCGCCGAGGATCAGTGCGCTCGGCCCGCCGCGCACGAAATCCGCGCCGATATGAAACGCCTGCGCCAGCCCTTCCGGCTTCGGCTGTTCGGCATAGCTCAGCGATACGCCGAAATCGGAGCCATCGCCCAGCACGCGCTGAAATTGCCCGGCATCCTCCGGCGTGGTGATGATCAGGATATCCTTGATCCCCGCCAGCATCAGCGTGCTCAGCGGATAGTAGATCATCGGCTTGTCGAAGATAGGCATCAACTGCTTCGAAACGCCCTTGGTCAGCGGATAGAGCCGCGTTCCCGAGCCTCCGGCAAGGATGATCCCTTTACGTGGTTGCGCCACTTTGTCTTTCCGTCCTGTTGGGTGGTCCCTGCGAGCGGTTCCGCGCATCGCAGCATGGGTTTGGCGGGTCAATGGCTAATGGCGCGGTTCGCGCTTGCGGGTGTGGGCGCATGCCATCCGGCACTGGCCAAACTCCCGCAAATGCCGCATTTGCGACGCATCCGTGCAGAAGAAGGGCCCCTTCCCGAGCCAGCGCCGCAATGCAGAACGATGCTTTCGACCTCTACCTCGGCCAGTGCGTCCGCTGCGCGCTGCAATCGGCCCCGCTGCCCGCCTGGCCCGGAGCTCTGGCGCTCGATGCGGACGAAGCGGCATCGCGGATCAGTTTTCACGGCCTCGCGCTCCTGCTGGTCGAGACCATGCACGATTTCAGAGACTGGCCCGCCGAACTGGTGACTGCAACGAAGGAAGAGGCGCGGCTACAGCGGTTCTGGGAAATGGACCACGCGCGAGCGATTTCCGGGTTGCTGGAGGCGCTGCAGGCAGCTGGATTGCCTGCACTGGTGCTGAAGGGCACCGCGCTCGCCTATTCGCTCTATCCCGATCCCGCGATCCGCCGCCGCGGCGACAGCGACATCCTGATCGAGAAGTCCCGCCGTCCGGATGTGAGAGAGGTTTTCACCGCCTGCGGTTTTCAGCCGGGGGAGGAGCTGCGGCCCTTCCAGGAATGCTGGCGCCGCAACACGCAATTCGGTTTCGATCACGTGGTCGACCTGCACTGGCGGATCAGCGCCAGCCCGGTGATTGCGGCCGCGCTCGACGCTTCCCGCCCGGCCGATCGCGCGATCGATCTGCCGCGGCTGTCCGCCCATGCCCGGGCGACCGGCTATATCGACAACCTCATCCTGACCTGCATCAACCGCGCATCGCACCGGGCGTTCGGGTACATGGTCGGCAACGACAAGCTCTACGAAAGCGACCGCCTGATCTGGGCAGTGGATATCGACCGTCTGGCAGCGGCGTTCGCGGCCGACGACTGGGAAACGCTGGTCCGCTGCGCCGCCATCGGCGGATGCTCCGATATCGTGCTGTCGGGCCTTGCTTTCGCCGAGGCGGCGCTGGGCACACCGATACCCGACCGGGTCAAGCCCGCGCTCGGCGAAGCCGGCGGAGAGGGACACGTGGCGCGCTATCTCGGGACCGATTCGACCCGCCGGCGCCTGACACTCGATCTCGCTGCGACGTCCAGCCTTCGCGACAAGGTCCGGGTGATGCGCAGCACGCTGCTGCCCGGTCCGGAAATCCTTCGCGAGCGTTTTCCCGAGGCGCGCGACTGGCCGATCGCAGCGCTGCAGGCGCGGCGTCTGCTCGGCGGGCTGGGCGATCTGGTGCGGGGCAGGATCTGATATGGGAATGCGTTTCCTGCTGGGCTGGGCGAGCCAGTTCAAGGGCTGGCTGGCGCTGATCAGTGCGCTTTCGCTGGTCAGTTCGCTCGCCGCGCTTGCTCTGCCGTGGCTCGCGGGCCGGTTCCTGGGCGGCGTGATCGGCGAAGAGGCGATCGATCTCCACCAGACGGTGATGCTGCTGATCGCCGCGCTGATCGCCATGACCGCGGTGACCATCCTCGTCACCATCCTGTCGGAGGTGGCATCGGGGCAGATTCTCGCGGCGCTGCGGCGGGAAACCTACGATCGGCTGCAATCGATGCCGGTCGGGTTCCACGATCGCAGCCGCAGCGGCGACCTGCTGGCGCTGATGGTGCACGAAGTCGATTCGCTCAGCTCGTTCCTGACCTCGACGCTGGCGATGGTGCCATCGATGCTGATGACGGCAGCCGGGGCGGTGGTGCTGCTGTTCCTGATCGATCCGACCATGGCGCTGGTGATCCCGGTGCTGGTGCCGGTGTTCTATATCGTCATGAAGCTGATCGGGCGTCGCTTGCGCGTGCTGTCGCAGCGCCTGCGCGAAGCCTATGTGGAGACTGTCACCATTGCCGAAAGCGACATGTCCATGCTCCCGGCGATCAAGGCGTTCGCCACCGAACAGCATCATCGCAGCCGGTTCGCCGAAGCGGTCGAGGAGACCCGGCGACTGAGCGTGGCGCAGGCGCGGATCGTGTCGTTCGTGGGGCCGATCGTGGCGCTGGTCGCGGCCTGCGCGGCGATTGCAATCCTGCTGGGCGGGAGCGCCGGGCTGGAAAGTGGTGCGCGCGAACCGAGCGAGCTCTTCGCCTTTCTGCTCTATGCCGCGCTGCTCACCCGTCCGGTCGGCGGCCTTGCCAACACCTATGGGCGGTTCCAGGTCGCCAAGGGGACGCTGGCGCGGCTCGAAACCGTGTTCGAAACGCCTCCCGAACCGGGCTATGCGGGCACCACCCGGCTCGCTCGCGCGCGCGGCGCGATCGCGTTCGAGGATGTCGGCTTCAGCTATCCCGAACGCGATCCGGTGCTCGAACATCTCGACCTTGCCATCGCGCCGGGCGAAGTGGTCGCGCTCACGGGTTCGAACGGGGTGGGCAAATCGACCGTCATCCGCCTGCTGCTGCGTTTTTACGATCCCGAGGTCGGCCGGATCACGCTCGACGGGATCGACATCTCCGAACTGCAGGTGCAGGACCTGCGCCGCCAGTTCGGCTACGTGCCGCAACGCCCGCTGCTGTTCGACGGATCGATCGCGGCCAACATCGCCTTCGGCGAAAGTGACCCCGATCCCGAGGCGATCGAGCGCGCCGCGCGGGTGGCGCAGGCCTGGGACTTCGTCGCCAAGCTGCCGCAGGGCCTCGCCACCGAGATCGGCGACAATGGCATCCGCCTGTCGGGCGGTCAGCGCCAGCGCATCGCACTCGCCCGCGCGCTGTACCGCGATCCTCCGATCTACATCCTCGACGAGGCGACGAGCATGTACGACCTCGAAGGCGAGGCCGCCTTTATCGAAGCGAGCATTCGCGGGCTCGAAAACCGCACGGTGATCCTGATCACACACCGTCCGGCCAGCCTCGCGCTGGCAGACCGGGTGATCCATGCCGGTCCCGACGGGTTCGTAGCAGCCGAACCCGCTGCAAGCGGGGCGGCTTGAAAGCGGCGCGCGGATGAGCGGGATTTGCGGGGTCTGGGCGCTCGATGGCAGGCCGGTCGCTCGGAGCGATCTCGGCGCGATGCTGGCCCCGCTCGAGCGTCGGGGACCCGATGGGACCGCAAGCTGGTTCGACGGGCCGCGCGCGTTCGGCCACACGCTGCTGGCGACCACGCCGGAGGCGCTGGTCGAACGCCTGCCGCTGACGCATGCGGACAGCGGTTGCACGATCACCGCCGACGCACGGCTCGACAATCGCGACGACCTGCTGGCGTCGCTCAACCTCGCTACCGGCGCTCGCACCATCGGCGATGGGGAGATGATCCTGCTCGCCTATCTGAGATGGGGCCGATCGTGTCCCGCGCGGCTGCGCGGCGATTTCGCATTCGCGATCTGGGATCCGCGCGACCGGTCGCTGTTCTGCGCCCGCGACATGGTGGGCATGCGCCAGTTTCTCTACTACTACGCCCCCGGTAGGCTGTTCGCGTTCGCGACCGAGGATCGCGCCATCCTCGCGCATCCGCACGTCTCCGGGCGGTTGAACGAAGCGCGCATTGCCGACTTCCTCGAAGGGTTCGAGGCCCGCGACATGAGCTCGACATTCCACGCCGAGGTCAGCCGCCTGCCCCCGGCGCATGCGCTGGTGCTGCGAGGCGAAGCCCTGCACATCAGCCGCCACAGCACGCTCGAACCGCCAGAACCGCTCAGGCTGCGGGGGGACGCCGCCTATGCCGAAGCGTTCAAGGACGTGTTCGATGCGGCGGTGCAAACCCGGCTGCGCTCTGCCGGACCGGTCGGTTCGATGTTGTCGGGCGGGATGGATTCAGGCTCGGTATCGGCGGTGGCGGCGCAGATTCTCAAGCGCTCGGGAAGCGCCCCGCTACCGACCTTTTCGGCCGTCGGCAGCGATCCCGCCTGCGTGGAAACCCGGACGATCGCCGCTGCCATGGGGATCGACCATATCGCCCCGCACCGCATCGAACTGGCCGAGCTCGATTCCTTTCGCAGCGACCTCGAAAATCTGGTTCGCGGTGCCGACGATCCGTTCGATGCGAACATGACGCTGGTAATGGCCATCTACCTCGCCGCGCAGCGGAGCGGGCTCAAGGTCGTGCTCGACGGGGTCGGAGGGGACACGACGCTGGATGCGCCCGACATGATCGCCTGGCATCTGCGACGCGGAAGGTTGGGGAAAGCATGGCGCGAGGCGGCCGGCGGGCGCGAGTTCTGGGGCGAATATTTCGAACCCCGTTCGACATTCCTGCGCGGCGTGCGGCGCGCGCTCGTCCCCCAGTCGCTGCGGCAGCTGAAGCCGCGTTTCCTGCGCACCGAACGCGCCGACAGTGCAACGCTGCTGTCGCCCGAGTTTGCGCAACGGATCGGCCTCCATGCGCTCACCCGCGAGAACGCCGCCCATACGACGACACCGCAGGGGGACGGTGCGCGCGACCGCACTCGGCGTATGCTGCATCCCTACATCTCGGTCGCCCGCGAGCGATACGACCGGGTCGCCGCAGCGCAGGCGATCGAGCCGCGCGACCCGTTCCTCGATCGGCGGGTGATGGAATTCTGCCTCGCGCTGCCCGCCGACCAGCTGCAACGCCACGGATGGCCCAAGTTCGTGCTGCGCCGCGCCATGGCGGGATTGCTGCCCGATGCGGTGGCGAGGCGCCCGGGAAAGGAACATCTCGGGTGGGATTTCACCACGGCGCTGATGCGCGAAACACTTTCTGAACCATACCCGGCTAACACCGCCCGGTTGGAGCGATATTCCAACGCCGAGGGCAGCGATTTGGCGCAGGAAACCGGAACTTTCGATTCCGCAATTGCGAACAAGCTGACTTTGCGTTATCTCTTCAATTGGATAGAACGTTCGCCAGACCGCGATACGACGACGGAGTGAATATGACCGATCGGAAAACCGACAAGCCGTACTCCCCGCCCAAGCTGGCGATTTACGGTGGATTTTCAAAGCTTACCGCCGCTGGCAGCGGCCCGCTGACCGAATCCGGCCCCGGCATGATGGGACTGATGCGTCGCGCCTGATCGGCGAGCTCGGCGTCACGGCTGGCTTTCCGACAATCTGACGCCTCACGGACAATTCGACGCGCGTTTCGATCGCGTGGCGGCACGCTTCGTCGGGTCTGAAGCCCGGCTGGCCGGATTTTCGGTCGGCGCGCGATATTTCCCGCATCGGTTTGCCGCATCGGCTATTCATTGCGACGACAGCTGCGGTGCGGTAATGGAGGGCTCAAGCGCCGCAACCATGCGAGCGCCCATCGGATTTCTGGAGCTTTCGTGAACAACCGCACCGCCATGAGCAACATTGCCAGAAAGCCGTATTCATCGCCCAAGCTTCTGGATTATGGAGCTTTTTCCAGACTGACGGCTGGCGGAAGCGGCGCTCAGACGGAAACTGGCGCGAAAATGAATCCGAATCGGCGGCCCTGACGCCGGCAGTTCCTTTGGTGGTGCAGGCTTCGAACGCCCTAGTTTCCGAGACAGCGTTTCGCGCCCGATCGAGCCCGTTCGGCTCGGGTGACCTTTCCGCGTGGCGATTGCATCATCACGGCCAGACGGGCGATAGCGAACCTTCCACATCGCCCCAGGGGATCGCCATGCCGATCACCCGAACCGAGGCCGACGGGACGCATCTGGTGATATTCGAAGGTGTGGCCGCGTTCCGCATCGACCTTCCCGACAAGTCGGTGACGATTTGCGACGTGGCAGCCGATACCTCGTCGGCGGCGCTCGAACACCTGCTGTTCGATCAGATCGCGCCGCGCATCCTCGAAGCGAGCGGCGAGCTCGTTATCCACGCCAGCGCCGTCGAGATTGCAGGGCGGCTCGCGGTCTTTCTGGGCGAAACCGGCGCGGGCAAATCGACGCTGGCCGCCAGCCTGGACCGGGTCGGCCATCGCCTGATCGGAGACGACGCGATCACGATCACGCAGCGCGGCGACGAATTCTGCGGCAAGTCGGTCTATCCGAGCCTGCGACTTTTCCCCGAAGCGATTACCGCGGTTCTCGGCACCGACGTCGAATCGGCACCGATGGCGCATTATTCGACCAAGCAGCGCGTCAGCCTCCCGGCGCTGGCTGGCGGGAACCACGCCGAAATTCCGATCGCAGCGGTGATTTTTCTGGTCGATGGCGAGGAACAGGATCGGCCGGCAATCGACCGGTTGAGCCCGGGGCATACCTGTCTCGGCCTGATCGAGCATTGCTTTGCGCTCGATCCCGAGGATGCCCGATGCGCCGCGCAGCGGCTGGCCAAGATCTCGCAGCTTGCAAACTCGGTACCCGGCTACGAATTGTCCTACGCCTATGACTTCGACCAGCTGCCGCTGGTGCACGAGACGATTTTGGCGGGTCTCGGTGCAGCGGACAGGCAGGCAGGCGAACGATGATCGGAGCTTCGGGTTACAGCATTGTCGATTACGGCGGGATGATCGATTGCGAGCCGCGCATGGGAATCTACGCGCAGGCACTCGAACGGGCGATTTCGCCGGGATGCACCGTGATCGATATCGGCGCGGGGTTCGGGGTGTTTGCCCTGCTCGCTTGCCAGTATGGGGCCGGAAGGGTGATCGCGATCGAGCCGGACAGCAGCATAGAATTGCTGCGTGAACTGGCGCGCGACAATGGCTGCGCCGACCGGATCGAGGTGGTGCGGGACATTTCCACGAATTTCACCCCCGAGCGCAAGGCCGACGTGATCGTATCCGATCTGCGCGGCAATGTTTCGCTGTTCGGCGGGCATATCCCGACCATCGTCGATGCACGCGAGCGACTGCTTGCAGACAACGGTTCGCTGCTGCCGATGCGCGATACGCTGAGGATCGCACTGGTGCACACGCCGAAGGAATACCGCACCTGTCACCGGCCGTGGCTGGAAAACGACTACGGCATCGACCTGTCGGCAGGCCACCGGTTCGCAGTCAATGACAGCGACAAGGTGTTTCTCGATCCGGAAGCGCTGGTTTCCGAGGCCGCCGAACTGGCGACGCTCGATTACCGGACGATCTGCGATCCGAACCTCGACCAGACGTTGAAGCTCGTCGCGGCACTCGGTTCGACCGTGCACGGCCTGTTGCTGTGGTTCGATGCCGAAATTGCCGAAGGGCTGACCTATTCGAATGCTCCGGGCCAGCCGCACCTCGTCTACGAACAGAAATTCCTGCCGTTCGAACGCCCGATAGACCTGAAAGCCGGCGATCGTGTCGAGGCGCGGATCAGGGCCAGGCTGGTCGACAATCAGTACATCTGGTCGTGGGACAGTGTCGCAACCGCGGCGCAGGACGATGCGCAGATCGCCGCGTTTCGGCAGTCCAGCTTCAAGAGCCGGATCTTTGTTCCCGACCATCTGGCGTCGATATCCAGTCGCCACGTCCCCGCCGCCACCGCCGCGATCGCGATCGATCGGGATTGTCTTGCGCTGGTTGGCGAAGGGCGCGATCTAGAAACGATTGCCAAGGCGCTGATCGATCGGCACCCGGCGCACTTCGCTTCGTTGCAGGCGGCGCTCGACCATGTGGCGAAGCTGATGCTGCGCTATGCCTGAGCTGTCGGTAGAAGCGATCCGCAAGCTTGCACTGTCCGCCGGCAATGCCCAAGGGTCAGCGGAAACCGGAGAATTCCAAGCGTGACTGATATTCTGGACCAGACCTGGCGGATCGACGACGATGCGGTGGCCAACAAGGTCGGCGAAGAAACCGTGATCCTGCACATGACCAGCGGCATCTACTTTGGGCTGGACGAGATCGGGACCCTCCTGTGGGAGGGGCTGAAATCCGGTGCCACTCCGGCCGCGGTCTGCAACGCGATCGTCGAGGAATACGACATCGAACGCGCGACCGTGGAATCGGATCTGCGCACCTTCCTTGCCGAACTCGCCGAAAACCAGCTCATCTCCCATGCCTGACACGCCGAGGTGGCGGCGGCGCGACCTCGTCAGATGGCCTCATCTTGTCATGCGCGGAACGTGGGAGCTGCTGCGCGCGAGGCTACGAACCGTGCGGCTCCAGCCCACCGACCTCCCCGAACTCAACCGCGCAGCGCAAGCTCGGGGCGCGTCGGCGGACGCATCCGGAACCAGCGAAGTCGATCGCATCTGTTTCGTAATCGCCGTGCTGGCGCGGTATCTCCCCTGGCGCAGCGATTGCCTGCCACAGGCCTTGGCGGGGCAGAACTGGCTGCTTGCCAGGGGAATTGCGTCCGTCATCCAGGTCGGAGCGGAACGCACCGCAAGCGGTGATTTCGGTGCCCATGCATGGCTCGTACACAACGATCGGGTCGTCCTGGGCGGGGATATCGACCGATTTACCCCCCTCGTCGGCGGCGCAGGGCGCTGATCAGGCTGGATTTTTCGGAACAAGGGGCGGCTAATCCGCCTTTCTGACGGGGCGTTTCGCCGCGAAACCACCCCGTCATAAGCAATCCTTATGAGATTGGCGCTATGGCACGGTTGTCATTCTTGCTGCACTGCAGTAGGGGTTATTGCGTAGACAGCCGAAAGAAAGGCCAAAAAGATGAAGAAAATAGCGTCTCGTCTTGCCATGACCGCCGCTGCGGCCAGCATGGCCCTGGCGCCGATCGCCGCGCAGGCCAACACCCGCGCCGGCGACAGTTCGGCCATCTATTCGAGCTCCGCGTTTTCGCAGCCCGGTGTCGACCGTGCGGCCGACGGGGAAGATATCGTGGGCACCAGCGGCATCTTTATCATCGTGTTTGTGACAGCGACGATTATCGGCATCATCCTGATCGCGGATGACGATAATGACGACGATAACAACCAGTCGCCGGGGGCTAACTGAGCCGCCGCCATTGACCCTCCGGTCGATAACTGGATTGTGAGCGCACGGGACAGGTTTCCGTGCGCTTTTTCATTGGCGGTCTGATTGGCTAGGCAATCCACACTCCGGGGCGCGGTTCCCAACACGCCGACAGCGCGCGACGCCGCCTGGAGGCACCCGCTGCTGCTCGTCGCGCTGCTGATGATCCTTGCGGTCGCGCTTGGCGGAGGTGGGGTGCGCTACGGCCTCAACAATCTGGCTGTCCAGCTTGGCGCTTTCGGCGTCCTCGCTGTTCACCGCGACGCCTTTTTCCGGTTCTGGCGAAACAGCCCGATCGTCCTGCGCGTTCTGGTTGGGCTGACTTTGCTTATCCCGATCCTGCAACTCGTGCCGGTGCCTGAAAGCGTGTGGAGCGCGCTGCCGGGCCGCGATCTGGTGGCGCAGTCGCTCGCCATCGTCGAGGCTGGCAGCTGGCGCTCCACCAGCGTCGATCCGGCGCGTACGCTCGTCGCGCTGACCGGGCTGCTGTTGCCCCTTGTGATCCTTGCAGTCGGCTGGGCGATCCCGCGACGCCACCTGATGACGATCGGCTGGGTGGTGGTCGCGCTGGGGCTGGTGAGCTTCGCGATCGGCATCCTGCAAGTCCTCGGCGGAGGCAACACCGTGGTTTTCTACCCGGAACGCGGACCGACTGGCCTGCTTTACGGAACGTTTGCCAACCGTAATTCGGCCGGCTTGTTTCTGGTGGCGGCCCTGACACTGGCCGCGCTGCTGCCTCTGCCGCTGGCGAGGCCGCATCCTGCGGGTCTTCCGGTTCGGCTCGGCATCTGCGCGCTGCTGCTGCTGGCGGTAATCCTGACCCGGTCGCGCACCGCTTTCGTGCTAGCCGCGATCCCGATCGCGCTCGGTGCCTTGCGCGGCATTTCGGCCTGGCGCGGAGCGCGCGCGCTTGCGAGCGACGGCAACCGGTCATCGCTGCTGGTGTTCGGAGCGATAGCCCTGTCGCTCGCCGCGCTGGCTTCGGTGGTCGTGATCGCGCCCGGTCGGGTCGGCAGTGTGGTCGAACGGTTCGAAGCGCGGGACGATGCCCGCGTCTACATCTGGCAGGACGCCGCCTATTCCGCCGAGCGGTTCTGGCCGGTCGGTGCCGGAATGGGCGCATTCGACGAGGTTTATCAGGTCGACGAATCGCTCGAATTCCTGACCGAACGGCGCGCTGGACGCGCACACAACGACTATCTCGAGCTGGCGATCGAAGCCGGGATCGGCGGACTTGCACTTGCCGCAATATGGCTGCTGCTGGTTGGATGGCTCGCCTGGCGCGCGGGCCGTTCGCAGCTGCGCTGGCCCGCCTGGGGCGGCGCGGCAATCCTGCTGTCGATCGCATTGCAATCGATCACCGATTATCCGCTGCGCAATCAGTCGCTGCTCGCGCTCGCCGCCTTTGCGATGCTCTTGCTGGCGCGGATCGCCGACGATCCGGAGCGCGAGGGGCAGCGATGATCGGGCGGATCATCTGGCTCGCCGCGCTGCTGGCGCTGGCCCTGATCACAGGGGCAGCGCAGATCGACCGTCAGGCGCGCGTGACACCATCCCTCGCCAACGCGGTCCCCGAACCGTTTCGCGGATTCGCCCAGGCGCGTATCGCGGCGCGCGCG
Organism: Erythrobacter sp. JK5; assembly: GCF_018205975.1. Classification (NCBI taxonomy): domain Bacteria; kingdom Pseudomonadati; phylum Pseudomonadota; class Alphaproteobacteria; order Sphingomonadales; family Erythrobacteraceae; genus Erythrobacter; species Erythrobacter sp. JK5. The sequence goes on along the minus strand of NZ_CP073577.1, from coordinate 3,095,048 downwards.
ATCGCAGGCGAGGACACCGCCCGGGCCCTGGCCGAGGCGAAGCGACTGGTCGCGCGCCGGCCGATCCCCGCCGAACATTTGCGGCTCCTCGCAGCAGCGCAGATCGAGGCCGGGCTGATCGAGGAAAGTGCCGTCACGGTGCAGGTCGCGGCCCGGCGCGGCTGGCGCGATGCGCCTTCGCAACAGGCGATGCTGCGGCTCGCGCTGGCGGCGGGCGACAGGCCCGAGGCCGCGCGACGCTATGCCGCGCTGCTGGTCGCAAGCCGGACCGAGGAGGCGTTGCTGGAGGAGCTGGGCGCGCTGGTGTTTGCCGAGCCGGACGAGTCGGCGCGCGCCACCTTCGCAGAGATCGTTGCCGCGGGCGAGCGGTGGCACGATTACTATCTGAGACGCGCCGCGCGGGTAATGCCGCCCGCCACCATGGTCGACGTGACCGAAGCAGCGATTGCGGACGGCGCGCGATTCGATTGCCGGGCAGTCGACCTCGCGACAGGCCAACTCACCAGGCGCGATCCCGAAGCTGGCAAGCAATTCGCAGACCTGTTTTCAACCGCCTGCTGAGCCCGCCGGTCGCCCGCAATCAGGCCGCGTCATCAGCCTTCGCGGCGCGATCGTGGCGCTTTATCGCCTGCATGAATGACTCGGGAATCGGGTGGCTCTCGTGGACGAACAGATCGTCCGAGGCGTTCAGCCGGGCCGCGATGCGATAACCGTGCGCGACGAGCGTGCGGCGATGCGCATCGTTACCGCCCATCTGCTGCATGTTTTCAAGCATGATTGCCTTGGGCGGCGCGTTGACGAAATCGAACCCTGTCAGGATCAGCGCCTCGGCCCCTTCGACATCGATCGATGCGAATTCGAACGCCTCACCGGCTGGGACGAACTGCGAAATCGGTCCGCATTCGACCGGGTATTCGAGATAGTCGAAGTCGCGCATGTCCTCTTCGCGGACGAACTCGCGGAACGACGAGAGCTGGTGTTCCCAACCCACTTTCGGCTGGATCTCCACGAAAGTGCGGGTTTCCGACCGGTCGCTGATCCCGGCATTCACGAACGTCGTGCCGGGGCGTTCGCGCCAGCGACCGATCACCGATTTCATCGGGTCGAAGGCATAGCCGGTCCAGCCCTTGCGCTCGAAGAAATAGGTGTTGCTGTTGGCGAAGGGCTGATTGGCGCCGATATCGATGAACCGCCCGCTTTCCTGTTCGAACAGCAAGTTCAGGAAGTAATCCTGCCCGATCTGACCGTTGAAGCCGCGCTCACGCAATTCGGCGATCTCGTCACGCTCGAGCACGACATAGGGCGTGCCTGGCCAGCTGCGTTCGAACCGTGCCTTGTCCTGCGACAGCTTGATCTTTTCCCACACGCCCTTGGCGAATGTTCGCCACGGGGCCGGAAGGATATTCTTGGCCAAGGCTCTGGCGTTGGATAACATGGTGCCCCTTCGTGCTGCCGGTCAGGCCCGTGCCTGGATGAACTGCTTGATCGCGACCTTGGCGTTGAGCCGGTCTACATCGATCTGATGACTTTCCGGTATTCGCCCGAGCAACGCGGCAGTGACCGAAAATGTCGAATGGCGGCTGTGAACCAGCCAGTCGCACCGCGCCAGCGCCAACATGTCGATCAGTGCATTGCGCGCCTCGGCCACCGGATCGGCAAATCCATCGCTCGCAAAATGCAACGCGGTCGAATCCTGGGCCAGCGCCTTGTCGATCGTGATGACATCGGGGAAGCGCGCCATCACTGCCGACTGCGCTTCGGCACTGTCAGTCGCAAGGAACACGGTCGCGCCAGGCATCTGCGCGGCGAGCCGATCGAGTTCGCGCAAGATCTTGGGCAATGGGGCTTTGCGGTCGGTGAAGCGGATATGCACCCCAATGAGGGGACCCGCCCGACCTTCGAACACCCGATCGACCGCGCCGCGAACCTGATCGACCGGCCTGAAATACCGATCCAGCAGATTTTCTGTGATCGCCTTGGTCGTAAGTCCGGCATAGGCGGGATGCACGGCAATCCGGCGTTCGAGCCGCTTCAGCTTGGGCAGATAGGACCAGAACACCGCCACCGCATTGCCCGGATCGGGTCCGGCAAGGTCGATCGACAGCCTGCGGTAAAGCAGCGGACTGCGGTGCTCGCGGGGGAAATCGCGGCGGATGATATCGACCGGCTGTTCAGCCATGTGCCCCGACCAGCAGGCAGGAGCCACGTCGGTCGCCTGGTCGAAATCCGTCAGCTCCCCCATCCAGCTCGCATCGAACAGCAGCGGGTAGAGATTTTCGCCTGGCGGCACATACATGCCGTCGCGCCAGTCGATATACGGGGTGCGCCGGTTGAGTTCGGCAAGCACGCACCCGGTCACCGCCGACAGCATCCGGTTGCCCAGCCCGCCTTTCGCCTTGATCACCAGCGCGCGCTGTTCATCCGCAGTCAAAACGTCGGCTCCACCGATCGATAGCCATGGCTCCGCCATAGCCGAATTCGAATGGCACGATAGGGGAAATACCGGATATCCACGCCCGGTTGCCCTGCGATGCGGTGGGTCGCGGTGAATGCCTTCCCATTCTACCGTCTGGCCCGATAAAAGCCCGCATCGCCGCTGGCGCTCAAGCCGCAGGAACCGCGCGAGCTATCCACGTCGGGGCGCGCCTGCTCCTGCGCCCGGATATCCCGCCCGCCGCATTGCAAAGTCGCGGCCTGACTGTATCGTGCCCTTCGGGGGAATGGGGACGTGCAGGCAGGCAGCACCGAAGTCGGCGAAGTCGCGCTGCTGAGATTGAACGTTCTCGGCGAGTTGCGGGTCGAGACATCGACCGGCGAGGCCGTGCTGCCCAACAATCGCCGAGCCAACCTGATCCTGGCGATCCTGTGTCTCCAGCCTGACCTGTCTATCGATCGCGAAGCGCTGGCCAAGCTGCTGTGGCCGGACCGTTTCGTCCCGCAAGCCAAAGCCAGCTTGCGCCAGTGCCTGCTCGAACTGAAACGTAGCCTCGGCGACCATGGCCTGCCCGGCCTCGCAGTGAGCCGAGCCGAGGTTGCGCTCGATCATTCGGCCTTCAGGAGCGATCTCGAAGAGCTTTCGGACGCGCTGGCATCGGGCGAGATCGCCAGAGCGTGCGATCTGCTTCGCGCGGCAGGCAATCGTGCGCTTCTCGAAGGTGTCTCGCTCAACCCTGCCTTCGACGATTGGCTCGCCGCCCGACGCGAATACATCGATGCGGGTCTGCGCTCCGCCATCGACACCGCGATCCGCACTGCGGATCGTGCCGGTGGCGAACGCCTGCTGGATGCTGCGCGCGACCGCTTTCCGGCGTTTCGCACCTTCCCTCCCGAACTCGGGCAGTTGGCGATCGCGGTCCTGCCGTTCACGCAGGTTGACGAAATTGGGGGGGACTTCTTCCTTTCCGACGGGGTGACCGACGAACTCTCGTCGCAGCTCGGGCGACTCAACGGCATCGCGCTGGCGGGCCGGACCTCGGTCAACGCGGTCGCGAGCCGCGGCGCGACGCTGATCGAGATGGCCGAAATCCTGCGGGTCTCTCACCTCGTCGAAGGCGAAGTGCGGCGCACGACGACCACCATAGAAATCCGTATTGCCCTGATCGAGGGCACGTCGGGAACCGAATTGTGGTCTGACCGGATCTCGGGATCGATCGAGCAATTCCTGCATTCGCGCAATCTGATCGGCGCCAATATCATCGCCGCAATGTGCCGCGTGCTGGGCATCACGCCGTCGCCTGCCCCGCTGCGGCGGATGACTACCGATCGCGAAGCCTATGCGCTCTATCTGCAGGGCCGCGAAATGGTGCACAGGCTGGCGGTGGAGGGGGCGATCGAAAAAGGGATCGCGTTCTTCGAGCGTGCACTCGAGATCGATCCCGACTTCGCCGAATGCTGGACCGCGCTCGGCGACGCACACATCATGATGGCGGCCACGACACCCAGCCTCACGCGCGTCGAACAATCGGCCGAAGGCGCCCGCTGCGCAGCGTGCGCGGTCGCACTCGACCCGGGTCAGGGTCACGCCTATTCGATCATGGGCGTCCACGAATGGACGCTGCCCAAGCCCGCGCGCGCGCTCGAACTGTCGTTCGAGGCCTATGCCCGCGATCCCAACCAGGCCGACGTCGCTTCGCGCCTCGGCGCGTGCCTGCTCTATCTGGGCAAGGCCCGGGAGGCGCTGGCCTATATCGAGGAAGCCGTCGATCGCGACCCGATCTACGGCCGGAACTACATCATGCTGTCCACGGCCCATCTCAGCTTGGGCAATTTGGAGATGGCGTGCGAAGCCGGGCAGCGCGCAGTCGAGTTGGGCATGCCCGGCATCTGGCTGGCAGTCGCGCAATTCGCGTCCGGCGACTACGAAGCGGCGGTCAGCAGTCATTTCGCCAGCCGCATCCATCTCGGCACGGTAATCATGCGCCCTCCCGGTGTCCCGCCGATGGATGACGCCGCGCGCGACGCCTATTTCGACTTCGCGGCGCGCGGCCTGTTCAGCGGCAGCGAGGCCGATCGCGCGGCATACTGCCAGATGCTCGACGGGCTCCATCTGTCGATGCCCGACCCGTACGACACGTCGATCGCGCTCCCCGCGATCTGGATGGGCCATTCAAGGCTGGTCATGAAAATCTTCTCGGAGCGCATCCATCCGGCCAACATGTTTGCCTTGATGAGCCTGTGGACCGATATCGACCCGATCAATCGCACCCGGCTGGATCCCGGCTTCATGGATTTCGCAGCAAGGATCGGAATGGTCGAGGCGTGGGACCAGTTCGGTTGGCCCGATTTGTTAGGATCCGGTCGCGAAGGCGCCTGATCCTTGCGCGAATTGACGCTTTTTTGACGCTCCTGCGGGTTGCCCGGTCGCCCGATCCCATGCATTTTCGGATCACAGGGAAACACAGCAAACATCGATTTTTCACGACCTTGCGAGCGATTGCGCGCGGGGCTGCGGAGAGGCTTGCATGGTCCCTTTTGTGGGTCGCGCTGCAACGGACCGGATCGGGCTGCAAGGCAGCGCGTCCGGTTGCGACTACACGGAGGAACACACCCATGACCAGGTTCAAAACCATGATCGCCGCTGGCGCAATTGCGATTGCGCTGCCGATCGCGACGCCGGCGACGGCGCAGGAATTCCCGCTGGAGGCGGGCGAATACGCCCAGGTCGGCGGCATCTACGTCAAGGATGGCGGCGCGTTCAAATACGCGCAGTGGCTGGCAACCGAATGGAAGAGCTTCCAGGATTACGCGCTGTCGCAGGGCTGGATCACCGGCTACAAGATCTACGCCAATGTGAACCCGCGCGATGGCGAACCGAACATCTATCTGATGACGATGTTCGCCAGCCTGCCGGATGCCGCCGAGCAGGAGCGTCGCGATGCCGCTTTCGATGCCTGGTCGAAGAAATCTTCCGCACAGCAGATCGCGGAAAGCGGGAACCGGGCCGAATACCGCACGGTCAAGAGCAGCATGCTGCTTCAGGAATACAGGCCGCGCTAGACCGGCCTGTGCCCGACCCCGGTGGGTGATGTTGCGACCCGATCGCCCGCCGGGGTCATTCCCCCAGCTTCTGGAACCGGACCAAGCCATGCCCTTCCCCACGCCCGAACTCGCCCACGTCGTCTACCGCACCAAACGGCTGCAGGAGATGCTCGATTGGTATGCCCACGTCTTCGGCGGAGAGATCGTCTACCGCAATGATGCGCTGGTCTTCGTCACTTACGGCGAAGCACATCATCGCTTCGCCTTTGCCGATCTGAACGTGATTGCGCCCGAGGCATCGGATGCGGAACACAACCCGGTCGGCGTCGATCACGTCGCCTATGACGTGCCCGATCTCGCCACGCTGCTGGCCAGCTACCGCGAGCTCAAGGACAAGGGGATCGAACCCTACTGGTGCGTCAATCATGGGATGAGCGCGTCGCTCTATTATGCCGATCCCGATGGCAACCAGATGGAATTCTCGGTCGATTGCTTCGGCTCGGCCCAGGAATGCATCGACTATTTCAGGAGCGGCGTTCTCAACCGCAATCCCGTCGGCGTCGAATTCGACCCGGAGGAATGGCTGGTCGAGCTGGAGCTGGGGGTCAAACCCGAAGAGCTGTTCAGGATCGATGATACCGCACCCGTTTCGCCGATCCGCGGCAGGCTGGAGCGGATCGCCGGATGACTGCCGCCGCGCCCGCGCAAAGCGCCCGGTCGCACACCAACTGGTCGCGGATATTCGGTCCCGCTCTGCTGTTCTCCGGATCGGCGATCGGGACCTCGCATCTCGTCCAGTCGACCCGCGCGGGAGCGGTCTACGGGCTGGCGCTGGTGGCGGTCATCCTGCTCGCGAACCTGCTGAAGTATCCGGCCTTCCGGTTCGGCGTGGATTACGGCCACGCGACGCGGCGCTCGATCCTCGCGGGCTACCGACACCTGGGGCGCTGGGCGGTGGCGCTGTTCGGCCTCGCGATCATTCCCATCACACCGATCATTCATGCCGCGGTGACCGCCGCGACGGCGGGGGTGTTCATCGCCGTGACCGGCGTCGAGGTACCGGTGACGATCGTCGGCGCGGTGCTGCTGCTCGCGGTAGGAGCGCTGTTGCTCACGGGCGGGTACGACTGGCTCGACAAGGTCAACCGCGTGCTGCTCGCCTTCCTCGTCATCTCGACCCTGGCAACCACCATCATGGTGCTGCCACAGGTCCAATGGGGAACGCTGGCCGATGTGGCGTGGATCGGCGACCCGGTCGCGATCCTGTTCGTGATCGCGCTCGCCGGGTTCATGCCCAATCCGCTCGAGGTGTCGGTTTCCCAATCCTTGTGGACCGCGAAGGTCGAACAGGACATGGGCGATGGCGGCGGCAGTCGCCTCGCCGAAGCGCGCACCGCCTTCGCCGCGGGCTATACGATGACGGCTTTGCTGGCCGTTTGCTTCTGCATCATGGGCGCCGGGGTGATGCATTCCGGCGGGATCGCGCCGGCAAGCAATGCTCCCGCGTTCGCCGCGCAGGTGATCGGACTTTACCGCTCGGTCCTGGGCGACGGGGCAGCGCTGCTCGCCTCGATCGCAGCGCTCAGCGTGATGCTGACGACCGCGCTCGCCGCCGTCGATATCGGCAGCCGCATCGCCACCTCGACCGTCCAGCACCTTACCGACCGGACCGAACCGGCCGATTTTGCGCGGCTCTACCGTTTCGCGGTGCCGCTGGTCGTGGCTCTCGACATCACGGTTCTGTTCACGCTGCTGGACGATTTCACCACGCTGATGGACCTTGCAACCAGCCTCGCCTTTGTTGCCGCGCCGGTGATCGCGGTGCTCAATCATATAGCGGTGACAGGCCGGACCATGCCTGCCGACGCGCGACCGGAGCGCTGGACCCGGTGGCTCAACCTGGCCGCAATCATCGTGATGACCGGTCTGAGCATCGCGTTCTTCGTGCTGCGCTGAAATCGGCGAAGGGGGTTATTCATGCTGATACGAACGCCGCCAAGGGCCAACCGCACAATCGACGTTGCCAGGGAAAGATCGGCGGCATGACGGGTGACCGCACCTTCCTCGGCCATCCGCGCGGGCTGGTCTATCTCGCCTTTACCGAGATGTGGGAGCGGTTTTCCTACTACGGGATGGTGGCGCTGCTCGTGCTCTACATGGTGCAGGAGCTCTTGCTGCCCGGCCACGTAGAGAACGTCTGGGGCATGGCAGGCCTGCGGGGCGGGCTGGAAGGCGTGTTCGGCCCGCTGTCGAACCAGGCGCTCGCAAGCCAGCTCTTCGGGCTTTACGGCGGCCTCGTCTACCTGACGCCCATTCTCGGCGGCTGGCTGGCGGACCGGTTCTTCGGCACCCGGCCCATGGTGGTGACCGGTATCCTGCTGATGACCGCAGGCCATTTCGCTATGACGTTCGAGGAAACTTTCCTGATCGCTCTTGCGCTCCTCATCTTCGGATCGGGCGCGCTCAAGGGCAACATCGCAGCGCAGGTCGGGCAGCTCTATCCCCGCGATGACGAAGCCCGGCGATCGCGTGGCTACACGATATTCTCGCTCTTCATCAATATCGGCGCATTCGGCGGTCCGCTGGCCTCCGGCGCGCTGGCCCAGGCCTATGGCTGGCATGTCGGGTTTGCGTTCGTCGGCGTGCTGATGCTGATCGCGATCGCGGTCTACATGGCCGGGCGCAGCCATCTGCCTGACGGTCGTCCCGCTCCGCGAGGGCACGGCAAGCGGGCCCCGCTCACCGCTGCCGAGCGGCGCACCCTGATCCTCATGCTTCCTGTCCTGGTTGCGGCGACGCTCGGGCACATCGTCTATTTCCAGAGCGTCAATGTCGCGTTTGTCTGGATCGCGGAGCATGTGGACCTTGCGACCCCGCTCGGGACCATTCCGATTCCATGGTTCGGTTCGGTCGATCCGATGGCCGGGATCCTGTTCATGCCGCTGCTGATCGCGTGGTGGGGTGCCTTGGCCCGTCGCGATCGCGAGCCCGGCGATCTCGGCAAGATCGGCATCGGGATGATGCTGATGGCTTCGGGAATGACCCTGTTCGCGGCGGGAGCGTTTCTGGCCGGAGAAACCGGCAAGGCCAGCATCGCGTGGCCGTTGCTCGGCTATATCTGCACCGGCATCGGTTTCCTCTGGTACTGGCCTGTCACCCTGGCTTTCGTTTCGCGCCGCGCGCCGCAAGCGATAACCGCGCTGGCGATCGGCTTCACTTACGTCACGTTGTTCATCGCGGGCCTGTCGGCGGGGTTTCTCGGCTCGTTCTACGAGCAGGTAACGCCGGATGCCTTCTTCCTCGGGATGGCGGCGATCCCCGCTGCAGGGGCAGCGCTGCTGTTTCTGATCCGCCATCCCCTCACGCGCGCGCTGGACAGGAACCTGGCCGCGCCTGCGCCGATCCCGCCAGCCAAATCGGTAACCGCATGAGCGCCAAGGCCCGCCGCGACCAGCTCGCTTCGGCCTGATCCAAAGCATTCGAACAAGGAACCGGGATGACCAACACCACGCCACAAACTGGCGGCCTGCAAAGAAGGCTTGGCCTGCCATTCGCCATCGCCGTTTGCGTCGGGACCGTCGTGGGCACCGGGATCATGCGTGCGCCGGGCGAAATCGCCAATCTGGTGCCGGACCCGACCATCGTCATGCTGCTGTGGCTGGCGGGCGGCATCTACGTGTTTCTGATGTGCAATGTTGCCGCAGAGATTTCATCGATGATCCCGCGGTCCGGCGGACATTATGTGCCGGTGCGCGAGGGACTCGGGGATTCGATGGGCCTGCTGGTCGGATGGACGTTCTGGATCGCGTTCGTAGCGGTCAACGCCGCAATCTCTCTGGCAGCGGCCGAGTTTCTCGGGACGATCGTGCCGTGGATCGCGGCGAATGTGAAGGTCACCGCCCTGGCGATCATGCTGACCATAACCGCCCTGAACTGGGTCGGCGTCGAAGAAGGGCGCTGGATACAGATTGCCAGCACGGTGCTCAAGGTCCTGCTGTTGCTGGCCGTCGTCGGCGTGGCGCTGGCCATGCCTCCGGGCGACGCCGCTTCGGAGGTAGGAAAAGTCGTCTCCGTCAATGCCGAACCGATCGGGATCCTTACCGTGCTCGTCGGCCTTCAGTTCATTATCGCGGTCTATGACGGTTGGTACACGACGATCTATTTCGCCGGCGAGGACAAGGAGCCGGGCCGCAACATCCCGCGCTCGCTGTTTCAGGCGGCAGTGATCGTCACGCTGATCTATCTGGTGGTGAACTGGGCCCTGATCCGCGCGCTCGATTTCGACGCACTGCGGGTCTCGACCCTGCCCATGGCTGCGGTGATTGAGGCTGCGATCGGGGAACGGGGCGGCGTGTTTGTCGCTCTGCTGGCAACGCTCATGGCGCTGGGCACCCTTAACGGATGTATCATGAGCACACCGCGCATCCTTTACGGGCTGGCCGAGGACGGGCTGTTTCTCAAGTCGGCGCTGACGGTCAATCGCGGCGGCACTCCGACGATCGCACTGGCGGCGGGCACTCTGCTCGCGATACCGCTCATCTTTTCCGGCAGCTACGTGTTCGTGTTCCGGCTGATGGGCGCGCTGACGCTGTTCGGCACCTGTGTCTACGTGCTGTCGTATTTCGCGCTTCGCTACCGCTTCCCTGAACTGCGGCGTCCGTTCAGCGCGCGCGGCCACCCGGTGCTGCCCGCGTTCATCTTGCTGGTGAATGTCGCGCTGGTCGCGGGCTATGTGATTGCAGACCCCTTCAGCGGCCTGGTCATGATGGGTCTGATCGCGATCTGCCTGCCGATCGGTCTGCATCTCGGTCACCAGCGAAGACAGGTTGCGGCGCAATGATCCGGCAGCGAATAGCGCGGCATCTGCGGGAGCAGAACTGGACTGCCGTGGTCGTCGAGTTCGTGATCGTGGTGGTCGGGATCTTTCTCGGGTTGCAGCTGACAGAATGGAACGCGCATCGGCTGGATCGCGCACGCGAGGCCACCTACCTGCTCGGAGTAGCGGGCGACCTGCACGGCGACATCCGCGAGATGGAGGAAATCGAACGCACGGCTGCATCCAGAATGGCTGCGCTCGGGCTGCTGCAGGAAAAGACCGGTGACTGGAAACAACCTGAACTCGATCGAGTGAGATTCTCGCGGGTCCGCCAGATACCCTTCGGCATACACTGAAAACAGTTCGAGTGGAGATGCCGCTGCAGCCCGGCCCCATGCTTCGTGATGTACCTCGCACCAGCTCGAATTGGCCAACCCGCCATCAGCGGGTACGGGCGGTTTGGTCGGCGGCGGCATATGGAACGTCACGGTGATCCGCGCGGTAAACGGGTCCCGCACTTGGAAGTAGCTGAACTCGGGGAGCATCAAGCCGCTGGGATTTTGTATGCGTGTGTCGTGTTCACGGATCGCGAACAGGCGGGTCACTCCCATCGCTGTGCTGCCTTGCCTGGTGAGCACGTATTGATGACGACGTTCGAACCAATTCTGTTCGCCGTCGTTTCAAGACACATTCCGCTGGCGACGTTCCGGATCTGATTGCCATCCTTCCTCCATTCCTGGAACTGTTTGCTGGAGGTGCTGCGGCATGGCGCGATTGTAACCGTGCCGCCGGCCCGGTTTTGCGCAACGTCCAGGCAACGTCCCTTCGCGCCCTTGATAAACCCTCTGTCGATGGTCCAACCTTGAAATTTGTTCGTCGAGGTCGAGGCACAGCGAGCGATCCTTGCGGTGACTCCCCAGATATCCAGGCAGTGCCCGCTGCCAACGTGAGTCAAATGGCCGCCGCCTTGCTGAGCCACGCGCGGTCCGAAGATTTCCGTGCGAGAGCGGTGGATCGAACCCACATCGATTCCCAGCCCGACCCCGGCAGAGACTGCAATTCCGCTAAAGTCGTTCAGAGTTACAGTCGCCGGATTCGGTCCACCGAATTGCCCGTAGTCGAAAACGTAGGCCACACCGCCGCCGATTCCGGCGACACCTGCGTAATTCTGACTCCATTTTTCGCTGATCCCGACTTGCAAGGGGTCCCGGCTCAGGCCCAGAATTATATCCGCTCCGAAACCAAGCCCCACACCCACGCTGTAGTCACCGCTCGCATAGAAGCGCACCTGATCGTGTATCGTGCCGCCCGGCGTTAGCGAGAAAACCAGACCGACTTCACCGCTCACCCCGGCAATAGCCTGGCCCCCCGTGCCCACACCGATTGAAAGCGAACGGAAACTTTGTCCATCCGGTCTGGGCACACTGAGTGAATGCAAGACCGACTGAGTTACACAACCGGAAGTTGCCTCGCTGGCCAAAGCCTGATTGCTCGAATCTACAGCGGCTCGAATTTGTCCGCGGCGCTGCGGTGTATTCAGACAATTCGACAAATTTGTCAGCATTCTCTGATGGTCCTGCGAGGCCTTTATGATCTCCGAGAGCGCGGGCTCTTTCGCTTCGCAGCTGACGAAGAGGACCTCGTAGAGTCCTGGTTCACAAGACGGAAAACGTTCCCACAGAGAACACGGCTTCTCGCCGATTCCGCCGCAGCTGGTGGGCAGTGGTGCGTCGGCTACCCAGTGAAACAAGGTTACCGTACCACCATTGTCGTGCATGTTCATGGAGGTCGTTTTGACGCTTACCGACCGATCCTGGAAATCGAAGGTTACGCGCTGATCTTTCGGCATGGTGACGCAGCTTTGCTGCCCCTTCTGCACGAGCATCTTGATGGCGTTGTCCGAATTGATCCTGCGCCAAAATACGCGTTTGGGTTGCCCGGTCTGGTTCTTGAGGCAGATGCGGGCCAGATCCTTCGGCAAGCTTGTGCGATCGCGATAGTGCACGATCCGGCCGCCGCCTTCGTAATCGATGTTTTGCACTCGATCGGCCATCGCCGGCGTTGAAACATTCAACGCGGCGATACCCAGTGCAGCAATACACATCGCCGACAGTCCCCTGGCCATACCAACTCTCCTCCTCTTGCACCGTGGCGGTGCTCATTCATTGCGAAGAGTCTGCGACAAAAGGGAGCGGCAGGACATGGGTGCTGTACCCCATTTTCGAGGCGATCAGCTTTCGATCAGGTGAATGATTGCGACAGAACCGCGGCCTTTGCGCGAACGGAGTTCGAACCTGTGGCCCAGTTCCCGGCATAGCCGCGCGACGATATCGAGGCCAAGCCCCGAGCCCGGGGACTTCTCACCTTGCACCCCCCTCTGCATGGCGGATTCGACTTCGTCGCTGGAGAGACCTTCACTGCGATCCCACACTTCAATGCGCACCGTGCTGCCGCGACGCCTGGCGGCGAGCAGGACCTTGTCACCCTTTCCGTGCACGATTGCGTTTTCCGTCAGGTTGCCAATTATCCGCATCAGCGAGACGGGGTGGCTCGTTACTTCGAGCTCGGTTGGCCTGATTTTCAGCTCAATGCCGCGAGCCGCCGCTCGCTCAGAGAAGAGCTGGGCAATATTGTTGAACAGGATTTGCAGCGCGAACTTTTCGGGCCGCTGGTTCCCACCCCGCTCTGCTTCCGGCAACGCGGTGGCTTGAACCGTGGTGACATCTTCAAGGTAGGCGACCGCTGCACGCAAATGGCTTTCGTCTTCACCTTCATGACGGCTCAACTTTGCGATCGCGTCGCGCAGGATCAGCAGCGGCTGGCGGATATCGTGCGACATGTCCGAAAGGCGGCGCTGGCCCCGCTCGGCGTGAGAGCGGGCTTCTGCGTAGTTTCGCTGGGCGTCGACAAGCTCTTCACTCAGCTTCAGCCGCTGCTCGGACTCTTCGAGCTTCTGCGCCAGCGCCAGATCCCGCTGAGCCCGGATCGACAAAAAACGTAAGAGTATCGCCAGCGCGAATGCCACGCATTCTCCCAGCAGTGCGACATGACCATAGTCGAGGGTGGCATCCAGATCGAAACGGCCCGGGACGAGATGCGCAACAGTGGCATATGCGAGCGAACTCGCCACCAACAGGGCGCCGAACAGGAATGGCAGCGCGCCGATGCGCCGTTTTCGCCAGGCAACGATCCCCGCAGCGCAAACGGCAAGATTGGCGATCGGAGGAAGCAGGTATGCCGGTATCGTGAACCAATCGTACTCGATAAGCGCAAACGCGAGCACGACGCAGGCTATGGTCAGCCCCAACAAAACCACCAGAATTCGGTCGAAAAGCATGGCGAATTCGTTGAACTGGAACAGCTGCCGACAGAAATTGAGGCCCAGCGCAGTCATCGCCAGCATGGATACGAGATTCATCGGCTCGTTCATCCATGCCCGATCAGGCCACAGGCTCTGCATGGGATAGCCATCGGCAACGAGCACGTAAAACGCGCCGGCACCGATATATCCTGCGAAGGATGCCGCTAGCCTCCAGCCGATCACCGGCAGCATCAATAGCGAGTAGACCACCATTGCAGCGAGCATGCCGTTGAGGAACAGGTCGGTCGTCAGTTCGGCCTGGTGGACGGCGTTGACACCATCGATTGTCCCGACCGCGAGAGGCAGGAAGGTCGTTGTGCTGCTGCGGTATCCGATCAGGAATGTCTTAGATTCGCCTGCTTCGAAACGAACATCGGCGAGCAGGAAACGACTTGGTATGGGTCTATCGGTGAAATCGTCTTCCTGACGATGGCCGAGCAACAGCCAAAGTTCTCCATCTGCCTCGATCTCGAACAGGCGCAGCTCCTCGAAATACTGCCGCTTCATGTCGATACGGTAGATCTGTGGTTTGTCGCCGAGGTTCTTTGCCGAGAATTTCAACCAGATCATGTCTTCGGTGAGGCCAAAATCGACGTAGTCGGAATCGATTGGCTCGAATTCTCCGCCGAGTGCCGCAACCTCGCTGGCGCTTTTACGGCCAGTGCTGTCACGCAGGACTGTCAGGTGAGGCTTTGTGTCGGCATAGAAGATCGCCTCAGGGATAAGTGGCAGAGGCTCCGTTCTTGCATGCGGCACATTCGCAATGGCGAGCACGGACGCAAACACGAAACAGGCGAGCGCCGCTGCTTGCCGAAGCGAGGTCAGCAACGCAGCGTACGGTCGCGGAAATATCTCCGACTCTCGCATCGCTGTATGTTGCTCTCCTGGCGTCACATCGTCGATGGGTGGAGCACCCCATTCCGCAGCAGGCCTCCTACAATTGCTTGTGAGCATCGAGATAACCCTCGCGCAACGCGACGGCGAGCAGTTGGGCTACCGAGTTTACCTCAAGCTTGGCCATCAGGCTGGCCCGGTGCTTCTCTACAGTTTTGACGCTGATCCCCAGGCGGTCTGCTATTTCGACGTTGGACGCTCCAGTCGCCACTAGCGAGAGAACCTCACCTTCCCTTGCCGTCAGACTGCGGCTGCCGAGATTTTCCCGGAGTATTCTTCGCACCTCCTCAGCCGCATACTTGTGGCCTGCAAGGACGATTTCGAAGCAACGTCGAATTTCATCCGCGCTACAGCTCTTGAGCAGGAGGCCGTCGACATCCTGGTCCAGATAGTCAGCCAGCAGATTGTGCGACGTCAGGCCAGTCAACATCACGATCCGCGTATTAGGGCACCAGCGACGGACTTCAGCGAGCACTTCGAAACCCTTGGCCAGCGGCATCGCTTCGTCGAGCACGAGCAAGTCGGGTTGAAACGTGCGCGCTTTCGTGATTGCGTCGAGGCCATCTTCAGCCTCGGCAACGACCGTAGTGTTGGGGATTCGGGAAATGATCTCGGTGCTGGCTTGCCGGATTAACGCGTGATCGTCGGCGACAACCACAGTTCTCGTGCCGCCATTTTTCGGATCCGTTACCAATCTTCAGCCCCCAACGATTGGAGGTAGCCTAAACTCTAGGAGGGACCAGTGCTCACGACCAATACGCCCGGTCAGCAGATAGCTTCGTTCCTGACTTGGTTGTGGTGGTCGTCCAAGTCGTTACGGGGCCGGAAAAGTCCTTTCTGGCCGCTGATAAGATCTGCCGGGTAAGCTGAAACATCGCCAGCAAGACGCGAGTCGAAACCCGGCGGCTCCAGAAAACTTCCTCAGACAAACGAAATATCGGGACAGGTGACGGACAGCTTGCTCTCGTCAGCCCCGGCTACCCGCGACTCTGCCGTATGGAAGGCATCCAAGAGATGATGTCTTTCGAGCTTTGCAGGCCCTTTGGAGTCTATGGAATCAGAGGTCCGCCAAAAGGTCCGCAGAAATCATTGGTCGGGAGGTCTTGGGATCATCCAAGACTCGGCGATTTGAACCGAGAAAAGAACGAGTTGGAACGAGAAAGACGAGCAGAGACAATTACTTGAAGTCCTCACGAGGGACTCACGTAACTCAATTTTTTGCGTTATATTTCAATGGCGTAAAGCTCTGGTGCCCAGAAGAAGCATCGCACTGACGGCGTAAAAAATTGATTTTGTTTGTTTAATTTCCGCGACTCTCACAGCGGGCCCGCAATTGAGCCCTCAAATGGCGGCTACTGCATTGGTTTGATGCCTTTTTTGGGACTCAAGAGTCGATTCTAAGGCTTCCATAATGGACTGTGAAAAACGTCCGATTGGCGCCCTAGTCCGAGACGTAGCCATCCGAGATATTAATTCCTGAAAGCGGACGTTCTCTGCGGCCATTCCGGCCGACGAAAACCAAGTTCGCACACTCGCAACTTGAGCTGTGTGTGATCGACCGAGTTCGTTGGAATCTGCAGACGAACGTCGGACCGATGCCTCCCCTCGCTTAGAATTGGCGATGCTATCGAGTGAGACGATATACGTTCCGATTGATGAATTCAGAACCTTCGAACCGAACGTCCTTGCGAATGCTGAACCGGTTCGCACCTATCTCATATGTCATGCGAACATCAGCCGCACGGTTGTCATCGCGGCCTTTGCCTTCCGACACCAAGATCAGCGAGCCGTCCGCGTTCGTGATGCGCTGCGTGATCGTGTTGCCATTGATCTGCCTGCCATCTCGCGAAATGCGTAGTGTATCCCGCGCGTTCATATGTGTTTCGCCGGGATAGATGACACGATAGCGCAGCGACCTTTTTCCCATATCGCGTGCCACCATCCGCACCGGTATGATTGAGCGCCCTGTGCTGCCATAATTGAGATACTCAAGCTCGCCAGACCATTCCTCTCCGAGCATCGCGGAAAAATCGGTGATGCTTGCAAGCGGTGCTTCGTTGCGCGGCTGATCGCTGGGTGCAGCTTCGCTCACCAGAGCTTTCGCTGTGGCTAGCGCAGGATCATTTCCACGGCGAAAATCCTCGACCGTCATGCTGACGCCAATATCTGGCGAGAGGCCGAGGCCCGGCTCAAAGCTGCTCACATTGTTCCTGTAACGAAACACAGGGATGCGTGTGCGGATACCGCTTTCCGGCAAAGTTAGCGTCAGCAATAAACCCGCAGTCGGCCCTTCAGCGCTTCCCCCGGTTGGTTCTCCTATCAGGGTAGTGCGCTCCTGCTCGCCCAAAATTGCCAACAGATTTGTGCTGCCGGAGGAATTGCTATTGCTGGTCAGCACCAGCAATCGCCCGCGAAAAGCTTCATCAGCAGGCACGATCACGGCGGTGTCATCGGCGATACCATCGCGCAATGTGTAAGTGCCATCATCATTAGCGATGAAGCCGCGCGGATCAGGATCAAGCGCGCGCGTATCCCATGTGGTCAAATGTTCTTTTAGACCCGTCAGGTCGAGCGTTGCGGTCGTCATTGAGAGCTTTAGCTGCATCGCCTCCTCGATCAGATACGATGCCAGCGCCTGCGATGCGTCCGTGGAGCCGCCTCCATTCTTGCGAAGATCCAATATTAGAGTACTGCGTTTCTCAGCGAGCATTGTCTCAAAGATCGGAGACAGTACGTCATGCGGATCAACGGGATTGCGGTAGTTTACGAAGCTATCGACGGCGAGATAGCCTGTGTCATCGCCAACGCGCTCAAAATGAACGGCATCGCTAAAGCTCGCCGGCGTGCCTTGCTGGCGCCCCAGATCGGTCCAGTCCTCAAAGGAAATGCGCGGCGCCATAACCGTGCGCTCATCACCCTCGGCATTGCGGATGGTGAGATTTGCGACTGCCGGAGTGTCACGCAGCAGCATGCCGAAGTGATCGACCGCTCCGCCCATAAATTCGAGCGATTGAGCGATGCCAGAAACCCGCGCCCAGTCAGTGTATCCATCGACCGGCACATAAGGTGCGACGCTTGCGACGACCTCTTCAAGCGGGCGTCCATCAATCGCGATAACCTCGTCGCCGCGGTTGAGGCCAGTGTCAGTCGCAGCCAATTCAATAAGCGCGCGCCCCTCAATGAGCTGCCACAGGAACGGCAAATAGAGCGGCTTGCCCTGGCGCGCATCGCGCATCGCTTGGGGCAGTTCCGCTTTGGTGTGGTCGCACCGGATAGTGGTCAGGGCTAGCTCTACCGCGAGATAGAAATCGCCAAGCTTCATTCCGCCTTGTGCCCGTGCGCGCTGCTCAATCGCAGCCCACGCGTCGCGCATTTCGGCATCGCTGGCATAGCGCGTGTAGCCGGGATGGACCCGCGAATAGGCTTCCTGCGCGAGTGACAAGTCGGCCTCGATTTGGGTGGTTGTGAGCCACTGGTCGGCAGGATTTTCCTGAGCGAGCAGTGGGCTAGTGGTCAGGGCAGCGGAAGGTATGGTCGCTGCCGCAACTGCAGTCATAATTCCGCGCATGAGAGAGGCTGGTTTCATCGGTGTTCTCCTTCACCGCCACCGACTAGCCACGCTGCAATGAGCTGCGCTGCAATAAGAGAAATCTCTATAGATTTTTGTGAATTGAGACGCCTTACTTTGCTTGCCGCGTCGCCCGATACTCACTCGGACTAATACCCGTTTGCAGTTTGAACGCACGGTTGAAACTCGCTTTGGAGCCGAACCCGGTCGACAGGGCAATTTCGATCATCGACTTGTCGCCTACCTCAATCAGCACCTTAGCGTGCTCAATTCTGAGGCCATTGATGAAGCCACTGAAATTCTGTTCCAATCCCTGATTGATGGCCCGCGAAACATAAGCCTGGTTCATTCCGAAACGGCGCGCGAGCACTTGGAGTGACAAGCCCGCTTCCAAATGCCATTTATGCTCAAGCACTTGAGCTTTGAGCCGCGTTCCCTCTAGCACCCAATCACGCGCGGCAGGCTCGCTAGGTTTCCGATCTTCGCTCTCACCTTCGCTTTTCATCTTGGGGAAAGGATGGTCGATCCCTGCTAACGCCTCCAGCACGATCACGAAGATCGCGAACAGGGCGATAAACTCCCAAAGGAAGACATCGAAATAGTCCGCATCCAATATTCGCGATAATACGCTTTCGATCACCCAGAACACGCCGACTATCGCAGCCAATACCACTAAATGCGTGAGCCAGACTGGGCTGAAGCGTTCATCGTCGGAATGATGGTCTTTGAGCCATTGCAGATAGCGCGTGCGCAGCCGCCAGACATAAATCAGGCACCCCGCCGCCAATATCCACGAACCGATGATCGCAACGGGCAAAATATAGGGCTCGTGCACGGCGTTATTAAACGCCCACTTTTGGCGATAATCGCCAAGCATGGTGAACGCCCAAAGCTGATAGAGCCAATAGGTAATGCCGGGTGCAAACAGCCACCAAAGTCGCCGATCAGCACTGTCCAGCATAAGTGCACGTGCGTGAAGTGCGATCGCCGGACCAAAGAAAAGCGCTGTCTGCGCGGGCAGAAATGTCAGACCCGGCCAAATATCATAAGCGCCCGCGAAACCGATCAAGAGAGGGATCGCCGAGACATTCGCAGCGATAACAAAGACCGCGAGCCAGCCGATTGCGCGGCTTTCAATGCCGCGCCGCGCCAGATAGATCAGCGCAGTCATTGAGCAGGCTATGGTGAGTCCAACCAGCGCTGAGCGCCAATTCATTATGAGGTGTTCAAGTCCATCCATATCTTCGCGCCCAATGCCTGCCTGAGGGTTGCATGGAGCGCTAGGGAGAAAGAGCATTTGAGGCGTCTCAGATTCGATAAAGCCTCGCGCCGGACCAGACTTTTTTGTCGAATGCGACTTAGCGGAACGTCTGTTCAGCTGATTAAGCCTACCAAGAGCAGATCGACGGCTATCGGCCCATTAGTGGCCTAAGCTCGACAACAGTCCGCCTATTGCATTAATGTCCTGAAGCGAGGGAGCCGCGAAACCAACGACCAATCCGGAATCGGATCCTTTTTGGTCGAAGGCGTACCGATCGATCGTCGGAACAAGTATACCGCGCTTGGCAAGATCGACAGACAGTTGGTGTGCTGACATGCCTTCTGGCAGCTGGACATGCGCGTTCAGGCCGGAATCAATCCCTGAAATGGTGTACCCTTGCCCTGCGGACACCAAGCTGGCGACCAGGGCTCCTCGCTTTTCTCGATAGATCCGCCGCATGCGCAGGATATGCCGCTCGTAGTGGCTTCCGTCGACAAAGCGGAGTAGCGCAGACTGGATAATCGCGTTCGGTGCATATTCGGAGAAGCTGCGCAGCCGGCCCATGGCTTCGATTAATTGCTCTGTTCCGACCGCAAACCCGATCCTCAAGCCTGGAAACATCGTTTTCGAAAATGTGCCGACATACAGCACCTGACTTCCTCCCAATGCAGCCAGGGGGCTGAGCGGGGGAACATCGTAGCGAAACTCGCCGTCGTAATCGTCTTCGACAATCAGAACGTCATTGCGCCTGGCCCATTCGATCAGATCCATGCGCCGCGACAGCGACAGCCTGCCCCCGACCGGGAACTGGTGCGAGGGTGTCACGCAGACAATGCGGACCTTCTCCGCCCGCTGGGGTAGGAGATCGACACGAAGTCCATCGTCATCCACCACCACCGGTATTATTCGTGCGCCAGCGTTTGCGAAAACCTGCCGCGCAAGGGGGTAGCCGGGATTTTCGACCACGACTTCTGCGTCTGTGTCCAGATACAAGCGGGCAGCAAGATGCATGGCATTCACCGCACCATTGGTGATGATCATCTGCGCTGGAGTGACGATCAGGCCTCTCGATCGGCGCAAATAGTCGCAAATCGCGGCCCGAAGCCCTTCGTCGCCAAGAGGAGAACCATAGTCGGACGAAGGTTGCTGACTTCCGGCCAGTGCGACGCAGCGCTTCCAGACTTGCATCGGAAAAGCCTCAAGCGACGGGCGACAGGGCCGGAAATCGAACCGGCAATTGCGCAACTCGTCGACATCAGGCTCATCTGGCGAGAAGTGAATTGGGGGCGTTGCAGCATGGGATTCGATCTCTACTCGGTTGAGTGCAACAGCAGCCTCGGCGACGAACACGCCGGCCCCGACCTTCGTCTCGAGAATGCCCTCTGCAACCAGTGTATCGATTGCAGTAATGACCGTTCCGCGTGCGATCCCAAGTTCGCCCGCAATGACCCGGCTTGCGGGTATCCTGTCACCCACCACGAGTTCGCCGCGTGCCACCGCATCGCGAATCCGTTGGGTTAACGCCTGCGCGATTCCTCCTTCTCTGGGCAAAGCAGCGCCTGTCGACAGACCTGCGATGACGGAAAGGTTCTCCATTAAGTGGTCCACTTCGAATCGTAAAAAGTGGCTCAAGTAGTATGCCAATAATCGCGATAGGCAATGGTCTCTTCGCGGAAGGCAGACGATGAACGAACAACAGATACGATCCGTAATGGCTCGCCTGAGCGAGGCTTGGGCGGATGGAGATGCCGATGGCGTGGCTCGTTGTTTCGCTGCGGACGGGCGTTATCTGAGCTCGATCGGTCCTAACCCGGGAGGGCGCGCAATCGGGCGCGAGGCGATCAAAGGACTCGTTTGCTCGATGTTGCGCACGGACGACACCGTTCAATCGACCATCAGCGACCTGACCATCTTCGGATCAAGCGCGGTTTGGAAATGGCGCTACGACCATTCCGACGGACGCATGTCGCTAGGCTGTGATCTCTTCGAGTTCGCTGACGGTCTGATCGTATCCAAAGACGCCTACCGCAAACAGCTGAACTGAGAGAGGCAGACTGAAAGATGAAGCTCTATATCGGGAACAAGAATTACTCCTCGTGGTCGCTGCGTGTATGGCTGACTATGAAAGTGAAGGGCATCGATTTCGAAGAGGACCTGCGGGCCTTCGACGTTGAGAACGAGTACGCCGACTTCTTCGAGTTTGCGCCCCACGGCAAGGTTCCGGTCCTCACCCACAATGGTCTTACGGTGTGGGAAACGCTGGCCATTCTCGAATATCTTGCGGAACAATTCCCGGAGGCAAGGCTTTGGCCCGCCGATCGGAGCGCCCGGGCAGAGGCGCGTTGCATCGCCAACGAGATGCACGCGGGCTTCATGGCGCTTCGCGCTGCCTGTCCAATGAACATGCGGCGGCGAGTAGAAGCGGTCCCGACAGATCGTCATGTTCGCAAGGACGTTGCCAGAATTGAGTCGATCTGGAGCGGTTGTCTGGACCGCTTCGGCGGCCCGTTTCTGTTCGGCAAGGATTTCACGATAGCCGACGGGATGTTTGCGCCGATCGTCAACAGGCTCGCCATTTACGAGCTGTCGGAACATCACGCGGTTCGCGCATACAGCGAGACGATCACGGGGCTTGAACCATGGAAGGCGTGGGAGGCTGCATCCCGGCAAGAGCCGTGGGTGGTGGACATCGACGAGGTCTATGCGTGAACGCTTGTCTGCCTTTATCTGGCGCGCGCGATTTCGACTTCCTTCATGGCAAGTGGCGGGTGCGCCACCGGACACTGCGCGAACGGCTGGCAGGCTCTACGCAATGGGAGGAAGCGATAGGTGTCGATATCGTCCGTCCTGCCTTTGCGGGCTTTGGCAACATCGGGCGCTTCGTACGCCTTGTGGATGATCGCCTGTTCGAAGGCGCTCCCATACGCCTGTTTGATCCACGCATCGATCGATGGCGGATCTACTGGCTCGATACAGCTGACCAGCGGATGGAGCCGCCGGTCATCGGAGGATTTGCCGATGGCGTGGCAGAATTCCTTGGCGACGACATGCTTAGAGGACGGCCTATCAAAGTGCGCTTCCGCTGGACGGATGTCACCCCTGCTCATGCCCGGTGGGAGCAGTCATTCTCGTCAGACAATGGGAAAACCTGGGAACTGAACTCGATCATGGAATTCGACCGGGACGAACGAGTGCCGGACGAGCCGACCATAGATTACTTGCAAGGACTCCAGCCGTGAAAAGCATTTACAGCCGACCCATACGGATTCTGGCCGCTGCCGCCGTTACAGGCATCGCAATCGCTGGAGGCCAGGTTCCCAAGGCCTTCGCGCAGGATACGGTGCAAGAGTCCGGTTCCGCCGTCGATGAGGCCCCGGTAACAAGACTTCGCTCCCTTGCGGACCGCCACGTAGCGATCATACTGGGTGCCTCGCCTGAATGGGCGACGCAACTTGGCGTCGATGAGGAAGTTGCAGGAGAAGGCTTTGCTGCCCGGCTGAGCAGCTATTCGCCGAAAGACAACGACCGGCTGGGCCGCGACGTCGAAGCTATGCTGGCTGAGCTGCGGACAATTGATCGCGATAGCCTGACGGCAAGCGACCGCGTTACCTATGATGTCATGCTCAACGCTTACGAACTGGCGGCGCAGCAAAACAAATTCGGCGTCGGCCTGCCTTCGATGCTGTCGGCAGGCGCACCCTATGCGGTCAACCAGCTGTTCGGCCCTCAGGTTGATCTTCCTCGACTGTTGATCGCACAACATCCGCTGAACAACAGGAAGGATGCGCAAGACTGGCTGGCGCGTTTGAGTGAGATCGATCGCGTTCTGGATGAGTTGGCGGATGCGGCCCAGGAGGATGCGCAAAAGGGCGTGGTCCCGCCCTACTTTGCGCTCGAAGCGATAGCGGCATCTGCACGCAGTTTTGCCGCTGGCAGCGCACTCGAAAGCCCACTCATGAACAGCTTTTCGAGCAGATTGGCGACCATTGATGACCTGACCGAAGTCGAACGGGCGCGGTACGAAGCGCAAGCAGCACAATTGCTTGGAACGGAGGTGTTTCCGGCTTACATCCGGTTCGGTGATCGGATCGCACAGCTGGTCCCCGAAGCCGGTTCGGATGCCGGACTTTGGCGCCTGCCACGGGGTGAGGCGATGTATCGGGTTGCCATCGAAGCCTGGGGCGCGAATGGGCTGTCTCCTGATGAAATCCACGAGATTGGCGTAGCCGATGTCGCTCGAATCCAGCGCCAGATGGACGAGATACTTCGCGAGGTCGGCTACACAGAAGGCACCGTGGGCGAACGTATGACGCAGCTTGCGCGTGATCCCGCCTACCTGATCGAAGATACCGATGAGGCCAAAGCAACTCTGATCGGCGAGCTGCAGCGCGATGTCGATCGAGTCATGGCGCTCTCGCCCAACTGGTTTAAGCGCGTGCCCCAACAGCAGGTTGAGGTGCGCAGGATACCCAGTCACGAACAGGATGCATCATCAGGTGGATACTACACCCCACCGCCGCTCGACGGTTCGCGACCGGGCATTTTCTGGATCAACATGAAGAGTGCGGCCGATATTCCGACCTACACACTCCGCTCGCTGGTGTTCCACGAGGCTGTGCCGGGCCATCACTTCCAGGCATCGGCAGCACTGTCGATTGAAGGCCTGCCGTTGCTCCAGAACATGATGTGGTTCGGTGACTATGGCGAAGGTTGGGCGCTTTACGCCGAGGAACTGGCCAAGGAGATGGGGCTGTATGAGGGCGACCGATTGGGTGACCTCGGACGGCTCAGGATGGAAAACTACCGGGCCGCGCGGCTGGTGGTCGACACCGGAATTCATCACAAACGCTGGAGCCGCGAGGAGGCCATCGATTACATGGTCGGCGTCACCGGTGAAAGCCGTGAATCGATCCAGCGAGAGATCGATCGCTATGCTGTCTGGCCCGGTCAGGCTGCTTCCTACAAGCTTGGGATGATCCAGTTCCAGAGGCTGCGCGCGCGGGCCGAAAGCGAGCTCGGCGACAAGTTCGACATTCGCGAATTTCATGATCTGGTTCTGCGTGAGGGTCCGATGCCGATGGCGGTGCTCGCGCGGCGAGTGGAGGCCTGGATCAATGAACAGAAAGGACAATAGCATGAAGGCCGCAATCGTTCTTATCGTCAGCCTCGCGTCGGCTAGCAGCTCCGTCTCCGACCGATCAGCGCTCCCTTTCTTGCCGGAGGCCTGCGAGGTCTCGCTTGCCTTGAGCGCGGCCCCGGAATGGCTGCGCGAGGATGCCGGAGTCTACGTGCTGGGACGGGACGGTTTCAGGCTCGAGCGAGAGAGCAGCAACAAGTTCACATGCATCGTCAACCGTGACCATCCGCGGGTTTTGAAGCCGACCTGTTTTGACGCTGAAGGGACGACAACCATCATCCCGAAGATTGTCCATTTCGGAAACCGCCTTGCCCAAGGCGAGCCCGTCGATGCGGTGGCTGCGGATGTGTCGCAGAGGTTCGATAGTGGCCAGTTCATTTCCCCGCGCCGACCTGGCGTGGCCTATATGCTTTCGCGCTACAACCGACCGGTCAATTGGCAGACGGGAGAACTCGGCTTCTTTCCGCCGCATGTGATGTTCTACGCCCCTGACCTGACCAATGAGGATATCGGACACGATATGTCCCGCCATGATCCCGCGCGACCGTTGCCGATGATCGCCTATGGCGGACCGCAGGGCTACATGCTGATGATCAGCGACGATGGCACGCCGCGATCCCGCGTTGACCTCGACACCTCATGCCCCGACTGGATCTGGGATGAGGGCGATTGAGAATGAGCGAAAGCACAAATGCCATACCGCTCAATGACGTTTGCCCATGGTCGGGCAATCCCGTCTCTGCAGACGCTCTGACCAGCTATCGCGGGAGCACGGTTGGCTTTTGCAATCCCGACTGCCGCGACAAGTTTGCCGCCGCTGTTGCAATGTTCGATCCCCGGATCGCCCGGTGCGGAGAGGGGCAGCCGACCTCCGCTTTCGTTCGCCTTGCTCAATACAATTCATGGATGAACGGCAATTTGCTTGACGCGCTGGCGAAGCTTTCCGGCGACCAGCTATGGGAGGATCGCGGCGCGTTCTTCAAATCAATCATGGGGACGATGAACCACCTCATGGTCTGGGACATCACCTGGCTCCAGCGCTTCGAACGCCAGTTTGGATTTCGCATCCTGAGCCCAGTCGCAGAGATGCACTCGCCGACCGCGAATGATGAAGTGCTGCACCGTGGCCTCGGAGAATTCGCGAATGCGCGTCTCCATCTGGACGGTTTGCTTTTTGCCTTTGTTTCCGAAGTCGATCCGGCCCATCTCGAGGACACCCTTGAGTATGCAATCTCCAATGGCACGCGGTTCAGGAAGAACTGCGGCGCGGTGTTGCAGCACCTGTTCAATCACCAAACGCACCACCGCGGACAGGTGACGACGCTGCTGTCGCAATTCGGGGTTGATCCGGGAACAACCGATCTGTTGGCGATCCTGCCTGAAGTTCCTTCCGCGTGACTGAAATCAAGCCCTACAAAATCCGCCGTTTCCGGTTCGCAGGCATTTGGAGGGCCTCGGCAACCTGTCTCAAAGCCTATGTGATCGTCCGCCAAGATGTAGACCGCGAGCCGGATGGGCTGGCTCAACTTGCGCATGACTACGCAGTCGAAGTTCTGCCAGCGATGGTCGCCCAAGAAGGCAACGATCATCGTCTCGGCTATGCGATCCTGCACGCCGGCGAGATGAGCAACTGGCTGCTCCTCCACTGGTGGGCCCATGGTGACATTGCCATGCGACACCTTGCTTCGTGCGACGATGCACAGAATGGCTTCGTGTCGCAGGACGGGTGCCGTTTTCACGCCTGCGTCTGGGAACATATCGTCATCAGCCACGAGCGGGACGCTTGGGTTCGGCATATGTCCGACCCGGCGAGGCGCGGGAAGTTCTACCTCGAAGACAGGTTGCCCGATGGCCCCTACTGACGCTGTGCTGGTTCGCCGTGCCAAGAGGAGTGACGTGCACGAACTGTTGGCGCTCATGCGCAGCCTCGCAGAGTTCGAGGGATATCTCGATGCGTTCGAGGTCGATGAAGTGGCGATTCTTCGGGCCGGTTTCGACACTGACCGTCCCACGTTCGATGCGTTTGTTGCCGTAGCTTCGGCGACCAATCGGGTCATCGGAATGGCGGTGACCTATGTGATCCCATGGACCTATGATCTGCGTCCTACGCTGGTGCTCAAGGAACTGTTTGTCCTTCCCGAAGCGCGCGGAGCAGGCGTGGGGGCAAAGCTGATGCGCGAGGTGGCTCGGCATGCGCTCGCAATCGAGGCCAGACGCATCGGCTGGACCGTCATCCCCTCGAACAGCGCGGCGAAGAGCTTCTATGCCAGCCTGGGAGCACGTCCTGAGACGGAATGGGAGCCGTGGATACTCGAAACGTCAGAGATCGCGAACCTGGCTGATGATGGTCCTGCCTCGCCTATCAAAAGGAAAGTCTAGCGCCATGATCTTGCCAAGACCAATTGTCGCTATCTCTATCCGTCTGCTGCTCTAATTGGAATAGCTTGGACCGCGCGCTTCGCGAACGATAGACAGCACCTATAGGGCTTAGAAGGCGGCAGGAGAATGTATGGCGTCACTGTTCCAGTCGAGGAAGTCGATACTTTTCGTCACACTGCTCTTTGCAGCGATGCCACTTCAGATTCGGGCACAAGTCGTCGATCTTAGAGGGGTGGACAGGGCCCTGATGGTCGCGCCCACGGAAGTTATGGTCCTTGGATCGACGCATTTAGCGTCGCTGGAGACCCCTCTGACAACTAGCGAATTGGAACCGTTGCTCCAACGACTCGAGCGATATAGCCCTGATATAGTTACCATTGAGGCGGTATCTGGTGGAGAGTGCTGGCTTCTAAGGCAATATCCCAGCGAGTACCCTGGAGTCGCCAAAGACTATTGCTTCGATGCCCGAGAATATCAGCTGGAATCGGGCCTGACTGACAGCGAAGCGGTAGCAGAAATTCGTCACATTCTCTCTGCATGGCCTGCACAACCGGCGGCGAGCCAGAGGCGCCATTTGGCAGCAGCATTTCTCGCCGCAGGTGATCCTTATTCTGGGCTGGTACAGTGGTTCCAGCTTGCGGAAGCAGAGAAACGAGCGCCAGATGGGCTCGGCGAACGATCCGCAACTTTCCTCAAAGAACTATCTGAACGCCCAAACGAGAGCGCGCAAATCGGAGCCCGCTTGGCAGCAAGGCTGGGGCATGCTCGCATCTACCCTATTGATAATCACAGCTCAGACGCGATTTTCGCAAACTTCGATGATGGGTTCTGGGACCGAATGCAGGAAATCTGGCGATCGGAACCAGTGCCCGATCAAAGCGAGATGGAGACAGTCGAAGTAGATATTCGAAGCGAAGGCGGAGTCTTGCGGGCTTTCCGTTTCTATAACTCACCCAAAGCACAATCTTTTGCCATGGATTACGACTTCCGCAAGGCGATGAACGATGCCCTGCCAGAAGGATATGGGCGCAAATATGTAGCATGGTTCCAGACACGAAACCTGAGAATGGTCGCATCTATTGTTGAAGCGGCCGCAACGAAGCCGGGCGGTAGGGTGCTGTCGATTGTAGGAGCATCACACAAGCCCTATTTTGAAGCCTACTTGGACCAAATGCACGACTTCAAGATCGTCAATACTGAGCCATTCTTGGAGTGAGCAGACTTTTAGATTACACTTCATTATGCTCCGGCCCTGCACTTCTGGCTCACCGAAGGATATGAAATGAAGAAGCTCATTTTTCATCGCCTGATTTTCCTTGGGATGCTTCTGCCTCCTTCATCACTCATGGCGACCGATCCAGCTCAAGATATCGGTGAGATCGATGCCGCTTCAGAGGAAAATGTATCCGAGCCTGCTCAACATTCGATCACGGATTTGCGCGATAACACATTGTTTGATTTGCTAATTTCGCTGGAAGGTAAGCATGATATCGCTGGGTCAAAGAGAGGTTCCTTCGTAGAGTACGAAGTGATGTCAAGAGGCAGCATTGTTACAGAAACATGGGTCTTCGCGACTGATGAGGGTCTTTTGAAAGAGTTGACCGTCTTTAATATGGACAACGGGAAAATTCGGGCAACGCACTTCTGTGCTTCAGGCATTGTAAGTGAAATGTCGCTTGTCTCCGTCGGAAATGACGGCAAGTATGATTTTACAGCGGAAAAAACTCAAAACCAATCTTCGTCAACAACAGCTTTCAATTCCGGTTTCGCTTATATTTTTGAACCAGGACGGATCAAGAGGGACGAATATTGGAAAGAAGGTGAAACCATAACAGCATCGCATGTCGATTTAATCGCCAGAGAATCACTCCGCTAATTGATTTACCCATGTTCATTTGGAGAGACTGCAAAGCGGGAGTGTACTTCCTTGGCCGTGGACTCACCCCTTGCCATCGCAGTCCACGTAAAGCTGGGAGTTCAGACCACCTTTACCCACCAAGGATACCGAGATTGGGTCAATCACTCCCAATTCGGCTCCATTGAATGAAACGGTTGTTGATCGTTTTGTCTCGACCGTATTGGCGCAGTACTTCGCGACAGGGCAGTGCGTTAAGGATCACGAAGATGAAGTCGCAGATGATCGGTGATTGTCGGCCCGAGGCACCCCATACCAAAGCAGCGAAGATGACCCTGCCCTGCGCATCTGCGCGTCCGGCAATCGGTTCACTCATGGAAACGCCAACTCAGCGCTGCAACTGATTCAGATTGTCGACGCCGTGGATTTCCCCTGATGCGTTCTGACACCAGAACAAATGCACTCCTCCGAAAGTTCACGCTTTGCTCCAGCCATCCGGATCTGTGCGCACGGAACTTGAGTATAGATGCTTGGAATCGACCATGCTCGTCGTTGCTTCAGAGTGCCATAACAACTCAGCCTGAAGAGTCGGCCTGGTCGCTGTCTTTGCCCTGCGCAGAACCGCTAACAACCATCGCTCAAAATGCTTTTTGCAAGATTGGGATCGACATCGACTTTTTCGAGAATCTCTTCAATCGCCGCTTTATCACCATTGGACAAGGCGCGATCAAAGTCGTCTAAGAGACCAGAGGCAAACAGCCGCTCATTCACCGTCATCCCGCCATAGTCTCGCTTGCCCATCGTCAGAGCCTAAGCCGAAGAACAGGCTTCCGCAATTGGGCTGGAAGCTGAATGTCGGATTTGCCCCCCATATGATTTTAAAGCGGAGAATCAGGCATCGGCCCAGTCCAAGCCGTTGCCGTAGTCAATATCATACCATTGCTGTCTGGCTGTGGAGAAGATCGACGTAGTCAGAAACATCGATTCTGATCTTTAATGAAGATTTCGATCCGGTCTTTTGGTGCCGGTATCACTGCGACGTAAGTCCGCATTGGCGAAAGCCAAGCACGACGAGCTCCCGCTCAACCGAAGATTTTCAGCCCACCGACGGCAAAGATAACCATCAGAAAGCCAATCAGCAGCAAACGAGACTTGGATTTGGTAGCTTTTGGGTTTTTGTAATCGTCCATAACTTTTTCCTTGTTATTTGAATTTTTTGTAAAATTGAATGACTGGCGAGCCATTGCCGTGGCGCGATCATAGTTATTCGCGGAGCGCTTCGTAAGGTATTTTCCCATTGAAGGCTCCGTGCTGTCTGTGGTGCGGATTCAAACCAATCCATAGCCAACGCTGCCCGCAGTGGCTGCAAGGTTCGCATTGCGTGGGGTCGCCGTCGCGCTGACCCATCACTCCGGACCGTCGAACATGTTGCTGACGTTAAGTGGATCACCGTGCGAGACGGGGAAGAAGTCGAGGCGCAGATCGGTGATTTTCTGGTCAATCTTGTGGCTCTGGGTGACCCCGGCGCAGATCATCCCCAAAGGAAAGAATTCGGCGGTACGCACCAGGTAGTGGAATGGCGTGCGACGTTGACGACGGATGGGAGCTTTGATGCTGTCTGGTTCGTGCCACACTCAGGAGAGTTTGTTACGCGTCGCCCTCAGCGTTACCCAATGAAATGGTTTGCTGATTGCCAGCCGAGCGACGCGGTCGAACCGCTTTACATGATCAACCAAGAGTAATCGGTGCTGCTAACTGTGAAACACCAGCCGCCAATCCAAGGGCTAATGATGGTTGGGGTGCTACTTGATGGTCATAAACAGAGCCGAGAGCATCCAGGAGCCGAAGGCCGCAAACGCAAAGGCCCTTCTTGCTAGCGCGCCGCGAGCTCGATTGAACGCGACAGCTTCAGATTTCTTCTGAACGCATCCTCATGCGTGATACACAAGAGCGCTCCATCATAATCTAGCAACGCTTTCTCAAGCGTCTCTATCGCGTAGATATCGAGATGATTGGTCGGCTCATCAAGGATCAGCAGATGAGGAGGCTTTTCGCCTGAAAAAAGGCATGCCAGCGCCAGTCGAACTTTCTCACCACCAGACATTTCTGAAATCTTGCGGGATGCCCAGTCCGCGCGAAATCCAAACTTTGCCAATACCGCGTGGGTGCCATTCCTGTCCAAATCGGGGCTGTGTCGCTGCATTTCCTGAAACGCGGTTTTGGTCGGCAACAACATATCTAAATGTTGGTCGAGCACCGCAACCCGACTGTAGTCTGCGTGCACCGCGCCCTGCTTTGGCAAGGCTTGTCCCGCTAATATCCGCGCCAACGAGCTCTTCCCGCTTCCGTTACAACCGCCGAGAAATATGCGTTCCGCACCCACAATCTTCAGGCTGAGTGCTTCAAACACAGTCCGGTCATCATATTCGCAGGTAAGCGCTTCAGCCTCCAACACCACATGCGAGGACAAGAGCCCACATTGTGGTAGTGCGATCTCAACCGGCGTTACTCTTTCGACTGCCGCTTCAGCCAACTTCAAATTGCTCTGCGCTCCCAAGAAGCGTTGATCGCCAACCGCACGATTGCGTGCGGAAGTGGATTCCGCGCGCTCCCTTTTGGCATTGATTTCAAGCCTGGAGGCATCGCGTCGCGCAGCCGATTGTCGGCCCTGGCGGCTTCGCTGATCCAGACGCTCGATCTTCCCCTGGCGTGCTTTGCTCGCAGCTTTCGCATCCGATCTTGCCTGATCGAGAGCATTTCGGGCTAGCGTTCGGTGCGTTTCTCGAGCGGCCATGAATGCGCTCCAACCGCCTTCCACCGAAAGGATACCAGCGGTGGAGAGCTCGATGATCCGGTCAACATTTTCGAGCAAGTCACGGTCATGGCTTGCGACCAAGACTGGCCCGGTCCAATCGCCGATCACATTCGCGATCAGCTTGCGGCCATCTGTATCAAGGTCATTCGTTGGTTCATCGAGCAGCAGAATGTCGGGCCTTGCGAGCAATACCGCAGCGGTCTTCGCTCGGTTGCGCTCACCGCCGCTCAAGCTATTGACAGGTCGCTCCATATCCAGGGCGACAAGACCGCAATCGGATAAGACTTTCTCCAGCCGTGCGGGCAGCGTCCAGTCGGCAGCTTCAAGATCGTTCTGCCCCGATAATCCGTATTCCAACCGATCAAGAACCTCCAACGCTTTCTGAACACCCAATAGCTGCCCGACAGTCATGCGGTCAGGGTAGCTCGTCTGGCTGACAAGGTAGACGGTCCCGTCAGAGGAAGCTGATCCGGCATACGGAGCGAGCTGTCCCGCAATCGTTCGCAGCAAGGTCGATTTTCCGCACCCATTGCGGCCCACAAGACCCACCACCTCATTAGAGATGGTGTCAGACAATTCAGGAAACAGGATTCTTCCATCAGGCGTGGCACAGACGATACGATCAAGCTTGATATGCGACATAAGAAGGCCAGTGCTAATGAGTCTCTGCTAGGGAGAAAGAATTGTTCCGTTGGTTATCGAGCTCTCCTACTGTCATGGGATACCATCCAAACGTCAAACGGCCGCCTGTTCGGAGCGAGTACGCTGACGCTTCCAAACACTGGTTTTGCCACAGACGGCAAGACCATCTCTCCGACTGCAAACACTTAAAAATAGTTGGAGAACGGACTGCCAGAGAGAGGCTTTCGACTTGTCCTGCTAGACATGGTATTTGAGCTGTCCTGATGAAGCCAGCAATACTCATCCCGGAGATTGGCAAATGAGCAACCCATGCGACGATCGAAGTGGGCGGGCTCTTTTTCAACATGCTGTGGCGACACTTGGAGCAGCTTGCCAATCACTTGCCCTAAGAGAGCACATCCGCAGACCTCATCGACTTGAAGAGATACATACCTTCGAATTCAAGGGTGGAGCAATCGAAGTCTTGTTTGACATGCGTGAAGACAAGACATGGATATATCTACGCAAGGGTGAACTTGCCAAAAATGAAGTGTATTTCCTAGAACTAGATGGCAAATTTCAGTCAACCCGAGCTCTGGCTGGAAGAGTTGCAATCTACAACAAATGGAGCGGCGGAAACAGAGCAAAGGACAGCAAGGCTGAGAGGGTTATTCTAGATTGGGAAGTAGATTTGATTTCTAAGCACATTGGAGAAATTGCGAATGGGAATTGGGCGCTGCCTGATAACCGCCAATGAAGAGCCTTTAGTTCACCAGGATTCTTCGTTGCCGAAGCCTTTCTATCGTTCGGTATTGGCCGGCGCCTCCAATACTGCACAGCCTTGCTAGATTTTTCCACCCTGCGTTCTGCCGGCCATGCCCCGGACGTGGAGCAACGGAGGAGCCATCGCGCCTCCGTCGCGGCGTTTGGGCTGGTTGAAATTGCCTGATGTGCGGTCCTGATGTTTGCAGGACCTGGGCCTTCACCGCTGGCGGGGCGGTTGTGACCGGCTTTGGGCTAGCGTTGCTCAGCGCTGCCAATTAATCCATAGGCCGAGGATAGTTTGCAGGCGAGTGGAGGGCGAATTGACTGGTAGCCGACGTTTTCATCGCGGAGGTTACACTTGTCGGATGGGGAGTAGTCTCCTGAATTCCAGTTCATGTGGAATAGGGCTGTTTCTATCAATGGCCGCATTGCTCATGCTGGTTCCCCAATCCAATGCAATCGCTTCATCGCAAAATGAACCCCTGGAGCGCGAAAAGATCCAGCGGATCGAAAGCTGGATCGAAAGCGGAATGGAGTCCACGGCTTTGCCGGGCATGTCCGTCGTGATCGTTGAAAATGGCGCGGTAATTTACAACAGGGGGTTCGGGGTAAAGAATCGCAAAGGCGATCCTGTTTCGACGTCTACCGTATTCCCGCTCGCGTCGGTGTCCAAGACGATGACCGCTATACTCATTCTGCAAGCAGCAAGCGAAGGCTTGATCCGGCTGGACGATAGCGTTCTAGACTACTTGCCCGATTTCCGAACGCGGAACGTTGATCTTTCGGATAAAGTCACGATCCGGCATCTGCTCAATCAAACGAGCGGTTTTTCCGGATATGTCGGAAATCTGCATCAAGAGGACACTGCCCGGCGTCCCGATGCGTTGCATATCTCCGTAGCTCGATTGCGGGAAGTTACTCTGAAGCGAGCGCCCGGGTCTAAATTTGAATATTCGAATGCCAATTTTGACATTCTTGGGCTCGTGCTTGAAACAATTCGGGATAGTCAGTTTGAAGAGATAGCGAAGCAGGGGATCTTTGCGCCTCTCGACATGAATGACAGTTTCGTACTTGCACCTGAGAGTCCGGTTCAAGACGTTTCCGAAAGGTTCAGATATTGGGGTCCTTGGCCAACCTATTATGATCGACGCCTTGGCCGCGGCTTGGTCGCTTCTGGTGCGGCTTTTTCCAGCAGCGATGACATGGGAAAATATCTGATCGAATTGACCAGCGACAACCCCAAGATATTTTCGGTCGCGCAGCGCGAAGATATGCTTGCTGCACAAGGCGATACCTCGGGCATCGTCTATGCGAAGGGCTGGTTTATCGATAACTCCGGAGCCGCCACGCTTGCTTATCATGACGGATCGATCGCAGGTGCGACAAGCCTGATTGGCTTTGTGCCCGAAAAGCGGATTGGTTTTGCAATCCTGGCAAATTCCAGCATCGGCCTGTTGTCGGGCGATACGCGCGGTATCGAGGCTGGCATTGTCGACATATTGCTTGATCGACCTCTTAGGGAAGTTGGTTCCCCGCCCCTCTATCAATCCATATTCTGGGGGCTGGTTATCTTGCTGCTCGCGCTGGCAACCTGGCTAATCCTCTTTGCGCGAGCGTGGCTTGGCGGACGGCTAAAGGCGACCACACTAACGCTCTTAGGACCAGCATTCCTGCTCGCAGTCCTGGTGCCAGCCTTGCTCTATGGCGCGCCGCTTGCATTCGGATCCTCTTTGCCATCATTGGCTGAATTCCTTCCCGATATTGCACTGTTCATCAGTCTGGGTGCAGCCGTTGCAGCCCTATTGGCTGCACTCCGGATAGCGGTATGGCTCAAGCCAAAGTTAGCGGAAAAAGGAGAAAGAAAGTGGGGGGCATGATCGTCCAAGATCCTTCTTGCTTGCGTTTTGTCAGCAACCTGATTCCAAAGCTGCTCAAGGCTCAATTTGGCAACGTCATGA
The DNA here is from genome assembly GCF_018205975.1 of Erythrobacter sp. JK5. NCBI lineage: Bacteria > Pseudomonadati > Pseudomonadota > Alphaproteobacteria > Sphingomonadales > Erythrobacteraceae > Erythrobacter > Erythrobacter sp. JK5. Next base: position 3,060,140 of record NZ_CP073577.1, on the reverse strand, counting down.
CCCTATTCGCCTTTTCGATATTCTGTTCGGCGCCCATTAGCCATGCAATGCAACCGCCAGCCTTGGAGACTTCGGAAACGGCGCCTCAGGGCCGGCTGGCAATTGGACCCATGCCGATGGAAGTTATCGAAGCCCATATCCCGACCAAGCCTGTGCCGGTCAGAGTTAATGACAGGGCTCAGCTGTCGTACGAAATCACGATCGCGAATGGCATCTCCAACGCATTCGAACTGCGCAGGATCGAAGCTTTTGATGTGAGATTCCGGGCGGATCCCATCGCCACCTGGGACATGGACTACCTAGGCGAACATTTCTTGCGCCATGGGATGCGTCCGCCGACCGGCAATACCGTGGTGGCTGGGAATGGGTTTGGAATTGCGAACCTGCGTTTTGACATTGCGGAGAGTGCCTTGCCATCGGTGATCTTCCATCGTCTGATCTTCAATGCGATCTTGCGTGACGGCTCGACACGGCAGCTGACAATCGAAGCCGCACGAACGGAAGTACCAGCAATGACCGATCTCGTCTTGAGCCCTCCCTTCAGGAATGGAGCGTGGTTCTATTCAACAGACAGCCACCGGGACACCAGGATCATCACAGAAGGTCGCCCCAGTTATGCGCAACGATACGCAATCGATTGGGCGCGAGTTGAAGACGATGGCACCTTTCGGCAAGGCGAAGACGGCAGCAATCAGAGCTACGTCGGCTATGGCACCGAACTTCTTGCTGTTGCCGATGGTAAGGTTGTCGCGTTGCGCAACGATATGCCTGAGAACATACCTGAGGGAGAAGGTGCGGTATTGAAGCCTTCGCAGGATACGCTGGTCGGCAATTTCGTGATGATCGACATAGGCGGTATCAATGCGGTCTACGCTCATCTCGTACCCGGTTCAATTCGGCTTGCTGTCGGGGATTCGGTAAAGCGAGGCGACATTATAGGAAGACTGGGCAATTCGGGCAATTCAGATGGCCCCCACTTGCATTTTCACTTGGAAACGAGGACCCCGGCCAACGTTCCGCTTTCCGGGGAGGGGGTGCCGTACCATTTCGCCACCTTCCGACAAATTGCGAAATATCCGGAGCAGGAATTGGAGGCGCTTTTTGACGGACAGAGGCTTCCCCTAAACCTGAGCCCAATCGAGAGACTTGAAGCGCTACCGCAGGGGGCTGGCATTGTGTATTTTGGCGGAGACTAGGAAGCCCGACAGGGTGCGCAGTGTTTAGAGGCCAATTGCTCTGAGATGCTTTTTTTTGAAGCACTTTTGCGGTTTTCGACCGTCGCTATCCTGCTGGTATTTGCCATCATTGCATTTCGGCATTCTCCCAAGAACATAAGAATTGTTCTGGGCGGTTGCCTTGCAGTGTCTCTTTTCGGCCTCTTGCTTGCTACGCTGCCAGAGCCCCTGGCTCCTCCCGAGCCGATTGCGATTGGCTTCAGGATCATCGAATTGCCGAACTTTGTGCTGATTTGGCTTTTCGCTCTGGCGCTGTTTGATGACGAATTCCGGATTGACCTGCCGAAAGCGAGCTTTGGCATCATCTATGTGGCGTGGATGGCGCTGGTACAGCTGGCACTACATGGTCTGCTTGCCTTGCCTGTGCAAACCATGATCTCAGCGCTCGATCTGGCATCCATCGCCCTGATGGGGCATCTGTTTTGGTCCATCATGGCCGGTATCAAGAATGACCTAATGCCGCGCCGTCGGGCAGCGCGCTTTTGGTTCCCATTTGCGCTGGCGGTTGCTGGGGGTGCGGCAATTCTTGTCCAGTCGCAATTGCATCAACAATACCCTGAGGCAGTCTCACTGTTCCGCGTGGCATTAAGCCTGCCCTTGGCCATCTGGGGATTCATCTGGTTTGTGAAACTCGACTTGCGAATGCTGGCTTTTGGACACGACGCATTTGAGTCTGGCAAGATTCCCGCCACAGTACTCGATCCTAGAGACCAGCATGCAAGGGACCGGCTTCTTGGGATCATGGATGAAGAGCACTTATATCGCGAACAGGGGCTCACGATATCGCAGCTGGCGGAAAGAATGAATATTCCTGAGCACCAGTTACGGGCATTGATCAATCGCGGCTTGGGTTACAGGAATTTCTCAAGTTTTCTGAATCACTATCGGTTGGCTGCGGCAAAAGCAGACCTCTCGAATCCGCATTGCGCTCGCAAACAGGTGCTGCAAATTGCGATGGACGTTGGTTATGGCTCGCTGGCCTCCTTTAACCGGGCGTTTCGGATATCCGAAGGGGTGCCGCCCAGTGAATATCGCCAAAAATGCCTCGCAGAGGTCTTGCAAGATTAGAAATCACCGCTCGTTTTCAGAATCGCGCAGTCTTTTTCAAGAATGAGGAGACTTGGGTCGTCGAGCTAGTTAGCCTTTTTCGCTCAAGCAGCGGAGATGGACAATGACCAATGAGGCAGCCCCATGGAAATCGAGAGTGCTTGTCATCTCCTGCATTTGCCTCGCATTTTCGAGTTTCTTTTCTGTAGCAAACTCTGAAGCTTCTGCGCTGCGAAATCCTGAATTTGGCGCTTGGGGCGTGGCCACAAACCAGCTCAGCGCATCGACTTCGCCCGGCGACAACTTTTATCAATACGTCAACGAAGGCTGGCTGAACTCAACTGAGCTTCCGCCTGGCTACTCCTTCTACAGCGAACCATACGCCGTGCAGGACAAAATCATTAACCAGGTCACCACATTAATCACACGAGCGGCCAACGCAGGAGAAAATGCAAGCACGCCTGCTGAACGCCGCATCGGGGATTTTTACCTGAGCTACCTGAACAAGGACCAGATCGACAATTCAGGCGCGGCAGGATTGCAGCGCGAAGTTCAAGCCATTCTGCAGCTGCAAACCCACGAGGAAATAGCAGCCTGGATGGCCAATCCACGTTCGAGCTCCATCTTCAACCTCATTGTTCAACCGCCAATCGATATGCAGGGCGGCTATGTCTTGACGATAGCGCAGTATCGGACCACCGGCCTCGGTCTGCCGGGGCAAATCTACTATGAAAGCGAACTGGCACCCTACCCTGCGCATCGCGAGGGCTATGTCCGATACATTGCAGACACGCTGGAGCGGGCTGGTGTTGATCGGGCGGAACAGCGGGCCCGTGACGTACTTCAGCTTGAGACCAAATTCGCCGGTATCATGTGGGATTTTGCCCGCTTGCGCGAAGCCGGAGCGAGCTTCAATCTTGTTCCTGTTGGGAGCCTTGAGACACTCGCTCCAGGTTTTCCGTGGTCCGACTTTCTGGCCGCTCGAGGTCTTGAAGATCTTGAGCAAGTGAACCTGGGTGTCGGCGCGCTCAAAGAGAGTGCAGAACTCTTTGAACAGTTGCCGGTCGATGCGCTCGCGTCCTATCTTGCGTTCCACTGGATCGACAATCATGCCTCGATGCTGCCCGAGCCATATGCCGAGGCCGAGTTCGACTACTTCCAGCGCAGCCTTTTTGGCGTGGAAGAACGCCTGCCGCGAACGGATCGTGCAGTCCAGCTCGTTCAGCGCCATTTGGGCGCAGATATCGGGAAGATTTACGCTCAGGAGAATTTGCCAGAAGCCAATCGCGATAAGATCGAAGAAATCATTTCCTATGTCCGCCAGGCGTTTCGGGAGCGACTGCGTGAATCCGAATGGATGGACGCTCCAACCCGGGAAGAGGCGATCGCCAAACTGGATGCGATCATTGTGGAGATTGGTGAACCGAAAGAAGGTACAGACTGGTCCAATCTCGCCACTGATCACAATAACCTGATTGGCAACTATGCCAATTTGAGTGACTATCGCTGGGCAGTGCAGCGTGATCGGATTGGCAAGCCGATTTCCCGGTTCGGGGATTGGAACATGTACCCGCACCGGATTGGTGCGGGCTATCATCAGCAGTACAACAAGATTTTCATAACGGCCGGTGCGCTCTTGCCCCCATTTTTTGATCCGAACGCTGACCCAGCCGTTAACTTCGGCGCCATAGGCGAGACTATCGCACACGAATTTGGGCATGCCCTCGATGACCAGGGGTCGCAGTTCGACAGAAACGGGGCGCTCAGAAATTGGTGGTCGCCCGGATCCCGGGCTGCTTATGAGCAGCAGACCGATGCCCTGATTGAGCAATTTGAGAAATACGAACCAGTTGCCGGGGTCCGCCTCAAGGCAGATCAGATGATCGGTGAGATTGTCGGCGATCTCGTAGGCACGTCGATCGCATTTCGCGCATATGAACTGTATGCGGAAGACCATTACCAGAATGGACCGCCGGTGCTTGATGGATTTACCGGCTATCAGCGCTTTTTTCTGGCAACAGCGCAACAAACCCGAACAATCGCGACCGACGATGCCCTTAGGGAAATCGCAAACCATGAAACCCATCCGCCATCTGAATTCAGGGTCAACGGCGTCCTGAGGAATATGGAGGCCTGGTACAGGCATTTTGAGATTTCCGAGGATTCGAGCCTCTACTTGTCTCCAGAAGAACGGGTAGTGCTTTGGTAGTCGCTGGTGAATCGCACCGAAGGGTGCGGAGGGTGAAGAAAGCCTCTCTCCAAGGAGCTCGTTTTGGCTCCGGTGCTGCTTGGAGTAGCGCGGGCACCAATATGCTTCGGCCAGCATTCATGCACAAAGCCGAGCATGTAAGCAGCTGATTCTTCACACTTCAATCTTGGTCAACGTCAGGGGATGAATATTGAAAAGGGTTCTTCTTGTTCTAGTGGCCGCCGCATGCCTCGGAGCGACTTCACCTCAAAATGAGTTCTCAGAGGCCGCGCGAGACATCGATACGACGATTGCCAATGGTTATGCCTATCTCGACAAGTTGCCCGACGAGCGGCTCCCACAATCGGAAGTTCTGAGTAAAGAGCGAGACGCTGTCCACGACACAAGATCTCTTCTTGCATATGCCGAGAAGCGCATCGCGTCGCTCGCGGACCACCATGCCATGACCGGAAGCTCGTTTAGCGACAGTTGGGCGGTTGTCCCGACATACGCAGATTTGTGGATCGTGAAGGAGGGTGACCGATATGTGGTCGATGCAGTTCGCGAGGCCAGCCCTGCGGAGGCAGCCGGCATCAGCACTGGGGACACCATTATCGCCGTCGATAGAAAGCCGATCGATCGAGCGATTTCGGAATTCTGGGGGGAACTCGGTCTATCGACAACGCCTGCTCGGGTAGAATATGCCGCCCGGGTTCTGGTCGCTGGGCGGCGTGACCGTCCTCGAAGGATTACGATCCGCGACCTATCCGGAGAGGATCGCGAATTGGTCCTTCACTCGATGTACGATCAGAAACTGGAAGCGGGCTCACCGATCAATGTTTGCAGCAATGAGGAATACACTGTCGTTCGATTCAACAACAGATTGGGCGATTTTGCCACGATCAGCGCCTTCGACCAGGCCATGCGTGCCCTCTCGAATGAAAGTACCCTGATTCTCGATCTTCGCGATACGCCCTCGGGCGGCAACACGACGGTTGCAAGAGGAATCTTGGGTTGGTTTGTGACTCAGCCGCGCGGTTATCAGATCCATAACCGACCGGTTGAAGAGCGCCAAACAGGTATATCGCGCCAATGGATCGAACAGGTGTTGCCGCGCGCGGGCATGTATCGCTCTGAGCTCCCCATCGTTCTCGTTGGCCGCTGGACTGGTAGTATGGGAGAAGGAATTGCAATCGGCTTTGCGGCGATGGGAGCCGAGGTGAGAGGTACGATGATGGCTGGGTTGAATGGATCGGTTGATGACCTGCGGGTGGGCGATACGGATCTTTTCGTGAAGCTGCCGACCGAGCGGCTCATGACCCTTTCGGGATTGCCACGCGAGTTGTTTGTTCCTGACGGGCCGATCGATGTCGATCAGGTTCCAGGATCTTGCTGAACTTACTAATTAAACATTGGTGATTGCGGCAGCTTTGAGTCTAACTTGTGTGTTTGCTCACCCAAAACCAGACAAACTCTCCCAAGCGCAAAACAGGTGCAATTAATGGGTACGCTAAGCTTCAATTTTTAGAGCAACTTGTCTCCAAGATCCGGAATGCGTTTTTTGGGCGTTCGAGAACTCGCCCTCGAACATTCGACAATCTGAAGCCTGCAAATGATAATGGGGAGTGCAATGATCAAATTTCTTTCACATACCACGGTAGCTTTTGGAAGTTTGGCGATCGTGCCACAAGTGGCATTTGCGCAGGAATGCATTGAGCCGGATCGGGTGATCCATGAACCCAGCGCTGGGGAGGCGGCTTGGATCCGCGCCATGTTAAAAGAGCGTCGAGAAGGCGACTTCGATGTTCGTGCCGCGTACAAGCTACGCAGTTTTCATCCCGCAGATATTGCACGGTACCGTGACGAACTATCAGACGCCGATGGTCCTGTAGAAGCGTTTGCCCTGATGCGACGCTATGACGAAGAGGTTTCGCAACGAGACACTGAGGAACTGCGCGTGCAATACGCGCTTGCAACCAACGCGTATGATGCTCAGACATGGGGCTTGCTAATTTGGATAACCGAACGCTTTGGCTTTCCATCGCGCGAGCGGATCGGCGCCGACGACGACAACGCCTTGCTGTTCCTGCAACATCCGCCCAGCCGCGAAACGCAACGCCGCCTTGACTGTCTATTCAAATCCGAAGTGCTAGCAGGGCGTATGCCAGCAATGGCCTATGCATCGATGGTCGACAAAATGAATTTTTCCCACGGTGAACCCGTAACCTACGGAGTCACTGAGCGACTTGTTGACGGAGAAGTCGTACCAACACCGGTCGAGGACCTCGAAAAGGTGAATGCGGCCCGTGCCGAGCTGGGCCTCCCGCCTCGTGAGAAATAGGGCGTTGAAAATGCCAGATAAGATGATCTCAGCCGATCGCTTCCACAGATTCAGATGAGTGCGAACCATCACTTCGATTTGTCATTATTTTCAGAACTCGGAGATGGGCTGCAGGCATTATTTACGCGCAAATCGGGTCCATCAACAATGGCACACCATATGAGCGAAAGAGAGCTGGAAACCCGCTATAGCCCTGATCGAGAATCCCGGATCATCTTCATTTCTCGAACTGGCCTTGTGCATTACGAACTGGAGAGGATTGTCCGTGATGAGTTCATTGTCGGTGAGATATGGGAACCTTGCGGGGAATCTGGGTTGTACCTGACCCTGGCCGAGGCAATCGCCGATGCGAAGAAGGAGGTCCCGTGGATGCGGGATAACGAGATGAATTGACGATCGATCACCTAATTGGGTTGGGAATTCTGGTCCTTCTTTGCATCATTCTTTGTTGGCAATTGCGCTCTACAAGGACAGGCAAGACAGACTCAGAGGTGGAAAAGTTTCCCGACACCTATTGGGTTTTTTCGCGCTACGAAGCGCAAAACCAGTCCAAGCACGATCAACAGCGTCTCCTGATTGAGGAATTTGCGTCAGGGCAGTTATGGAATGAGGATAGTGGATTTCTGATCTTTGAATCGAGCGCCAGCATGCGCGAGATATTTGACGGCCTTGCACCGCTAAAGCTCGATGGCGACGATTTGATCATTATTGGCGCATTCGGCTGCGATTCTTGCCTCATAATGGGCCGTTTGAAAGACGTGTCGTTACTTGACATGGTGGATTTAGCGTGATGATCGCTCCTCGGATTCAGCCAGCTCTTGGCAAGAATTGTCCGCTGACCGTCAGCCCGCAGGCAACCCTTCTCGCGCATGGAGCACAATTCGGACTGCTCGCGGCGTTGGGAGTGCGCGCTGTAAACAAGCACGAAGTCAAACCGATTGTCACTTGGATCGCGCACGCATGAGAGCTGACCGGTTCGAACAGATCATTGAAACCAGCTTCAAGCCTTTTCTAGCGGACTTAGGTTTCAGTTTCGCGCCGCTTGCGTTCAATGGACGACATTATCGAGCAAGCTTTGCAACCCGAGCCCATACTCTTGTCATATCATTCGAAGTCGGCTCCGAGTGTCTGGATATCATAATTGTGAACAACAATGATTCAGGCTTGGTTGCGATGGATGACCACGAGAGGACGCCTCGCCTGCATGACCTAAACATCAGGTATATCGACAAAGTATCGGAAAAGGAAAAGGTGCCCAGCAAGAGCTCAACCTTGCATTTCCAACCCGACGATCCAACAGAACGCCTGATGATCAAATGCGCCCGTGATTTGCGATTCGTCCTGCCACGACATTTGCGAAGCCACTCATGATATGACTGGGAGATTATGGCTTCCGCAAGGAATGTTGCGATAGGATGAGATGGACTGCAGATAACGGCAAGATATGCTGGCGACTATTTGGGCGCGTAGCGCTAATGATGGGCGTGATTGCGATCTTGGCGGTTCTGCTTAGGCCGACATTAGAGCTCCGACATAAATACAGCCTAGTGCCTGCGGAATCTGAGGCCCGGGTGAAATTGGTGTATTTCTCCTCAGGAGGGGCCCCGAAGGTCACATCATATGGGATCTATCAGGAACGCTCTTGGTCTCGTCACAAGAATCTGGTTCTTGCGGTCGCGGTTGAGGATGACTTTTCTAGCGTCGTGGTCCGATCAGTTGACCTTGAGCCCGTTGTGCATTCTGAGAATGTGAATGTTGCGGCCAACCTATTCTCCTTCAGGAAATCGGGGCCAAACCGACAGAGCCAAAACGATGGGGCTCTTCAGATGTCTGCGAAGGTTGCCGGTCTGAAACCAACAGATTACCTCATCTCGATAACGTACGACACCTGCCATGATGGCGGCTGCACCTCGCACGAGACCCGTCAGGAAATCAGATTCTCAACGAGCAAGGAATTCCATTTCGAGAATCTCACAAATCTCATTTATGCGGCATGAGGCTGGTTGTGCTGCCTAAGCCTCGAACTGTGGGAAAAGAGTGTAAGCAGAGAGTGTCAGAATCACGGCCAAACCGCTACTCGCCTGGCGTCACGCGACACTAGCGGCGATTATCTGCTCAAGCGTTTAGGCGCTACCAATGCCGTCAAATTGCGGGCCTGGCTGTGAACCTTGGCCAATAGCACTCGCTCTTTTTCAGACGAAATTCAAGCAAATAGCATTCAACCATTGTAGCCTTTTCAGACTCCGATTGGCCCGCAAAGTCATCTCCCACTCAATTGGCCAGCGCGATTGACTTGAACCGAATTGCGCCGAATGTGAAAGTGTCCCGGCAAACAAGTCAGCACATTAGCTTCCTGCGTGTGACGCAATTACGAAGGCCGATTGCCATCAGGCCGCCTCTGCAAACTTCCTGACCTTTATGTCGTCGTCATGCGCGCGTGCCTCGGCCAGTTGGTAGGCCGTCTGCATCCGCAGCAAGGTATCGGCCTTGACCCCGAACGCTTTTTCGAAGCGAATTGCAATATCGGCAGAGAGACTAGCATTGCCGTTACGCAGCGTGCTCAAGGCCTGTCGGACACACCGAAGTGCGCAGCCAAGTCCGTCACGCTAACCTCTGCAGGCTCCACAATTTCGCTTTTCAGCCAGTCGCCGACATGGACTGCAAGTGAGGGGTGGATCTTAAGCGCCATGATAATCCGCCATATCCGTATCAGTTAGCGCGCCTTCCTCATTAAATTTGAATCTTAGGCGCCAATTGCGCGTTACCGTCATCGACCAGGCGCCTTTTCGATCTCCTGCAAGTTGATGGAGACCGAAGTTGGGAGGCACAAACAGCTCATCCATGCTTTCCGCTGCAGCGATGAAGGCGAGCATGCCAGACCTCTTGCCTGATATTCATAGCCAAAGAGGCATCATGCGCTCCGCCTGCGGGCTTTTGAATGTGGTTTTCGCCAAAGCCCCACAAAAAAGGCCCGCAAAAATTTCTGGCCGGGATAATCAGGGACGAATCGAGATCCGAGCATTCGGGCTCATTAAGCACTGAAAGAGAACGGACAAGACGAGCCGAGACAATAGCTTGGAGAACCAATGCGAGTCCCCAAAAACTGTCATTTTCTCACTATATTTCAGTACGTTAAATCGATGGTGCCCAGAAGAGGACTCGAACCGCTCTCAGAATGTCGCAAAACTGCGAGAAACTTGACCTTGGTTACTTAAGTGAGGCCCCCGTCGGTGCCCCCAGATTGCATTTTTACCAGAGGATTTGGGTCCCACCCTCAAAAAAGTCTAATGATTTCAATGCCCGGTCTTTACAGCAAATCTACGGAAAAGACCAGCCATTTAGCCCCAACCGAGTGACTGGATGCAGGAGCTATCCGCGCGCCTTCGCCCACTCTTCCCAATAGGGCACCAGCTCATCGGGCAGGCTTTCTACAAACTCGTGGCCCAATGAATAATGAGGCATCGCCTCGGCTACCGCTTCGAGTAGCGCCGCTCCCTGCACCGTGTCCTTGCGCCGCTTAAGTGGGTTGCGCTTTGCCTGAGCACCCAGCCAGAGTTTTTGGAGTGCGAACCAGCGGGGGTCAGGTGCGACGATGCGCGCCGGGCTGCCATCACGGCACGGGACGACCTGGTCTACCCGTCGACCCGGCAGGAGCCATTCCTGTTCGGGTAGCGGAACGGGTCGTGGCCGATCCTTTCCGGCGAGCGTTTCGACACGCGATGGTGCGACCAGCAATTCGACTTCATAGGCCTTCGCGTTGCGCGCTTGGAATTCCCGCTCGGTATTAATCGTGAATGTCGGATCGACCGCTTTTAGCATGTCCCAAAGCTGCGTTCCGTCTTCCGGTTCGTCAGCCGTCCAGGCGAGATCGAAGTCCTCTGTTTCGTCCGGCACGTCGCGGAAAGTGCCCGCAGCTTCTAGCGCGTAGGCGGCCATCGCATTTGTCCCAACCACAAGCAAATGGCTGCCGAGAAGCGAGCGCCTGTCTGCCTCTCGAAGGATAGGGCCTGCGTCCGCCGAAAGGAGCGGCAAGCGCAACGCGCGGGCAATCCGGCTGCTCTCGCCAAGGGCATCCCGCGCTCCGTCACGACGCTCCTTCAAAGCAGCCTTTGAAGCCTTAAATTCCTCAAGCTGGGATTGCTTATCATCGTCCCAGGCACCGAGACTTTTCCCGTTCCCACTGCGATCGAATATCTCATAGAGGTACTCGTAATCGCCGACCTTCTTGCGCCTCAGGTCGTATGGCATCGTATAGAGTTCGCGCTCGGCCTCGATCCACGCGTCATAGCGCTGGCGCATGTTGATGAGAGCGCGTTCCTGTTCGGCAGAGAAAGGTTGGATCACAGCCATCGCCGCGATTTATCCCACAATTCTCCAATTTTCAATAAACGCGGGATAAATGCGCTTGCACCGGGGCAACGTGCAAAGATTTCCGCGTTTTCTTTGCATGTCCGCATCAACGTGCAAAGCGAAGGCGCGTCTGCTTGTCATATCGGATCAAGCTGCGATTCGCGCGAAAACCGGTCTTCCGCTGCACCAGAACCATAGAATCGGTCCTGCATTGGCCCGGAGCGAAAATCAGCGGGAAAAAATCTTTCAGTCCCGCACTGTCCATAGCGATCCAACATCGTCCACCCGCCAATGAGGAACAGTGTTTGATCTTTTTTTGTTCTTTCCTACAGCATTGCGATCCGCATAGTTTGGCCAGCGTCACCTAAGCCAAGGGTGGCGCTGAGTTGAACATCTGATCGCACGGTCCGCAACGGCAATTTGAGAACCAACCCATCGTCGCAGGGGAGTGCGGCAACGGTGACAGAACCCTGAAGCAAAGGAGTCTGTCGTGCCGAATATCGAACTACTCACCTGCCATGAGGTCATGCGCCTCACCGGCATCCGCAGCCGGACCACAATCTGGCGACGCATCCGCCGGGGTGCCTTTCCACACCCGATAGACATTGGTGGCGGACGTATCCGCTGGCGTTCCACTGACATCGAGGACTGGATCGAGGCCCTTCCCCTGCGCCGCTATTGACCCCGCTAAGGCGGGCAATGGCCCGCAGAAAGATACTCTTAAATGCCCATCCGTTCACGGATCAAAACGGCCCTGCTGAAGCAAGGCTGGATCCTCGCCCGCGCTCCCATCGATGAAGAAGAGTGCACCGCCAAAATCGTCGAGCTGCTCGTTGAAGACAATGCCGATGGGCGCGCCAGACGGCACACACTACGGCCCTGGCTCTGGTACGAGCGCCCGGTCTTCGAGCGGTTCGAGGGCCACGATTACTGGCTCACAGTCGAGGGCCCGATCTACAGGGGTCGGGACGGAACCGGTTACCCGCTTGGCAGCCAGCTTCGCACCGAATTCGGGTGGCTGGACCTAACGCCGGAAGAGACCAACCTCCTCGCTGATGAGGTACGATCCGTCATCGACTTGGTCCTGCTTCGCTGGTTCACGAGTCCCGAAATGGCGGACCGCCAGTTGCCTTACCGCCAATCCCGCGACCGCTATTTTGACGACGATGTCGCCCGCAATCTGATCCTGTCTGCGACGCCTCCAACAGCAAGCATGGAGCAAGACGCCCATGCCAATTGACCGGAGAAAGACTGGAGAAATAAGGGGCCACGATACTGCGTATCGGACCCGTAACTTCCATACACACCCCACGCACGTGTGCCTCAAGGATTTCTGCGGTTTCTGGAGCGCGCGGATGGCGCGCTCGCTCAGGCAATGCGTTCAGACCCTCGCAATTCTGCCATTTCCGGAGCGCGCTTCGAGCGCGCGCTGGAGGTGGTGATGGCGAGCTATGTCAAGCGCACCATCCGCCTCAATCCTTCGCAGGCACGGTCGTTGTCCGGCATCGCCGACCGGCGCGGATTGTCGGAGTATGCGATGCTCCTGAAAGTGATCGACGCGGGCTTTCTTTCGGTCCTGCACGGCACCGACAAGGAGACCGATCTTGCCGAACTGGTGCGCGAGATCGGGGCAATATCGGAGCGCTTGGCGGAGGTCGAACGGGTGCTTGACCGCACCCTGTTCACCGCCTGCGCGGCCTACGCTTACGCCCGCCACACAGCGCTGGGAACGAAGAAATCCGACGAGACAATTGCAGCCGAAGCGCGCGCCGCATTCGAGCGGCAGCGCTCGCTTGCTCTGGAGATTGAGCCATGACCATGGGAGTAGATTTTGTCACCCGCGCACATGCCCTCTGGCGTGTGCGCATGGCGCAATGGCAGCAGCGCTTCGGCTTCTTTTCGAAGCTGATCCTTGTTTCAACCGGAGCCGGGGCGATCATCGCGCCGCAGTTCATGATGCTCCCCGCAGAGCTCAAGGTTGCAGGCCAGTGCCTCGGTGCAAAACTGCTCGCCATGCTTGGTGAAATGGCGGGCAAGGACATGATGATGAACGTCTCGATGGAGGGCAAACACTGGACCGTTTCCGCGTCCGGCTTTGCCAGCGATCCATTCATTGAAGGCGCGCTCTGGAAAGCCGTGAAGGTATCGAGCGGAGGCGCGTTCCTCGGTCTCGTCATTGGCGTTCTCGCGGTCTGGCTGATCCAACGCACCATGTCTGCACAAGGCAAGGATACGCTGGCCGACCGGGTGCTTGGCGGGACCCGACTGGCAAGCGAAGACGACGTAGCTTCGCAGACTGCGCAGTATTGTGGCGCGAATGCCCTGCGCATCGGGTCGGTCCCCGTTCCGCGCCGGATCGAGACCCGTCACTTTGCCTTTCTCGGCACCACCGGCAGCGGCAAGACCACGGCACTTCGCCAGATGCTTGATGGCATCGAGAGGCGTGGTGAAGCGGCGCTGGTCTATGATACATCGGGCGAGTTCATCGCGCACTATTACAACCCCGCGCGCGGGGATATCATCCTCAATCCCTTCGATGCGCGCTGCGCCTTCTGGACGCCCTTCGACGAGATATCGCACCCCGCCGATGCGGACCGGATAGCCCGCCAGCTAGTCTCGGAAACCAGCAGCCAGGATGACGATGTCTGGCTGGAAACTAGCCGCATTCTTGTCGCCAACATGATCCGTTCGCTCTGGGCGGAAAAGAACTGCAGTCTCGAAGCTTTGCTCGAAGCCTTGCAGGTCAAGGACAAGGAGCAGCTGAAGGAATGGTTGGGGCATACGTCGTCGGCCCGCACCTTTGCCAATGACGCCGACCGCGCAACTGGCAGTGTGCTGTTCATGCTCGCCAAGGCGGCAAACCTGATCCAGTTCCTGAAGGTCGAAGATGAGGGAGAGGACCGTTTCGATTTCCGCGATTCCATTGCGAAGCTGGATGAGTGCGAGGGTGCAAAGCCGTGGATCTTCGTCCCCCGCAAGGAAGACTATTTCGAAGCGTCCAAGCCACTCATGGCATGCTGGCTCGAATGCGCGGCGAGTGCGGTGCTGGGTCTGTCGCCCTCGCCAGACCGCCGCATCTGGTTCGTGCTCGACGAGCTGGCCGACCTGCCCCGCGTCGAAAACCTTGCCCGCCTGCTGCCAGAGGGTCGCAAGTTCGGCGCAGCGATCGTGCTCACTTTTCAGGCGCTCGGGCAGATGCGCAATCGCTATGGCGCGAACATCGCCGAAGCCATGCTCGCCTGCTGCAACACCAAACTGTTCCTGCAAACCGTCGATCAGGAAACGCGCAAGTGGGCGAGCGAAACCATCGGCCAGTGCGAGGTGGAATTGCGCGTTGCCACCGACACACTGTCGATTGGCAGCGAAGTGCCGCGCACGACCATCGCGACCCAGCGGCAATTCCGTCCTGCCGTGCTTGAAAGCGAACTGCGCCTTAGCCCGCATCAGGGGTATCTGCTGCTTCCCGATGGCCTGCCAGTCGCGCGCATCGGTCTCACCGCTGATCATATCACCCGGCGCGGCGAGCCGCGTCAGCCCGCTTACGTTCCAGGCGATCCGGCAGGCACGCTGTGGAGCCGGGTCAGCGAGATCGCGAAGGGTGCAGAGCCCGACGCGAAGCCGGGACCCGTCTGATGGTCGCCTCGGTCTCGGCGCTGTCGAGTGCCGGTCAGGCCGCGAGCTACTACGAAGCCGATGATTACTATGCCAAAGGCGGAATGGCTCCGTCCGAATGGTTTGGCGAGGCAGCGGAGAAGCTCGGCCTGTCGGGCGAGGTCGATCGCGAGCAGTTTGCCGAATTGCTCGAAGGCCGCGTTGCCAGGCAGCAGCTTGGTACCACCCGCAATGGCAAGATCGAGCACCGGCCAGGCTGGGACATCACCCTGTCCGCGCCAAAGTCGGTATCGATCATGGCCGAGGTTGCCGGAGACAAGCGGCTGATCAAGGCGCATGGCGCGGCTGTGAAAGTTGCACTTGCCCATGTCGAAAGGCACATGGCGGCAACGCGGATCAGGCAGGGCGGCGAGGTCCGGCGCGAGGAGACCGGCAATCTCGCCATTGCCACCTTTCGCCATGCCACAAGCAGGGCACAGGACCCGCAGTTGCACACCCACGGCGTTATCCTCAACGCGACGCAGGACAAGGATGGCAACTGGCGCAGCCTTGAGCCGCGCGCCTTCTACCAGCTCCAGAAGGAGATCGGCGCGATCTACCGGCAGGAACTGGCGCATGGCGTTGCCGCGCTGGGCTACCGGATCGAGATGGCCAAGGACTCGCTGTTCGAGATCGCAGGCGTTCCGGATAAGGCTATTGATGCGCTTAGCCAGCGCACCGCAGCAATCGATGCCCGGCTTGCCGAGCGCGGAACGAGCCGCGAGCAAGCAAGCGCCTCCGAAAAGCAGATTGCCGCGCTCGATACGCGGGAAGCCAAGATCAGTACGGATCATCGCACCATGCGCGCCGAATGGCGGGCGACTGCCAATGCCAGCGGGTTCGACAAGGCGGCGCGAGACAGGCTGATCAGTGAAGCGAGAGAGCGGACCAAGAGCAGCGAAGCCACAGCCAGTCCTGAATTGCTGGCACGGCAGGCGGTGAAATGGGCCGCTGCCAAGCTGTCCGAACGAGAGGCCGTATTTTCGGCCAGCACACTTGCGCGCGAAGCCGGAGACTTTGCTTTTGGCAAAACCGGGCACGGCGCTATCGGTGCAGCGATCGCCGAGGCCGGAGATCGCGGCGAGCTTGTCCCGCGCTCTTTCCTTGACCGGCGCGGGGCGGAGTTTGCAGGGTTCACCACCCTGCAGGCCATCGACACCGAGCGAACCATGTTGCGCCAGGAGGAAGCCGGGCGCGGCATGGCGAAATCGCTCGCCACTCCGGTGGCGGCAGCGCGGACCATCGAACGAGCTGCACGGCGGTCGGCCCGATCCGGCTATGCCTGGACAGAGGACCAGAAGCGAGCGACAGCAGGCCTACTTACCTCGCGGGATCGCATTGCTGCCGTCCAAGGATATGCCGGGACTGCCAAGACCACCACAGTTCTCGCCACCTACGCGCGCGAGGCACAGCGTCACGGGCTTGCGGTTACCGCGCTTGCGCCGACCGCAGCGGCAGCAACGGTTCTCGGCGAAGCGCTCGGTTTGCGAGGCGATACGGTGGCACGGCATTTGCTCGCACCGGAAGCGAAGAAGTCAGGCAAGGAGGCCGTCTGGATTGTCGATGAGGCCTCGATGCTGTCGGCGCATGACATGACGAAGCTCATGATCCGTGCCGACAAGGCCGGAGCCAGGCTCGTACTGGTCGGCGATGTGAAGCAGATCGGTTCAGTCGATGCTGGCGCAGCCTTCGCCCAGTTGCAGCAGGCAGGCATGGCAACTGCAAAGCTTGCCGAGGTGGTCAGGCAGACCAATGCCGACACCCGCGAAGCGATTATGGCCTCAATCGAGGGTCATGCAGGGAAGGCGCTGGCCGCGCTGGAACGTGGCGGTGGCAAGGTGATCGAAGGCGCAACGGCAGATGAGCGCCTTGGGGCGATGGCCCGGCACTATCTGGCCCTGTTGCCAGCAGAGCGCTCGCGAACGCTGGTCATCGAGCCATCGCGTGAAGGTCGCGACAGGCTAACCGGCATGATCCGCACAAAGCTGGCCGAGCGCGGCGAGCTTTCGGCGGACGCGTTACGGTTTGAAGCGCTTGAGGCGAAAGGTCTCACGCGTGCCGAAGCTCGCGAGGCGGCAAGCTATGCCATAGGCGATGTTGTCCGGTTCAGCCGCGATTATGCCGCCAAGGGCGTGCGCCAGGGCGAGAGCTTCGCGATTGCCGCCGTCGATCCCCAACGCGGGCGGATTGCCCTCGAAGGCCGCGATGGAAGGTCAGTTGACTGGCATCCCCGCCAGTGGGGGTCAGGAAAATCAGAGGTGTTCGAGCCCAAGTCGATGGAACTCCGCACCGGCGACCGCATGCAGTTCACGCGCAACGACCGGGAAACGGGGCGGGTCAATGGCCTTGGCGGAACCGTCACCCGTATCGATTTGGACCGTGGAAAGGTAACGCTAAAGCTTGCCAATGGGCGTGAGCAAAAGCTCAATCTCTCCGATCCTCGCGACACCCATTTACGCCATGCCTACGTCCAGACTGTACACGCCGCCCAGGGCCAGACCGCCGAGCGCGTCCTGATCCACGCCGATAGCCGTTCCACCAATCTGGTCGACCAGAAGATGCTCTATGTCGCTCTGTCACGCGCCAAGGCCGAGGCTGTGGTTGTCACCGACGACAAGGACCGGCTTGTCCGCGCGATCTACGAACGCGCAGGCGAGAAGCAGACGGCTATGGCTGCGAGCACGCCAGAGGTCAGCAAGTCAAAGGCGATGGGTGCCGGTCTGGGCTGATCAAAAGCCTTGGCGGTGGCAGGCCATGGAGTCCTCCGTCCTGCCGTTGGAATGAACTGCTCCTCTTCGACAGGCCGTGCCGGGCGGATCAACAGCCTGCCCGCTTCATTCGGGCTGAAGCCCTCCCGTGTTGGCTGTTCCGCGTAGCCGCTGACCCGCCCGGCCAATCCGGCCCGTCCCTTCATCCGCGTTCCCAACGAATGGACGAAGGATTTTCACCATGGCCAGCACCACAACCGCCAGCATCTACGCTACGATCACCGACCAGATCATCGCCGCCCTTGAACGCGGCACCAACAAGTTCTCGCTCCCTTGGCATCGCAGCACCGCGCCGCTTTCGCGCCCCGTGAATGCTGCGACTGGGAAAGCCTATCGCGGTGTCAACGTCCTCGCCCTCTGGGCCAGTGCCGAAGCGCAGGACTTCGGACATGGCTTCTGGGCGACTTATCGCCAGTGGCAGTCACTTGGCGCTCAGGTCCGCAAGGGCGAGAAGGCTTCGCCCATTGTGTTCTACAAGGTACTCGACAAGCGCGATGACGATCAAGCCGAGGAGAGGGACAGCTCGACCCGCATCTTCGCGCAGGCCTCGCACGTGTTTAACGCCAGCCAGGTCGAAGGCTACGCCATGCCCGACGTGCCAGACGGCGAGGACTTCGACCCGATCCCGCAGGCGGACGCTTTCGTTTCTGCCACGGGGGCCACCGTGCGCATCAACGGCGACAACGCCCACTACACGCCCTCGACCGACACCATCACCATGCCGGACCGCGAGCGGTGCTTCGCGACCGCCAGCGGAAGTGCGGCGCAGAACTGGTACGCCACCTTGCTGCACGAGCTCGTCCATTGGTCTGGCGCTGATCACCGCCTTGCGCGAACGTTTGGGAAACGGTTCGGTGACGATGCCTATGCCATGGAAGAACTTGTGGCCGAGCTTGGTTCAGCCTTCCTTTGCGGCGATCTTGGCCTTTCCACCAGCCCGCGCCCGGATCACGCCAGCTACCTCGCGAGCTGGCTGAAGGTGCTCAAGGCCGACAATCGGGCAATCTTCACCGCCGCTAGCGCGGCGGCCAAGGCAGCTGACTATCTGAGTGATCAAAGCGGTTGAAGTATCAAGCCGTCAAAGCTTGCCGCTCCCTGATCAGCCCGCTCAGCCATTCGAAAATCCGCTCGCCTTCTTCGCCTTCGTCGCACCGCTGCTCCAGCATCAGAATTGTTGCTCTTTTCAGAAACGCTGCTTCAGCAAGTCCTTCAGGGACCACTGCCATTGCGAACTCATTTAGCGTGCTGCGAAGGCTCGCTGGACTGTCAGCGGAATCGGGTTTCCTTGAAGCCCAGTCGGAAAAGTGATCGACCCAATCTCGGAAATGGGGATTTAGCGTTGAAGCACGGTATCTCGCGGCAATGTTGAAGACGGTCTCCCACGTATCGACATTATCTGCGTCGCCGCCATTCCACTGAATGCGCCAATCCGGACATGTGATCGGGCCCACCTTGTCGCCCTCGAACGGGCGACTGTCATTGAGCGAGATACTGAGGTTCGGGCTATCGAATGGATCAGCACAACTGCGCCTATTTCCTGTTTGGGGATCAACGAGGACGTTCTGTGTGCCTTTGTAACGGGAGTTGCACTTGGTTCCCATCGGTGAGAGGTTGCGAAAGTTCGAGCCAGCGAATGGGTATGTTGCGATCGGAAGAAAGTGGTCCAACGCTTCTCGCTTTTGCCCTGGCGCATCCAAGACCTCGACACCGCAGAAAGCACAAACCTTGTATCGCAGAGCGTCGTAGATGCGTTTGTAGTTTTCATCTCGCAGGCCGAGATCGGCGAGAATATCAAAGGCGAAAGCAAAAAGGTCTTTGATGGGCTCGCGCACCGTCGCTGGAAGGTCGGTGATGCACAGACAGGGCTGACCGTCGTGAAACAGGCCTGGCAGAGCGTTCTGCCTGACCATCGCGCCCCGAACCGCCTCGCGTTGTTGCGGCTGTAGTGCGTCCAGCGCGTCTAGCAGCGTCGCTCGCCTATTCCTGATTCCGTAGCGCCGACGCAGAACAGTGCGTTTCTCCTCTGGAATGCAATCAGGCCAAGGAAGGCGAGGCTCTCCGTTGGCCATCCTGTCCAGATCGACTTCGAGGATCACAATCAGAGTTTCGTGTAGCCAATTGTCTTGGAACCCGTCGGGCGAGTACGAGAACAGCACTATTTTGCTGCCCCCTTTTTCAATTGTCTAAGCCGGTCAGCCACGAAAGACTTTTCAACCGACGCGCCCAATCGAGGCAGCGCCGCTTCTAGCGTGGCGATGTCATCGCTTTCGAGCAGGTTCTCGATCTCGTCACGCGCCATCTGCGAGATTGGTGGCTGAACGCCGAAACAGTGCTCGAGAATGCGATCGAAATTCGCCCCAAACGTTTCCATGTTCGGATTGGCGACCTCGAGATCAGCCCCTTTGCGGGAGAAGATGAGTACCTGCTCACGGGACAGATCGGCCGGGACAAATGGCGCATGCGACGTGAGGATCACTTCCTGATCCCCGCGCTTACCGGGCAATTCGAGGAGTCGTTGGGCGAACTTGATACGCCATTGAGGATTGAAGTGGGATTCGGGCTCGTCGAGTATGAAGAGCGAATTGTGTTCGCGGATCATTGAAAAGAGGCCGAGGACGAGGGCCTGCTGGTGTTCGCCATCCGACAATGAGACGTAGTCTACGACATCAGCTGACTTGGATCTGGACGTCGAATGGAAGCGGACCTCTTCGAACCCGAAGACCAGATCTTCTTGCTGCGGTTCCGGCAAGCGGGAAGCGAAACGCCTCTCACGCACTGCTCTTTCTAGGCGCAGACGCGCTGGACGTGGGATCGCAAGGTCATTCAGCAGGGCGAACTTATGTAGTGCCCGGTAAAGGCCCAAGGTGTCTTTGAAAAAATGGGAGAAGGCTTCCCGAGTCGCATCACTGACGAGATAATCGAAGGTATAGGTTTCGGTTTTTTCGTCGACTGACCAGCACGTAGCTGAACGCTTCAATCTATCCAGCGTTTGTTCGAGCTCGGTTGTTAGCTGGATGCCTTTCCGTCCGCTGCGTTTTGCCGCCTTCGGAGGAGCACTGGGTGCGGCAGAATGCGCAAGCCGGACCACACATCGGCAAGAGGCGATATCGCGAAGGGGGCATGCTCAAGTATGGCCTTGCGAGAAGTGGCGCTGCTCAGCATCAAGTTCGCAAACAGAACCTCAAGATTAGTCCCGTAGTCGATTAGAAGCATTCGGTTGTCAGGCGGCAACTCTGCTTCCTGCAACGCGGCGTTGGCTACACCATCTGCGTAGCCAGCACGGCTGAGAAGAAAGGGCATGCTTAGCGTTTCGTTGTCGCCCGAGGTGTAGCCGATCAAAAGCGACGGTAAGAGTGACCCGAACTCGGCTGTCTCCGAATCCACAGCCACCCACCCATCTGGGGTGGCTCTCTCCATTACAATAGGGCCTGCTGATTTTCCCTGCTTCTTGCGGGACAACTTGACGTCGACCGGTCCGTCTGATTCCGACGAACGGATTTGATAATCGACTTCGAACAGAACTTCGCTGTTCGACGATTTCCGTTCTTCGCTGGGACTGCATTGATGCCATGCCGCCTGGAATATCTCCGCGACCAGCTGGAGAAACTGAGACTTACCCGAACCATTCGGCCCCAGAAGACACAATGGAGCCAAATGCTCATTCGCGCTCGATGGGCGTTCAAGCCATACCTCTAGCCCGTCAAGCAACCCGCCGCTGCCGACCGTGTGCAAGACTTTAAGGCGCTTCAGCCTCATGCAGCGGCTCGCTGTAACACGAGCATTTCCCGATCAGGATCGAAAGCCTGGACGATCTGCGGCTTTGCTTCTGAGAGAAGCTCAAACAAAGCTTCGCGCATTTCATGGTAGGGACGGGTCACACGCTTCGCGACATCTTCGTATGTCAGACCGGATGCTGGCCAATTCTTGCAGTCATCCAGGAGCTGATCTCGGGTAGACACTGGCTTCGCGACCATAGCTCGGTCCTTCTTTGTATTTGATTTCCGGGTGCGGGCGCTGGCTGCCCTCTCAGCCCGCTCAACGGAGACCCGCTCCAGCAGCGCGCTGGCTGGTTCATCGCTCGGGTCTTGGGGCACTAATTCGCCCCTGAACGCTTTCGCTAGAATGGCTCCGTCCAACTTCGGGAGGAGCTTTGCAGCCACAGCATGTTCATTCGCAAGACGATCAAGCCAGCCAAAGGCGGACTCGATGCGCCTCACCACTTCGGTTTGATCCTCTAGGGGCGGCAGAGGAAAGGGCGTCGCGTTCAACGCTTTTTGATTGATTTTTGGGAGCACTGTCCGTCCTTCGTGGCGGGCGGAGAACTGCGCGAAGTCGTCACTGATCAGCCAATACAGCAAGTATCTCGGATTAAGTCCCGACCGGACGCTGATTGGGTACATGTCTGCGCTACAAGCACCGTCAAAGTCAACAATTACGGCTTTCTTCAGATACGGTCGGATTTTGGAGTAAAGAACCTGTCCTGGATAGAAGCGGTTCTTTGCGCTGATGAGCTTGTCTTCGGCGATCGTTCGATAGGGCAACAGTCGGGCGGTGCCAGCTTCGATATTGTCTGGAGCAATATGCGGTAGGTCTAGGATTGTCTCTGGCTTGACCAAATTCGAAGCAATTTCAGCTACATCGACAAAACGCGTCCAATCCCAGTCGTCGGGGACGTCCCAACAGCCGCTGTCGAACGCCTTACCCTTCGAAGGGCGCTTGCCGATTATCTTTCCAGAGAAGGCCAGCGCCAAGAGGCGTTGCTTGTAGCGGGCAATGAGGGTGGGAATGCGGTCTAGCTCTTTGCGTGCGCGTGCGGTACACGCGGCCAAGCCATCCACTTTCGCCACAATCCGCCGCTGTTCGGGAATTGGCGGGAGAGGGAAATCAACTGCCTTAAGCAGCCGCTGACTGATATTGGGCTGTGCGCCACCTTGGCCCATTTCGATCAGGTCTTGCTTCTTGGCAGCCAAGCCGTGGAAAAGAAAGCGCGGTTCAATAGCGTCGTTGACCACGCAAAATGCGACAGCTTGGTTGGTAGTGACGGGGTATGTCGAGATTCCGAGCTTGCCGATTGTCGCGCCATACATTGCGATTAATACGGCCCCTTCAGGAACCCATTTTGCCGATGAGTTTGCTAGGCCTTCTTCCGTGATTCCGATTTCGTGCGCAACTATTGGCCCATCTGGCAGATCGCCACTTCTAATCCACGGGATCGACCCGCCATAGAACGACTTGTTCTTTGAAGAAGGTGTGCCGCCGCTTCCCCACTGGCCAGTTTCGCCTACGGTGATTTGCGCCCACCCTTCCGGCAACTCGCTCATGCCCCAATCCCTTCGCCGTGGACATGCGCCTGTTGCCAATCATGGTAGCTGCGCTTGTCGCCCTTCACCTTCCATTCTGTTCGTCCGTTGCTGTTGCGGTCGAGCACCACGGCAGCGGCGGCGGAGGGGCTGCTGAAGCTGTAGGGCTTGGCGAAGGTCAGCATACCTTTGACCCCTGGAACAAGTACGCCCGTGGCGATCAGGTTTTCCTTCAGGCTGGCATAGCTTTGCATCACGTAGCCCTGATCCTTGAGCGCCTGCGATCCTTCGAGCACGACGAATTCACCATCCTCTTCTACGGCCTGGGCACTAACGCCGCTCTTGTGGCGGATTTCGAAAGTGGTCTCATGCGCAGTGCGCTGTTCGACTGGGGTGCTGGCCTGCGCAACCGCGCGCGGCTGAGGCTTGAGCAGATCGAGCCCAACCACCGGCAGGATGATCCGGAGATTGGCGAGGAATTGCTCCATGTTAGCCTGGTCTGCTTCAGGTAAGCGGCGGCGCTGGCCAGCAGGGCTAGTACCGTTGTCAAGCGTGACGCGATTGGCTGCGAGCGCCAGCTCAATCAGCCGGGCTTCGAGATATTCGACATGGCCTTTGGACAGATCGTCGTCGCTGGTGGTGACGGCAATCGCAGTTTCCCAGAAGGTGCGTTGCTGCGCACTCTGCTTGATCCGCTCTCGAACGCTGTTGGCCGAACCGATATAGGAGCGGGTGCCCCCAACCGCCTCGGCATCTGGCCCAGAGAGAATGTAGATGCCGGTGCGGTCCAACTCGGGCCGTGAAATGAGCGCGGCAAAGGTCGTGCCAGTGGCTACGAAGGTCAGGCCGGTCCAACCATGAATTGTCGCCTTTCGCAGCCCGTTGGGAGTGCCATCCACCAAGAAGAGCTGGATTGTGCGACCGAAGGCTTCGGAGCTCATATCTTCGGCTCCCTTCTGAAAAGATAGGGCCGTACATCACCTTGTTTCAGCTCGATTGTGCCCTCAGGGTATGCGACATCCTTGCCATGCATGTCGGAGGTGCGGTCGCGGATATAGAGCGACCCGCCAATCGCAAACAGCCAGCATGCTATGGTGCCTACCTCTTGTCCCGTTGGGCACAGGGTCAACTTGTGCGGATCGAGAGTCCAGTTTGGATTGGTCTTACTCGTGGCTACCAGCAAAACAAAAAGCCAGAAGATCCAAAAACACAAAGCAAGTCGATCGTTCACACCAGACACAGACCATCGAATGCCCTTCTTCCCGACGTACGCTGTCTTGTGCAAGCGCCCCTCAAACTCGTCTTCGAGCATATCGATGTGGTGCTCCCAGTTCTCCTGCCAGAACTTCGACCCCTGAGAGGATAACCATCCCGCCAATGCCGTAACTGCGCCCAAAGCAGCGAGTCCAACGGGAAGGAGGGACGGGATCAAGCCGCTCGCATCTCTCCAAATCAATCCGATAGCCGCGAATACTGCACCCTGCAGGAGCCAGAAGTAGTTTGCCCTCTTCCAATAGAGCTCAATCTCGAATTGCCGTATCTCATGCGAGCGTGTGAGAGCAGCAAGCCGGGCATCCCGCTCACGATCAGAGCTCTCGCCAGCCGCAGTGCGTCTCGTCCCCTTGGATTTTGCGCCGGGCGGGCTGAGGCCAAGTGCACCAAAATAGGTGTCGCGATTGGTTGTCACGCCTCGACCTCATCGGTCTCAGCCAATTCCTCTTCGACCGCTTCGATTTCTGCGAGGGCCGCGCGAAGGTGACCCAAGATGGCCGCAGCGATGTCTTCCGGCTCGGTGAGACCTTCCTCGACCTCCTCTTCGTCATCGCGCAGCCATGAGATGTCGAGATTGTCATTGCGCTTGGTGATGTCTTCGCGCGTAAACTTCCGGAAGCGCCCGGTCTCGCCTTGGTCTTTTCGCTTGGCCCCACCCAGCGGATCATCGCCGAAGGCTTTGACGAAGTCAGCGAAATCTTCGGCTGTTAACGTGCGTGTCTTGCCGAAGCTCGGCATCTGTGCGCGCAGGTCATAGAACCAAACTTCCTTTGTCGCGTTTTCTGCGGTCTCGGAAATCTTTGTGAAAAACATGACATTCGTCTTCACGCCTTGAGCATAGAAAATGCCGGTAGGCAGCCGAAGGATCGTATGCAGGTTGCACTGGTTCATGAGCCAGGTGCGCAGCTCACGGCCCATATTGTCTTCGAACAGCACGTTGTCTGGCACGACCACTGCCGCACGCCCACCGTCCTCAAGCGCGCGCACGATGTGCTCCATGAACGGCAGCGGCCCCTTGGCCGCTCCCGCCGTGATCGAAAAGTCGCTCCGCGTCACCCGCTCAGGGAACTTGTTGAACGGCGGGTTCGTCAGGATGAGGTTCGCCTTGCCAAGGTCTTCACCTTCATTCGTCAGCGCATCGGCCAGGTCGATCGGCTGCTCTATCCCGTGCAAGAGCAGGTTCATTGTGTTGAGCCTGTGGGTGCCAGTGATGAGCTCGGCACCTTTCAGTGCGCTATACCGCTGGAACTTGGAATCGTTCTCGTCGAGGTCAAAGAGATTGTCGGTTTGTCGGCAGATTTCGCGATGGGCGGCAATCAGGAATCCGCCCGTGCCAGCAGCGGGATCCTGGATGGTCTCGCCCGGCTTTGGTTTGACCAGCTTGATGATCGTTTCAATCAGCGGCCTGGGCGTGAAATACTGGCCAGCTTTTGATTTGCGTTCCGAGGTCGTGCGCTCAAGCAAGCCCTCGTAAAGGTCACCGAGACCGTCTTCCTCCGCTTCGTACCAATTGACTGCGTCAATGGCCGTAATCAGCGAGGTCAGTGCCGTCGCTTTGGTCAGAGATGTCTTGGCATCGGTGAACACCTGATTGACCAGCTCGAACTTCACCTTCGAGCGATCGCCAAGGGCAACCAGCAGCTCGCGGTAGTAGATAAGCCGCGGCTCGCCTTCCTTCTTTTTCAGCGCGCTCCAGCGATACTCGGCGGGAATTCGCTTTTCCAGCAGCTTGCCGTCACGCTTCACCTCGGAAAGCATTTTGAGGAGCAAAAGATAGGTCAGCTCCGTCACATACTCATAGTAGCTGACACCGCCGCCTTGCAGGCTCTTGCTGGCATTCCAAAGCTTTTGAACGGTTTCCCGTGCCCTTGGTCCGTTCATTACCCGGCCTCTTTCCAAATTTGCTCATTGATGTCGCGAACGACCTGTTCGAGCTTGCCATTAAAGACCCGGTCGATCCGTGACCAGCCGCCCTGCGCGGCAAATGGTTCGGCGTCGAAGGCAGCGCGGTCAACGACGATTTCAAGCTCGAGTTGTGACCCGATCCGATTGATCCACTTGCGCTGCACCTCCGTCCAATCGCGTTGCTGGAGAATGGTTTGCACCGCTTGTCGAACCCTTTCGCCATAGGGCACGAGCGGATCGCCGATGGCAGCTTGGCGGATGAAGCCGATAATCGACGCCGCAATCTCTTCGTTCTTTGCGTCGGCCCAGGCCCGGCGAATTTTCGTGTCGGTGAACCCGGCCGCATCGAGTTCGAGGCGTAGATTGCGAAGCTCAGAGCGGGTCAGCTCTTGTGGTCGCTGGACGACCAACTTCAGTGCCGCGATCTTGTTCACATTCTCGCGAACGAACCGCGTGAAAGCATCAAGAAAATCCTCCGGCTTCTCGGCGCTGCCGTAACCGCGCGTAACGCTAACGACCTCATCGGCGTGTTCCGAAATCGGGACATAGCGAGGCGTTCCGTCGTCGTTGGTCCAATCGAGAATTGCGCCAAGGTGGGGACGATCGGCTGCCCAAGCTGCCAGATCAATCGCTTCCCCATTGACGAAACGGTCCAGGCAGCTTTCGGGAGTCTCTCCGGCTTCCTTCTCGAAACTTGCCCGCGCTTCGGGCGTGAGCTTTTTCAATCGTCGACGCAGCCGCACGATGATTTGCTCACGAACACGTTCTTTGTGAGTGGCGTCGCCTCTACCAACCAATTCTTCGAAGAGCTTCGTCAATGTGAATTTGGGATCAGCCGCGATCGGCTTCATATCGGTCAGGTCGGCCAGGTGAGGATAAAGGTCGACCGCATCGAATATGCGGAAATTCTCCTTGTCGATCTCGGGGCAGAGGCGCGTCGCACGCCCGAGCATTTGCTCGTAAAGGATGCGGCTATTGACGCGCCGCATGAAGACCAGATTGGTGATCTTCGGAATATCGATCCCGGTAGTGAGGAGATCGACGGTCACCGCGACCTTGGGGAGTGGGTCATTGCGAAACGAGAGGATCAGTCGATCGATCTTGTCCACGTCGCCTGTGAGGCGCTGGACCGTTTCATCCTTCATGGGACCATAGGCGTTTCGAAAAGCGTCACGCAGCTCCTTTACGAGAATGTCTGCATGCGCCTTGGACACCGCGAAGATCAGGGTTTTGTCTGGGTCAGACGGATCGATGTACTTCACGAGCTCTTCGGCGACGACCTTGTTGAAAGGTACGGTCACGACGCTCTTGTTGAACTGCTCGACCTCGAAATCGACTTCGTCAGGCAAGGTGACTGTCTCAACCTCGCCACTAGTCGGGTGGATGAAATCGACCGTGTCTTCCCGCGCGAAATGGATACCTTCCTGAGAAAGCCTGGTCGCAATCCGGATGGGGGGCTCATGGTCATTGAGGAAACCATCGACCACCGCTTCACGATAGGAATAGGTAAAAACGGGCTGTCCGAAAATTTCCGTCGTGTGCAGAGCCGGTGTCGCAGTCAGACCGATTTTCACGGCGTCGAAATGTTCCAGCACGCGGCGATACTTCGAGACATAGTCGTTCTGGTCGCGAAAGCTCAGATCGCTGTCCGACATTTCCCGATCGAGCAGATAGCCTCGATGACATTCGTCGACGACCATCAAGTCGTATTGGTCGATTGGGGGTTCGTCAGCGGCGCTTTCTGCATAGAGCACCCTGCGAACCAGACCCTGAATCGTACAAATGTGGATGCGAGTGTCTTCGTCCGGCTTTACGTCTTCAAGACCTTTCAGCCCGAAAATGTCCGCAAAGGCCTTGCCGCTGACCACTTTCGTTGTCGTGAACTCGTCTTTGGTTTGTCGTCCTAATGCACTGCGATCCACGACGAAGCATACGCGGCGAAAGCGCTTTGCAGAGATCAGCCGGTAAAGCATTGCGATTGCCAGCTTGGTTTTGCCAGTGCCAGTGGCCATGGCCACAAGCATCGCTCGCCTGTTTTCTGATAGACCCCGCTCTACGGCTTCAATGGCAGCCTTCTGGTAATGGCGCAGAACAAATCCGAAGTCGAAGGGCTGCGCCGCCAGTTCCCGCTCTGCGGCAGCTTTGTCGACGGCTAACCGTTCAAGGATACCTTGCGGAGATGGCCACCCGGCCAACACTTCGGCGGGATTGTTGGGGTCGCGCAGATCGCGTCGCCATATCCCCGAAAGTGCCTCCACTTGTTTCAGATATGGTCGGCCATTGGTCGAGAAAGCAAACGGAGCTTTGTATTCAAACCAGGGGCCGCCCTCAGCGAACTCGGATTCCTGCATATGAATGTCTGAAGCGTAGCGCTCGGCTTGCTTCAGAACGGCCATGACATTTCGATTCTTGCGCTTGGCTTCGATCGTTCCGACAAGCGTCATTCCGCAGAACAGCGCGTAATCGGCAGGTCCCGTCATGGTTGGCCATTCGGCAATAGCGCGGTTGCGCCGCTTTAATGGTCGGCCACCCTTCGAATACCGCAACTCGGCGCTATCAGCTTCCCAACCGGCATCGCGAAGCTGCTGGTCGATCAGCAACCGCGTGTCTGCCTCATCGAGGTTGATAAGATCGGCGGCATCTTGCGCGTTTGCAGCAACGATTTCGGGATCGGGCGCGTTGTTCGATTTGGCAAACCGGACCACAGAATCGAGCTGATTTTGCAGGTCCTGTCTGGCGAGATCAGCTTCTTCGGCTAGCTTCTCCCAAACTGCACGCTCTTGATTGGAGTCTTCGGCAATCTGTGCTGCGGTTCGCCTTTCGCGTTCCGCACGCTCAGCTTCGGACCGCAGCCGTTCTGCTTCTGTCTGGGAAGCTTCGAGCTCTCGTCGGAGTGCCTCGATCTCGACCAGCACATCTTCCGAGCTATCGCGGGGAGGCTGCGGCGGTGCAAACGGTCCGAACTTCAGGCCTGGCTCATAAAATGTTCGCACAAACCAGATAGAAAGCTGCCGGGCGATCTTGAGCCCGGCCAGGGCAGATGCGTGGTCACCCTTTATCTCGTGCACGGCCTGATTGCCGCTCAGACGCAGCGTATGGAACAGGTCAGACACTTCTCGCGGAATGCCGCACTCCAGCTTCAAACGCCGCAGGATATCGACCTGGGCATCTTGTGCAGAGACTTCGATCCCGAAGTGAGCAGCGGAAAGCTGAGCCAGAAGTTCGGCAAACTGACGAAGTTTGATTTGGGCGGTATTTGGATCTTCTGTGAAATAGCCTTCGCTCAGAGCCCCAAGCTTGAAAAGCAGCGGCTCCCTTTTCTCCAGAAAATCAAAATTTGAAGCCCCACCCGGCATTTAGTGAGACTAGCTCCTGTTCCATTGTTGCGCCAGCCGATTTGCTTCAATCCGTATCAGTCCACCAACTTGGTGCGTCGATCAAGCGCCAGGTCTTGTAAGTTCCGGCAGCAGAAATCCGGGCACGGGCCTCTTTCAGCTTTCCAGTTCGAAGATCATAGATGTCCGCATAGACCTTTGGGTTGCCGAAATAGGGTGCCGGGCCCTTGATCTCACCGACATCGACGACACGCGCGCATGTGTTTCCCCAAGTGGTCCTGCGCAACCAGAAGCCAGGTCTCATGCCGTTGGCGACGTACATCTCGAAAACGTTCTTGTCTGAAAAGTCAGGCATCTGGATTTCCTCTTCAGGCTTAAGGATCCCTCTTCTTTGCAGTTCGAGCAAGTCTGGTAGGCTGCCCTGCCGGGCAACCTGCTCTATCCGCTGGCGCGTACCGGGCCTGTAGTCCCGGCCCATCCGGGTGACGATCAGGAGCAGTTTGAAGCGGAGCGGGAATTCCTGGTCGACGCGCTCTGTCCCGCGCATTCTGCGCTCCTGAGGGCGCGGCATCTTTGAGCTAACCCGCAGGCACTCTTGCCTCTCTCATTGCCGGACGCCCGCTGGCGCACTGATCGCGCGCGCAGGGCCTCCGTCGGCTTCGCGCCGTTGCAAGGGTGCCATTCTTTGTGGATCGCCAGGCGATCGCTGGCAGGAACACCAAAGGCTTTGCCCTCTCGTTCCCGAAACCGGAAGTAGAAGCCCCCGTGTGGCGGGCTGTGCCCGCTGGCCCGCGCCAGGGCATCGATTCCGGTTTTCCCTCCCCCTCCCATCCTCGCCGGAAGGCAGGCCGCATGCCGCGTGTCGGATGCGGCTTTCAGCCGAAGGAGGGCAGAAAATGGGTGACCCGATCTTGAACTACCGGGCTTGCGGGGCCGAATGCCGCGAGGACTGGTTGCGGATGCTGGCCAATGAGAACGGTTTGCCGTTCGGGACGGTGCGGCACCTTGCAGAGGAATTGGGCGAGCGTGAGGATTTCGGCGAGCTGGTGGAACTCTGCGAATGCGGCGGGAGGGCAGTGCAATGAGCGCCTGCACAATCTCCCGCAGCGAGCGGATTGCTGGGCTCAATGACCGGGCGCGGCAGGCAATGGGCCTGGCCTGCGTTGCCGTTGCAACCGAAGGCTTCCGGGCCTTGCCTGATGAAGATCAGTCACGAGTGCGTGAGCTGGTTGAAACCTTCGACGCCTTCACGTCGGACAATGATCCTTATGGCGAGCGCGATTTCGGGGCAATCTATCAGGACAGCGATGGTCGCTGGACGACGACGCGACCGGCGCGCCCTGCCGAAACCGTGTTCTGGCAAATCGATGCCTATGACCGCGATTTGCGGTTCGGCAGCGAGGACCCCGCCAATCCTGCCGTTACGCGGCGGGTGCTCACCATCATGCTTGCTAGCGAACATTGAGGGGAGGCAGTCCGCGCGCCGCCTGACACTTCAGGCGGCGCGTTGATCCACAAAGCAGTGTTCATTGTGCCAATCGAGAAACGCCGGTTCAGGATCGAACCGGATTGCTGAGCGCAAGGTCGCGTTCTCGAATTGCTGGAAATAGTCGCGCGTCTCGCGGCTCTGGCTTTCGCGCAATTGCCGCGAGACGCGTATGCGCCGTTGGCGATCAATCGTGATCAGCCCCCGATCAAAGGCGCGGTCGAGTGTCGCTGAAAGCAGCAGGCCATTGGCTGGGTTGTGCCGGTTGTCGCTGTCCTTGCCCCATGGCTTGATGTGGCTTGCGGTGAGCAGGCGCGGATCGGCGATGCCTGTGATGCAGCAAGTCTCTTCGTAATTGGCGAGCACCGCACGGCGGAAGAAGTCCTGGCCGACGCGCTGATTCACAAGGGCCTGTGTCGTGGACTCGCCTTGATAAGGCTCGAACCGGAATTCACTGCGCTTCTCATTTAGACGCGATGCCGGGGGTGGCAGTTCGAACTGTCGGACCTGCGCAGTCCACAAGTCTTCCGCCCGCGAAACGAGACCGGTCCAATCCTGCCCGAATTCCGCATAGGTGGCGCGATCCAGCTTGGACGCACCATCCAGACCCTTGCGCCCGCTGTCGATGATTTTGGGATCAAGGCTGGCGAAATTGCAAAGCTTCATGGCGACCGAGCTGTTCGTGCGCCCGAGCGCAGCGGCAAGCTCCTGGATTTCCGGATTGCCCGAGTGCAGCTTTCCGAACGGCAGCTGGAAGTAGAGATACAGCGCGAGCACCGTCTCTTCTTCGCTCCAGCGTTTCCGTGAACTGCCCTCGATTGCCATGGCGAAGGTTTGGGCGAGAGTGATCCTGCGCGCAAGTGTGACGGATAGCCATGTATTTGGTTGCCTTTCGATCAGGCGGTTCCGTTCTTGGGCACCCCAACTGGCCGCACGCGGTCAGCCTTCAATGTCCGGCCCGCGCCGGTTCCCCCGGCCTTCGCCGGGGTCACCCGTGTTGGACATGAATCCTGCCCTAGGACGTGCGGCCTTCCTGTTTGGTGCAACGAGCCACCAGACACGAAAGGAAATCATCATGGCACGCAGCAATACCGCACCCGCTCAGGAAACCAATCCGCCGGACTTCCTCGCCTGGCATGTCGCCAACAAGGGCGACAAAGGTTTCTGGACCCGCATTGGAACTGCGTGGTTCCACCGCGACCGCAAGGGCTTTTCGCTTCAACTGGAGGTGGTGCCGATCAATGGCCGGATCGTCCTGCGCACGCCGCTGGACGACGAGAAGAAGGAACCGGGCGCTTAGCGCCCGGCCTTCGGCGGTTCGATTGGTACTGTGTCGAACGCAGACATTTGGCTTTTGGGATGCGGTGATCAAGAGCTTGACGTTTAATCGCGAAAAGTCGCGCCTCGGCCTAGGTCCGCGACGTGACGGCGATTTCGACCGCGCATCCCGACCAATCAATGTGCTGACCAGGTTCGGCGAGCTACTGGGCGACGATACGGTCAATCGGGTCGACTGTGCCGCATTGACCGAGCGGTGGGCGGGACCGCCGGTGTTCGATGGCGCGCTCGAAGATCAGGTGATGATAAAGTGCGATCCAAACGCGGCCGAGTAGCTTCGCGAGAAGTTGAACATCGCCAAAATGCCGAAGGTCTGGGAGCTGGCACCTCGTAGGCGCCAGCAGAAAAGTGAGGCGGCGTGATGTTCGACCCGCAGTTATTCTAGCAGCGTGATGCTTTCTGGCCAAATTTGCTGCCCATCGGTCAAGCCGTGCAGCCGGAGGCTGTCGCCTTCTTGGATGTCCAGTCTGGTCACGAGCCCTTTGACGATGAAGATGCCTTCGGGCCCTTCAATCTCGAGGTCGCCCTCGTATTTGTTCACCCAACCTATGATAGTGCGCCTGATAAGGTTTGGTTCGTCGGATTCATCCGGCAGGACGACGTCGGTGGTTTGGTCCTGATCTTCGGGGCGCGCAGTGTTTAACAGCCAAGCGTCGGGGCGCTTGCGGCGTTGAGTTCGATCCCCGATGTCCACCTCTAACTGCTCGGTCGAGACGGCACTTTCGAGAGAAATCGGTTCGGGCTCTTCCTCGAGCGAATAGGCGTAGCCGGTCATCTCATCGCGATCGATAACGATCACATCGTCACCTACCGTAATCGAGCACCTGCGACCGTCGCATGTGTCGAGAATATGTTGAACAGTTTCTCCCGTGGTCTCGTCACCTGTGAGAACTTTTTCGGCGAGAAGTACACCCGCACCGAGCAAGGCTGTTCCTGCCCCGACTATCGTGATCTTGAGCTTGAGCCGCGCGATGGCAAGTTCGACACGGCTTTTGTCGAGGTCAACGCGAGCCTTTTGGTCAGTCGCAAGCTCGACCTCAAAGCTGCCCCGACCGGCGGAGACCAATTCGACTTTATCGAAGCCCCAACCCCGAAGATCTTCAACGATCATTCTGATCAGTTGTGCGGCGTATTCGGCGGGCACTGGCTTGGTTACGTCCAAGTGCACTCTGAAGTGATGCGCTGGAATGGAGTTCTTGCGGTCGACGGTTGCCAGCTCGTTGCTCAAGATTTCCCCCTGTTGATCACGTCGAAGGGAGGAATAACTTCTGGTTTTGCGGTTGTCATCTGCTTCGGTGGCTGCGCACTGCCTGTCGCTCGACTAGTTCTATGCGGGTTACACTGAAATATGGAGCGGGCATCGGCAGCTATTGGGTCTGCGCGGCGACCAGCCAACCGACCGAGTTGAGGGCGCAAGGCTTCCTACATTTAACCTTACGTTCCGCGGCTCGTTTCGCCTCGTCGAAGCTCATCAAGATAGTCGCTCCACCATTGCGCCATCTTTACGCGTTCATCCCAGTAGTTCCCGCGATTGTAGACGCCGCGAATAGCGTTGCTGTCCCCGTGGGCGAGAGCGCGCTCTATGGCGTCGGGATGCCAGAGCCCGCTCTCGTTGAGCATGGTCGAGGCCGTTGAGCGCAGGCCATGCGCTGTCACTTCGTCTTTGGTGAACCCCATACGCCGAAATGCAGCGTTGATAGTATTCTCGCTCATTGGGCGCTGGCCCGTATGAAACGCAGGGAAGATATACCCCTTGCTGCCGGTAATCGATTTTAGCTCTCGGAACAGTTCCAACACCTGGCGTGATAGAGGCACCACATGGGTCCTCCGCGCTTTCATCTTGCCTTCCGGAATTGTCCAGGTGGCCTTGTCCCAATCGATCTCGTTCCACTCGCCATGGCGAAGCTCACCGGGCCGCACAAAGACATGTGGTGCAATCTTCAGGGCGAACTTCGTCGCCGGGTAACATTCGAAATCATCGATAGCACGCAGTAGCCCGCCCAACTTTTCGGGTTCAAGGATCGCCGCGTAATGCCGTGCTTTGGGCGTGACCAGCGCGCCTTGCAGGATCGAGGTTGGATCGGTTTGGCACTGACCAAGAGCAGCGCCGTACCTGAAGACCCGGCTTGCAAACGAACGGCATTTCTTTGCGGTTTCGAGATTGCCTTTGGCCTCGAGCTTTTTGAGCGCCGCCAGCATCAGCTGCGGATCGACATCGTTGATTGGCATATTGCCGATTGCGGGCTTGAGCAGTTCGAGGAACCAGCGCGCCTTGCGCAGCGTGGCCTCCGCCCGACCTTCCGGTACCATCTTCTCGTCGATGTACTTATTGGCGATGACCTCGAAGGTGTTCGCCGCAC
The DNA here is from genome assembly GCF_018205975.1 of Erythrobacter sp. JK5. Classification (NCBI taxonomy): domain Bacteria; kingdom Pseudomonadati; phylum Pseudomonadota; class Alphaproteobacteria; order Sphingomonadales; family Erythrobacteraceae; genus Erythrobacter; species Erythrobacter sp. JK5. Next base: position 3,025,564 of record NZ_CP073577.1, on the reverse strand, counting down.
CTAGCTTGATCCTGGCCTTCTTGCGCTTGCGCTCCAACATCGGATCAATGCCATCGGAAACCTTGAGCCGCGCTCGGTCGCGAAGCTGGCGCGCTTGCGACAAGCTGACCTCTGGGAACGCGCCGATGGGCAGCTTCTTTTCCTTCCCGCCGAAGCGGTACTTGAAATACCAGAGCTTGGAGCCGTTGGGCTTCACCAGAAGCAGCAGCCCCCGCGAGTCGTATTTCTTATACGACTTGTCGGCAGCCCGGAAGCCTTTGATTTCCTGCACATTGAGGCTCATTTGGGGGCCTCACTTTTTTGGAAGTTGGGGCCTTTTGAGCTGGAGCCCCCAGCCGAGGCCCCCACAGACGTTGGAACAAAGCGGAACAAAACAAGACCTCGCTTTCTGCGCTAGAGGTCAAGAATGGCAGAATTCCGCCATTTCTGCAATGTTTTGGAACGTTCTGATGAGAACAAATGGTGCCCAGAAGAGGACTCGAACCTCCACGGGGTTGCCCCCGCCGCCACCTGAAGACGGTGCGTCTACCAATTCCGCCATCTGGGCACGGAGCGCGGTCGGTCGTCGGATGCCGCCGCTGGGTAGGCGCGGGCTACTAGCGATTGCAGTGCCACCCTGTCAACGCCGGTTTCGCAGGCCAGGGCAGCGGCGGCGCACGATCGGGCCGGAACGCTTGCCGATTGCGCCGCGTTGAAGCATGGCGCAGCCAGCATGTGTGACCGAATCCGGGATCAGCAGGACCATGACCATCAAATCGCCGCTTACCGACCAGCTCGTCACCGTCTTCGGCGGAGGGGGGTATATCGGAAACTACGTCGCGCAGGCATTGCTCGAACGCGGCGCGCGGCTCAGGATTGCCAGCCGCAACCCGGAAAAGGCGCATGTGCTCAAACCGCTCGCCAATCTCGGGCAGCTGCAATTCGCGCGCTGCGACATCACGCGCGAGGACAGCATGGCGGCTGCGCTCGAAGGAGCGGATTTCGTCGTGAATCTGGTCGGCGCGTTCGCGGGCGATCTCGAGCAGCTGATGGGCGAAGCGCCGGGCACGATGGCGCGCATCGCCAAGGCGGGCGGCGTCAGGGGATTCGTCCATGTCAGCGCGATCGGTGCCGATGCGGGTTCGAGCGCCGCCTATGCCCGCGGCAAGGCACTGGGGGAAACCAAGGTGCTGGACGCCTTCCCCGAGGCGACGATCCTGCGGCCTTCGATCGTGTTCGGGAAGGACGACAATTTCCTCAACATGTTCGGCCAGATGATCGAGGTCCTGCCGGTGCTGCCGGTGTTCGGACCGGAAGCGAAGCTGCAGCTGGTCTATGTCGATGACGTGGCCGAATCGATTGCGGTCGCGCTGGAAGACCCGGCCGCGCATGGCGGGCACATTTACGAGCTGGGCGGCCCCGAGCAGCTGAGCATGATGGAGATCAACCGGCGGATCGCCGAAGCGCAGGGGCGCACCCGCAGGTTTCTCGCCATGCCCGACGGTGTGTCCGGCCTGTTCGCCGCGCTCCCCCTCACTCCGATGAGCCGCGACCAATGGACGCTGCTGAAGCCCGGCAGCACGGTCTCGGGCGAACATCGCACCTTTGCCGACCTGGGGATCGAACCGCGTCCGCTGGGTCTGTTTCTCGACAAGTGGATGCAGCGCTACCGCCGGTTCGGGCGGTTCGGTCTCAGCAACGAGCGGGCGAAAGCGCGCGGAAATGCCGACCCGGGCGACCATCAGAGCCAGTCCTGGTCGGAAGGCGGCTAGCGCCCGCGGCTACAGCGCCCCGCGGTAAAGCTCCAGCAGATCGGCATACGCGGCTTCGGCAGCGGGTTCGGCGTAGGCCGGGCTGTCGGGGACGGTCCAGCCGTGGTCCCCTTCGTATACCCGGATCGTCGCCGGGCGTCCCGCACTCGCTGCCGCTTCGCCGAAAGTCAGCTTGTCCTGTGGAGCCTCCGCGTCGTCGTCCTGCGCGATTGCGATCAGGAAACTGGCCTGGGTTTCATCGAGCAGCCTGTGCGGGCTCTTGTCGTCATCCTCGCGGACCAGTCCGCCGCCGTGGAAGCTTGCCGCCGCTCTGATCCGGCCCGGCACCGCCGCCGCGCTCCACACGGTGAACGGTCCGCCCATGCAGTACCCCTGCGTCCCGATACCCTTCGCGGTGTCGACCGCGTCCTGCCGGTCGAGCCATCCGGCCGCCGCACTCGCATCGCGGCCGATCGAATCCGCATCGAGCTTGCCCCGCCACGGGCGGACTTTCTGAAAGCCTCCATCCGCCGCGAATGCCGCAAAGTCGGCGTATTGTTCGCCGGTCACGTCGCGATAATAGGGGTTGAGCACCAGCACGGCGTAGCCTTCGCCGGCCAGCCGCCGCGCCATGTTGCGCTTGCTTTCGCGGATCGAGGCAATGTCGGGCCACAGGATAACGCCGGGATGCTTGCCGTCGGCCGGATGGACGAAGAACGCATCCATCGTCCCGTCGGCGGTCGCGAAGGTCACGGCGGTCTCCGACAATTCGATCGCCGATCCCGGCTCGCCATTCGCCACTTCGCCTGTCGGCGTGCAGGCCGCGACTACCGCAGCGCCGGTCAGCGCGCCGAACCGCCGCCGCGAGATCGCCTCGCGCGCCCAGCTTTCCAGCCTGGCTTCGTCGCACATCGCCGCACTCCCATTGCCCTCGATCGGGTCTTAACGGGCCATGTGACCGGCCCGTTGCTTCAGTTGAGGCCGCGCTCCGCGCGAAGTTCCGCCCAGTCGGGCGTACCGATGCCGCGCTCCGCATCGATCTGCGGCTGCGATTCGAGCCACTTCAGCGCCGCTTCGGCATCGCCGGGAACCGCTTCGGCATCGCCGCTCTCGCGGTCGAGCACCAGCACGGCATAGCCCTTGTGCGCGAGCCGCCGCGCTGTGGCGCGGCTGCCCTCGCCCAGCCCGGTATCGCCCGGCCAGGTCAGCACCGCGGGGTGCGCGCCATCCGCCGGGTGGATGAAATATGCACCGACCGGCCCGTTGCCGGTGGCCAGGCTGACAGTCTTTTCGGTGAACCGGGCTGGGCCGGTAAACCCGGCCGCCTGCGCGATCCCCGGAGTTCCCGCAGCCACGGCGGCGGCACCGGTGATGGCCCCGAACTGGCGGCGGGACAGGCTCTGCGCCTTGCCGCCCTGCTGATTCTCGCTGTCGCTCATGATGCTCTCCCCAATTGTCGCTCCCGTTTGTGAGCATAGACTCATTGCCGAACAATGGACAAGCAATCACTTGCGCGGCAACATGCGGCGCAAGAGGGAGAGGCTTCATGAACATCACGCGTTGGGCTGTCCCAGCCGCGTGCGCCGCAGTGCTGGCGCTGGCGGGATGCAAGGACATTCTCGGGGGCGGGGCTGACGGCCGCGTCACCTCGGCGACGCTGGTATCGGCGGGCGACGACACCGCCAACTGGATCACCCACGGGCGGACCTATTCCGAGCAGCGCTATTCTCCGCTCGACCAGATCGACACGGGCAATGTCGGCCAGCTCGGCCTCGCCTGGTTCGCGGATATGGACACCGCGCGCGGGCAGGAAGCGACCCCGCTGGTGATCGACGGGCGGCTCTACCTCACCACCGCATGGAGCAAGGTGAAGGCGTTCGACGCTGCTACCGGCGAGAAGCTGTGGGAATACGATCCCGAAGTTCCGGGCGAAACCGGGGTCAAGGCCTGCTGCGACGTGGTCAATCGCGGGCTGGCGACCTGGGGCGACAGCCTGTTCCTCGGCACGCTCGACGGGCGGCTGGTCGCGCTCGATCGCGATACCGGGAAAGTGCAGTGGGAAACGGTGACGGTCGACCAGTCGCAAAGCTACACCGTGACCGGCGCGCCGCGGGTGATCGACGGGAAGATCATCATCGGCAATGGCGGCGCGGAATTTGGTGTGCGCGGCTACGTCGCGGCCTACGACGCGCGCGATGGCGAGGAATTGTGGCGGTTCTACACCGTGCCCGAAGGGACAGAGGATGAAAGCTCTCCCGAATATCTGAAAACGGCGGCGGAGACCTGGAATACCGATGTGCTCGCCGCGTCCGACGCGATCGGCGGGGGCGGCACGGTGTGGGATTCGATGGCCTACGATCCCGACCTTGGCCTGCTCTACATCGGGGTCGGCAACGGATCCCCGTGGAACCGCGCCTATCGCTCGCCCGGCGAGGACGGGACCGGCGACGGAGACAACCTCTACCTTTCCAGCATCGTCGCGATCCGGCCCGATACCGGCGAGTATGTCTGGCATTACCAGACCACGCCGGGCGAAACATGGGATTACACGGCCACCCAGCACATGATCCTCGCCGACATGGAAATCGACGGGGCCCAGCGGCAGGTCATCATGCAGGCGCCCAAGAACGGGTTTTTCTACGTGATCGACCGCGCGACCGGCGAGTTCATCAGCGCCAAGCCCTATGTTTCCGTCAACTGGGCGAGCGGGATCGACCCCGAAACCGGGCGACCGATAGAAAACCCCGAGGCACGGGTCGACAAGACCGGCCAGCCCGCGCTGGTTACGCCGGGCGCGCTGGGCGGGCACAACTGGCATCCGATGGCGTATCATCCGGGCGAAAACCTGGTCTATATCCCGGCCTTCGAAGCGGGAATGGTCTACGCGCCCGAAGCCGACTGGAAGCCGGACCGCGCGCGCGGCTTCAATGTCGGGTTCAACCTCGGCGCAGGGGATTTGCCGCCCGATCTCGGCATCCGGCGCGAGGTGGCGGGCACGCTCAAGGGCATGCTGGTCGCCTGGGATCCGGTCAAGCAGGAACCACGCTGGAGCGTGGAGCATCCCGGCCCGTGGAATGGCGGGCTGCTGGCGACCGGCGGGGGTCTCGTGTTCCAGGGCACGGCCGGCAGCGAATTCAACGCCTACAGCGCCGCGACCGGCGAACAGCTGTGGAGCTTTGCCGCACAAACCGGCGTCGTCGCCCCGCCGATCACGTATACCGTCGATGGCGAACAATATGTCGCGGTTCTGGCAGGATGGGGCGGTGCCTATGCGATCACCGTCGACGGCGCTCTGCTCAACAGCAAGGCACCGGTGAAGAACATCTCTCGGCTGCTGGTGTTCAAGCTTGGCGCGAGCGGCGAATTGCCGCCCGAACTGGAGCTTGCCAGCCTGCCGCTCGATCCGCCGCCAAGCCGCGCATCGCCCGAAACCATCGCGCTGGGCGCGCAGAAATACGCCCGCTATTGCGCCGTCTGCCACGCGCCGGCGGCGGTCGGTTCGACCGTGCTGCCCGATCTGCGCCGCGCCGGATCGCTTGGCGATGCGCGCGCCTGGGCAGCGGTGGTGCATGACGGGCTGCTCAAGGACAACGGCATGGCAAGCTTTGCCGACAGCCTCAGCAAGGCGGAAATCGAAGCGATCCGGGCCTACGTGATCCAGCGCGCCAACGAGGACAAGGCGATGGAAGGCAACGGCAGGGTAGCGCGGCGTTAGCCGAACACCAGATCGCCCAGCAGCCGACCGGGAATCAGCGTAAACGCCCCGGCGATGCACAGTCCGGCATAGAGGCCCTTCATCGCGCCGCGATGCGCCTCGATCTTGCCCTGCCGCGCGGCGATCAGGCCGAGCGGCACCACCACCAGCGTCCAGACGGTGAAGATATGGATGAAGCTGAAGCCGGTGCCCGCGATTCCGCCGCCGGGCGCGCGAATGAAGGCGGAAGCGATGGCGGTGGTCAGCATCAGGGCGACCCACACCCGGCCCAGCGCACGGTGAGGCGCATCGCCCTTGCGCCGCATCAGGATCACCGGGCCGAGCAGCACCGCAGGCAGCGCCGTCGCGAGATGGATTACGATCGGCAGCGTGAACCGCTGACCCGCAGTCTGCGTCTGCGGCGCGGCATAGCCGCCCGTCATTTGCGAAAGCACCATGAACAGCACCGTGATCGCCGCCGTGACGAGCAGCAGCGCGGCCATCCGGGCCACTCGAAACTTACGCACCTGTTCGCTCATGCTTGTCTCCCGGTCGATCATCGCGATAGTCTGTCGCCGTGATGAAATTCGTGTCGAGCACTGAAATGAAAAGCACGACTTCGCAGGACGTCGCGCCGATGCGTGGATGGTCCTCAGGCTGCGCGAGCGGTCGCCCACGGACGGGCCGGTCATGAGCGCAAACTCCGGATCGCGCAGGGAATTTCTGCTCGCCGAGATCGGTATCGTGGCGCTGATCGGCTGCGTCATCGCGCTCGCCAACCTGTTCAATCCCGCCGGAATGGAGCTTGGCGCACGCATGGCCTACTGGATCGGCGGGTTGCTTGCGGCGTGGCTGCTGTTCGGGCTGGTGGGGCAGGTCGGCAAGGCGGTGGCACGTCTGGTCGGGATCGCCAGCGTCTGGGGCTATGTCCTCGCGATACCTCTGGCGACCGTCATCATCGCGTGGGCGGTGCTGTGGTGGCTTGGCGGCCCGCAGGCCATGTTCGGGCCAGGCTTTGCCCATATCTGGCCGCAGACATTGGGGATCGCGGCCGCGATGTTCGCGGTGTTCTTCATCCTCTACGCCCGCAGCGACGCACGGTCCGTGGAAGACGAACCTGCCGACGAGACCGAAACCGTGGGCGTTGCGGACACCGAGCTTCATGGGCGCCTGCCGTCCGGCTTCCCGCCGGTCCTCGCATTGTCTGTCGAGGATCACTACGTCCACGTCCACTCCAGGGATCGGCGGGAAATGGTGCTGATGCCGCTCGCCGAAGCGGTCGCAGCGATGCCGCAAGGCACCGGCGAGCAGGTTCACCGCAGCTGGTGGGTGGCGCGATCGGCTGTCAGCCAGAACAGCCGCGAAGGCCGCGATCTGCGGCTGATTCTGGTGAACGGCGAGAGCGTACCGGTCAGCCGCAAAGCGGTCGCCGATCTGCGCGCCAAGGGCTGGCTCGACTAGCCCCGAAATACCACCGTCCGGCTGCCATTGAGCAGCACCCGCTCCTCGACGAACAGCCGCACCGCTTCGGCCAGCACGCGGCGTTCGATGTCGCGGCCCTTGCGCACGAGGTCGTGCGGGCTGTCGGCGTGACTGATCCGCTCGACATCCTGGTGGATGATCGGGCCTTCGTCGAGATCGGCGGTGACGAAGTGCGCGGTCGCGCCGATGATCTTGACCCCGCGCTCATGCGCCTGGTGATACGGCCGCGCGCCCTTGAAGCCGGGCAGGAAGCTGTGGTGAATGTTGATGCAGCGCCCGGCGAAATGCGCCGCCTGTGCATCGGAGAATATCTGCATGTAGCGCGCAAGCACGACCAGATCCGCCTGCGTCTGCTCGGCTATGCGGCGCACCTGCGCCTCCTGGTCGGATTTGGTCTCGCGCGTGACTGGCAGGTGATGGAACGGGATATCGCCGATATCGGTCCCGATCGCCGCATCGCGCGGATGATTGGAAACGATCGCCACCGGCTCGATATTGAGCTCATGCGTGCGCCAGCGGTACAGCAGGTCGACCAGGCAGTGATCGAACTTGCTGACCATGATCAGCACGCGGCGCGGCGCATCGCGCGGCACGATCTTCCAGCGCATGCCGAATTCGTCGGCGAACCCGGCAAAGTCCGCGCGCAATTGGTCCAGCGACGATCCGTCTCGGTCGAACTCGACCCGCATGTAGAACCGGTCGGTCGCGCCTTCGGTCCAGCGGTCGTTGAATTGCTGCGCTTCGAGGATGTTGCATCCACGATCGAACAGGAACGAGGTAACCCGCGCGGTTATCCCGGGCCGATCGTCGCAGCCCAGCGTCAGGATTAGCGGGTCAGGCATGCCCGCAGCTGGCACAGGCTTTGGCTTCGAGGTGATCGCTCATGGCCGCGCGATTAGGCGGCTCCATCGCGATAGGCAATCCGTACCTTGTCGGCGGCTTTCCTCGCCAAAGCGCGCGCTTCGTCGGTGTCGTTCCCGCAGGCGAGCGCGACGCCCATGCGGCGAAAGGGCCGCGTGGTGGGCTTGCCGAAAATGCGGATGTCCGCGCTGGGGTCGACACCCAACGCTTCCGCGATCCCTTCGAAACCGAAATCGGCGCTGTCGCGATCCGCGAGGATCACGGCCGAGGCACTGGGCGCGGCAAGGAGAACCAGCGGCAGAGGCAGGCCGAGAATGGCGCGGGCATGGAGGTCGAACTCGGACAGCATCTGTCCCGCCAGCGTGACCATACCGGTATCGTGCGGACGCGGAGACAGTTCGGAGAAGATCACCTCCTCGCCCTTCACAAAGAATTCCACCCCGAACAGGCCCCAGCCGCGCCCGTCGCCCTGCAATGCCATCACGACCTTTTCGGCCATTTCCTGCGCATCGGCGAGCGCTCCTGTCGACATCGCGGCAGGCTGCCAGCTCTCCTGGTAGTCGCCGCGTTCCTGGCGATGGCCGATCGGCGGGCAGAACGTGATGCCGCCGGCGTGGCGCACCGTCAGCAGGGTTATCTCGTAATCGAAATCGACGAACTGCTCGACGATCACCCGCGCCCGGTCGCCGCGCATATTGGCCACTGCGTAGTCCCAGGCGGCTTCGAGCTGGTCCGCGCGATCGACCTTGCTCTGGCCCTTGCCCGACGAGGACATCACCGGCTTGATGACGCAGGGCAGCCCCGTATGCGCAGCCGCCGCGCGCACGTCTTCGAAGGATTCGGCGTAGCGATAGCGCGACGTGACCAGCCTCAGCTCGCCCGCCGCCAGATCGCGGATCGCATCGCGGTTCATGGTCAGCTGCGCGGCGCGGGCAGAGGGCACGACATTGAAACCCTCGCCTTCCAGCTCGGCCAGCACTTCGGTGCGGATCGCTTCGATTTCCGGCACGATAAGATCGGGCTGGTGCTTTTCCACCGCCCCGCGCAGCGCCTCGCCGTCGAGCATCGGGAACACTTCGCGCGAATCCGCCAGCTGCATCGCGGGCGCATCATCATAGGCGTCGCAGGCGATCACGCGCGCGCCGAGGCGCTTGGCGGAAATGACGAATTCGCGACCGAGCTCGCCGGAACCAAGCAGCAGGATTGTAGCAATATGAGCCATAGTCACCGCCTAGCGGGCGGCGCTGGCGACTCCAAGCGATTGCTGGCTGTGGTCAGCCCGACCCGGCGATCCCGGCGGCAACCGGCCGCACTGGCCGACCCGCATTCCGCCTCCGGCGCGCGCCATGACCAGCCCGAGCTCGGCCTGGCGCAAGGTCCAGTCTACCGTGCTTTCGAGCCGGGCGAGCCCGGCACTCGCGGACACTTGCGGCGACCGGGACGACGCGCCGATGGTCAGGGTCGCGAAGGTCCGCAGCACATCGTCCGCCCAGCTGCGGGCCGCACGCGGTGTCATGTCCGGAATGACCACGCCGAAGCGTTCGCCATCCAGCTGCGCCAGCTCATGTTCGGGAAAGATCATCGATTCGAGGAACTTGGCGAACCCCCACTGGATCTCGTCGGCGGCTCGCTGGCCATACTGCATGAACATCGCGCGCATCCGGTCGACTGCGAACACGGCGACCATCTGGCCGCCACCCGCTCCGAGATGCCGCGAAAGGCTGCTGCAAAACGCATGGCGGTTGGACAGGCCGGTCAACGGGTCGGTCAGGACCGAGGCATGCAGTTCGCCCTCCAGCGCGCGCAGCCGCTGCACCGAACGCAGCAGGCCCATCGCCCCGCAGGCGGCTCCGTCTTCGCCCGCGATCGGCCTCAGGCTCAGCGCGTACCAGCGTCGGCAATCGTGCGCCGGGCAGTCTGGCGACGATCCGCAAGTCAGCACCGGAAATTCGATCCAGCCTCCCTGCGCCTTCCCGCCCAGTACCCGGTCGGTGTATTCCTGGAGTGCCGACGCGTGATGCGCCTCGGCAAGGTCGCTGACATGCGGCAGCAGCAGCAGCAGCGACAGATCGTAACCCAGTTCGCCGAAATTCGTCGATGCGTGGATGAGAAAGCCCCGTCGATCGAGCTTTATCACGATATCTCCCGCCGCCTCTTCAAGCAGGCCGTGCAGGACCATGCCTTCTTCAGCACTCAGACCCATATTCATGCCGATTTGCCCCCGGCTTTACTTTTTACCCCTGTTGGCCCGGATCCTGTCAAGAACCTACGACAACTAACCAAAGCAATGCTGGTCTACAATTTCCCCGTTGTAAACGACATACTTCAAGTAAAAACGTTAGTTTCGTAAGTTCACTCGACTAAAAAACGAATCAACCCGTAGGGACGTTTACCATAACTTGGAAATCTTCAATGTGTTCTCTGGGTAACACTTGGCCGAGAACTGCTTCAGACCTCTATCATGATACGAACGTTTTGGGGTTCGGTGCCGCAGGCAGTCGCAATACGGATCCGGCATTCCTCGACCACTGCAGCGGCGTGCCGGTCGGGCGCGGCTTCGCCCAGTTCGGCAGCCGGAACGCCGAGCGCGGCGGCGATCGCATCGATGCGGTCGGGCAGCGGGCGGGCCTTGCCCTTCTCCCATGCCCACACGGTCGGCTTGCTGACATCGAGCTGTGCAGCGACCTGCGCAAGCGTCATCCCGCGTTCGCGGCGCAGCCGGTTGAGCTTGATGCCGAGCGGCTCGGCGAGCGCCGGCCGCGCGGGCGCAGGCGAGCCCGCTCCCCCTGGCGTATCGGCGCGCAGTTGTGTCGCGGCGAGCGCCGCCTGCCCCAGCGCCACGTCGAAGGCGCAGCCATAAAGATGCTCGCTGACCCAGACCACCGTGGCCGCGACCTGCCCGACCTGCGGCAATTCGATCGCTAGGGTTTCGCCCTGGTCGAGCGGCAGGTCGGTTTCGAGCAACAGACCGGCGGCTGAGATGTTGTGGATCGTCACATTGGCTTCGAGCCCGCCGGGCAGCACCCCGCTGGTTTCGAGCTGCAGCGCCCGGCGCGGCTGGCGGCGTTTTCCGTCCCCGGGGGCAACGGGATCGAGATGGGCTTTGAGCGACATGAGCTGCGTCTCCTGCTGGGAGAGCAAAACGTTGACGCAGAGAGTTAAGGAGAAGTTAGCATCCGCAGTTAATACCGGTGGACCGAGGCATCAGCCGCGACGAACCGTCAGGCGGGTTCGTCGACGGCGTCTAACCCGTAGGCCGTGTGCAGCACGCGGACGGCCAGTTCGGTCTCGTCTTCGTCGATCATCACGCTGACCTTTATCTCCGACGTCGAGATCGCCTGGATGTTGATCCCGCGATCGGACAGCGCCCGGAACATCGTGCTGGCCACCCCGGCATGGCTCTTCATGCCGACCCCGACGACGCTGATCTTGGCGATCTTGCTGTCGGTAATGATGCGGTTGAAGCCGATCTCTCCGCGCCGGTCCTCCAGCAGCGCCTGCGCGCGGGCAAGGTCGGCCTGCGGCACGGTGAAGGTCACGTCCGTCTCGCCCTTGTCGCGGCCGACGTTCTGGATGATCATGTCGACATTGATGTGCGCATCGGCGAGCGGCTCGAAGATATGCGCAACCGCGCCCGGCTTGTCGGGGACGCGGGTGAGGATGATCTTCGCCTCGTTCTTGTCGTGCGCGATTCCCGTCACGAGTTGCCGTTCCATCAGGCCCTTCTCCACCAGTTCGTCCATTTCCTCGTCCGACACGATCAGCGTGCCGGGCAGATCGTCCGCCGATACCGCGTCGTCGCCGACAAAGCTCGACAGCACCTGGATGCGGACGCCTTCCTTCATCGCCAGCCCGACCGAACGGGTCTGGAGCACCTTTGCCCCGACACTCGCGAGTTCGAGCATCTCTTCATAGGTCACCGCCTTCAGCTTGCGCGCCTTGGCGACGATCCGCGGATCGGTGGTGTAGACCCCGTCGACATCGGTGTAGATATCGCAACGATCGGCCTTCACCGCCGCCGCGACCGCGACCGCCGACGTGTCCGAGCCGCCGCGCCCCAGCGTCGTGATCCGCCCGTCATCGGAAATTCCCTGAAAGCCGGGGACGACCGCGATCTCGCCCGCTTCCATGCTCGCGACCATGCCGGGCGCATCGATCGTCTCGATCCGGGCCTTGGCGTGCGCTTCGGCGGTCTTCAACGGCAATTGCCAGCCGAGCCAGCTGCGCGCCTTGCAGCCCAGCGATTGCAGCGTCAGCGCCAACAACCCGCTCGTCACCTGCTCGCCGCTTGAAACCACCACGTCGTATTCCGCCGGATCGTAGAGCGCGTTCGCCTCGCGGCAGAAATTGACCAGCCGATCGGTCTCGCCCGCCATCGCGCTGACGACGACCGCAACCTCGTTGCCGCCAGCCGCCTGCTTGCGCACGATATTCGCGACACGGCGAATCCGCTCGGTCCCCGCCATCGAGGTCCCGCCGAATTTCATCACTATTCGTGCCAAGGGACGAACGCTCCCGCTGGTTCCTGTTCCCGCGCGCTGCTAACGAGGCGGCATGGGAAACGCAAACGTATCAAATGTAACCATCCGGCCCGAGGAGGCCGCGCACTTCGCTGCGCTGGCGCGGGACTGGTGGAATCCCAAAGGTCAGATGGCGAGCCTGCACCAGGTCAATCCGGTGCGGCTCGAGTTTGCCCGTGCGGCGGTGGACGCCCATTGGAACACCGATCGCGACGGCGTGAAGCCGCTTGCCGGTAGAAGCGCGCTCGATATCGGCTGCGGCGCGGGGCTGCTGTGCGAACCGCTGGCGCGGCTCGGCGCGGAGGTCACCGGGGTCGATGCGGCGGCCGAAAATGTCGCGGTCGCGAGCACCCATGCCGCAGCGATGGGGCTGGATATCCGCTACATGACGGGCGAGGTCGGCGGGCTCGATATCGGGACCTTCGACCTGGTAACCTGCGTCGAAGTGATCGAACACGTTGCCGACAAGCGCGCCTTCCTGTCGGATGTGGTCGCCAGGCTCGCGCCGGGCGGACTGCTGGTCATGTCCACGCCCAATCGCACCGCGGCGTCCCGGCTGCTGCTGGTCGGCGCGGCCGAGGCAGTGGGTTACGTGCCCAAAGGCACGCATCACTGGAGCGACTTCATCACGCCGGACGAGCTTGCGGAACTGCTCGGGGAGCTCGGTCTGGAAATGGTCGAGCGGCGCGGCATCGCGTGGCGACCGGGCAAGGGACTGCATCTGTCGGACGACGAATCGCTGAACTACATTCTTTCGGCCCGGCGTGCCGACTGATCCGTCTCACAGGATGCGCGACGCCTGTTCGCGATCCGGTACCCAGCAGGTCTCGCGCTTGCCGAACCAGCGATAGCGATTGCGCGCAATCAGCCGGTAGATCGAATCGCGCACGAAACGCGGCACCAGCCTGAACACCGCACCGAGCCGCCACGGCCAGCCCAGCTCGCTCCACAGATGCAGCACCGCATCGCTGTCCATCCGCACTTTGCCACCATTCTGTTCCGCATCGAGGATAATGAAGCTCAGCGGATCGGCGGGATCGAGCCCAGCATCGCGCAGGATCTGCGCGCCCGCCTCGTCCTGCATCGCGGCGAGCCGGAACTTTCCCGTCCGGTCGTTCTTCAGCACGAATTGCGCGTTGGCCGAACACAGCACGCACATGCCGTCGAACACGATGATCGGATGATCGCGCGGAATTGCCATCGGCGGGACGGGCTACCTGCCCTCGCCCAGCAGCTCGACCAGCTCGCCGACATTGTCGGTAAAGAACCCGTCCGCCCCGCTCGCGATCGCCGCCGACCACAGCGCGCGATAGCGGCCATCCGCAGACTGCACGGCGCCATTCTGGAGCGCGGGCGGAAGGAAACCGTTCTCCTTGCGCAGGGTCCAAGGGTGCACGGTCAGCCCCGCCGCACGGGCATTGGCGACCAGATCGGTCGGGCTCAAATCCTCGCCCAAAACGTGTCCGAGCCACGGCCCGATCCCGTCGGCATAGGTGGCGATTTCCTTGAGCCCGGTGGGCGAGATCATCTCTTCGTAGCGCATGCCCGGTTCGTCGGCAGGTCCGCCCACATCCCGGATCAGCTGCACCAGCCGGTAGTCGCTGCGCTGGTCGAGCCGCTGCAGCACCCCGACCTCGAAGCTCTGAACGAACACCGGATCGCCCGCACCGATTCCCAGCTCGCGCAGGTCGCGAAGCAACAGATCGACCATGTCGATCCCTTCTTCCTGCAGCAGGAAGGTCGGATGCTTGAGTTCGGGATACAGTCCGATCCGCCGCCCGGTCGCCGCTTCCTTGGCGCGCACCAGCTTCACGATCTCGGCGAGGGTCGGCACCTGATACAACCCGTCGAACCGGGCATTGGCGGGGCGGGTAGCGGGGACGCGCTCCCGGGCGCGCAGCGTCCGCAGCTCGGCGAGGGTGAAATCCTCCGCGAACCAGCCGGCGATCCGTTGCCCGTCGATGATCTTGTCGCGGCGGCGATCCTCGAATTCCTCGCGCGATGCCACATCGGTGGTGTCCGACAGCTCGTTTTCGTGCCGCGCGACCAGCACAAGGTCCTTGGTCGCGACGAGATCGGGCTCGATGAAGTCGGCCCCCTGATCGATCGCCAGCTCGTAGGCGGCAAGCGTGTGCTCGGGCCGCTCGCCCGACGCACCGCGATGCGCGATCACGATTGGCGCGTCCTGCGCCGCGACCGCGATCGGGGTGACGGCAACGAATGCGCCGATCAGGAATGCGAGGAAAGGGCTGCGGACCATTCGTCTTCCTTGAAACCGATCAGGATGCCGCCCGCATGGGCGACGACCGGGCGCTTGATCATGGAGGGGTGCTGTTGCAGCAAGGTTACCGCCTTGGCCCCGGACTTGTCGGCGTCGAGAGCGGCCTTGTCTGCATCGGACAGCTTGCGAAACGTGGTTCCCCGACGGTTGAGCACCGTGTCGACACCCTTAGCCGCGATCCATTCCATCAGGTTGGCCGGATCGACAGGCTCTTTCTTGAAATCGTGAAACGCGTATTCGAGCTCGCGCGCTTCGAGCCATTTGCGCGCTTTCTTCACCGTGTCGCAGTTGGGGATGCCGTAGAGATGGATGGCCATCGTGCCTCCTTATCGCAAATCAGGGCCGGTAGATCGCAATGGTTAGCGATTTCTAGAGTTTTTTGGCGTAACGCGACACCGTGAATGGAGCGCCTATGCTGAATGCAGCACGAAATCTGATGGTCGCGCTGGCGGCCGGTAGCCTTGTCATGACGCCCGTGGCAGCGCAAGCGAACACGCGCGCCGGTGACAGTCCGGCGTTCTACACCAGCGCGCAGGTGCAGCCCGGGCTGGGTCGCTCGGCCGATGGCGAAGGCATCGCCGCGAGCGGCGATGTGATCGCACTGTTGCTGGTGGGGCTGTGGATCACCGGGATTGTGGTGATCATTGCCGACCTCGACGACAACGACAACCAGTCGCCGGGCGCCAACTAGGGTTGTTCCGCGTCAATCGGCGCTGCGCCAACTCGGGCGCATGAAAATGGGGACTTGCCTGTCGCAAGCCCCCATTTCACGCGGCTTTCCTGAACCGGCTCCTTGCACAGGCAAGGGCCGCAGGTCGCTTCGCTATGGCTGACCGGGGCTGTACCACTGGCCGGTACCGCGCGACTTCGTGTCGGAATACCATTCCATCGTCAGGCCGCCGCGCCGATCGGCGAACGGCCCTTCGCGCCCTTGCAGACCTCCGACGCAGCCCAGCGGCGTGTCGGGTCCGCGCGGCCCGAGGAAATTGCAACCGTAGACCGATGTGGCCGTGCCTTCGCTGCCCTTGATATTGCACGTCAGATGGATCGCAAAAACGCCGCCATCGGGCTGGTCCATCCCGACGCACCTGAGCGTTCCCGAATCCTTCGATCCGTCTTCATAGGTCGTGGTCCAGGTGCCGTTGACGCTGCCGCCCTGGTATTGGGGGCCGTCCATACCGTCGATCCCGCCGACCGATTCGACCGGCTGCCACGTAATGTCGTAGGTAAAGCTTTGGGCATGTGCCGGAACGGCTCCGATAATCATCGTTGCCGACGCTACACTCAGTACAAGTCTCTTCATCGCTGGTCTCCCGCCTGTTGTGCGTACCGATGAAGGGCTGAAGCTTGTTGCAGCTGTTCCGTGGGAGACACTAGCACGAAGCTGCTGTTGCGACAAATGCAAGCGGCACCGCGATTTCGTGGCATGTCATGCAACACTGATAACCCGCTGATTACCGTCGCAACTCCCGGCCCAGATGGGCATCGGCGATGGCGACGGCGAGGGCATCGGCGGCGTCCGCCCCGGCAGGTTCGACCCCGGGCAGCAGGATTCGGAGCATGGCCTGCACCTGGCTCTTGTCCGCTGCGCCGGTGCCGACCACCGCCTTCTTCACCGCGCGGGCGGCGTGTTCCTCGACCGGCAGCCCGACAGCGCCGCACGCGGCCAGCACCGCGCCGCGCGCCTGCGACAGTTTGAGCGTCGATTGCGGGTTCTTGTTGACGAACACTTCCTCGCATGCCGCGCGTTCGGGACGGTGCTGGGCGATCACGCCCGCGATCACGCGATGCAGATCGGCCAGCCGCTCCGCCATCGGTGCGCGCGGCGAGGTCTTCACTTCGCCATTGGCGATGTGGGTGATGCGCGAGCCTTCGGCCCTGATCACGCCCCACCCGGTGCAGGAGAGCGAAGGGTCAAGGCCGAGGATTATTGGCATGCTCTATCTTACCCTCCCGCGAGCGGGAGGGGAATTTATCCAAGCCCGATCCGCCATCCCAGCCTCCATGCGATCGCCAGCAGGAACGCCGCGCCCAGCACCACCGCGAAAAGCCATTCGCGCCAGGTCACGCGTCGAGCTTGTCCATCACCTCGTCGCTGATCTCGTAATTGCCCCACACGGTCTGCACGTCGTCATCGTCGTCGAGCGTGTCGATCAGCTTGAGCAGCGTGCCGGCGTTCTTTTCGTCGAGCTCGACGGTGAGGTTGGGCTTCCACGCGAGCTTGACTTCCTTGGCCTCACCCAGCGCCTTTTCCAGCGCTTCGGCCACCGCGTGCAGATCTTCTGCGGCGGTCCAGATTTCGTGGCCGTCTTCGGACGAGGAAATATCCTCCGCCCCGGCTTCGAGGGCGGCTTCGAGCACCTTGTCCTCCGAGCCCGCCTCCGGGCCGTATTCGATATAGCCGAGCCGTTCGAAGCCATGCGCAACCGAGCCTTCGGTGCCGAGATTGCCGCCGTTCTTGCTGAACGCGGTGCGCACGGCGGTGGCGGTGCGGTTGCGGTTGTCGGTCAGTGCCTCGACAATGATCGCGCTGCCGCCGGGGCCGTAGCCTTCGTAGCGCACTTCCTCGTAGTTCTCGTCATCGCCCGCGGTCGCCTTGTCGATGGCGCGCTGGATGTTGTCCTTGGGCATCGACTGCGCCTTGGCGGTGTTGACCGCCAGCCGCAGGCGCGGGTTCATGTCGGGATCGGGCGTGCCCATCTTCGCGGCGACGGTGATTTCGCGGCTGAGCTTGGAAAACAGGTTCGAACGCTTTTTGTCCTGCGCACCCTTGCGGTGCATGATGTTCTTGAATTTGGAATGGCCTGCCATGGTCTATCCTTGGGGGAACTCTTCGAATTGGCTTGGAATGTTGGGCGCAGCCCTAGCGAAGCGCGCGCCGCGCGACAATTGCCTAAGGCGCGATATCGAAATGGAGCGCAGTGATCTCGCTTGAGGCAAGCTTGCGATAGAGCGCCTGCGCGGGTTCGTCTTCGGGCGTCGTGTCGGCCTGCACGAACACGGTCCACGCGCCCACGTTGCGCGCGATCTTGCGCGTCTCCTCGATCATCGCGGTCGCCGCTCCCCGTCGCCGGTGGCTTTCGCGCACGGCGAGATCGTAGATGAAGAGCTCGCTGCGCTCCTGCTCGAACTTGGGCAGGACATAACCCGCCAGCGCGCCCACCGTCTTGCCCCCGGCTTCGGCGAGGATCGCGATATTGTTCGCGTTGGCAAGCCACGCCCTGGCATGGGAATCGCCCGGCGGTCTGTCGGCGTAGTTCTCCGGCTCCTCGAAAACCTCGGAAAACACCGCGTTCATCGTCCGGTACCCGGCCAGATCGCCGGGTCCGAGGCGGCGTACCGCAATCATCCGACACTCCCTTGGCCAAGGCGCTTTTGAAACCACGCAACATCGCGCCAGCCACCCAACTTCCAGCCGACTTCGCGATAGACGCCGACCGGCTCGAAGCCCATCGCGCGATGCAGTCCCACGCTTGGTTCGTTGGGCAGCGCGATGCCTGCAAACGCAGCGTGAAAGTCGCGCGAAAGGATCGAGAGGAGTTCGGAGTAAAGCGCGCGCCCGATACCGCGTCGCGCAGCTTCTCTGGCGACATAGACTGCAACGTCGCAGGAGTTTGCATAGGCCGCTCGCTCGCGGTGGGGCGAGCCATAGGCGTATCCGGCAACCTCGCCATCCTGCTCCGCCACGAGCCAGCCATGCGAGGTGCCGTAGCGTGCCATCCTCCGGACCATTTCATCCGCGTCTGGCGCTTCAAGCTCGAAACTGACCCAGCTTTCCGTGACGTGCGGCGCGTAAATCCGCGCACAGGCCGCGGAATCTGCCGCCGGATCGCCATGGCGGATCGTAAGCGTCACACCTTTACCGCAGTCCCGCTGGCGCTGACCATCAGCATCGAGCCGGTATCGCCGATCACCTCGTAATCGAGATCGATCCCGACCACCGCATTGGCCCCGCGTGAAGCGGCTTCGGCCTGCAATTCCTCGATCGCCTCGTCGCGCGCCTTTTGCAGGATGCGTTCGTAGCTGCCCGACCGCCCGCCGACGATGTCGCGGATATTGGCGAACAGATCGCGAAAGATGTTCGCCCCGACGATCACTTCGCCGACCACGATGCCGCAATATTCCTGGATCGGCCTGCCCTCGATCGATGGGGTGGTGGTGACAATCACCCCGCGCGCATCTTTCCATTCGTTCGGCATGATGTTTCTCTCCCGACGCCGTGATCACCTCTCTATACAGAAAGAAGAACCGTCAACGACGCCTCACCCCATCCCGAGCGCGGCCTTGTAGGTTTCCAGGATGATCTCCTGTTCGCTGCGGTCGTCGGGCTTCATCTTCCTCAGGCGCACGATCTGGCGCATGATCTTGGCGTCGTATCCGACCGCCTTGGCTTCTGCATAGACGTCGCGGATGTCGTCGGCGATGCCCTTCTTCTCTTCCTCGAGGCGTTCGATGCGCTCGATCAGCAGGCGCAGGCGGTCGTCGGTGGCTTCGGCCATGAATTGTGTCTCCGGTGATTCGAGATTGGGTTGACGCGCGAATTAGCGGAGCAGGGCCCGTGGGCAAGCGCGCTGTCCACAAGGCGGGAAAACTTTAGCGCAAATCTGCCCGATTTTTCGTCAGGCTCGCTTCCATTGCCGCGATCTGTTCTTCGGTCGCGGGCTGCTGTCTTGTCGCCTTCCATTCGTCCATCGGCATGCCGTGGATCAGCGCGCGCGCCGCCGCCTTGTCGCCTTCGTACCCTGCGTCGCGGATCCAGTCGGCCAGGCAATTGCGGCAGAACCCGGCAAGCCCCATCAGTTCGATGTTCTGCGCGTCGTGGCGGTGGCGCAAGTGCCGCACCAGGCGCCGGAACGCGGCGGCGGCCTGCGCATCGTCGAGGGTATCGAGCGGGTCTTGATCCATATTCATAACGACATTTCCTTGAGTTGCGGGAAGGCTGTGCCATAGCTCGCGTGAACCGGACGGAGGGATCACTGGGATCGATGACCAGACACGATGCGACAAGGATCGACCCGCGCGGTCGCAAGGTCAAGATTCTCGCGACGATCGGCCCTGCCAGTCGCTCTCCCGAAATGCTGCGCAAGCTGTTCAGAGCCGGGGCCGACGCCTTCCGGCTGAACATGAGCCACGGCAGCCACGCCGATCACGAACAGGCGATCGGAGCGATCCGCGCGCTCGAAAAGGAGTTTGCCCGCCCGATCGCGATCCTTGCCGATCTGCAGGGTCCCAAGCTGCGCGTCGGCACATTCAAGGATGGCAGCGCGGTAATCCGCCATGGCGGGCATTTCACGCTCGACCGCGACGAAGCGCCCGGCGACGAGACCCGCGTGTTCCTGCCGCATGCCGAACTGTTCGGGATCATGGAGCGCGGTCAGCGACTGCTGATCAACGACGGCAAGATCAGGCTGGTGGTCAAGGAAGCCGACAACGACCGCATCTTCTGTTCGGCCGAGGTCGGCGGGGTGATCTCCGACCGCAAGGGGGTCAATGTCCCCGATGCCGAAGTGCCGATCCCGGCGCTGACCGACAAGGATCGCAGGGATCTCGCCTTCGCGGTCGAGCATGGTGCCGACTGGATCGCGCTCAGCTTCGTCCAGCGCCCCGAGGATCTGGCCGAGGCGCGCAAGCTGATCGGCGCGCACCGCGCCAAGGGCGCGCCGCGAGGGGCCGCGCAGGGTCCGGCGCTGTGCGCCAAGATCGAGAAGCCGCAGGCCGTCAAGCGCCTCGGCGACATCATCGAACTGGCCGATGCGATCATGGTCGCGCGCGGCGACCTCGGCGTCGAGCTCGAGCCGCAAGAGGTCCCGCCGTTGCAAAAGCGGATCGTCAACGCCGCGCGCACCGCCGGCAAGCCGGTGATCGTGGCGACCCAGATGCTCGAAAGCATGATCGAAAGCCCGATCCCGACCCGCGCCGAAGTCTCCGACGTGGCCAACGCGGTCTACGATGGCGCCGATGCGGTGATGCTTTCGGCCGAGAGCGCGGCGGGTGACTGGCCCGAGGAATCGGTTGCGATGATGCATTCGATCGCCACCCAGGTCGAAGGCGACGAAGGCTATATCGACCGCGTCCGGTTTCTCGATACGCCGCCCGATGCGACCACATCGGATGCGCTCGCGCATGCCTGCATGACCATCGCCGACACCGTGCCGATCAGCGCGATCACGGTGTTCACTTCCAGCGGATCGACCGCGCGGCGGGTGGCGCGCGAACGCCCGGCAACGCCGATGCTGGTGCTCACGCCGTCGATGCGTACCGCGCGGCGGATGGGGTTGCTCTGGGGCGCGCACGCGGTCGCGACCAAGGATATCGGCAGTTTCGAAGAGATGATCGCCAAGGGCAAACGCATGGCCCTGCGCCACGGATTCGGCACGGCGGGATCGAAGCAGGTCGTGCTGGCGGGCGTGCCGTTCGGAACGCCGGGGAGTACCAACCTGCTGCACATCGTAACGCTGACCGGAGCCGAACTGGATAAGCACGCCGGGTAGCGCGCAAGCGGAACCGTTTTCCTACAAAGCGCCGATACGTTAATTCGATGATGCTCTTTCGCATCGTCGGTTCACTGTCGCGTCCTCGGACAGGCGCGTTTCGAGTTGGAATAGTGTCAACTTCACCAATTCGACGAAAACTGTCGGCTTTTCATAAGGTTGAGACGGGAGTTGGCGGGTGACACCGTGTCAGGTGTGTCAACTTCGCCAATGGAATCATCCGGCGGAATTCAGCTGGTGAGATGCTCGAGCGTCGGGCCGTAGAGCGGCTCCTCGAACGCGATCCCCGCGCGGCTGTTCTCGATCCATACGACATTGGCCGCGACAAAGGCGAGGTTTGGCAATTTGACCGATACTTTCTCGCCAGGTTTTACGGACCATCCGCGAGCATCGACGAGGCATCCGCCCGCTCCGATGTCGAGGACTTCCATTTCCATCTTGCGACGCGTGCGATAGCGCACGAGCGCGCTGAAGCCCGTCGAAGCCTCTCCGTTCTGCGTCGAAGGCATGTCGTCTCTCTCCCGATCGGACCGCTGCTCAGACTGCGTGGTCTACCGGGTTAGCCAAAAGTGTTTGACTTGAAGTTAAGGACGGCATCGGGTCGAAAAGCTCCTCGGCCCGGACCCCGCTGTTACGACGCCGCCGCGCGCTCCAGCCTGCGCCGCGCCGCCTCCTCGCCGATAAGCGGCAGCAGTTCGCCCATATCCGGGCCATGGTCCATGCCCGTAAGCGCCTGCCGCAGCGGCAGGAACAGGGCCTTGCCCTTGCGCCCGGTCATGTCTTTGAGCGCCGCGGTCAGCGCGTGCCACGGGTCCTCGCCCCACTCCAGCGTTGCGGCGGCTTCGGCGAGATAGGCGCGGTCCTCGTCCGAGAATTCGAGCTGTTCGATGGGACCGGTGACCAGCCGCCACCATTCGCCCACTTCGCCCACGGTCGCCACGTTGGGCTGCACCGCGTGCCAGCCGGCTTCGTCCATCCCTTCGGGCAGGCGATGCTTGACCGCGTCGAACGGCATGGCGTGGACGATGGCGGTGTTGACCCGGTCCAGCTCGGCATCGTCGAATTTTGCCGGGGCACGGCCGAAGGTCGACAGGTCGAATGTCTCGAGCAGCTTCGCGCGGTCGGCGATCGGTTCGACCGGCAACGACGTGCCGAGCCGCGCCAGCAGCGCGACGATCGCCTCGGGTTCGATCCCGCGCTCACGAAACGCGTCACAGCCGAGCGAGCCGAGACGCTTGGACAGTTTGCCCTCCTTGCCTACCAGCAGGGCCTCATGGGCGAAATCGGGCACCTGTTTTGCTGCAGCGAATTGTGCAGCATGGAGTGCGGTAAACATCTGAATCTGAACGGCAGTGTTCGAAACGTGATCCTCACCGCGAAGCACTTGCGTGACGCCCATGTCGATATCATCGACCGTGCTCGGCAGCATGTACAGCCACGACCCGTCGGCGCGCCGGACTACCGGATCGGAAAGCTGTGCGGGGTCGAATTTCTGCGTGCCGCGGACGCCGTCTTCCCAGCCGATCGGTTCCTCCTGATCGAGCCTGAAGCGCCAGTGCGGCTGGATACCCTCGGCCTCCTTGGCGGCACGTTGTTCCTCGGAAAGCGCCAGGGCCGCACGGTCGTAGATCGGCGGCAGACCGCGACCCAGCTGGATCTTGCGCTTGAGTTCGAGCTCCTGCTGCGTCTCGTAAGCGGGATATATCCGCCCGGCTTCCCTAAGATTTTCGAAGGCCGCTTCGTAGCGATCCAGCCGCGCCGATTGCCGCTCCTCGCGATCCGCAGCAATCCCCAGCCACGCCAGATCGGCGCGGATCGCCTCGACATATTCTTCGCGGCTGCGCTCCGCATCGGTGTCATCGATCCGCAGGATGAATGTCCCGCCAGACTTGTGGGCCAGCATCCAGTTGTGCAGCGCGGTGCGGATATTGCCGACATGGAGGCGGCCCGTCGGGGACGGGGCGAAACGGGTGACAGTCATGTGCAGTCCGGTAGCCAGCACATGGCTGCGCGGCAAGCGTTACGCGCGGCGATGCTCTGCCTCGACAAGGGCAATGCCAGCGTCCCAGAGACGATACATCCGTTCCGGTCGGACGAAGCCTTCGATCGCATGCTCGAAGCCGGTTCGGCTCCGCGCGCACACCGCATCGATCAGCGCGCCGATGGTCGCCTCGTCATGGGTGAGCAGCCCGCAGCAGAACCGCGAAACGTGGATGTTCTCCGGCCACGTGGCGGTGATTGTCTGCGACAGCGCGAGCGTTCGTGCGGCAATCTCGACGCTGCCGAGCCGCAAGGCCAGTTCCGGCACCGGATCGCGTCCCGCCCGTTCGTGGACGGCGATCAGGCGCAGCGAATAGATGAAGCGCGCGGCGACGGGTCCGGTATCCTCGATGCGGGGCGGACTGGCCAGTCGGGCGATGGTGGAGAGTGCGCGGACAGTCGGGATATGGTGACGGCTCATGGGCATCCTGACCTTCGTGGAATAGACCTGACTCCCATACGTTTATTGCAAACGCCTCGCAATAGCTATTTACCTTCTCAGCGCACCTATTTCGGCCTGATGACGAAACTGTGGTCGATATACAGGAACACTTCGGTCTCGCTCGCCTGCTGCCAGTAGAGCTCCGAATCCAGACCCTGAATCTCGACTCCGTAATCGCTGCCAAACTGCGCCGCGTAGCGCTTGGCTTCCTCGGCAACCGTCTTCACCACCTCGAGACGGTACTGGTCGGGATTGGTGATCGCCAGCGAAGTGCTGCCGGTTTCGATGAACGAGCGCCCGGTCGCCGGAATCGACTTGGCAAAGGCCTCGATCTGCTTGTCGGCGTCGCGCGCGCGCTGATTGCTGCCGCGAACCGGGATGCGGGCAAAGATCTGCACCCGGCTGGTGTCGGGACGCCCGCCATAACCGATCGGCAGTTCCTCGTAGTTTTCCAGCGTCACCGGTTGCAGCGAGTAACTGCCCGCAACCAGTGCGATCCCCGCTCCGGGTGCCCGTTCGATGGTCGCGCGCAACATCGCCAGAAGCTCGCGCCTGCGTTCGCCAGCATCGCGCGAATCCGAATTCACGAACAGCGGCTTGACGAAGTAGTCTGCAGTGCGGGTCAGGCCGATCGCCGACTGGTCGTCATCGTAGAATTCGTAATTCGAGCGGTCGGACCGGCTGGCGGTGACGATCACGACTCCATCGTCCTGGGCGGCCAGATGGGCCGGCACCAGCAGGCATGCGGCCGCGATGGTAAGTGCAACTCTTTTCATGGGCTTCCCTCCCTCAGGAAACCACAGAGTATCATCACCCCGCATCGCCGCAAGCCGGATACCGGCCATGAAAAACCCCGCCGAAGCATGGCGCTTCGGCGGGGTCTGTTCGGTCGGCGTCCGATGGACCGAAGGCGGCTTACTCCACCGGCGGAGCCTCGCCGCCACCCATCGCAGCCTTCATCGCTTCCTCGGAAGGAACGGCGTCGGCTTCAGGCTCCGGCTCCGGCTCCGGCTCCGGCTCAGGTTCAGGAACAGCGTTGGCCGCGGCGAGCGCTTCCTGCTGCTTCTTCCACGCTGCCTTGAGCGCCGCGTCGCGGCTCGACGCGGTGACGCGCATGCGGTTCATGCCTGCACCCGTACCCGCCGGGATCAGGCGGCCCACGATCACGTTCTCCTTGAGACCGATCAGCGTGTCCTGCTTCCCTTCGACCGCCGCCTGCGTCAGCACGCGGGTGGTCTCCTGGAATGAGGCGGCCGAGATGAAGCTGCGGGTCTGCAGCGACGCCTTGGTGATCCCGAGCAGGATCGGCGTGCCTTCGGCCGGCTTCTTGCCCTTGCCGAGCTTACCGTTGATCTCGAGCATTTCGGCGTAGTCGACCTGCTCGCCCGGCAGCAGAGTGGTGTCGCCGCCATCGGTGATCTCGACCTTTTGCAGCATCTGGCGAACAATCACCTCGATGTGCTTGTCGTTGATCTTCACGCCCTGCAAGCGATAGACTTCCTGGATCTCGTTGACGAGATATTCGGCCAGCGCCTCGACGCCCAGCACCTCGAGGATGTCGTGCGGGTTGGGCGAACCGGAAATCAGGGTGTCGCCCTTCTTCACGAAGTCGCCTTCCTGCACGTCGATCACCTTGGTCTTGGGGATCAGGTATTCCACCGGATCACCTTCCTCGGGAACGATCGCGATCTTGCGCTTGGCCTTGTATTCGCGGACGAATTCGATCTTGCCCGAAATCTTGGCGATGATCGAATTGTCCTTCGGCAAACGCGCCTCGAACAGCTCGGCCACACGCGGCAGACCGCCGGTGATGTCGCGGGTCTTGGCGGCCTCGCGCGAGGCACGGGCGAGGATGTCGCCCGCTTCGACCGTCTGGCCATCCTCGACCGACAGGGTCGTGCCCGGAGCGAGCATGTAACGCTGCGCCTCGGTTTCGCCGTCGTCGGTCTGACCTTCGCCGAGCAGGGTCATGCGCGGACGCAGTTCTTCCTTCTTCTTGCGACCGGTTGCCCGGTTTTCGGTCACGACACGCTGGGCGATACCCGTCGCATCGTCGGTCTGCTCTTCGAGCGTGGTCCCTTCGATCAGGTCCTGATACTTCACTACGCCCGATTGCTCGGTGATGATCGGCAGACTGAACGGATCCCACTCCGCCAGCCGGTCGCCTTCCTTCACCTTGGCGCCGTCCTTGAACATCAGCACCGTACCGTAAGGCACCTTGTGCATTTCGCGCTCGCGCCCTTCGGCATCGATCACGGCAATCTCGCCGTTGCGAGCGAGCGAGAGAATGCGGCCCTTCTTGTCGGTGATGGTCGGCATGTCGCGGTATTCGATCTTGCCGTCCGAAATCGATTCAAGATGCGAGGTCTCGTTGAGCTGCGCCGCGCCGCCGATGTGGAAGGTCCGCATCGTCAGCTGGGTTCCGGGTTCGCCGATCGACTGCGCCGCGATCACGCCGACCGCTTCGCCGATATTGACGGGCGTTCCGCGTGCAAGATCGCGACCATAGCAAGTGCCGCAGACGCCCTGTTCGGCTTCGCAGACCAGCGGCGAACGGATCTTGGCCGATTGCACTTCGGCTTCCTCGATTTCCTTCACCATCGGTTCGTCGATCAGCGTTCCCGCCTTGACGATCACTTCGTCGGTCGCGGCGTTGATGACATCCTCGGCGACGGTGCGGCCGAGGATTCGCTCGCCCAGCGAGGCGATCACCGAGCCGCCCTGCACGATCGCACGCATTTCCAGCGCGTTCTCGGTCTTGCAGTCTTCCTCGACGATCACGCAGTCCTGCGACACGTCGACCAGGCGGCGGGTCAGGTAGCCCGAGTTCGCCGTCTTGAGCGCGGTGTCGGCCAGGCCCTTGCGAGCGCCGTGGGTCGAGTTGAAGTATTCAAGGACGGTCAGGCCTTCCTTGAAGTTCGAGATGATCGGGGTCTCGATGATCTCGCCCGAAGGCTTGGCCATCAGGCCGCGCATGCCGGCGAGCTGCTTCATCTGCGCGGGCGAACCACGCGCACCCGAATGGCTCATCATGTAGATCGAGTTGATCTCGGCTTCGCGCCCGTCCTTGTCGATCGGGCGCGCCTTGATCTCTTCCATCATCGCGTCGGCGACCTGGTCGCCGCAGCGGCTCCAGGCGTCGATCACCTTGTTGTACTTTTCCTGCTGGGTGATGAGCCCGTCCTGGTATTGCTGCTCGTATCCGGCCACCAGGTCCTTGGTCTCCTCGACCAGCTTCTCCTTCGCGTCGGGGATGATCATGTCATCCTTGCCGAAGCTGATCCCGGCCTTGAACGCGTAGCGGAAGCCCAGCACCATGATTGCGTCGGCGAACAGCACCGTGTCCTTCTGGCCGGTGTGGCGATAGACCTGATCGATCACGTCGCCGATTTCGCGCTTGGTGAGCAGCCGGTTGACGATGTCGAACGGCACCTTGTGGCTCTTCGGTAGGCATTCGCCGATCAGCATGCGCCCCGGAGTGGTCTCGAACCGCGTCATCACCACGTTGCCGTCTTCATCGGCCTGCGGGACGCGGGCGATGATCTTGGTGTGGAGCGTCACGGCCTTGGTTTCGAGCGCCTGGTGCACTTCGGCCATATCGGCAAAGCGCGGCAGTCTCTCGACCTTGGTGCCGTCCTCGTTGTCGAGGAATTCGGGCGTCTTCTCCTGCCGTTCCATCGAGAGGTAGTAGAGCCCAGGACCATGTCCTGCGACGGCACGATGATCGGCTTGCCGTTGGCGGGCGAGAGGATGTTGTTGGTCGACATCATCAGCACGCGCGCTTCGAGCTGCGCTTCCAGCGACAGCGGCACGTGGACCGCCATCTGGTCGCCGTCGAAGTCGGCGTTGAAGGCCGAACAGACCAGCGGGTGCAGCTGGATCGCCTTACCTTCGATCAGAACCGGCTCGAACGCCTGGATGCCGAGACGGTGCAGCGTCGGCGCACGGTTCAGCAGAACCGGGTGCTCGCGGATCACTTCGTCGAGGATGTCCCAGACTTCCTTGCGCTCTTTCTCGACCCACTTTTTCGCCTGCTTGAGGGTCATCGACAGACCCTTGGCATCGAGGCGGGCGTAGATGAACGGCTTGAACAGTTCGAGCGCCATCTTCTTGGGCAAGCCGCACTGGTGCAGCTTGAGTTCGGGGCCGGTCACGATGACCGAACGGCCCGAATAGTCGACGCGCTTGCCCAGAAGGTTCTGGCGGAAGCGGCCCTGCTTGCCCTTGAGCATGTCGGACAGCGACTTGAGCGGACGCTTGTTCGCGCCGGTGATGACGCGGCCACGACGGCCGTTGTCGAACAGTGCGTCGACAGCTTCCTGCAGCATGCGCTTTTCGTTGCGGACGATGATGTCCGGCGCGCGCAGCTCGATCAGGCGCTTCAGGCGATTGTTGCGGTTGATCACGCGGCGATAGAGATCGTTGAGATCGGACGTCGCGAACCGCCCGCCGTCGAGCGGCACCAGCGGGCGCAGTTCGGGCGGGATCACCGGAATCACTTCGAGGATCATCCATTCCGGGCGGTTGCCCGAATCGATGAAGCTTTCGACGACCTTGAGGCGCTTGATGATCTTCTTCGGCTTGAGCGCGGACTTGGTGGTCGCGAGCTCTTCGAGCAGGTCTTCCTTTTCCTGTTCGAGGTCGAGGTCCATCAGCATGACCTTGACCGCCTCGGCACCGATATCGGCCGAGAACGCGTCTTCGCCATACTCGTCCTGCGCTTCGAGCAGCTCGTCCTCGGTCAGCAGCTGGAATTTCTCGAGCGGGGTCAGGCCCGGCTCGATCACCACGTAGCTCTCGAAATAGAGGATGCGCTCAAGCTGCTTCAACTGAATGTCGAGCAGCAGGCCGATGCGCGAGGGCAGCGACTTCAGGAACCAGATGTGCGCGACCGGCGCGGCCAGTTCGATGTGGCCCATGCGCTCGCGGCGCACCTTGGTGACGGTCACTTCGACGCCGCACTTTTCGCAGACGACGCCCTTGTATTTCATGCGCTTGTACTTGCCGCACAGGCATTCGTAGTCCTTCACCGGACCGAAGATGCGCGCGCAGAACAGGCCGTCACGCTCGGGCTTGAACGTGCGGTAGTTGATTGTTTCCGGCTTCTTGATCTCGCCGAACGACCAGCTGCGGATGCGCTCTGGCGAGGCGATCCCGATCTGGATCTGGTCGAAGGTTTCCGGCTTGGCCAGCTGGTTGGTGAATTTGGTCAGTTCGTTCATTTTCACATTCCCTCTAGGGGTAAATCTCTGCGACGAAGCGGTTGATCAGCCGACGGAAGGGTCGATCAGGGAAGCGGCAGCGAAGAGTGCCAGAAACGGAAAGCCGATGATTGCCGCCGCAATCGCGATCTTCCTGGCCTTGCCGATGCCCTGATACCGTTCCGTCATGCGATTACTCCGCTGCCTCCGGCCACTGGTCGTCCTCGTCTTCCTCGCCGTCGCTGAGCGACTTGAGTTCGACGTTGAGGCCCAGCGAGCGCATTTCCTTGACGAGCACGTTGAAGCTCTCCGGAATGCCCGCTTCGAAGGTGTCGTCGCCCTTGACGATCGCTTCGTAGACCTTGGTCCGGCCGACCACGTCGTCCGACTTGACGGTGAGCATCTCCTGCAGGGTGTAGGCTGCGCCGTAGGCCTGCAGGGCCCAAACCTCCATCTCGCCGAAGCGCTGACCGCCGAACTGCGCCTTGCCGCCTAGCGGCTGCTGGGTGACGAGCGAGTACGGACCGATCGAACGGGCGTGGATCTTGTCGTCGACCAGGTGGTGCAGCTTGAGCATGTAGATGATGCCCACGGTCACCTTGCGGTCGAACGCCTCGCCGGTGCGCCCGTCATAGAGCACCGACTGGCCCGAGGAATCGATCCCCGCCTTGATCAGCATGTCGGTGACGTCGGGTTCGCGCGCGCCATCGAACACCGGCGTGCCCATCGGCACGCCCGCGCTGATATTCGTCGCCAGCTCCACGATCTCGCCGGTCGAACGGCTGTCGATGTCCTCGTGATACTGCTCGCCGTAGACGTCTTTCAGGCGCTCCACGACGGCAGCCGGCGGCTTGGTCTTGCTGTAGTCCTCGGCTGCGCCCGGGTTGGCCGCCTTCCACTCTTCGAGCTTGTCGGCGATCTCCATCCCGAGCCCGCGCGCGGCAAAGCCGAGATGCGTCTCGAAGATCTGGCCAACATTCATGCGCGAAGGCACGCCCAGCGGGTTGAGCACGATATCGACCGGGGTCCCGTCTTCGAGGAACGGCATGTCCTCGACCGGCAGAATCCGCGAAATCACGCCCTTGTTGCCGTGACGCCCGGCCATCTTGTCGCCCGGCTGCAGCTTGCGCTTCACCGCGACGAACACCTTGACCATCTTGAGCACGCCCGGAGCGAGCTCGTCGCCGCGTTCGAGCTTTTCCTTGCGGTCCTCGAACTTGGCGTCGATCCCGGCGACGGCTTCGTCATACTGCGCCTTGATCGCTTCGATCTGCGCCTGACGGTTGTCGTCGGCGACCGCGAACTTGAACCACTCGTGGCGCTCCACGCCTTCGAGCAGCTCGTCGTCGATCTTGGTACCCTTCTTGACCCCCTTCGGAGCAGCCGAGGCGGTCTGGCCCATCAGCATGTCCTTGAGGCGGTTGTAGGTCGCCCGGTTGAGGATGTTGCGTTCATCCGCCGCGTCCTTGCGCAGGCGCTCGATTTCCTCGTTCTGGATCGCCCGCGTACGGTCGTCGATCTCGATCCCGTGGCGGTTGAACACCCGGACCTCGACGATCGTCCCGGCCACGCCCGGCGGCAGACGCAGCGAGGTGTCGCGCACGTCGCTGGCTTTCTCGCCGAAGATCGCGCGGAGCAGCTTTTCTTCCGGCGTCATCGGGCTTTCGCCCTTCGGCGTGATCTTGCCGACCAGGATATCGCCCGGGTGCACTTCGGCGCCGATATAGACGATCCCCGCTTCGTCGAGGTTGCGCAGGGCTTCCTCGCCGACGTTGGGAATGTCGCGGGTGATGTCTTCCGGCCCGAGCTTGGTGTCGCGGGCCATGACCTCGAATTCCTCGATGTGGATCGAGGTGAACACGTCGTCCTTCACGATGCGTTCGGAGATCAGGATCGAGTCCTCGTAGTTGTAGCCGTTCCACGGCATGAACGCGACGAGGCTGTTCTTGCCCAGCGCCAGCTCGCCGAGATCGGTCGAGGGACCGTCGGCAATAATGTCACCGGCTTCGATCACATCGCCCACCTTCACCAGCGGGCGCTGGTTGATGCAGGTGTTCTGGTTCGAACGCTGGAACTTCTGAAGGGTGTAGATGTCGACGCCCGAACGGCCGGGTTCGACATCGCCGATTGCACGGATCACGATGCGGGTGGCGTCGACCTGGTCGACGATGCCGCCGCGCTTGGCCGCAATCGCCGCGCCGCTGTCGCGCGCCACGGTCTCTTCCATGCCGGTGCCGACCCACGGTGCCTCGGCCTTGACCAGCGGCACCGCCTGGCGCTGCATGTTCGAGCCCATCAGCGCGCGGTTGGCGTCATCGTTCTCAAGGAACGGGATCAGCGAGGCTGCGACCGAAACGAGCTGTTTCGGCGACACGTCCATCAGTGTGATCTGGTCGTTCGGCGCCATCAGGTTGTCACCCGCCTGGCGCGCCGAGATCAGCTCTTCGACGAACGTGCCGTCGGCGTTCAGCTCGGCCGATGCCTGCGCAACGGTGTGCTTCTGCTCTTCCATCGCGGACAGGTAGATCACGTCGCCGGTGACCTTGTTGTCCTCGACCTTGCGGTACGGGGTTTCGATGAAGCCGTACTTGTTGACCCGGCTGAACGAGGCCAGCGAGTTGATCAGGCCGATATTCGGACCTTCGGGCGTTTCGATCGGGCAGATGCGACCGTAGTGCGTCGGGTGGACGTCGCGGACTTCGAAGCCCGCGCGCTCACGGGTAAGGCCGCCCGGACCAAGCGCCGAAACGCGGCGCTTGTGGGTGACTTCCGACAGCGGGTTGGTCTGGTCCATGAACTGCGACAGCTGCGAAGAGCCGAAGAATTCACGCACCGCGGCCACAGCCGGTTTCGCATTGATCAGGTCGTTCGGCATGACGGTCGATACGTCAACCGAAGACATGCGTTCTTTGACTGCACGCTCCATGCGCAGCAGGCCGACACGGTACTGGTTTTCGAGCAGCTCGCCGACCGATCGCACACGGCGATTGCCGAGGTTGTCGATGTCGTCGACTTCGCCCTTGCCGTCCTTGAGGCCGACCAGCTCCTTGACCACGGCGAGAATGTCTTCCTTGCGCAGGGTGGTCACGGTGTCTTCGGCATCGAGGCCGAGCCGCATGTTGAGCTTGACGCGGCCGACGGCCGACAGGTCGTAACGCTCGCCGTCGAAGAACAGGCCTTCGAACAGCGCCTCGGCAGTTTCCTTGGTCGGCGGTTCGCCCGGACGCATCACCTTGTAGATGGCTTCGAGGCCCTCGTCGCGGTTCTCGGCCTTGTCGACCTTAAGCGTGTTGCGAATCCACGGGCCGGTGTTGATCTCGTCGATATCGAGCAGTTCGAGAGTGTCGATCCCGGCATTGTCGAAGGTTTCGATATGCTCGAGCGTGATCTCGTCACCGGCTTCGATGTAGATGCGACCGGTGCTTTCGTCGATCATGTCGCGCGAGGCGTAGCGGCTGACGATCTCTTCGGTCGGCAGCAGCAGATCGGTCAGGCCGTCCTTGGCGGCCTTGTTGGCGGCGCGCGGGCTGATCTTCTGGCCTGCCGGGAAAACCTCTTCGCCGGTCTTGGCATCGACCAGCGCGAAGGCCGGCTTCATGCCACGCCATGCTTCGGGCGTGAACGGAATCTTCCAGCCGTCCTTGGCGCGCTCCCACACGACCGTGTCGTAGAAGAAATGCAGGATTTCCTCGCTGTCTAGGCCCAGCGCGTAAAGCAGCGCGGTGACCGGCAGCTTGCGCTTGCGGTCGATCCGGACATTGACGATGTCCTTGGCGTCGAATTCAAAATCGAGCCACGAACCGCGATAGGGGATCACCCGCGCGGCGAACAGCAGCTTGCCCGAAGAGTGGGTCTTGCCACGGTCATGGTCGAACAGCACACCCGGCGAACGGTGCATCTGCGACACGATCACGCGCTCGGTGCCGTTGATGATGAAGGTGCCGTTCTCGGTCATGAGCGGCATGTCGCCCATGTAGACGTCCTGCTCCTTGATATCGAGGACCGAACGGGTTTCGGTTTCCTGATCGACTTCGAACACGATCAGGCGCAGCGTGACCTTCATCGGGGCGGCATAGGTAATGCCGCGCTGGCGACACTCGGTGGTGTCGTATTTCGGTTCTTCGAGCTCGTAGTGGACGAAGTCGAGCTCGGCGGTGCCGGCGAAGTCGCGGATCGGGAAGACGCTGCGCAGGGTCTTTTCGAGACCGGAGACGTAATCGATCTCCTTGTTCGAGCGCAGGAACTGTTCGTAGCTCTCGCGCTGCACCTCGATCAGGTTCGGCATCTGCACGACTTCGTGGATGTCGCCGAAAATCTTGCGGATGCGCTTCTTCGCGGTGCCCTGTGCCTTGCGGCTGCGGACGTTGCCCGATGCCTTCGGAGCCTTCGCCTTGGTTGCCATGAGGGGATGTTGCCTCTTCATTGTGAGCTCGCGGGAAGTGGTCCCGCTCGCCGAAAGTGATCGCCTGTGTTGCGCGAAACGGGGCCATAAACGACGCAAAAGAGCCGCACGCCTCGACGCAACCCTTCCGGGCTGCCGGGGTGCAGCTTCACAATCCGTCGCGAATATGGCGAGCGCCGCTTCTATTCTGGAACCGATCCCCGCGCATGAATCGGCCTGTCTCGTAGCTGGCGTGTGACAGCCATGTAGGAATGCGTTTCACCCGAGTCAATCACCTTGGACCCACCCGATCGAAAGACCTTTCGGAGGCCGTGACTGGCGAGCGCGGCGGGCGATAGACCTTGCAATCGTCCGGTCATTCGGTTGAACGGGTGAACAATGGCAAGTCCCCCAAAGTGCAGCGGCGCGATCCGCTCAACAATCCGAACGATTTCCTGGAAATGGGCGAGGCGCTTGCCGCGAGCAAGGCAGGCGGCATGGCGATTGCGCTGGTGGATCGGGTCCTGGCTCACAACGAGGGCGCACCGCTCTGGCGGGCTCTTGGCGCGCGGATATTGCAGCACAAGGTGCCGGGCTTCCATCTGGAGATGCTGCACGATGCCGACCGCAACTCCGCTTACCACCGGGCCCTGCAGATCCACGCCCCCGGCAAGACCGTCCTCGATATCGGTACGGGTTCAGGGCTGCTTGCGATGATGGCCGCGCGGGCCGGCGCGAAGCGGGTGATCGCCTGCGAGGCAAACCGGATGCTGGCCGATCGCGCGAAATCGGTGATCGCGGCCAATGGCCTGGCGGACAGGATCACCGTGTTCGATCGGCATTCCACCAAGCTTGACCGGGAGACGGACCTCGATGGCGGGGCCGACCTGATCGTCTCCGAACTGTTTTCGACCGACCTTCTGTACGAGGATGTCCTGCGATCGCTGGCCCACGCGCGGCGTTGCCTGGCCACGCCGGACGCAACATTCCTTCCCAACCGGGCAAGCATCAAGGTGGCGCTGGCGCAGTTCCCGGCACTGGTCGGTGCGCCCGATACGATCGAGGGGTTCGACGTTTCGCTCTTCTCCCCGCATTTCCAGAACCTCGAAGCGGTTCCGTCGCGCGATCCGAACCTGAAGCTTGCCAGTGACCCGGCGACCCTGTTCGCGTTCGATTTCGACATGACATCGCCGCTCGCCATGAGCGGGATGAACGAACTGGAAATCCGGAGCACCGGCGGGCGGGTCAGCGGGATGGCGCAGTGGATCGAATTCACGTTCGGCGAGGGCATTCGATACGAAAATGCCCCTGCGGCCAATCACGCCCACCACTGGTGGATCAACACGATCGCAAGCGAACCCTGCGAAACAAAGCCCGGCGATCGGTTCAGGATTGGCGGCTGGTACCGCCAGAACGTGCTGGAATGCTGGTGCGAAGCGCTGGAGCACGGCGCGGCGGAATAGTGCCAAACGATAACGCCTATATCGTTTTTCAATATTATTGATTGACAATAAATCGAATCGCTCTTAGACCGTCCTTATTGTTTTTCAATAAGGCGTATATAGGAGTTCGATATGTCCAGATTTCTCAACCACTCGCTGGCGGCCTGCGCGGCCGTGCTTCTCGCTTTCGCTTCGATCGGCGCGATCGTCGCCGTTCCCCCGGCGCATGCCTTCGCACCGATCGTCGCCTGATCCCGATCCAACGCATAGGGAGCGTCCAAAATGCAAGACACACCCAACGACCCGCTGCTGCTTGCGGCAAAAGGAGTCATCTACTTCATGCTCGGCATCCTCGCATTCGCAGGTTTCTTTGTCGTGCTGGGAATACCTGCCACTCTGATCTTCGGCGCGGACCTGGGGGCCAATATCGAGGCTGCGGAGCTGCCCCGGTACGCATACTGGCTCATCGCACTGTTGCTGACCGGAGTTGCCGGGCTGCTCTATCTGGCTTTCATGTTCTTCAGGAACATGCTTCGAATCGTTCAGAGCGTGGGTGAAGGCGATCCCTTCGTGCCAGAGAACGCAGATCGCCTGACACGAATGGCGTGGCTGATGCTGGCGCTGAATCTGATCGCCCTGCCGGTCGCCGGCCTTGGCCTCTACATAGCCAAGCTGGCGGGGGAGCAACCCGGAACGATCGATGCCGGATTCGATGTGGGCGGTATCGTCCTTGTCCTCACCCTGTTCGTGCTCGCCCGCGTATTTCGCCACGGAACCGCCCTGCGCGAAGACCTCGAAGGGACCGTGTGATGCCAGCCGACGACGAAGGAGCCACGATCATGGTCAAACTCGATGACCTGCTGCACGAACGCCGCATGACGCTGACCGAACTCGCCGAGCGGGTTGGCCTCACCCTCGCCAACCTTTCGATCCTCAAGACCGGCAAGGCCAAGGCGATCCGCTTCTCCACCCTCGCCGCGATCTGCCGCGAACTCGAGTGCCAGCCGGGGGACTTGTTAAGCTATGAAACGGTCTGACCGCTGAAATAGAGCAATAGAGAGAAGTGGCTGAGCCTGCAGGGACTAAAGCCCCAGTTGGCTCGCCACTTCTACATCAGGCGGCAAGAGGAAGGGGTTGATTCGCCATCTGGAAGTACTGCGCCAATGCTTTCGAGGCATTCGGAGTAAGTGCAACGAACACTCTGCGCTTGTCGATAGGATCCGGCTGCCGTTCAACTAACCCA
The DNA here is from genome assembly GCF_018205975.1 of Erythrobacter sp. JK5. Classification (NCBI taxonomy): domain Bacteria; kingdom Pseudomonadati; phylum Pseudomonadota; class Alphaproteobacteria; order Sphingomonadales; family Erythrobacteraceae; genus Erythrobacter; species Erythrobacter sp. JK5. The sequence continues at coordinate 2,989,756 of NZ_CP073577.1, read as the reverse complement.
GCCTCTGCAAGAATGTTGAGGTGTCGCAGGGCTGTGACTTGAGGGACCCCCGAAGCGATACAGAGTGATGTAATCGCAACACGCCTACCCTCCGCCTCAACAAGCGCGAGATCGAGCAGCATTTCCCAGCAAGGATCAAAGAACAGTTTCTCATCGAAGAACTTGCTGCGAAGCTTCCGACGCCGAATCGTCGACTTTATAGTCCGGACGCTGGGAAAGGTTGGCGATCTATCTATTGGTTCACCATCCTCGCCTCCTTCGGACTGAGCGTCATCGTCGCCTCCATGCTCGGCGAGTAGCGAATCGATTCCTTGTCGAAGAAACAACAGATCTTCGTAAGTGAGTCTGTGCATTGATTTGCGATCCCTGTTAGGCAGATCGCAATTGCGTCTGCTTCTTGATCACAATAAAATCAGGTCAAATTTGGCCGATTTCCAGACACGGAACTACGCTACACTCTGCCCCTTAGATCCTTTACGCAAATGTACGTAGTGGGAAGGATCGCCAGCCAGAAGGGCAAGGGATTTCGACGGTAGACTGAGCATCGGGGGTTGAACGGTGTTTGCATTCATCAGGGATATCGAGAACCTGAATGTGCTTGAAGAGATCGGAGAGCGCTGGGTTAGCGAGGTGCAAAATCTCGGTGTCATAAGGGCAAGTTACCACATGTCTCCCGCGTTCTACTCCCAGGTCCACCCAGAGACCCGGATCTTCTACTACGGCTTCAGCGAAGAGCTCATCAAGTTGTACGACGACCCGGCGTTTCGCAAACATGATCCAATACCAGACGCAGTCATGCAGTCCGGAAGGCCGAGAACGTGGAGAAGAATTCTGGCCGATACCGAACTCAACGAAAAGCAAAGGCAATTCGTGAAGCTGGCGGGCGAGCTAGGTATGCTCGATGGCTTTTCCGTTCCCCTGTTCGGACCTAACGGCCGAGAGAGCTATTCGACTTTTGATATTGGGCGGCGCATCGAAGCGAGCGACGAGCAACTGCTGCAAACCCTTATGGGAATTGGACAAATCGCTCATGTGCGGATTTGCACCATCGTTCGCGACAGATTCATGCGTCAAGTGGATCTCTCGCCCAGAGAGCTTGAGGTGTTGCGATGGGCGGCATCCGCAAAGTCGGTCGCGGATATTGCCACCATCGTCGGACTGTCGAATGCCACTGTCGACACCTACATGAGGCGGGTCTACGCAAAACTGGGCGCGCACAACAAGATTGAAGCGGTCACAATCGCCTTGAGGCATGGGTTGTTGAGACTGGGTCAATGAGAATTGGCCCCGGTCCGGATACTCGGGGCAGATGACGCCGAAGTTGACTCCTGCAGCAAATCCGCTAAGCGCGCGCTCGACTGAGAAACCCAATTGGAAATCAGTCATCCGTCCGAGACAGTTGCTGAGCGGAATTGGCCGCTCTTAATTTGCAGCCTAGGCGGGGAAAAGAGATTTTCGCGGCCCCATGTAAGGGCGTCGCATTCGAGCCGTTGTAGCTCACCCTCCTTCCCCATCGTTGGACTTTGCCTTGTCGGTTAGCGGCAGGGCAAAATGTGAGCCGGTCGTGCGGCATATGTCACGCGGCCATAGTGAAGGAGTAAGGCATGGATCGTTCGCAAAAAGCCGAAGCGGTTGCCCAGCTCAACGACGTCTTCAAAGAGGTTGGCGTGGTCGTCGTGACCCGCAACCTCGGCCTGACGGTGGATCAGTCCACCGATCTGCGCACGAAGATGCGCGATGCTGGTGCATCCTACAAGGTTGCGAAGAACCGTCTCGCCAAGCTCGCCCTGAAAGATACCGATTACGTCGGGCTCGAGGAATTCCTCAACGGCCCGACCGCGCTGGCCTGGTCTTCCGACCCGGTCGCGGCTGCCAAGGCCGCTGTCGATTTCGCCAAGTCGAACGACAAGCTGGAAATCGTCGGTGGATCGATGGGCACGCAGGTGCTCGACGAAGCTGGCGTGAGGTCACTTGCCTCGATGCCCAGCCTCGACGAACTGCGCGGCAAGATCGTGGGTCTCGTCAACGCCCCGGCAACCAAGGTTGCCCAGGTCGTCAACGCCCCGGCTGCCAAGCTGGCCCGCGTGTTCGGTGCCTATGGCGCCAGCGAAGCTGCGTAAGAGACGTTTCTCGCGAAGAGACGAAACATATCTGGGGTGTGACCTCGAAAGGCCGCCCCGAACATTTTGGAGTGATACATCATGGCTGATATTGCCAAGCTTGTTGAAGAACTGTCGAAGCTGACCGTCCTCGAGGCGGCCGAACTGGCCAAGGCCCTCGAAGAAGAGTGGGGCGTTTCGGCTGCTGCTGCAGTTGCAGTTGCTGGTCCGGCTGGCGGCGGCGACGCCGGCGCACCGGCTGAAGAGAAGGACGAATTCGACGTCATCCTCACCGGCGACGGCGGCAAGAAGATCCAGGTCATCAAGGAAGTCCGCGCCATCACCGGCCTGGGCCTCACCGAAGCCAAGGGTCTCGTCGAAGGCGCGCCCAAGCCGCTCAAGGAAGGCGTCAACAAGGCCGAAGCCGAAGAGATCAAGGGCAAGATCGAAGCAGCCGGCGGGACCGTCGAACTCAAGTAAGCCTTTCGCTTACGCTTCGATCGGTTCCGACCGATCAGACGAAGGGCGGTGCCAGCGATGGCGCCGCCCTTTTGTATTGTGCGCGGCGTTTTCGCTTTGCCCGACTCGGCCGCGCGCGTATCCGGGCCGGCTTTATGCGCGACACGCACGATCACGATACGCCGGGCTGGGGCGAGGAAACCCGCGCGACCCTCGGGCTCGCCTGGCCGCTGGCGCTCGCCAACCTGCTGCAGATGCTGACCTACGCGATCGACGTGATGTTCATCGCGCGGCTGGGCGAAGAACCGCTCGCGGCATCGGCGCTGGCGGTTTCGCTGTTCGGGTTGGTCTTGTGGGCACTGACCGGGCTGACCGGTGCGGTCGCGCCGCTCATCGCCGAAGCGATCGGTGCCCGATCGCCCTCGCTCCGGCCGGTTCGCCGTGCGACCCGCATGGCCTTGTGGCTCGCGGTGATCAGCGGCATCGCGGGCATGGGCGTGTGCCTGCTGCTCGACCCGGTGATGCGGATGACGGGACAGCAGCCGTCGATCATCGCGCTGGCGAACGAGTACAATCTGGTGATCGTCTACTCGATGGTGCCGATGGTGCTCGCGGCGGTGCTGCGCAACTATGTGTCCGCGCTCGGCCGACCGATCTTCGCGACCGCGATCACCGGGCTCGGGATCGGGGTAAACGCGCTCGCCAACTATGCTTTCATCTTCGGCAATCTCGGCGCGCCCGCGCTGGGCCTGACCGGCGCTGCGGTGGCGACGATCATCACCGCGCTGTTCACCCTCGCGGCCTATGTCGCGGCGATCCTTGCCGATCCGGCACTGGCGCGATTCCGCATCTTCTACCGCTTCTGGCGGCCCGACTGGCAGCGCTTCTGGCTGATCGTGCGGATCGGCGCCCCGATCGCGCTGACAGTGACGGCAGAGGCGGGAATCTTCGGCGCGGCGGCATTCCTGATGGGGCGGTTCGGTGCGTCCGAACTGGCCGGGCACATCGTCGCGCTGCAGCTCGCGGCGCTGGCGTTTCAGGTGCCGTTCGGAGTCGGGCAGGCGGTCACCATCAGGGTCGGCTATTATTACGGTGCGCGCGACCCGGTGGGGATCCAGCGCGCGGGCTGGGTCGCGCTCGCGCTCGGCGCGGGGTTCATGTCCATGACCGCATCGGCGATGGTGCTCGCGCCGGAATTGCTATTGCGCATCTATGTCGATGTGAGCGACCCCCAGAATGCCGCGCTGGTCGGCTTCGCGCTGCAATACCTCGTGCTTGCGGCGATGTTCCAGCTGGTCGACGGGGTGCAGGCGGTTGCCGCGGGCGCGCTGCGCGGATTGCAGGATACGCGCGTGCCGATGTGGATCGCGATCTTCAGCTACTGGGTGCCCGGTTTTGGCCTCGCGATCGGCCTCGGTTTCTTTACCGGGCTCGAAGGGACCGGCGTATGGATCGGCCTGGCGACCGGGCTCGCTTCGGCGGCCGTGCTGCTGACGCGCCGCTGGATGGCGCGCGAGCGGCTGGGCCTGACGCTGCGCCCGGTCGGCGCACGCGTTACGCCGCCTGTCGGGTAAGCACTTCGCGCTGCGGGAACGGGATCGTAAGCCCGACCTCGTCGAACCTGGCTTTCGCCGCTTCGGTCAGGTCCCAGGTCAGGCCGATGTAATCGTCGATGCTGCACCACACCCGAAGGCCGATCCCGACCGAGCTGTCTCCCAGCGTGTTGACGAAAGCAACCGGCTCGGGATCCTTGAGCACCCGCTCATCGGCGTGCGCGAGGCCGAGCAATTGGGTGCGCGCCTCCTCCATGCTGTCGCTGTAGGCGATGCCGACCACCAGTTCGAACCGGCGGGTCGGATGGCGATGGAAATTGACGATCGGCTTGTTCCACAATTCGGCGTTGGGGATCATCACGAACAGCCCGTCGAACTGCTTGAGCTCGGTGGTGAACAGGCCGATATTCTGGACCGTCGCGGTGATGTTGCCGACATTGATCGCTTCGCCGACCCTGAACGGCTTTTGCAGCAGGATCATCACGCCCGCCGCAACATTGCTGAGCGTTCCCTGCAGCGCCAGGCCGATCGCCAGCGCAACGCCGCTCAGCGCCGCGAGGATACTGGTGGTTTCGACCCCGAACTGGGTGAGCACGGTGACCAGCACCACCACCCACAGCGCATATTTCACTACGTTCGACAGAAACCGCGCCACGGTCGGTTCGAAGCGATCTCCCGAATTGAGCGCGCGCGAAACGGCCCGTGAAATCACGCTGGCGAGGAACAGCCCGATGAAGAGGACCGCGAAACCGCCGATGATGTCCATGAAGTTCAGGCGCAGCCACACCAGCGCCGTTTCGGTCATGTTGAGGGCTGAAATATCAGTGCCGATCTTCATTTGGAAAATTCCTGTACCGCGCAATTTTATGACGAGGGCTTACCCATCAAATGGGAAACGACCCCGGAGGTTCCAATAGACCTGTTGAACGAAGCCGCAATCTCCGCCGGCCTGAAAAAATTTAGCTGGCGGTCGCTTGACTCATCCGGTTCCCGAAACCACATGCCCCTCGCTGGCACTCTCGAGGGGAGAGTGCCAAGAGACACATCAACCAAAGTAGAAAGGTCATACAATATGGCATTTCGTCCTCTGCACGACCGCGTCGTGGTCCGTCGCATCGAAGCCGACCAGAAAACCGCTGGCGGCATCATCATTCCCGACAGCGCTCAGGAAAAGCCCAGCGAAGGCGAGATCGTCGCCGTGGGTGAAGGCACGCGCGACGACGATGGCGACCGCATCCCGCTCGACGTCAAGGCCGGCGACCGCGTGCTGTTCGGCAAGTGGTCGGGCACCGAAGTCAAGATCGACGGCGAAGACCTGCTGATCATGAAGGAAAGCGACATCATGGGAGTGATCGCCTGATCACCGGGTCGCGCGTTTCCGCGCAGGCGGGAACGACTTCTCATTCAGGACAAGGCCCCCGCTCACAAACCGGTTTTCGGCGCGGGGGATCACACAGATTTGAAAGGAAAATCCAATGGCTGCCAAGGACGTGAAATTCTCGCGCGACGCGCGTGAAGGCATCCTCAGGGGCGTCGACACGCTCGCAAACGCCGTCAAGGTGACGCTCGGCCCGAAAGGCCGCAACGTCGTCATCGACAAGAGCTTCGGCGCACCGCGCATCACCAAGGACGGCGTCACCGTCGCCAAGGAAATCGAGCTCAAGGACAAGTTCGAGAACATGGGCGCACAGATGCTCAAGGAAGTGGCATCGAAGACCAACGACATCGCGGGTGACGGCACCACCACCGCCACCGTACTCGGCCAGTCGATCGTGCGCGAAGGCATGAAGTCGGTCGCCGCAGGCATGAACCCGATGGACCTCAAGCGCGGCATCGACCTCGCGGTCGATAAGGTGGTCGAGAACCTCAAGGGCCGTTCGAAGGAAGTCGCCGGATCGGAAGAGATCGCCCAGGTCGGCATCATCTCGGCCAACGGCGACAAGGAAGTCGGCGAGAAGATCGCCGAGGCGATGGAAAAGGTCGGCAAGGAAGGCGTCATCACCGTCGAGGAAGCCAAGGGCCTCGAATTCGAGCTCGACGTGGTCGAAGGCATGCAATTCGACCGTGGCTATCTCTCGCCCTACTTCATCACCAACCCGGACAAGATGACGGTCGAACTCGACAACCCGTACATCCTGATCCACGAAAAGAAGCTGTCGAACCTGCAGTCGATGCTGCCGATCCTCGAAGCGGCTGTGCAGAGCGGTCGTCCGCTGCTGATCATCGCCGAGGATATCGAAGGCGAAGCGCTCGCGACCCTCGTGGTCAACAAGCTGCGGGGCGGCCTCAAGGTCGCGGCCGTCAAGGCCCCTGGCTTCGGCGATCGTCGCAAGGCGATGCTGCAGGACATCGCGATCCTCACCAAGGGTGAAATGGTCAGCGAAGATCTCGGCATCAAGCTCGAGAACGTCACGCTCGGCATGCTCGGCGAAGCCAAGCGCGTCACCATCGACAAGGACAACACCACCATCGTCGATGGCGCCGGCTCGGCCGACGACATCAAGGCGCGCGTCGGTGAGATCCGCACCCAGATGGAAAACACCACCAGCGATTACGACCGCGAGAAGCTGCAGGAGCGTCTCGCCAAGCTCGCTGGCGGCGTCGCCGTGATCAAGGTCGGCGGTGCAACCGAAGTCGAGGTGAAGGAGCGCAAGGACCGCGTCGACGATGCGCTGCACGCGACCCGCGCAGCGGTCGAGGAAGGCATCGTCCCGGGCGGCGGTACCGCTCTGCTCTACGCCACCAAGGCGCTTGAAGGGCTCGAAGGGGCCAACGACGACCAGACCCGCGGCATCGACATCGTGCGCCGCGCGCTGCAGGCTCCGGTGCGTCAGATCGCCGAGAACGCGGGCTTCGACGGCGCGGTCGTCGCGGGCAAGCTGATCGACGGCAAGGACGAAAGCATGGGCTTCAACGCCGCGACCGACGTCTACGAAGACCTCGCCAAGGCCGGCGTGATCGACCCGACCAAGGTCGTGCGCACCGCGCTGCAGGATGCGGCTTCGGTTGCCGGTCTGCTGATCACCACCGAAGCGGCGATTGTCGACGCTCCGGAAGACAAGTCGTCCGCTCCGGCCATGCCCGACATGGGCGGCATGGGCGGCGGCATGGGCTTCTAGGTCCGCCACATTGCGAAAGCATGCAAAAGGCCCCGTCGGAGCGATCCGGCGGGGCTTTTTCTATGGCCGGAATGCAACAATCCGCCCCTTCGCGCGTTGGGCTGAAGGAGGAGACACGTTCCATGAGACTACCGAAGAATTCCCACGTCGCCGTGGTCGATGGCAAAACCTTTCTGCTGTTCCGCAACGAGGGCCCGCCGCTCGAGCCCAGGCTGCGCAAGGAAAACAGCCCGCAGCTCGACGTCACCAACTTCAGCGCTGGCGTGAAGCACCAGGACGATATCGGCCAGCGCCACGGCCGGACCGATCTGAAAGAACTCGGCCATGCAGCCGCTGCGGCCGAATGGCTGAATGCCAAGGCGATCGCGAACGACCTCCACGACGTGCTCGTCATCGCCGACCCGAAGACGCTGGGCGAGATGCGCCAGCACTACCACTCCGAACTCAAGAGCCGGCTCGTCGGCGAGCTGGACAAGACCCTGACCGGTCAGACCAGCGACGAAATCGAGAGGATCATCGCCGCGTCATGATCGGTTCGCCCGGTCGCCGTCATGCGACGGCGGTTTGCCCGGACCGGCTGCGGTGAGCGCAAGCGGGGTCGCGACAGCGATCGAAAGGATCATCGGCGATACCGCGCTAATGCGCAGTCTGGTGGCGATCACCGACCCGGCATCGCTGGCGCGCGAACTGGCGCAACTCGGCGCGACCGAAGCGGCCTGGCTGCAGGTCCTGTCCGGTCGGACGATGCCCGGCACCGGCTCGCGGGAATGGCGCTCGATCGACGCTCCGCCGCGCGGATGGCTCCCGCTGCGGCTGTTTGAAGAGCACGATGGCTGGCATGTCGAGTGGGTGCACTTCCTGTTCCAGCCGCTCGCCAGCCCGTTCTTCGAAGACGACGCGATGCGTGCGCGGGCCCATCCGCTCAACCGGCTGCTGCGCTGCGCGACCCCGGTCGAGGCCGTGGCAAAGTTCGCTGAAACCGACCAGCCGGACCTGCTGGTCTTCCACATGTCGCGCTGCGGATCGACACTGGTCGCACAGATGCTCGCGGCGCTCGACAGGGTCACCGTGCTGTCCGAGCCGCCCCCGTTCGATCAGGCGCTGCGCCTCTATCTGGCCGGCGAAGTCGATGCCCGGATCGTCCGCGGCATGGCAGCGGCGCTGGCCCCCGATGTTGGCGAGCGCGCGCGCCTGCGTGCGATCAAGCTCGATGCCTGGCACACCCTTTCGCTCGACCGGGTGATCGCGCTGTTCCCGCTGGCCCGGGCGGTGTTCCTGTTCCGCGACCCGGTCGAAGTGCTGGTTTCCCTGGGACGCGTACCGGGCATGCATGCGGCCAAGGGGGTGCTGCCGCTCGAAACCTACGGTCTGCCCGATTCATCCTCGGTCGATCCGACCGATTTCGCAGCGATGGTGATTACCGAAATCGCGCGCCGCGGGCTCGATGCGGCCGAGCGGCACGGCGTACAACTGTGCGACTATGCGGACCTACCTGCTGCCGTTTGCGATACCTTCCTGCCGGAGTGCGGCATCGAACCGACGCAGGAGGAGGCGCGGCGCCTGGCCGATGTGGCGGAGCGCCATGCAAAAGCACCGGGCCAGACCTTCGCCAGCGATGCGCGCGCGAAGCACGACGCCGCCGGGGCGGACCTGCTGGAGCGGGTTCGCAATTTCGGTCTGGGCGATCTGCATGCTGCCCTGTCGCACACAGCGCGCGCGCAGCACCGGCGACGGGACCGGACGTCGCCAGTCCCGCCGGTCGCCTGACGGGTTCAGCCGCCCTTGCGGCTCGCCTCGACAGCTTCGATTGCCGCTGCGTCCCACGTCACCTGGGTCTGCGTCTGCGGATTGAAACGCGTATCCGCATACGAAGCCGCCTCCGCCGCAGCGATCTCGGCGGGGGTCAGGTGATCGCTCGGTTCCAGCGCGAACACGTCGATCCCGCGCGTGATCTCGGTCGCGTAGATCCGGCCGTTGTACCAGTAGGACGACCAGTAGCCGCCGACCACCAGCTGGTCTTCGCTGATCGCGCCGCGATCGAAATAGGCGATCTCTTTCGGGTTCGCGCTGTCGGTGAAATCCATCACGCTGATCCCGCCCTGGTACCACGACTGCACGAACAGGTCGCGGCCCGGCACCGGAATGATCGAGCCGTTATGCGCGACGCAATTCTCCTTGTCGCTCTGCGGCCCGGGCATCTTGTAATGCGCCTGGAATTCGAGCTTGCCCTCGACGATGTCGTAGATCGCGTTGGCGCCCCAGGTCATCGGGTCCGACGCGCGGCAACGCGGTCGCCCGCCCCCGCCCCACTCGTCGGTGAAGATCACCTTGGTTCCGTCATTGTTGAACGTGGCCGAGTGCCAGTAGGCGAAACCCTTGTCGAACACCGCGTCGATCCGTTTGGGATTGAGCGGGTCGGTGATGTCGAACAGGATGCCGTTGCCCGAGCATGCGCCGGCGGCGAGGTTCTTCGACGGGAACACGGTGATGTCGTGGCACTGGTCGGTCGGTGCGGTGCGCTGCGTTCCATCGCCGCTGTCGCCGCCGGTCCAAAGCCCCGCGATCTCGCCGGTCTCGTAATCGGCGAAGACCCGCGGACTTTTCACGATCCGCGCCTTGGCCGGGTCCGCGACGGGAATTTCGATCACATCGATGCTGAACAGCGCGGTGCGGGTGTCGGACGGATTGTCGACGCAGCGGGCGAGCTCTTCCTGTTCGCGGATGCGCGAGGTGCCGGAATTGTAGACGATGATCCGCTCGTCGTCGGCGCTCACGATCGAGTGCGTGTGGCTCCCCCGGCAGGTCTGCACCCCGCCGACCTGGCGCGGACGGGTCAGATCGGAGATGTCGAAGATGCGAAGGCCACGGAAGCGTTCAGTGCTGACGTCGGCCTCGACACCCTGCAACCCGCAATCGATCCGGCCGCGCGTCTGCTCGACGCTCATCACCAGCAGATCGCCGACCACCGATACGTCGCCCTGCCCACCGGGGCATACGACCGAACTCATCAGGCTGGGCACACCGTCCGCGCCGAGCCTGTAGATGTTGAAGCCGTGATAATTGCCCGCGATCATGATGTCGTTGAAGAACGCCATGTCGGTGTTCGCAAAGTCGAGCAGCGGGGTGCGCTCGGCAAATTGGGTGAGGCTTTCGCCATTCCCGTCGCGCTCGGTCGGGTCTTCGGCATCCGGGTCTGCTGCCTCGGTGACGGCGGCTGAGGCATTTTCGGCCGCCGCGGCGGTTTCGCTTGTCTCCTCGTCGCTCTCGTCATCCTCACGCGGCGGCACCGCCGGACGCAGGTCGGCCGGGTTTTCGGGATCGAAAAACCCGGCGGGCTTGGACAGGCTCACCACCTTGCGCAGGTTGAGGATCGCCTCGCCAGCACCGTCGAACCCCGCGGCAAGCGTGGCGCGCGGATCGGGCGACAGCCCGGCGAGCACCAGGTCCATCTTGTCGATCTCGGCCTTCTGGTCGTTCTCGACGTCGCCGACGAAGCGGAACAGCACCGGGTCGGCCGCGCTGCCCGGCTGCTCCAGCAGTTTCTCGACCATGTCGACCGCGCCTTCGTGATGGGCGATCATCAGGGTCAGGAACTGGCGGTCGAATTCGGTTCCCTGCGCCGCCGCCAGCGCCGCCAACTGTTCGGGCGAGGCCATGCCCGCCATCATGTGGTGCAGGTGCACCGCGTGTTCGGCCATTCCGGGCATTTCGACCGGTTCGCCGCGCGCGCTCAGCCACTCGCGCATGAAGGCCATTTCGTCCTCCTGGCTGGCTTCGATCCGGCCCGCGATGGCGACGATTTCCTCGGTGTTGGTGCGATCCTTGACCAGCTGCGCCATGTCGAGCGCCTGCTGGTGGTGCACGATCATGTGCTGCATGAACCTGACGTCGGCATCGGTGTATTTGGCGCTGGCAAGCTGGGTCGCTTCGTCGGCGGTCAGCACGCGGCTGTCCTGTCCTGGCGCGCCGGGCTGGATGATCTGCGGCGCCGACTGGGCGAAAGCGAAGGTCGAACTGCCGAGCAGCATGGCGGTGAAGAGCGCGCGCGAACCGCGCAGCGGGGAAGATGTGGGGGTCATGGGGGTCCTGTTTGTGGTGAATTGACTGCCAAAGTGCAGCGCCGGGTCGCGCAGTCAAGACCGATTTCATAACCCCGCACCATCCTTGCACGTTTGCAACAGGATCGCGCAGCCGTTCGTCGTTTTGAGATAGAAGATTGCTCGGAGCCAGCGGACCGGGCCACGATTCGCGAATCCGGTCGCGCGCGACGCACCGTTCATCGCACGCGCCGAATCGAGCGCTTGCCGCAGCGAATCGCCGACCGGTACAATGGTGCCGTTAAGTCGCCAGTAACCCTGACGGAGTATTTTTTGTCGATGGCACTTCTTCGGTTTTCTACCTGTTTCGCTGTTCTCTCCGGCCTTGCGCTCGCTGCCGCTCCTGCCGTTGCGCAGACGAACGACCTCGAAGCCAGCTTCGACAGCGCACTCGGAACCGAGCTGCGCAACCCGCAGACCTACGAAGCGGTCTACGAAAGCGGGTTCGAGCAACGCATCGCCGAGCTCGCCGATGGCAATCAGGGCCGGATCGGCGTCGCTGCGATGGATCTGTCGAGCGGCGAGATGATCATGGTGCTGGGTGACCAGCTGTTCCCGATGGCTTCGACCAGCAAGATCGCGGTGGCCGCGACCTATCTCGAAATGGTCGAACAGGGCCGCTATTCGCTGACCAGCGAATTTCCGCTGCTGATCCCGGTCCGATCGGCCAAGTATTCGTCCGCCGCCGCACCGGTGCGCGAAGGCAAGTACATGCAGGCGATCGACCTGATCGAGATCATGATTACCCGCTCCAGCAACCCGGCCACCGATGCGCTGCTCGCGGCAGTCGGCGGTCCGGACAAGGTCAATGCGTGGATGCGGCGGCAGGGTATCAACGACTTTTCGATCGACCGCGACATCGCCACGCTGGTGCGCGATGATGGCGAGTACGATCCGGCAAGCTGGATCGACCCGCGCGATTCCGCCACGCCCAAAGCGATGGTGCGGCTGCTGCAAGGCCTTTATCGCGGCGACTTCCTTTCGGACCAGAGCCGCCGCGTCCTGCTCGGCGCGATGAGCCGCACGGTGACCGGCAAGCGCCGGATCGTGGCCAACATGCCGAGCGCCGCCCGGGTCAGCCACAAGACCGGTTCGCTCAACAACACTTCGAGCGATATCGGCATCATCGAATCCCCCGATGGCCGCGCGATCGCAGTGGCGATCTACGTGACCGGACAGGGGTCGCGCAGCGCGCGCGAGGAGCGGATCGCCGCAATCGCACGTGCGCTCTACGATGGGTTTGCCGCCAAGGCCCGCAATCGCCGAGTGTGGACCAACGGGCAGCGCACCGGCGGCTGATCCTTTTCGATTTAAATTGCCACAAGAAAAAAGGGCGGCGCCTCACGGCACCGCCCTCTTTTCGTTGACCGTCGCTCCCGGTTTGCAGGAGCGACAGCAGCGCCCGACTTAGTCGTTGGCGGCTGCCTCTTCGGTCTGGCCGGTCATCGCGGCTTCGGCTTCGGTCGCAGCGTTGTCGGCAGCTTCGGCAGTCGCGTCAGCAGCGCCTTCGACGGCTTCACCGGTGGCGTCCGCAGCGCCTTCGACGGCAGCGCCGGCAGCGTCAGCATTGGCTTCGGCGTCGGCAGCCATGGCGTCGACGGTTTCGCCGGCTTCGTCGGCGGTCTGTTCGCAAGCAGCGAGGCCCAGAGCCGAGGTGGCGATGGCGGCGGCGAGAACGATCTTACGCATAATATCAATTCCTTAAACAGCGAGTGGGTTACGCGCGTCCCCTGATCGGGGAGGCGCCGAAGCCGAGTTTCTGACCCCCGACTCTGCCGCCCCAAATAAGGGCCAGAATAAGGCAATGCAAGCGAAATGAGGCGAAATGGCCATATTTTTGCCTTTTTCTTGCCTTTTTCCACCGTAGAAAGTTCGTAGAAAGTGTCCCCAGCGGAGCAGCCGCCATCGCGAATCCGGCCTCGTTTCGGCTTACGCGAGCCGTGCGGTGCTGCTAGCACCCGGCCATGTCCGAACAAAAGCATCTCTACCTGGTCGACGGGTCGTCCTATATCTTCCGCGCGTATCATCGCCTCCCCCCGCTGACCAATCCCGAGGGGACGCCGGTGGGTGCGGTCTATGGCTACACCACGATGCTGTGGAAGCTCGCGACCGACCTCACCGATGCCGAGGATCCGACCCATCTGGCGGTAATTCTCGATAAGGATTCGAAGAGCTTTCGCAACGACATCTATCCCGAATACAAGGCCAACCGGCCCGAGCCGCCCGAAGATCTGCGACCGCAATTTCCGCTGATCCGCGATGCGACCCGCGCTTTCAGCCTGCCCTGCATCGAGGAAGCGGGGCTGGAGGCCGACGACCTGATCGCATCCTATGCCCGCGAGGCGCAGCGGCAGGGGTGGAATGTCACCATCGTCTCCTCGGACAAGGACCTGATGCAGCTTGTCGGGGAAGTAGACGGCGCACGCATCGACATGCTCGACACGATGAAGAGCGCCCGCATCTACATCCCGGAGGTGGAGGAGAAATTCGGCGTCGCGCCCGAACTGGTGGGCGACGTTCTCGCGCTGATGGGCGACAGCGTCGACAATATTCCGGGAATTTACGGGATCGGTCCGAAGACCGCGAGCAAGCTGATTTCGGAACACGGCTCGCTCACCGCAGCGCTCGACTACGCGCCCGAGATGAAGACATCGAAGCTCAAGGAACGCCTGATCGAAGGGCGCGCGGATGCCGAAATGTCGCGCGTGCTGGTCACGCTCAAGGAGGATTGCGACCTCCCCGAGCCGCTGGAAGATTTCAGGCTGGACGGCGTCCCGCCGGAACCGCTCGCCGCATTCCTCGAAACCCACGGCTTCACTTCTCTGCTCAAACGGTTGGGCGCGGGCGCCGGCAGCCCCGAGCGCGCCAACAACCTCCATCCCGATCAGGCGGACAAGCCGGGCGACGCGGGCACTGCCGAGGGCAATCACCAGCCGCTTCCGGAAATGCCGACACTCGATCGCACCGCCTACGAAACGGTCCAGACACTCGAGCGGCTGGAACACTGGGTCGACCGCGCCACGACCGCGCGGCTGGTCGCGGTCGATACCGAAACCTCCTCGCTCGATGCGATGCAGGCCGATCTGGTCGGGGTCAGCCTCGCGCTCGGCCCTAACGACGCATGCTACATCCCGCTGGCGCATGGCGGGACCGACATGTTCGACGAAAAGCCCGAGCAGGTGCCACTCGACGGCGCCATAGCGGCGCTCAAGCCGATGTTAGAGGACGATGCGGTCACCAAGATTTTCCAGAACGGCAAATACGATCTCAACGTGCTCGCGCGTTACGATATCCAGGTCTCACCGATCGAAGACACGATGGTGATCAGCTTCGATCTCGACGCCGGTCGGGGCGAAGGCATGGGCGGCGGGCACGGGATGGACGAATTGTCCGAACGCCATCTCGGCCACACTCCGCTCGCGTTCAAGGATGTGTGCGGGACGGGCAAGAAGGCGATCCCTTTCGGTGAAGTCCCGCTCGCCCGCGCGACCGAATATGCCGCTGAAGACGCCGACGTCACATGGCGACTCTACCGCTTCCTCAAACCCCGCCTCGCCGAGGAAGGCGGCACCCGCATCTACGAACGCGTCGACCGTCCGCTGATCCCGGTGGTCGCGCAGATGGAGCGCGAGGGAATCAAGATCGATCGTGCGCGGCTGGCGAAACTGTCGGAAGAATTCGCCAACGAGACCGGCCGGCTCGAAGGCGAGATCCACGAAATCGCCGGTCAGGAATTCGCGGTCGGCTCGCCCAAGCAGCTGGGCGATATCCTGTTCGACAAGATGGGCTTCAAAGGCGGCAAGAAGGGCAAGAGCGGGCAATATTCGACGGACCAGTCGGTGCTCGAAAACCTGGCGAAGGATGAAGCCGCCAAGCCGATTGCCGACAAGGTGCTCGAATGGCGGCACCTGTCAAAGCTCAAATCGACCTATACCGACGCGCTTCAGCAGCAGATCAATCCCGACACGGGCCGCGTCCACACCAGCTACAGCCTGGTCGGAGCGCAGACCGGGCGCCTGTCCTCAACCGATCCCAACCTGCAGAACATTCCGATCCGCACCGCGATCGGGCGGCAGATTCGCGAAGCCTTCGTCGCCGAACCGGGCAACGTCCTGCTCGCCGCCGACTATTCGCAGATCGAGCTGCGGCTGGCCGCGCACATGGCCGATGTCGATACGCTCAAGGAGGCGTTCGCCAACGGCGAGGACATCCACGCACGCACCGCGAAGGAGATGTTCGGCGAAGTCACCCGCGACACCCGCGCGCAGGCCAAGACGATCAACTTCGCGATCCTATACGGCATATCGCGCTGGGGGCTTGCGGGTCGGCTGGAGGTCGAGCCGGACGACGCGCAGGACATGATCGACACCTATTTCCAGCGTTTCCCCGGCATCCAGCGCTATATCCACGAAACGCTCGAGACGGTGCGGCAGCGCGGCTATTCGGAGACGTTGTTCGGTCGCAAGACGTGGTTCCCGCGCATCAAATCCTCCAATCAGGCCGAGCGGCAGGGCTCCGAACGCGCGGCGATCAACGCGCCGATCCAGGGGACCAGCGCGGACATCATCAAGCGCGCGATGGTGCGGATGCTGCCCGCGCTGCGCGATGCGGGACTTTCCGACGTGCGGATGCTGTTGCAGGTGCACGACGAACTGGTGTTCGAGCTGCCCGAAGGCGATGTCGCCGCCGCCTCGCCGGTGATCGAACGGGTGATGGCCGAAGCCGCACTCCCCGCCGTCACCATCGATGTGCCGCTGGCGGTCGATATCGGCACCGGCGCAAGCTGGGATGCGGCGCACTAGATCAGGGCGTCACCCCTTCTCGGGCGGTCCGTGCTTCTTGTCGCGAACCGGCTCGAGCGTGTCGGGTGAGAAGAACCCGATCGGATTGACCTCGGCCGCGCGTTTCTTGAGCTCGCCGCGCATCTTCTTGTACTCGGCCTCCATCTTCGTGGTCACCGTCGCGCGGCTGTCCTTGAGCGCCTCCTGGAAGTCCTCCATCGCAACCTCGGACACCTCTCCGCCGACTCGGCGCAGCGCCCCGAGGCCCGCCCGGCGCACCACGTCCTCGAGGTCTGCGCCGGTAAAGCGTTCGGTCTTCTTCGCGACAGCCGCCAGGTCGACATCGTCCGCCAGCGGCATGGCCGATGTGTGGATCTTGAGGATATGTTCGCGGCCGGCGGTGTCGGGCGTGCCGACATAGACCAGCTCATCGAACCTGCCCGGACGCAGAAGTGCGGGATCGACCAGCGTCGGACGGTTGGTCGCGCCGATCACGACCACCGATTGCAGCTCTTCCAGTCCGTCCATCTCGGCCAGGATCGTGTTGACCACGCGGCCCGTGACCTGCGGCTCGCCCTGGCCCGAACCGCGCGCGGGCACGAGGCTGTCGATCTCGTCGATGAACACGACGCACGGCGCGACCGCGCGGGCGCGCTGGAACATGCGGGCGATCTGCTGTTCGCTCTCGCCGTACCATTTGGACAGCAGGTCCGAGCTTTTCATCGAGATGAAATTCGCCTCTGCCTCCTTGGCGACAGCCTTGGCCAGCAGGGTCTTGCCGGTGCCGGGCGGTCCATACAGCAGGAAGCCCTTGGCCGGGCGAATGCCCAGCCGCCGGAATGCTTCGGGATTCTTGAGCGGGAGCTCGATTCCCTCTCTCAGCTTGTCGATCGCGTCGCCGACCCCGCCGATATCATCCCACGAGACATTGGGCATCTGCACCATGACTTCGCGCATTGCGGACGGCTGGATGCGCTTGAGTGCCGAGAGAAAATCGTCGCGGGTGACGCACAGGTCCTCGAGCACGTCTTGCGGAATGGTGCGTTCATCGAGGTCGAGCCGCGGCATGATCCTCCGCACGGCGTCGATCGCCGCTTCGCGGGCAAGCGCGGCGATGTCCGCACCGACAAAGCCATGGGTGATGCGCGCCAACTCGTCGAGCTTGACTTCCTCTTCCAACGGCATGCCGCGCGTATGGATCGCGAGGATTTCGCGGCGGCCGCCCTGATCGGGCACCCCGATCACGATTTCGCGGTCGAACCGACCGGGGCGGCGCAGCGCCTCATCGATCGCGTCGGGCCGGTTGGTCGCGGCGATCACCACCAGGTTGCTGCGCGCCTCCAGCCCGTCCATCAGTGTCAGGAGTTGCGCAACCAGCCGCTTTTCCGCTTCGCCGTGGACCTGCGTGCGCTTGGGTGCGATCGAGTCGATTTCGTCGATGAAGACGATCGCGGGCGCGGCGCGGGTCGCTTCCTCGAAGACCTCGCGCAGCCGCTTTTCGCTCTCGCCATAGCCCGAACCCATAATTTCGGGGCCGTTGATGGTGAAGAATTCGGCATCGCTTTCGTTGGCCACCGCCTGCGCCAGCCGCGTCTTGCCGGTGCCGGGCGGGCCGTGGAGCAGCACGCCCTTGGGCGGATCAACGCCGAGGCGGGTGAACAGCTCCGGATACCGCAGCGGCAGCTCGACCATCTCGCGCAGTTGCTGGATGGTCTCCTCCATCCCGCCGACGTCATCGTAGTTTACGACGGCGCGGGCATCGCGCGGTTCTTCGAATTCGGTGCGCAGTTCGACCTCGGTATTCTCGTCGATATGGACGATGCCCTTGGGGCTGGTCGAATGGACCGACAGGCGAATCTGCGTCAGCGCATAAGCGGGCGCGCGCAGCAATTGGCGCACATCGGAAGGCATGTTCTGCACCGGCTGCTGACCGGTGGTGGCGACGAGATCGCCCGCGACCAGCGGCTTGCGGAAAAAGTTGCGCTTGAGCGCCTGGGTCGGACCCTGCAGCCGCATTTCGCGCTGCGCGGGGCGAACACGACCCGTGTCGCGGGGCGCGATTCGACCGCCAAGATCTCGACATGCTCACCCGAACCCGCTTCCGCATTGCCGCGTTGGAGCCCGTCGAGCCGCACGACATCGAGCGTATCGTCTTCCTGATACGCAGCCATCGCGATCGCGGCGGTCATGCGCTTGCCGGTGATCTGGACGATGTCGCCTTCGGTTATGCCGAGTTGCTGGAACGCCGAGCGCGGCATGCGCGCGATACCCTGTCCCGATTCCTCCTGCCGCGCCGGCGCAACCTGCAATCGCGCGGTTCTGCTTGGGGTGGCAGTTTCGGCATCGGCCATCAAATGGAGTCCTTCGAGCTGGGGGTCGCGGAACTGCGACCCACGCTAGCTAAGGAGCCGATGTGGCGATTGCAAACCACTTGGCACCACCGTCCGCACGGTGGGCCACAAGGCAGAAAAAAGCCCGGCACAAGGCCGGGCTATGAAAGTTTGGGAGAGGATGCCTGTAAGGCACGAAGGTTTATGCGGAGCGCAGCAATATTGTGCAAGTGCGAAAGGCGCATTTCAAGATGCAAATTGCGCAACACCTATGGAGTTATATGACGCATTTGTAGCAATTCGTGCAAAATACCTGCCCATTTTCGATGCATCAGCCCAATATATGAGCATTGTGCGCTGCCCAAACATACTGCATCGCAGCATTAAGGCATGGTCCGGTCGTTCTCGTCGCACCGGGTGACAGGCCGCTCGCAAGTCAGTAATCAGGCGGTCGCCAGGCCGCGCCTGCACGGCTCAAAGACAAATCCATCAGGATATTCCGATGAACAAGCTTTACCCCAATGCCGCCGCCGCACTCGATGGTGTGCTACACAACGACATGCTGATCGCTGCCGGAGGCTTTGGCCTGTGCGGTATCCCCGAACGGCTGCTCGATGCGATCCGCGACAGCGGCGTCACCGGCCTGACCTTCGCCAGCAACAATGCCGGGATCGACAACGAAGGGATCGGCAAGCTGCTCCGCACCCGGCAGGTGAAGAAGATGATCTCGTCCTATGTCGGCGAGAACAAGGAGTTCGAACGCCAGTTCCTCGCAGGCGAACTCGAGGTCGAATTCTGCCCGCAGGGCACACTGGCCGAGCGGATGCGCGCAGGCGGAGCGGGAATCCCCGGCTTCTACACCAAGACCGGCGTCGGCACGCAGGTTGCTGAAGGCAAAGAGCACAAGGATTTCGACGGCGAGACCTACATACTCGAACGCGGAATCTTCGCCGATCTGTCGATCGTCAAGGCATGGAAGGCCGACGAGACCGGCAACCTCGTGTTCCGCAAGACCGCGCGCAACTTCAACCAGCCCGCCGCCACGTGCGGCAAGATTTGCATCGTCGAGATCGAGGAGCTCGTGCCCGCGGGCGCACTCGACCCGGATTCGATCCACCTGCCCGGCGTGTTCGTGCAGCGCATGGTCGTTGGCGCGCCCTACGACAAGCAGATCGAATTCCGCACCACCCGCGAACGGGAGGCCGCATGACCCGTGCCTCGCGACGCACGCAGGCGCCGCAATCTCTGCTCCGCGAAAGCACCGGCCCGGAGAGATAGGTTCGTGCGCACACCCCACCTCATTGCATTGCTGTGCGCGCCGATCATGCTGCAGGGCTGCGTGGCGGCGGTGATTCCCGTCGTCGCGGGCGCGGCCGTCGCGCGTACCGCCACCGATGGCCGGACACCCGGCGACCAGGAACGCGCCGTGCAGCGACAGCAGGTCGCCACTGCGGCGCAGGCGGAGCTTTCGCGCATCGCGGCGGCTCCCGTGCCCGAAGTGATCGTGCAGACCTCACCCGTCACTCCGGACGCCCTGATCGAGGCCGACGCCTATTCGGAACTGATCCGCTATTCGCAGGAGCAGGCGCAGCTCGGGCTGCAAAGCGAATTGCCGCAATCGGCGGTGCTCGCCGATCCGTCGAGCCTGCGCGAGACGCGCGCGCCGTGCCGGGCCAACCTTCCGACAGTCTTGATCGATCTCGATCCCGCGGGAGACCTGTTCGCACTCGATTCGGAAGGCCGGGCGTCGCGCGTGCTGGCGCAGGGGCTGGATCAATTGCGCGGCGCCAATGTCGGGATCGTGTGGATTTCCGGGCATTCGGCGGGAATGGCGGGCGATATCCGGCTGGCGCTGAAGCAGACCGGTCTCGACCCCGAAAGCCGGGACGAGCTGCTGCTGATGCGCTATCCCGGCGACCGCAAACAGACCCGCCGCGCCGACCTTGCGAAATCCAGCTGCATCATCGCTATCGCTGGAGACACGCGCGAGGATTTCGACGAACTGTTCGAATACCTCGTCAATCCCGAAGCGGCGCTCGCGCTTGAGCTGCTGATCGGGCAAGGCTGGTTCCTGATCCCGCCCGCTATCGTTGCCAACGACCCCATTTCCGAAACCCCCTCCGAACAAAGGCAGATCACCCGATGACACAGGAAGCACCCGGTTGGAGCCGCGACCAGATGGCCGCCCGCGCCGCGCGCGAGCTGAAAGACGGCTATTACGTCAATCTCGGTATCGGCATCCCCACGCTGGTCGCCAACCACATTCCCGCAGGGATGCAGGTGACGCTGCAAAGCGAGAACGGAATGCTCGGTATCGGGCCGTTTCCGTATGACGACGAGGTCGACCCCGACCTCATCAACGCCGGCAAGCAGACCATCAGCGAGCTGCCGCATTCGGCCTATTTCGACAGCGCGACGAGCTTCGCGATGATCCGCGGCGGGCACATCGACCTGACCGTGCTGGGCGCGATGGAAGTCGCGGAAAACGGCGACATCGCCAACTGGATGATCCCCGGCAAGATGATCAAGGGGATGGGCGGCGCGATGGATCTGGTGGCCGGGGTCAAGAAGATCATCGTGGTGATGGATCACACCAGCAAGGCGGGCGATCCCAAGTTCATACCGACATGCACCCTGCCGCTGACCGGCACCAATGTGGTCGACATGATCATCACCAATCTCGGCGTGTTCCACCGGGTCGATCATGACAGCCCGTTCCGGCTGATCGAGCTGGCTCCCGGCGTGACCGAAGAAGAGATCGCGGCCAGCACCACCGCGAAATATGAAGTGGCACTGGAAACCGCCTGATCCATGTGGCTCGAGAAGCCCCGCAACCCCAACGCGCCGCTTGCCGGACTGAAAGTCGTCGAGCTCGCGCGGGTGCTGGCCGGGCCTTTCGCCGGGCAGATCCTCGCCGACCTTGGCGCGGATGTGATCAAGGTCGAAAGCCCGGAAGGCGACGGAACGCGCCTGTGGGGGCCGCCCTGGGTCGAGCGCACCGCCGCCGACGGCACGGTCCACCGCGAGGCGGCCTATTACCACGCCTGCAACCGCGGAAAACGCGCGATCGTCGCAGACTTTCACGATGCCGATGATCTCGCGCGGGTCCGAGCACTGTGTCTCGACGCGGACGTGGTGATCGAGAATTTCAAGACCGGCGGGCTGGCGAAATTCGGACTCGATTACACCTCGCTCGCGCCGGACGCCCCGCGCCTCGTCTATTGCTCGATCACCGGCTTCGGACAGACCGGGCCGCGGGCGCACGAAGCGGGATACGATTTCGTCATCCAGGGATGAGCGGCTTCATGTCGCTCACCGGAGAGCCCGAGGGCGTGCCGGTCAAGATGGGGGTCTCGATCTCCGACCTGTCGACCGGCGTGTGGGCCGCGAGCGGCATTCAGGCCGCGCTGCTCAAGCGCGAACGCACCGGCACAGGCCAGCAGGTCGACATGAGCCTGCTCGATTGCTCGATCGCGCTGCTTGCCAACCAGGCAACCTACCTGTTCACGACCGGCGAGAACCCGCCGCGCATGGGCAACGCGCACGCGCAGGTCGCTCCCTACGGCGTGTATCCGACCAACGACGGGCACGTGATCCTTGCCCCGGCGAACGACCGGTTGTTCGCGAAAATGGTCGCGATGCTGGACCGCGACGATCTCGCGCAGGACCCGCGCTTTGCCACCAATGGCGGACGCACCGAAAACGCCGCCGCGCTCGACGCGGATATCGCCGCGACCACCGCCTGTTGGAGCAAGGCCGACCTGCTCGACGCCTGCCACCGGCATGGCGTTCCCGCCGGGCCGATCAACCGGCTCGACGAGGTGTTCGCCGATCCGCAAGTGCTCGCGCGTGGGCTCCGGGTCGAGCTTGGCGGCATGCCGGGGGTGCGCAGCCCGTTCGTGTTTTCGGACGCCGAGCTGGCGCTCGACCGACCCTCCCCGCTGCTGGGGGAAGACGGCTAGCCCAGCAGCCTGGCCGAACCGCGCCACAACCGCTCGAACGGACCCTGCCCCAGCCGCGCGACCCACAGCGGCGACCACAGCAGCATGGTCGCGATCGGCACGAAGCCGAGTGCAAAGGCTTGGGCGCGGCTCACCTGCGCGAACAGCCCCAGTCCCCAGCTTGCGAAAATCGCGCCGAGCATCGCGCTCGTCATCAGGTAGTTGGTCAGCGACAGCCGCCCGACCGCCGCCAACCGGCGCGTGACCGCGCCGCGCGCGTCGAACAGCGCCATCGCCAGTGCGGCGTAGGCAAGCCCGAGCGCCGTGTCGAACGGGGCCGAGAAACCCAGCGCCACCGGCCCGACCAGCGGACCGGGAAATCCCTCTTGCGCCGTCCACTGCGCGAGCCACAGCAGCGGCGGGATCGACAGCACCGCGCAGACCGCCGCGAGACGCTGCAACCGGAAGGTCCGCCACTCGCCCGCCAGCATCCGGTCTTTCCACAGCGCCATCCCGAGCGCCATCGCGGCCAGGTTGATCGGGACCGAACCGACGATGGTCGCAAGCTGCGAGGGCATGCCGTCGAGCCGCCGCGAGACCCGTTCGGCGAAGCTTTCGCGGCCCTGCTCCAGCGCAAATCCGATCGCGCGTGCGTCGGAGCCGAAATCCCGCTCGATCAGCAGCGCCATCTCGGTCCAGCTGCGGCCCTGTGCCCAGTCGTAAAACCCGCTCCCGAACACCACGATGCCCCCGCCGACATGCACTGCGACCAGCCCGACTGCGACCGCGACCAGCGCGCGCACAGGGAGCTGCGCCAGGAACGGCAGCGCGCAGCCAGCGATGGCGTAGGCGCGCAGGATGTCGTTGCTCGCCAACAGCGTCGCGTGGACGAGGCCGATCGCGAACAGCACCGCCATCCGGGCGAAATGCGCGCGCCACGGACGGCCGCCGCCTTTTTCCAGCAGGATGATGCACCCGGCACCGAACATCATCGCGAACAGCGTGCGGAACTTGTCCTCCACGAACACGAAGCTCGCCGCCCAGACCAGCCGATCGAGCGAGGATTCCCCGCCGTATGCGACCGGGTTGTAATAGGCCTGTGCCGGCAGCGCGAAGACATACACGTTCATCCACACGATCCCGATCACCGCAAGCCCGCGCAGCGCGTCGAGCTCGGCGATCCGGCCTGCGGATGAAGGTGCTGGCGTCGTCATCGGCGACGCCCCTAGCAAGTCAGGACAGCGCTGCCTTCAAGTCTTCGACCAAATCCGTGCGTTCCCACGGGAAGAAGTCGCCATCTGCCGTGCGGCCGAAATGGCCATAGGCTGCGCTCTTGCGATAGATCGGCTTGTTGAGGCCGAGATGCGTGCGGATCGCGCGCGGGGTCAGGCCGCCGAGCTTGTCGATCGAACCGATGGCGTCCTCGATCGCGGCATCGTCGACCGTACTGGTACCGTGAGTGTCGACATACAGCGACAGCGGTTCGGACACGCCGATCGCATAGGCGATCTGGATCGTGCAGCGCTTGGCGATGCCGGCGGCAACGACATTCTTGGCGAGGTAGCGGGTGATGTAGGCCGCGCTGCGATCGACCTTGGTCGGGTCCTTGCCGCTGAACGCCCCGCCACCGTGCGGGGACGCGCCGCCATAGGTGTCGACGATGATCTTGCGGCCGGTCAGACCGGCATCGCCGTCGGGTCCGCCGATCACGAAGCTGCCGGTCGGGTTGATGTGCCACGCGGTCTCGTTGGTGACGAAGCCATCGGGCAGGATGTCGGTGACGACGCCCTTCACGTAATTGTGGAGCTCGGCTTCCTTCGTGCCCTTGTCGTATCCCTCGGCATGCTGGGTGCTGACGACGATGGCGGTGCAGGCGACCGGCTTGCCGTCGCGGTAACGCAACGTGACCTGGCTCTTGGCGTCCGGCTCCAGGAACGGGGCCGCGCCCGAATGGCGATCTTCGGCGAGTTTTTCGAGAATCTTGTGGCTGTAATCGAGCGTCGCGGGCATCAGGTCGGGCGTCTCGTCGCAGGCGAAGCCGAACATGATTCCCTGGTCGCCCGCGCCCTCGTCCTTGTCCGAGCCTTCCGCGCCGGCATCGACGCCCTGTGCGATATGCGCCGACTGGCCGTGCAGATGGTTTTCGAAGGTCAGCGTCTTCCAGTGGAAGCCGTCCTGCTCGTATCCGATGTCGCGCACGGTCGAGCGCACCGCCTGCTCGATCTCTTCCTTCGCGCCGGGGGCCCAACCGCCGTTCACGGCCCAATCTTCGTTGCCCTCATCGTACATCGGTGCACAGCGGATTTCGCCGGAGAGGATCACGCGCTGGGTCGTGGTCATGGTTTCGCAGGCGACGCGGGATTCGGGATCCTTCGACAGCATCAGGTCGACGATCGCGTCGGAGATCTGGTCGGAAACCTTGTCCGGATGGCCTTCGGAAACGCTTTCGGACGTAAACAGGTATTCGCTGCGCATCGGGACCCCTCGGTGGCTATGGCGATGAAATGGTTTCCAAGGGATATAAGGAAACCTTTATGTCTTGATCGCAGCCCTAGCTGCGGGCGCGGCGCAGCGCAAGCAGTCTTGGCAGGCCTAGCCCGGCAATCACCAACAGAGCGGCCCAGGCGAGCGGCAGGGCGTTGCCAACACGCGCGAACAGCGTGGGCGGTTTGGGTGCGGGGATGAAGCCGTCGAGCCGCCCGGCCTCGCCAGTGGCAATGTGTCCGCGGATCACGCCATTGGCGTCGATCACCGCGCTGATCCCGGTGGTGGTCGAACGCAGCACCGGCAACCCCTCCTCGATCGCGCGCATGCGCGCCTGTGCCAGATGCTGCGGCGGTCCCCACCATCCGAACCAGCCATCGTTGGACGGGTTGAAGATGTAGTCGGGCCGGTTGTCGCGGTCCACGACTTGCCCGGAGAAGACGATTTCGTAGCAGATCTGGATGCCCGCCTTGCCGTGTTCGCTCAGGTCGAGCGTACGCGGACCGGGGCCGGGTTCGTAATCGATCGATCCGGCCACGAGCCGCGACAACCCGATCGGCTCGAGCAGCGGGCGCATCGGCAGATATTCGCCGTAAGGCACCAGATGCGCCTTGGCATAATGCGCGGTGATTGCGCCCTCGCCATCGAGCGCCAGCACCGAATTGCGCGCACTGACCGCGCCGGTCGTGCCGTCTTCGCGCGGCCCGATATCGAGATTGACCACTCCCGCCAGCAGCGTTGCATCCGTGCCGATCACGCTGCCGATCCGTCGCCGCGCGAATTCGGGGTCGCCCGCGGCTGTCATCGTTGTGTAGTAGCGCTGCGGATAGCCGGGCTCGAGATAGTCAGGGATCGCGCTTTCGGGCCACAGCACCAGCCGGGATTCGTCGCGACCGGGCAGAGTCAGGTCGGTAATCCGCGCGAACTGCTCTTCGAATTTCGCGGGATCGTTGATCTCGGATTGCTTGAGCAGCGGCTGGATCAGGGCGTAGCGCAGGCCAACGCGGGTTTCGTCGGCGCGCGGACCGGGAACCACCATTGCGACCGTAAACGCCGCCAAGACCCATGCACTCGTCGCCCGCCATCGCGAGGAAGAGACGACCGCAATGATGGAAATGGCTATCAGGATCGCGGAACCGGAAAGCGCATAGGTACCGATCCAAGGCAGGATGATTGCTGCACCCGGACGGCTCCATCCGCCCAGCAGCATCAGCCCAAGCGGCGGCCACGGATATCCGGTAAACACCCAGCTGCGCAGCCATTCGGTGACGATCCACGCTCCGGCCAATACCGCTCCAAATGCAAGCGGTCCCGATCTGCGAACCAGCAGATGCGCGGCCAGCGCCGCCAGCGCCGGATAGACTGCGAGATATACGCACAGCAGCGGCACCGCGAGCCAGCCCAGGAACTCGGGCATTTTCGCCTGATGGGTGAACGCGGTCGCGATCCAGTTGTTCGCCAGCGTCAGATGCGCCCAGCCGAACAGCCAGCCCTGCCACGCCGCCGCGCGCCAGGTCGGGGCGCGGTGCAATTGCGCGACGAACAGCGCCAGCGCCGGAAGTGCGATCCACCACGCGTGGAGCGGCGGATAGCCGCACGCCGCCACCGCACCGAGCAGCACCGCACCAAGACCCGGCCGCGCTGCGAATGTCGCAAAAATAGTGTCGAACCGGGCGCGCACCGAACCCATCCGGCTAACCGTCCGATGCGCTCCGGAGCGTTCGGTCAGCCGACCGCTTCGAGATTGTCGCCGCCCTTGTCACC
Source organism: Erythrobacter sp. JK5 (assembly GCF_018205975.1). NCBI lineage: Bacteria > Pseudomonadati > Pseudomonadota > Alphaproteobacteria > Sphingomonadales > Erythrobacteraceae > Erythrobacter > Erythrobacter sp. JK5. The sequence goes on along the minus strand of NZ_CP073577.1, from coordinate 2,963,129 downwards.
CGACGATTCGTCGGACCCGATCGCAGGCGGGAGGACCGAGGAATCGATCTCGCCATCGTCGTCGCTGGCGCGGCCGTTGCGGGGCTTGCGCGGCTTGCGGGGTGCGGCCTCGCGCCCCTCGGCCTTCGGCTTGCGTGCGCGGCGCTTGGGCTCGGCACCATCGCCGCCCTTGGCGTCGATCGGATCACCCTCGACACCCGCTTCGCCTTCGGCATGCGCGGCCTCGTCACGGCGCTGGCGCGGGCGGCGCCCGCCCCGGCGACCCCGGTCGCCATCGTCTCCATCGTCGCTGTCGTCGCCCGGCTGATCGCGATCATCGGATCGCTTGGCGCGGGCCTCGTCCTGGCGCGCCTTGTTGTCGGCGATCACGCGGAAATAATGATCGGCGAACTGCAGATAGTATTCCATCTGCACGCGGTCGCCGTTGTGCTGCGCGTCCTGCGCGAGCTTCTTGTACTTGTCCAGCAGCTGCGGCGCGTTTCCGCGCGCCCGGCTATCGATCCGGTTCTGGTTGTTGCCGCCGCCGCTCTGGTTGCGATTGCCGCGACCGCGGCGACGATTGTTGCGATTGTTATTCAAGGAATTCCATCCTCATCAACGACCTGGCGGGCGAAATCGCCTTTCGCACCTGCGGCCAATATACCCCTCGTCGCTTGCGCCGGAGTTCGCGGGCGCATCCCGCGATATGCTGACCGGGGCCGTGACCCATTCGGTCGTTTCCAGCGGAAAGTCGGAGCTTGTCCCTGCGACCGGCTTGCTGCGCTGGTCGGAAGGCGTGATTCGGAGGTAGCGACGACTTGGCGATTTGCCAAGCCCCTGCGGCATTTTCGTCACCGAAGGATCGCGCAACGTGGCCGATTTGCAAGATCGTTGCGGATTTCGACCGAGAAACCGGCCTGTTCAGCGATTTCCCGAACGGAATCAGCCTGCGAGGCACCGGTTTCGAAGATCGCGACGGCCGAATCGTTCATGAGCTTGCGCATTTGCGGGATGAGGGTGCGATAATCGTCAAGCCCGTCCTTTCCGGCGAACAGCGCTGTTGCCGGTTCGTAATTGCGGACATCCGGATCGAGCTCTGCGTCCTCCTCGACATAGGGCGGGTTGCACAGGACCAGGTCGAAGGTGCCAAGCCCGGCGCCCCAGCCGTCGCCGCGCCAGTCGCACAGGGCGTGCCGCGCTTGCATTCGGCCCAGTCCGTGCCGCTGCGCGTTGTCCTGCGCGACCTGCAATGCGCCGTGCGACGCATCCACGGCGATGCCGTGCGCGCTGGGGAGTTCGAGCAGGGCGGTCACGAACAAGGCCCCCGATCCGGTGCCGAGATCGACGACCCGCCCGCCGGAAGGCTTCGCTTCGAGCGCTGCGTCGATCAGCGTCTCGCTGTCCGCGCGCGGAATCAGGACCTCGGGGTTACCCGGAAGGAGCGGCCATAGAATTCCTGCTGCCCGAGGATGTAGGCAATCGGTTCATGCGCGAGCCGCCGGACGAGCAATTGCTCGAAGCGGTCGGGGGCGGCGAGCTCTTCCTTTGCGCCGTGCAGCAGCATGTCCGAACGACTCACCCCGAGCGCATGCGCCATCAGCAGTTCGGCATCGAGCCGCGCAGTATCGCTGGTGGCGGACAGGCGCTCGCTCGCGGCGCGGATCGCTTCGGTAACAGTCACTCCGCCAGCGCCGCCAGCCGCTTGCCCTCGTCCTCGGCGATCAGCGCGTCAACCAGTTCGCCCAGCCCCGGTCCGGCGAGCACTTCCTCCAGCTTGTGCAGCGTCAGCCCGATGCGGTGATCGGTCACGCGGCCCTGCGGGAAATTGTAGGTGCGGATGCGTTCCGAACGGTCGCCACTGCCGACCATCGCCTTGCGCGCTTCGGCCTCGGCGCCTTGCGCCGCGTCGCGCTGTTGTTCGTAGAGACGCGCGCGCAGCACCTGCATCGCCTTTTCGCGGTTCTTGTGCTGGCTGCGCCCGTCCTGACAGGTGACGACGATCCCGCTCGGCTCGTGCGTGATGCGGATTGCGGAGTCGGTGGTGTTGACGTGCTGACCGCCTGCGCCAGACGCGCGGTAGGTGTCGATCTTGAGGTCGCCGGGATCGATATTCACGTCCACATCGTCGGGTTCGGGCAGCACCGCCACGGTTGCCGCCGAGGTGTGGATGCGCCCGCCGCTTTCGGTGACGGGCACGCGCTGCACGCGGTGGACCCCGCTTTCGAACTTGAGTTTGGCGAACACGCCCGCGCCGGTGACGTTGGCGACCACTTCCTTGAAGCCGCCGACTTCGGACGCGCTCATGCTGACCGGCTCGACCGTCCAGCCCTGCTCTGCGGCGAAGCGCTCGTACATGCGGTAGAGATCGCCCGCGAACAGCGCGGCCTCGTCGCCGCCGGTCCCGGCGCGGATTTCGAGCATGGCGGGCTTGGCATCGGCGGCGTCGCGCGGGAGCAGCGCGATGGCAAGCTGGCGTTCCTTTTCGGGCAGGGCCTCGCGGATGCTCGCCAGCTCATCCTCCGCCATGGCCTTCATTTCGGGATCGGCGAGCATCTCTTCGAGCCCTGCGATCTCCTCGCGCATCGCCTTCACTTCGGAGGCGATCTTCGCGACCGGCTCGAGCTCGGCATAGTCGCGGCTCGCCTGCACGAATTCCTCGCCCTCAAGCGTGCCCGACGCCATGCGCGCTTCGAGCTCGGCGAAGCGGTTGGCGATCTGGTCGAGGCGGGTGGCGGGGATTTGCATTGCGGCTTTCGGTTGGAAGTTGACACACTTGACACAGTGTCAGGCTGGATTTCGAGGCTTATCCGTTTGAATTGAAGCGGGATTGAGGGCGAATTGCGAAGTTGACACTTTTCCAACCCGTTTCGTACCTCCTATTCGCGTCCATGAGGCGGACATAGCGAAAGTTGCGCGGTGTAGGAAACTCCTGGCGCAATTCGTCGGCCCGCACTCGATGCAACAGGTCATCCCGGACTTGTTCCGGGATCGGGCTCCTTCATGACAAGCGGGATGCTGGAAGGGAAGCACGACCCCGGAACAAGTGTGCTTTGCACAGCTTCGCTTCCCGGGGTGACTCCAACACCTTTCGTCGGCCCGCACTCGATGCGGGCCATGGCTTTCTTTTTTGCGCGGCGAAAAGAGAAGCCCTGCCCCGTGTCAAGCACGGGGCGACGAACATGCTAGAGGCGTCGTGTGAGCACCTCTTTCAGTCCCGGACTGAGATCGCCTGAAAATGTGTCATAGCCACTCGCTCCTACGCGAAGGATTGCTCGCGGCTGCTGTTTAACCGCCTTGTCGTAACGCTTCTTTGGTGAACCCGACGCCATTATTTCGGCGACCACGCCTCCGGCACGCAGCTGTCCAAGCAATTCAATCGCCGCGGTCAATCCCCTATCATCCTCGACGAGCACGATCGCTTCGAGCCGGGGTTCTGCCTTCTCCCCCACCAACATAGCCAGCCGCTCGATCCCCGCAGCCCAGCCGACCGCCGGCGTCGGCGCGCCGCCCAGCGATTCCATCAGGCCGTCGTAACGCCCACCGCCCAGCACCGTGCTCTGCGCGCCCAAGGCGTCCGCCGCTGCCGTGCCCTCGTCGGGGATGAATTCGAACGCGGTGTGGCGGTAATAGTCGAGGCCGCGCACGAGGCTTTCGGCGCGCTTCCATGTCACGCCCGCCGCATCCAGGCCGCTCGTCACCGTCTCGAAAAAGCCCTTCGCTTCGTCGGTCAGGAAGTCGTCGATCTTCGGGGCGTCGGCGAGGAATTGCTGATCGCGGCGATCCTTCGAATCCAGAATCCGCAGCGGGTTCTTCTTCAGCCGCTCCTGCGAATCCTCGCTCAGTTCGCCGCGCACCTTGCCGAAATACTCTACCAAAGCCGCGCGCCATTGTTCGCGGCTGTCGGCATCGCCGAGTGTGTTGAGATGCAGGGTCACACCCTCGATCCCCAGCTCCTTCAGCAACTGGTCTGCCATCGCCAGCAATTCGACATCGGCCTGCGGTTCCGCTGCGCCGATGATCTCGGCGTCGATCTGGTGAAACTGGCGATAGCGCCCCTTTTGCGGGCGCTCGTAGCGGAACAGCGGGCCGTGCGTCGCCAGCTTGAGCGGCGCGTGCTGCTGCCAGCCGTTGGTGAGATAGGCGCGCGCGATCCCGGCGGTGAATTCGGGGCGCAAGGTGAGCGAGTCCCCGCCGCGATCCTCGAACGAGTACATTTCCTTCGAGACCACGTCGGTCGTCTCGCCGATCGCGCGGCTGAACACCTCGGTCTTTTCGAAAACCGGCATTTCGGCGCGGCGGAAGCGGTAGAGCTTGCGCACCCGCTCGAAGGTTTCGACCACGAAAGCGAACGCCTCGGCATCGGCGCCGAAAATGTCCTGGGTGCCGCGAATGGCTTTGGGCGTGTTCTTGCTCATCAGGGGCGCGATTAGGCGAGAGTCCAGGTTGCCGCAATATCGAGAGCGGGCTATCGGCGCTTCCCGAAGTCCTTGGGAGAGGGGCCGAGAAGAACGACAGGAAGCCCGACCATGCGTATCGACAAGATTCCCACCGGCAAGAATCCGCCCGACGACCTCAACGTCATCATCGAGGTTCCGACCGGGGGCGAGCCGGTCAAATACGAATTCGACAAGGAAAGCGGCGCGCTGTTCGTCGACCGCATCCTGCACACGCCGATGCGCTATCCGGCGAATTACGGCTTCGTCCCGCACACGCTGTCACCCGATGGCGATCCGCTCGATGCGCTGGTGATCGCGCGCTCGCCGTTCATCGCGGGCTGCGTCGTCAATGCCCGCCCGATCGGAGTGCTCAACCTCGAGGACGAGCATGGCGGGGACGAAAAGCTGATTTGCGTGCCGGTCGATACGACTTTCCCGTATTACGCCGATGTCGGCGAGCGGCAGGACCTGCCCTCGATCGTGTTGCAGCAGATCGAGCACTTCTTCACCCATTACAAGGATCTCGAGAAGGAGAAGTGGGTGCGGGTCGGCAAATGGGGCGATCGCGCCGAAGCGCGGCAGATCGTGATCGAGGCGATCGAGCGGGCGAAGGCATAAGCTTCGTCATTGCGGGGAGCCCGCAAGGGCGACGCGGCAATCCATGTTCGAACGGATCACCCGGTCGAGACGTCAGACGCTGGATTGCTTCGCCTTCGGCTCGCAATGACGAGCACTATCATTCCACCGGACGCTTCGTATCGAGCAGGTCCTTGGCCTGCTCGCCATCGCTGCGGCGTTCCTGCTCGACCATGTCGGCAATCTCGCTTTCCGGGCGAACGTCCTCGTGCGTGGTTGGCGCGGGCGCTGGCGCACGCCGCTCTTTCTTCTGCTGCGCCTCGGTCGCTGTCGCCATCCGCCCGATCGGCAGCGGATCGGTCCTCCCGTCGAAGCGCAGACGGTAGATCGGCTCGGGCAGCGCGAACCCGGCCTCCTCCAGCGCATCCTTGACCGCCGCGATCGCCGCGCTGCGCGATTTTTCCCAGTCGGCTTCGCGCTGATCGACCCAGGCGAGAAACAGGATAACGATGTTGGAGTCGCCAACATTCCTGATCCGCGCGGCAGGCTCGGGATCGTCCAGCACGAACGGTAGCGCCGCGAGCGTCTCGTAACCGAGCTTCATCGCCGCGCGCGGATCGTCGTCGGCGTCCACGCCCAGCTCGAATTCGAACCGGCGCTGCGGATTGCGGGTGTAGTTGAGGATCACCGCCTTGAAGACCTGCGCGTTGGGAATGCGCAGGTGGTTGCCGTCGAGCGTCATCAGGATCGTGGCGCGGCTGGTCAGCCGGATCACCCGCCCTTCGAGATCGTCGATCAGCACGTGATCGTTGGGCCGAAACGGCTGGCGCAGGCTCAGCATCAGCGAGGCGACATAGTTCTCGATCGTGTCGCGCATCGCGAAACCGAGCGCGATCCCGACAACACCCGCGCCGCCGAGCACCGCGCCCAGCAATGCCCCGGCGCCGAGCATATCGAGCGCGATCACCAGCCCGCCGATCACGAACACGAAGCGGATCGCACTGCGGATCAGGTCCGCGAGAAAGGCATTGGGCGCGATCCTGTCCCACAGGAAGCCCAGCCCGGCGATCACGTATCCGGTCACGCCGAACGCCAGTGCGGTCAGCGCGGCAACTGCAAACAACGGCAGCGCGTTGACGAAACCGTCGAACATGTCGGAGAGCTGCCCGAACACCGACAGGTTGCCTTCGACCGAAAGGTCGCGTTCGAGTCGGTTTTCGACCGTGACGACGCCCGCAACCCGCGCCGCGATGTTCTCTGCCCGCGCAATCGCCTCGGTATCGCCGACCGTGCCCTCCAGCGCGACCACCCCCTCGCGCACCGTGACGCGCACGTCCGAGAAAGCGGGCAGTTCGGCGTATATCCCTTCGAGCCGCTCCTGAATGCGCGGATCGTCGCCATCGTCGGGTGCCTGTTCGATCGGAGCCTGTACCGGTGCCGGTTCCTCGGCAGCGGGCGCGGGATCGGTGGGCAGGATGGCGTACGCGGGGGCCACGAGCGAAACCGCCGCCACGAGCGAGGCGATCATCACCCACAGACGCCGAACCGGTCGACTGGATTTCACGAACACTCCCGCTGCAAGGCCCGGTACGGGCGGAACACCTTGATCAAGCGGTGGAAAGTCCCAGTTGTTCCCGCGCAAGGGGAACCGTCCCTCATGTGAAGGCGAAGAACGCCTTGAAGATCGCGGTCAGCAGGAACGGCAGGCCGATCGCCAGCAGCCACAATCCGATCGCGTCGCGGCGGAAGGCGGCGGCGTAGGACGGGTCGCCCGCCTGATCGTCGTCGAGCACGGTCCAGCGCTTTTCGAACCAGCGGCAGGCCGGGATGATTCCGGCAACCAGAACGACCAGCGCGACATAGGGCAGGATCGAGGACGACCCGCCTTCGAGCGCCTTGACGGTGACGAAAATCAGCAGCGCGGTGTAGACCAGCAGGGCATGGGCGACGTGATCGCTCATCGACTTGCGCCAGTCGCGTCCGCGCTTTTCGGCGTCCTCGTGCTGATGTGATATGTCGTTCATGCACCGCTCCCCAACGGATTTTTCTCTCGCACACGAGTATTTCAAAGAGTCGGGGGTGTGGCAAGCGCTCTAACCATATCGGGGCAGGGTCTCGCGAGCCCTCCGCAGGCCGCTGGTCGAGCACGGTGGCGGCTCCGTCGAGCGGCACAAGCAAAAAACCTGCCAAATCGGGCATTCCCGCCCTTTCCTGTTCATTCTGGGCTGCTAAAGCTGGGGCGATGACCGAACACCAAGCCATCGAGAATGCCGCCGAAACTGCCGGGGCCGATGCCGCCGTGCCGCTGCCCCAGGGCGGGCTGGAAGTCGTTTCGATCGCCAAGAGTTACGACAAGCGCGCGGTTCTGACCGACATTTCGATCAGCGTCGCCAAGGGCGAAGTGCTGGGCCTGCTCGGCCCCAACGGCGCGGGCAAGACCACCTGCTTCTATTCGATCATGGGCCTCGTCCGCCCGGATTCGGGCCGCATCCTGATGGATGGCGAAGACGTGACCAGGCTGCCGATGTATCGCCGCGCGATCCTGGGCCTCGGCTATTTGCCGCAGGAAACCAGCATCTTTCGCGGGATGACCGTCGAACAGAACATCAATTGCGTGCTCGAAATGGTCGAGCCCGATGCCGATACCCGCGCGGCGGAGCTCGAGCGGCTGCTGGGCGAATTCGGGCTGACACGGCTGCGCGAAAGCCCGGCGATGGCGCTGTCGGGTGGCGAGCGGCGACGCTGCGAAATCGCCCGCGCGCTCGCGGCCAAGCCTTCGATCATGCTGCTCGACGAACCGTTTGCCGGGATCGATCCGCTGTCGATCAGCGACATTCGCGATCTGGTGAAGGATCTGAAGGAACGCGGGATCGGGGTGCTGATCACCGATCACAATGTCCGCGAAACGCTCGACATCGTCGATCGCGCCTGCATCATCTATGGCGGGCAGGTGCTGTTCGCGGGCACGCCGCAGGATCTCGTCGCCGACGAGAACGTCAAGCGCCTCTATCTGGGCGAGGGCTTCACGCTCTAGGAATCGCTCATGGCGCTCGGACCCAGACTGGACCTTCGCCAATCGCAAAGCTTGGTGATGACGCCGCAGTTGCAGCAGGCGATCAAGCTGCTGGCGGCATCGAACCTCGAAATCGAGACGTTCATCGGCGAAGCGCTCGAAGCGAACCCGCTGCTCGATACCGGCGCGACCGGAAGCGAGGACGCCCCCGACAGCGGCGGCGCGGACGATAGCCCGCGCGAAGACCTGACGTCCGACCAGCTGATGGCGCAGGGCGCGGGGGAAAGCGACGCCCCGCTCGATATCGACGTGTCCGCGCTCGACGGTGACCGCGACACCGGCGACGGACGGCAGGCAGGCCGAGAAAGCGCCGAGTGGGGCGCGGCGGCAGTGGGCGGAACGGGCGCGGACGATTATCCCGATCCCGGTGCCGCGCGCGCCGCCGAAACCACCCTGACCGAACATCTCGACGCCCAGGTCGGCGCGATCGCCGTCAACGCACAGGAGGCGTTCGTCGCGCGCCACATCGTCGGCCTGCTCGACGAGGCCGGGTATCTGCGCACCGACCTGCGCGAGATCGCGCACGACCTGGGGGTCGACATGGACCTCGTCGAAGACGCGTTGACGGTGGTGCAGATGCTCGACCCCACCGGCGTCGGCGCGCGCGACCTGGCCGAATGCCTCGCGATCCAGGCGCGCGAGGCGGACCGCTACGATCCCTGCATGCAGGCGCTGATCGGCAATCTCGATCTGCTGGCGCAGGGCGAGGTCGCGCGGCTCAAGCGCATGTGCCATGTCGATGACGAGGACTTTGCCGACATGTTGCGCGAATTGCGCGGCTACGATCCCAAGCCCGGACTTGCCTTTGCAGGGGGCGAAAGCAGCGCGATCATCCCCGACGTGCTGCTGCGCGCTGGCGATGCAGGCGGGTGGGACATTACGCTCAACGAAGAGTCCCTGCCGCGGCTGGTGGTCAATCGCAGCTATTTCGTCGAGCTATCGGACGGCTCCCCCGACAAGGCAACGCAAGGCTGGCTCAAGGAAAAGCTCGCCGATGCGCACTGGCTGATCCGCGCGCTCGACCAGCGACAGAAAACGATCCTCAAGACCGCCGCCGAAATCGTGAAGCAGCAGGACGGCTTCTTCCGCCGCGGCGTATCCGAACTGCGGCCGCTGACCCTGCGCGAGGTCGCGGAAAAGATCGAGATGCACGAAAGCACCGTCAGCCGGGTGACCAGCAACAAGTACCTGCACTGCGATCGGGGTACGTTCGAACTGAAGTATTTCTTTTCCAGCGGCGTCGGATCAAGCGATGGCGAAGGCGCTTCGTCGGAGGCGATCAAGGCCCGCATCAAGGCGCTTACCGACGCCGAGGACCCCAAGAAGGTGCTGTCCGACCAGAAGCTCGTCGACCTGCTCAAGGAAGAAGGCTTCGACCTCGCCCGCCGCACGGTCGCGAAATATCGCGAGGCGATCGGGATAGGATCGAGCGCGCAAAGGCGGCGCGCGAAGAAGCTCGCAGGGATTTGACGCTCACACCGCCGGACCAGTGCGGACCGGCGGATTCCGAGAATTTGGCTAGGGTAGTGTTTGCCCGCTCCATCCTGTACGTTCCTGCGATGCAGCGAGTCCGGAGGATCGAATATGAAGACCCGGCACGGCGGATTAAAGTATCGCACCGCAGTTTCCGGTGACGTTGTGGTTGCCGAGGATACGGCAACCTCAAGTGTGCAAGCATACCGCAAGAGAGCGATTGAGGACGGCACTCACCGGCTCGAGCCCTTCGGCCATATCGATACCAGGGGCGGCAAGATTGTCGGTGTGTCGAAGACGGCGGAATCCACGGGGTATGTGATCAAGAGTGAGCGCGGCGGCATTGTCGCCTCGCGCAAGTCGGATCCAAGTTGGCGACTTGGCCTCGATCAGAAAACAAAGGCTGTTACCGCTCAGAACCGGCCCAGCCACGCGATATTGAAGCTTGGAGGCGGCCGACTCGGCTTTGTCGATGGACAAGGGTTGTTCCGCCTCGATCCGATGCCGTCCTCAGCCGCCGGGCCGCTCGAACGCAGCGACTATCTGTGCAAGGAAGACAAATTCGACCTGGGAGACGATTTCGCACCGTGAGAATGCCCCCACGTTCGAAACGTGTTTGGCAGGTCAAGGTTTCAACTCTCTGCAATCTGCGCTGCCGCTATTGTTATGAGTGGGACCGGCTGGCCGACACAGCGCGCATGGGTCTGCCGGTCTGGCGCGAAGTGTTCGAAGCGATCCGCGACCTCCGCGTGGATGCGAACCCTGACGAGTTTGACCGGATCATCTGGCATGGCGGCGAACCGACCTTGCTGCCACCCGATTACGTTCTGAACGTTTTGGCCCTACAGCGCGACGTGCTGGGTGAAGCGATAGGAGCGGGCGGCGCACGCAACGCGGTGCAGACCAACCTTTTCGCTTGGAACGAAACGCTCGACATCTTCGTGTCGTCGGGGTTCGAATTCAGCGTGTCGATGGACGTCGTTCCTGGCACGCGGCCCACAGCCGGCGGAAAGGCTACCGAGGCGGCGACGGTCCAGAACTTGGCGCAGCTCGTTGCGCGCGGCGCCAAAGTGGGCGTGATTCTGGTGCTAACGCGCGAAAACCGCGATCACTTGGCAGCCGCTCACGACCTTGTCGCCGGGATAGGTGTCGACTGGCTGCGGATCATACCCGTCTTCGCGTCTGAAAGCGCCGCCCCGGTCGGAAACCTGATCCTGAGTCCGGAAGAGACGGTCGAGGCGCTGCTCTTGCTGGACGGCCATCGGGCGACAACCGGGCAGAATATCCCGGTAATCCCGCTGGATCGGGCAAGGGCCGCAGCAGAGCGTTTTCGGAATGGTGAGACGGCGACGCACACGGTTCCAACGCGGATCATCGTGCAGCCCGACGGCAGAATCGGATTTGAATTCGGCGAGCGACTGCGCCTGTCGGATTGGCCGGGCGAGAATTCGCTCGCTTCCGCCATATCGCAACCGCGGACGAATAAACGGGACGACCGCACCTGCCGTCCCTGCGGCTTTCAAGCGACCTGCAATCGAAGAGCATTGGAAGATTGGCCCGACACGAAAGACGAGGGGCCATGTCCGGTCGAGGCAAGGTTGCTGGCAGAAATGGTATCCTGAATCGCGATGCAGCTGCGGGATAATCGCTTGTGAGGTTCTGCAGTCACACGGGACATCACCTGTGGCATAAAAGACTCGTAAAGATTTCCGCGAAGCCGTTTACGGCCCGTTAACCTTTTCCGTTCAGATGTTGTGTGGTTAATGACGCGCAACACCTCTTAGCGAGGCGTTACTGCACAGGCCTGGGGCAAATAGGGGACCAGCGATGCGAGTGCTGTTGATTGAGGATGAGCCGACAACGGCGAAAGCCATCGAGCTCATGCTCACGACCGAAGGGTTCAATGTCTACTCGACCGATCTCGGCGAGGAAGGCCTCGATCTGGGCAAGCTGTATGATTACGACATCATCCTGCTCGACCTGAACCTGCCGGACATGCACGGCTACGACGTGCTCAAGAAACTGCGCGTCGCCAAGGTGCAGACGCCGGTCCTGATCCTTTCCGGCATCGCCGAAATGGACTCCAAGATCCGCTCGTTCGGCTTCGGGGCCGACGATTACGTGACCAAGCCGTTCCACCGCGAAGAGCTGGTCGCCCGCATCCATGCCGTGGTGCGCCGTTCGAAGGGCCACAGCCAGTCGATCATCCGCACCGGCAAGCTTGCCGTGAACCTCGATGCCAAGACCGTCGAAGTCGACAATGCCCGCGTCCACCTCACCGGCAAGGAATACGCGATGCTCGAGCTGCTTTCGCTGCGCAAGGGCACCACGCTGACCAAGGAAATGTTCCTCAACCACCTGTATGGCGGGATGGACGAGCCGGAACTCAAGATCATCGACGTCTTCATCTGCAAGCTGCGCAAGAAGCTCAGCCATGCCTGCGGCGGCGAAAATTACATCGAAACCGTCTGGGGCCGCGGCTATGTGTTGCGCGATCCGCAGGACGAGGCCGAAGCCGCGTAATTCTTCACGAATTCAGTCTTCCGTGAAAGAACGCCCGGGGCCTCGCGCTCCGGGCGTTTTTTCTTGGCGTTGCCCGCGGCTTCTGCAAACTCCGGTCTCTCCTTGTCGAAGGCCGGCTGCGCACGATGTCGATTCTCCACGAATACTCGGCCCCGATCGGCCTCGCGCTGCTGATAGCGGTGTTCGTCGCCTTCGTGCGCGAACGCCATCCGCCGGTGGTGGTGGCCGTGGTCGCCGGTGCGGCCATGCTTCCGCTCGGTTTCCTGTCGCCCGGCGACCTGCTCGGCACGTTCGCGAATTCCGCACCCGTAACCATCGCCGCGATGTTCATTCTTTCGGGCGCGCTGATGCGAACCGGCGCGCTGGAGGAGGTGACGGGATGGATCGTGCGGCGAACCACCCGCGCGCCGCGGCTGGCGACGGCGGAAATCGGGCTGGGGACCGTGGCCGCGTCCGCGTTCATGAACAACACGCCGGTGGTGATCGTGATGATCCCGGTCGTGCGCAAGCTCGCCCGGGCCCTCAACGTCGCCGCAACCCGGCTGCTGATCCCGCTGTCCTACCTGACGATCCTCGGCGGTACGCTGACCCTGATCGGGACTTCGACCAACCTGCTGGTAGACGGGGTCGCGCAGGAGGCGGGACAGGCGCCGTTCGGCATTTTCGAGATTACCGCTGTCGGCATGATTGCCCTGCTCGCCGGGCTGGCGATCCTGGCAGTCCTCGGCCCGATCCTGCTGCCCGATCGCGGCCCGCGCGCCGAGGACGAACAGAGCGAAAGCGACGTCTACCTCACGCACCTGATCCTGACCGCGAGGAGCCGCAATGTCGGCAGGAAGCTCTCGGAAACGGGGCTCTGGCGGCGTCCCGGTGTGCGCATCCTGGCGGTGAAGCGCGGTTCTGTCATGCAGCGCAGGCAGCTGGGAGATCACGTGCTGGCGGCGGAGGATCACCTGATCGTCAGCGCCAGCCCCGACGAGATCGCCTCGCTCGCCGAAGCCCCCGATTTCCGCACCGGGCTGGTGGGAGTCGGCGGCGGCGTCTCGACGGCGCGCGACGCACGGCCGAGCGATCTGCGAATGGTCGAGGCGGTGGTCTGCGCGACGCATCCGGTGGTGGGCCAGCGGCTGGCGGAAATCCAGCTGCTGTCGCGCCTGCGGGTCCGCGTGCTCGGCCTGTCACGCCCGCGCCATCTCGCCGGGCCTTCGCTTGCCCAAGTGCGCGTGCGTGCCGGTGATCGCCTGCTGATCGCCGCCGGGTCCGACGCGGCTCAGGCGCTGCAGGGCAACATGCAGCTCACCCATGTCGGCGCGACCAAGGCGCGCTCCTACCGCCGGCACAAGGCTCCGGTGGCCATCGCCACTCTCGCCGGAGTCGTTGCCGGGGCCGCCATCTTCGGGTTTCCCATCGAAGCGGTCGCCATATGCGGAGTCGCCGCGGTGCTGCTCACCCGGTGCATCGAACCGCACGATGCCTGGGCCAGCCTCGATGCGAACACGCTGGTGCTGATTTTCGGGATGCTGGCTTTCGGCAAGGGGCTGGAAAACGCGGGCACCGTCGAACTGGTCGTGTCCGCGCTCGCGCCGATGCTCGGCTCCAGCTCCCCGCTCGTGCTGATCCTGCTGGTCTACAGCCTGACCAGCATCCTGACCGAAGCGGTGACCAACAACGCGATCGCCGTCATCGTGACGCCGCTGGCGATCGGCCTGGCCGAGAGCGCCGGGATCGATCCGCGCCCGCTCATCGTTGCGGTCATGTTCGGTGCCAGCGCCAGCTTCGCCACCCCGATCGGCTATCAGACCAACACGCTGGTCTACGGCGCGGCGAACTATCGCTTCGTCGATTTCGTCAAGATCGGGGTGCCGATGAACATGGGGGTCGGGATCGCGACCTCACTGGCGATCTGGGCATTGTTCGCCTGATGCCGCTACGTGCGCGCCGATTTGCGAGAGATCCCGACCGCTCGGCTCCTGGAACAGCCTGAGATCGAATTCCGGCAGGATCGCCAGCAGGTGATCGAAGATATCGGCCTGGATCGCCTCGTATTCGCTCCAGGTCGTGGTGTCGGCAAAACAATAAATCTCGATCGGGAGCCCCTGCGCCCCTGGCGCGAGCTGGCGCACCAGCAACGTGAAGCCATCGCCGATGCGCTTGTGCCACTGGAGATAGGCGATCACGTAGGCGCGAAACGTCCCGATGTTGGTCAGCCGCCGCGCGTTCACCGGGCTCGTTTCCCCTTCGAGTTCGCTGGCATTCCAATCGGCGATCCCGGCGCGCTTGGCAGCGAGATACGGCTCGAGGATGCGGAACTTCGCGAGATCGGCCACCTCGTCGTCGCTCAGGAACCGGATCGCATTCTGGTCGATATGGATCGAGCGCTTGATCCGGCGTCCGCCCGCCTCGCGCATCCCGCGCCAATTGCGGTAGGAATCGGACACCAGCCGGTGCGTCGGGATCGTGGTGATGGTCTTGTCGAAATTCTGCACCTTCACCGTGTGCAGCGAGATGTCGATCACGTCGCCATCGGCGCTCATGCCGGGCATCTCGATCCAGTCGCCGACCCGCAGCATGTCCTGCGTGGTCAGCTGCACGCTCGCGACCAGCGACAGGATCGTGTCCTTGAACACCAGCAACAGCACCGCCGTGATCGCGCCGAGGCCCGACAGCAGCAGCAGCGGGGATTCATCGATCAGGACAGAGATCATGACGATTGCCGCGCCGCACAGGACAAGGATCTTCACCACCTGGACGAAGCCCTTGATCGGGCGGTTCCTCGACCGCGGCTGGCGCTCGTAGAGCTCGTTGAGATAGGTCAGCCCCTTGGCGATCGCCATCGCGATCGAGAACACGATCAGCGCCCGCGCGACATTGGTGATAACGATCGCCACTTCCGGATAGAGGTTCGGGACATAGTGAATGCCGCGCGAAACGATCACCAGCGGGATGACCGTGGCTAGCCACGCGGCGGCCTTGTCCGAGGTCAGCGTCTGCGTATCGAGATAGGGCGCGGCGGCGCGCAGGATCACGCGCTTGAGCAGGAAATTGATCGCCAGCGCCGCGATCGCGAGCAACGCCAGGCCGATCAGCGATTGTACCCACGGCACCTGCTGGGCGAAAAATGTCTGCAACTGTTCCATCGCGCCGCCGCCTAGCCGCAATGCGACCCGCGGCTCAACCCCCGCCCTCCCTCTGGACAGGCACCGCCCCGAGCGACTTGCGCGATCCGCAGGACGAGGCCGAAGCCGCGTAATTCTTCACGAATTCAGTCTTCCGTGAAAGAACGCCCGGAGCCTCGCGCTTCGGGCGTTTTTCGTTGTCGCCCGGTACCGAGGCTCCGCGACTGGACGACGGGCTCGCTTGGTGAGATGCTGCGCGCCTCGCCCGGAGGAGCCACGCCATGCCGCTTGTGCCAGATTTCCTCGCCGGTCGGACCCCGCCCGACCTTTACCATGCCTATCTCGAGCCCGCCTTCACGCCGTGGGCGCGCGCCTTGCTCGACACGCTTCGCCCTGTAGGTCGCCTGCTCGATCTCGCTTGCGGCACCGGCCTGGTAAGCCGCCTCGCCGCCGACCTGCCCGGCGTTGCGGCAATCGAAGCGATCGACGTCGCCGCGCCGATGATCGCCAAATCCGAAGCGCTCGATCCGGCTGCAGGAGAAACAGTGCGCTATTCGGTTGCGAGCGCGAGCGAACTGCCGTTCGACGACCACCATTTCGACGCCGCAATCTGCCAGCAGGGGCTGCAATTCTTTCCCGACAAGCCTGCCGCCCTGCGCGAAGTCCGCCGCGTTCTGAAGCCGGGGACGCGCGCGGCGTTCTCCACGTGGTGCCGCGCCGAAGACGGCAATGCGGTGTTTGGCGCATTCGAACGGATCATCGCAAAGGATTTGGGTGACGACCTCGTCCCGTTCGGCCCGTTCGCCTTCGGTGACCGCCGCACGATCGCCCGGCTGGCCGAGGAAGCAGGCTTCCGCGTTATTGCGCTCGAAGCCGAAAGCAGGCTCTCTCACCTGCCCGATCCGCGCACATTCGTGCTGTTCGATCTCGCCTTTCTCGGTCGCCCCGCCTCCGATGGCACGCTCCAGCCGATCATGGACTTCGACGATCCGGCCAGCGACGCCGTGATCGAGCGTCTGATCGAAAAGATGGACAGCGCGACGACGCAGTGGCGGCAGGAAGACGGCTCGCTGCTCGCACCGATGCGCGCGCATGTGTTGCTGGTCGAAGCCTGAACTGGACACCCGCGCGCTGCCCGATTACCCGCCCGGCCATGACTGCATTCAAGGAAGGCGATCCCACGACGCTCAGCCGGCTTTATGGCCGATCGGTGGGCAAGCCGCTGCGCGCGCGGCAGCAGGCGCTGGTCGACAACCTCCTGCCGCAGATCGCGGTGCCCGCCGAGGGCCCGGTGACCGCGCAAGCACTGTTCGGCGAGGATTGCCCGCTGCATTTCGAAATCGGCTTCGGCGGCGGGGAACACCTCGCCTATCGCGCCGACCTGCTGCCCAATCACGGCTTCATCGGCGCCGAGCCGTTCCTCAACGGCGTGGCGCAGGCGCTGACCCATATTGAGGAGCAACGGCTCGCCAACATCCGGCTGCACAATGGCGATGCGCTGGAAGTGCTTGCGCGCGTGCCCGACGGCGCGCTGACGATGCTCTATTTGCTTCACCCCGATCCGTGGCCCAAGAACAAGCACGCCAAGCGCCGGATGATGAACGATGGCCCGGTGCAGATGTTCGCCGACAAGCTGAAGCCCGGCGGCGAGTTTCGGTTCGGCACCGATCACCCGGTCTATCTGCGCCACGCGCTGATGGTGATGCAGCGCTTCACCGACGTCTTCGAATGGGTCGTCGAAGGGCCGTCAAGCTGGCAGAACCGCCCGAGCGGGTGGTGCGAAACGCGCTACGAAACGAAGGCGCGCGAAGTGTTCGGCCACGAAGTGTGGTACTTCCGCTTCCGGCGGCGGTGATTTCTATTTCGCGGCAGGCAACAGGGCCTCGATCGCAACCGAATAGAAGCGCGTTCCCCTGGCGCCCGACTGGCTGAAAATCAGCGACCCGTCAGCCAGCACCTGCACGGCACTGTCGTTATCCGAGGAAGAGAACGGCGCGGCCAGCAGCTTTGGAGACGCCCAGCCGTCACCCTCGCGCATGACGATGTAGAGATCTTCCCTGCTGCCCTCGCCGGCCAGATCGTAATTCGAAAACAGCAGATAACTGCCATCGGGCGACAATGCCGGATAGGCCTCGCCCGAGCTGTCCCCGGTGTGGAGATCGTTGATGTTGCGAACGATCCGGAAACTTTCCGGCTCGGGGCCGATTGCGACTTCATACAGTCCGATCCGCGCTTCGCCATCGAGCCTGCGATCGGTCCACATCACGCCCAGTCCCCCCTCGGCAGTGGTGAGCGCCACTTCGCCGTAGGCGGGCGTTGCCGTGATCCGCTCGACCTCGCCCCATCCCGAACGGCGCGACACCCGGTACAGATCGCGCCGCTGGTTGTCCGGCTCTGCGACCTTATGGCGATCGCTGCTGAAATACACATATTCGCCGTCATGGCTGGAGATCGGCGTGCCTTCCGCAGCCGAGAGATCGGCAAAGGGGGCCGGTTCGAGCGCGGACCATTCCCCGCCCTGCCACCGCCGCATCAGGATCCGGCGGTTCTTGCCGTCGTCATCGCCGGTGCCGACGAACATGGTCTGCAGGTCGATGCTGAACGTCACGTCCCAGGCGTTGAACCCATCGGGAAAGAAACCGTCGAGGATCGCCTGAGGCGAGCGGCTCCGGGTCTGCAGCTGCGCCGCTGGGCCGTAGGCGCGCCCCTGTTCGTCCCAGTAGCGGAAGGGCGATTGCCTCACCCCCATTTCGAAGATGCCCTCGAACGCCTTTTGCCCGTTCTCGTGCCAGCCTTCGCTCGGCCCATGCCATCTGTCTTGGGTAACGTAGGACCGTTCGCTGACGATGCCGTTGGGGTGGAAATAGATCCACACTCCCTCGCCCTTGCCGTCCTTCCATTCGGCGATCAGTTTGAGGGTCCCGTCCTCGTTCCATTCCTGAAACAGGCCGTTGACCTCGCCATCCTTCCGGAACGCGCGCTTGGCCAGACGACCGTTGTCGTGCCGCACGATCTCGGCTGTCACATCACGATCGCCGGGTGCAGGGGTAACCACCGGATCGTACTCCTGCGACAGGGTCGGCGTGGCGGTCCCCAGGCTGGCGATGATGCCGACGAGTGCGATGGTGGGGATGCGAATTTTCTCTGTCATTTCTGCTGGATAGCAAAGGCCGCTTTGCGCAGGTGCGCAAAGATGCCCTTCCATTGAACGCAAAACGCCATATGAGCGCACAAAATGAACAATAAGCGCCAAATGCAGCTCGATTCGCTCGATCGGCGAATTCTCACCGTGCTGCAAAATGATGCGGGCCAGCCCTTGGCTGCGATTGCCGAAGTCGTCGGCAGCTCCGAATCGAGCGTGCGCCGACGGATCAAACGCCTGCGCACCGCAGGCGTGATCGACCGCGAGGTCGCCTTGCTCAATCATCGCTATGCCGGGATCGAAATCATCGTCTCGGTGTCGATGAACGAAGAGCATTCGAGCCGCTACGACGCTCTGAAGAAGAGGTTCCTGAACGATCCCGCCGTCTCGCAATGTTACCGCGTGACGGGCGAGGTGGACATGATCCTGCATGTGCGCGCGCCGGACATGAGCCACTACGAAGTCTGGCTGGAGGACAACATTCTCGCCGATCCGGCCGTCCGGCGGTGCACGTCGTACGTCGTCTATTCGCGCATCAAGTTTTCGACCGAGATTGCGCTCGACGATTGATTCCGGCCCAGGCCGCACGCGGCAGGGGCGTTGCTGCAAGCAGCTGTGCGCCGGCAGAATTGCAATTGCCGATACGCTCGGCCACGATCCCTGCCTTGACGGGGGAAACGCGAATGACTTCACGGCGGCAATTCATGGGCGGACTGGTGGTGGCGGCAGGCGCGCTGGCGGCGTGCCGCGAGATCGCGCCGGGCGAGGTTGGCGGCGAACGGGCGGCCAATCCCGACGCAACCGTACTGGACGCCGAAGCGCTGGAGGATGCGCTGGTCGGGAGTTCGTATCTCGGCACCGGCGGCGGGGGCAGCCTCGAAGCAGCCCGCGAACTGGTCGCAAAGGACCTTGCCGCGGGACTGATCGTCACCGCCCTGCCCGTGTCGGCGCTCGCCGATACTGACCGCGTCGCCTGCCCCTATGGCCTCGCCAGTCTCGCCGAGACCAGCGCAGAGATGCAGGCGCGGCTCGACGCGATCGCAAACAAGGTCGAGGAGCCGGTGCAGGCCGCGTTCGAGGCGCTCGAACGGCACCTCGATCAGAAATTCGCCGGCGTGATCCTCGGCGAGATCGGACCGCTCAGCCTCGCCGAAGGGCTGTCGATCGCTGCGCGGCTGGGCGTGCCCGCGCTCGATGCCGATACGGTTGGACGAGCCGTGCCGGAGATCAACCAGCACTCGGTCAAGGTCGCAGGGCTACCGCTCACCCC
The DNA here is from genome assembly GCF_018205975.1 of Erythrobacter sp. JK5. NCBI lineage: Bacteria > Pseudomonadati > Pseudomonadota > Alphaproteobacteria > Sphingomonadales > Erythrobacteraceae > Erythrobacter > Erythrobacter sp. JK5. Next base: position 2,943,541 of record NZ_CP073577.1, on the reverse strand, counting down.
GATCGGCGCGGCCACTCCGTTCGGCGACGAGATGATCATCGAAACGCTCGGCGACCCCACTCGCGCCGAGGATATCTTGCGCAGCGTCGCGGTGGTCAGCCGTGCCTGCGGCGTCGCGGACAGCCCGATCACCGGCGCGCAGGCGAAACAGGACGGCACGCTGGTGACCGGCAGCCTGACCCTTGCTCGCAATATCGGCGCAGCGGTGCGCGAGGCGAAAGCGGCGGGCGGCGACCCGATCGAAGCCGCCCGCGCCGTTGGCGACGGCTACCTGCTGTTCACCGGCACGGTTGCGAGCACCGAATGGCGTGACGAGGACGGATTTCTGCAAGGCACAGTCAGGCTTAAAGGCACCGGCGACTTCGCGGGGCAGAGCTTCGCAACCGACGTCAAGAACGAGCACCTCGTCGCACGCCGCGACGGCGCGTTGGTGGCGACCTGCCCCGATCTCATCAGCATCATCGACCTCGAAAGCGCCGACGGGATCGTGAACCCCGGTTACGAGAACGGACAGGCGGTGGCGGTGCTGGGCTTTCGCTCCGACCCGCTATGGCGCACCGACGCAGGCTTGGCCGTCTTCAGCCCGAGGTATTTCGGGTACGACCTCGACTATGTCCCGATTGAGGAGCTGGTGGGTTAACCCACCACCCCCGCGCTCGCCAGCACTGCCAGCGTCAGCACGTCGGGCGCGATCGCCGTCATCGGCACGATCTGCACCGGCTTCTCCATCCCGATCAGCATCGGACCGATCGTCGCGTTTCCGCCGAGCTCGCGCAGGATCTTGGCCGAAAGGTTGGCCGATTGCAGGCCGGGCATCACCAGCACGTTGGCGGGCGCGGACAACCGGCTGAAGGGGTAGAGCTCCATCACCTTGGGATTGAGCGCCGCGTCGGGCGCCATTTCGCCTTCGTATTCGAAACCTGGGTCCTCGCGGTCGAGGATGTGCACCGCCTCGCGGATATTCGCGAGCCACTGGCCCGACGGGTTGCCGAAGGTCGAATAGCTGAGGAACGCGACGCGCGGTTCGTGGCCCATGCGGCGCGCGACCGCAGCGGTTTCCCTGGCGATATGCGCGAGTTCCTCGGCGCTCGGGCGTTCGTTGATCGTGGTGTCGGCGAGGAAGGTCGTGTGGTTCTTGCCGATCATCATGTGGATGCCGAACGGCAGCGCGCCCGGCTTGGGATCGAGCACGCGGTTGATCTCCTTCGCGGTCTGCGCGAAGGTCCGCGTCAGGCCCGAAATCATCCCGTCCCCATGCCCCAGCGCGACCAGCAGCGCGGCGAAGACGTTGCGCTCCTGATTGACCATCCGGCGCACGTCGCGCTCGGTATAGCCGCGCCGCTGCAAACGCTTGTAGAGATAATCGACCATCGCGGGCACGTGCTCGCTGTCGGCCGAGTTCTGAATCTCGAAACTGCCGGGGTCGCTGACCGAAAGCTGGTGCAGCTTGTCGACCACCGCCTTGGTCCGCCCGACCAGGATCGGGGTGCCGTAACCGAAATCGCGGAACTGGATCGCGGCGCGCAGCACCACCTCTTCCTCCGCCTCGGCGAACACCATCCGGCGCGGGTTGTTGCGCGCGTCCTCGTAAACCCCGGTCAGCACCGATGTGGTGGGGTTGAGCCGCGATTTGAGCGCGTGGCGGTACTGGTCGAAATCCTCGATCTGCGCCTGCGCCACGCCCGAATCCATCGCCGCCTTCGCCACCGCCGAGGACACGACCTCGATCAGGCGCGGATCGAACGGGGCGGGGATGATGTAGTCGGTGCCGAACTTGTGGTTGCGGCCATAAGCGCTGGCCACTTCTTCCGGCACGCTCTGGCGCGCCAGCGCGGCAATCGCCTGTGCGGCGGCGATCTTCATCTCTTCGTTGATCGTGGTCGCCTGCACGTCGAGCGCGCCGCGGAAGATGAAGGGGAAGCCGAGCACGTTGTTGACCTGGTTGGGAAAATCGCTGCGCCCGGTGGCGATAATCGCATCGGGGCGCACCGCCTTGGCTTCATCGGGCATGATTTCCGGCACCGGGTTGGCCATGGCGAAGATGATCGGCTTGTCGGCCATCTTCTTCACCCATTCGGGCTTGAGCGCCCCGGCCGCCGACAGGCCGAGGAAAATATCCGCGCCGACCAGCGCCTCTTCGAGGCTGCGCGCCTCGGTCGGCACGGCGTGCGCGCTCTTCCACTGGTCGACATCGTCGCGCCCCGGATAGATCGGGCCGGAACGGTCGCACACGATCACGTTTTCGTGGCGGATCCCCATCGCCTTGATCAGCGCGGTGCAGGCCAGCGCCGAGGCACCCGCGCCGTTCACCACCATCTTGCAATCCTTGAGCTCGCGGCCGGTCAGGTGGCAGGCATTGATGAGACCGGCGGCGGCGATGATCGCGGTGCCGTGCTGGTCATCGTGCATCACCGGGATTTTCATCCGCTCGCGAAGCGCCTGCTCGATGATGAAGCATTCGGGCGCCTTGATGTCTTCAAGATTGATGCCGCCAAAGCTCGGCTCCATCAGCGCCACGGCATTGATGAACGCTTCGGGGTCCTCGGTATCGAGCTCGATATCGATCGAATCGACATCGGCGAAGCGCTTGAACAACACCGCCTTGCCCTCCATCACCGGCTTGGATGCCAGCGCGCCGAGATTGCCGAGGCCGAGGATCGCGGTGCCGTTGGAAATCACCGCCACCATGTTCGAGCGCGCGGTGTAGCGCGCGGCGAGCGAGGGATCGGCGGCAATCGCTTCGACCGGCGCGGCGACGCCCGGCGAATAGGCCAGGCTGAGATCGCGCTGCGAGGTCATCGGCTTGGTCGCGACCACCTCCAGCTTACCCGGACGGATCGTCTCGTGGTAGAACAGCGCCTCGCGCGTGGTGAAAGACGGTGTGCGGTCGTCGGCCATAAGCCCCTCTGAACAAGTCTCGCCGGATGGATTGCGATGCGCTTAGCCCGGTCGCGGCACAAGCGATAGGGGAAAGCGCCGCCGGAACCGTTCCGAATCGGCGAGGCCCCGGTTAGGCCAGTCGGATGGCCGCCAAAGTAACCCCGATGATGGAACAATACCTCGCGCTCAAGCGCGAGGCCGAGGGGTCGCTGCTGTTCTACCGGATGGGCGATTTCTTCGAGCTGTTCTTCGACGACGCCAGGGTGGCATCCGACATTCTCGACATCGCGCTGACCAGCCGGGGCGAACACGGCGGCGACCCGATACCGATGTGCGGGGTTCCGGTGCATTCGGCGGAAGGCTACCTTGCACGGCTGATAAAGGCCGGTCAGCGGGTGGCGATCGCCGAACAGGTCGAGACGCCCGAGGAAGCGAAGGCGCGCGCGAAACGCGAGGGCAAGCCCTCGTCCAAGGCGCTGGTGCAGCGCGATATCGTTCGGTTCGTGACGGCGGGCACACTGACCGAGGAAGCGCTGCTCGAACCGCGCCGGGCCAACATGCTCGCGGCACTGGCGGGCGTGCGCGGGACGATCGGGATTGCCAGCTGCGACATTTCGACCGGGGCGATGGTGCTGGAGGAATGCGCACCGGAGATGCTGGGCGCAGAGCTGGCCCGACTGGGCGCGACCGAAGTGGTGGTGCCAGAAGAGTGGGACTTCGGGCCGGACGATACGACATTTCACAACCGCTCCGATTTCACCAGCGATGCAGGCGAGGCGCAGCTCAGGCGGGTGCATCGGGTCGCCACGCTCGACGGCTTCGGCGACTTTTCGCGCGCGATGCTGGCGGCGGCGGGGGGGCTGATCGGGTATCTCGACTATGTCGGGCGCGGCACCCTGCCGCTGCTGCTGCCCCCGGTCCTGCGTGCGGCCAAGGCCGGCATGGCGATGGACGAAGCCACGCGGGCAAGTCTCGAGATCCTCGAGAGTCAGCAGGGTGGACGCGCGGGAAGTCTGGTTGCCACGCTTGATCGCTGCGCCACGGGAGCTGGATCGCGGCTACTGGCTGAAGACCTCTCCGCCCCGCTGCTCGACCGCGCACAGATCGAGGATCGTCTGGCGCTGGTGCAGTTCTGGCGCGACCGGCCGATCGAACGGGCGCAGCTGCGCGACGTCCTGCGCGCTCTGCCCGATATTGGCCGGGCGCTCGGACGGATCGTTGCCGGACGCGGCAGCCCGCGCGATCTCGGACAGATTCGCGACGGGCTGAACGAAGCGCGGCGGCTGCACGACTGGCTCAGGGCCGAGGCCGACCGCCCGGTCTTACTCGATACGCTTCTTCCGCAGCTCAGCGGCCACGGCGCGCTCACCGACCTGCTTGATCGCGCGCTCGTCCCCTCGCCGCCGACCGAACGCGCCAATGGCGGGTTCATCGCGGAAGGCTACGATGCCGGGCTCGACGAATTGCGCGAAATCTCCGGCAATGCCCGCCGCGCCATCGCGCGGATGGAGGCCCGCTATCGCGAGGAAACCGGGGTCGCGAGCCTCAAGATCAAGCATAACGGCGTGCTCGGCTATTTCATCGAGGTGCCCAGCCGCCATGCCGACAGGTTCATGGAGGCCGATAGCGGCTTCACCCATCGCCAGACGATGAAAGGCGCGGTGCGCTTCAACTCGCTGGCGCTGCACGAAGAGGCCTCGCGGATTTCCGAAGCGGGCGGACGCGCGCTCGCCGCCGAGGACGCGCATTTCGAGGAATTGGTCGGGGAAGTCACGGCTGCACGGGAACGGATCGCCGCCACCGCCGCCGCGCTGGCGCGGATCGACGTTGCGGCGGGCAATGCCGAGCGCGCCAGCGAAGGCGACTGGTGTCGCCCGCAGATCGAGGACGAACCGGGCATCGCCATCGCGGCGGGGCGTCACCCGGTCGTCGAGGCGGCCTTGTCGAAGACCGGCGAGAGGTTCGTTGCGAATGATTGCAGCCTGTCAGACCGCGACCGGCTGTGGCTGATCGGCGGCCCCAATATGGGCGGCAAATCGACCTTCCTGCGCCAGAATGCGCTGATCGTCCTGATGGCGCAGGCGGGATGCTACGTTCCCGCCGGGTCGGCGCAAATCGGCATGGTCGATCGGCTGTTCAGCCGCGTCGGCGCATCCGACAACCTTGCTCGCGGCCGGTCGACCTTCATGGTCGAGATGATCGAGACCGCCGCGATCCTGACGCAGGCGACCGAACGGAGCTTCGTGATCCTCGACGAGGTTGGGCGCGGAACCTCAACCTATGACGGGCTGGCGCTGGCCTGGGCTGTGGTCGAGGCGGTGCATTCGCGCATCGCCTGCCTGTGCCTGTTCGCGACCCACTATCACGAGCTCGCCCGGCTCGCCGAAAGTTGCGAGGCGCTCTCGCTCCACCACGTCCGCGCGCGCGAATGGAAAGGCGATCTGGTGCTGCTGCACGAGCTTGCCGAGGGGCCTGCCGATCGCAGCTATGGTCTCGCCGTGGCCAAGCTCGCCGGGGTCCCGGCGCCGGTCGTCGAGCGCGCGCGGCAAGTGCTCGCGAAGCTGGAGAAATCGCGCTCCGAAACCGGCGGGATTGCAGCGGGACTGGGCGATCTTCCGCTGTTCGCCGCCGCCTCCCCCGTGCCCGAAGCCACACCGGAAGACACGCTGGCCGAGCGGCTGCGCGAAACCGATCTAGACGCCCTTTCCCCGCGCGAGGCGCTCGACCTGCTCTACGACCTCAAGCGCGGGCTCAATTCCACCAAACGTTAACCCAAATCGGGCTATCGTCGCCCGCATGTCGAGAATCTTGTTCGAAAACAGCAAAGTTGCGCTCGCATTTGCCGGGATCACGCTGGCCGGGGCGGCCGTGCTGATGGGTACCGACAATTCGCTCAGCGGCGTCGATGTCGACGGGGCGGAAGGAGCGGCAACGCCGGTGCGCGTCGTCGAGCGCACCCAGCAATCGCAGGCGCTCCCGCCGCAGCCGGACATTGCCGACTGGGTATCCGACGAAGAGCTGATCGATAATGCCGAGGGATTCGATCCCGACCCGGCCCAAAGCTCGGACCTCGTCGACGAGGACGATTCCCGCAAGAACGACGATGCCGGGGCGCAGGACGAACGATCCGCGTCCAAGGATCGGGGCGAACCGGCAGCGCGGCAAGCGCGCGACCGGTCGGACAAGGTCGGGCGCGCGACCAGCCAGCCGGCGGTGCCCGAGGGCCTGTCGCCGGGCGGCGGTCCGGTCGACGAGGTGAAGTAGGCCTGCCTGCGAAGCGCTGCAGGGCGTGCGGTCAGCCGTCCTTGTACTTGCTCGTATCGTCGTCGTGGTTGGGTTCGCCTTCGAACGCGCCATTGTCGATCCGTCCGGACTTTTCCATATCGCGCATCTGATCGATCAGGTCCGTCTCGTTTCCGGCAACGCCATCGACGCCGGGTGACGCGGGCTTGCGGCTTTCGGTTCCACCGGGTTTGCCATGCGACCCGTCCTGCGCCTGCTGGGCGACCTCCTGCGCCTGCGCGCGGTGATCGTCCTGCTCGTCATTGTGGGTTTCGGGGGCGAGCCCGGCCTGGCGCTGCTCCTGGCTGACGGGGTTCCTAGTATCGGTCATGCAAATGCTCCTTTGCAAAACCAACGGGATGACCCTGCACCAGGTTCCGATTTAGCGCGTCGGAACGGGCGCCTCGCCCGAATAATCGTAGAACCCGCGCCCGGTCTTGCGGCCGAGCCAGCCGGCCTCGACATACTTCACCAGCAGCGGGGCGGGGCGATACTTGCTGTCGCGGGTGGTCCGGTAGAGCACGTTGATGATGTCGAGGCAGGTATCGAGCCCGACGAAATCGGCGAGCTGCAGCGGCCCCATCGGGTGGTTGAGACCGAGCCGGCAACCCTTGTCGATATCCTCGATCCCGGCGGTCGACTGGCCGAGCACGAACACCGCCTCGTTGATCATCGGCAGCAGGATCCGGTTGACGACGAAGCCGGGCTCGTCCTGGCTCAGCACCACTTCCTTGCCCAGCCCCTTGGCGAAGGCTGTCACGCGGTCGGTGGTGACCTGCGCCGTGGCAAGGCCGGGGATCACTTCGATCAGGCCCATCACCGGGACCGGGTTGAAAAAGTGCAGCCCGATGAACCGCGCCGGATCGGGCGAATGGTTGGCCATGCGGGTGATCGGGATCGAGCTGGTGTTCGACGCCATGATCGCAGTCGGCGCGAGGACCTTTCCGGCGGCGTCGAAGATCGCGTTCTTGATCTCCTCGCGCTCGGTCGCGGCTTCGATGATGAGATCGGCGGATTCCATCGGCGCGTAGTCGGCGACCGGAGTGATGCGGGCGAGCAGCTGTTCGGCTTCGCCGGCCTCGATCTTGCCGCGGCCGGCGAGCTTGACCAGCGCCGCTTCGACCTTGGCCTTGCCCGCCTCGGCAGCGGCGAGGTCGATATCGGAGAGCATCACCTGCATTCCGTGTTGCGCCACGGTCTGGGCGATGCCGGTGCCCATCTGCCCGGCCCCGATGACAGCAATATTCCGCATGGCAGCAATCCCTTCGCAAGTGCAGCAAGCGGCCTGTTAGCCGTGGGCCGCAGGATTGGCTAGCGATTCGCTCCCGGGATCCACTTCACGTCGGCGGAGCCATTGTCGTTGAGCACCCGGGCGAGCACGAACAGCAGGTCGGAAAGCCGGTTGATATAGGCGAGCGCCGCCGGATTGGTCGGGGTCTCGCCCGCCAGTGCAGTCATCGCGCGCTCGGCTGCACGGGTCGTGGCGCGGGCCACATGGACGCGCGCCGCCGCCTCGCTGCCGCCCGGCAGGACGAAGCTGGTGAGCGGGTCCAGCCGCTCGTTGAGCGCGTCGATCTGCGCCTCGATCCATTGCGGCTGGGCGGGCACGATCCGCAGCACCATCTCGGACGGCGCGAAATCGCCGCCGTCGCTGGGGGTGGCGAGGTCCGCCCCGAGATCGAACAGGTCGTTCTGGATGCGGGTCAGCAGCGCGCGATGCGCCTCCCCGTCGATGGCCCCATCGATGGCGCAGACTGCCAGCCCGATCGCGCTGTTGGCTTCATCGACCGCGCCGATCGCGGCGATCCGCGCGGAATGCTTGGGACAGCGCGAACCGTCGACCAGTCCGGTCGTGCCGTCGTCGCCGGTGCGGGTGTAGATCTTGGTGAGCTTGACCATGACAGCGCCTATGCGCCGGGATCGGCGGCTCGTCTAGCGCGAGACGGCGAGGATGATCGCCACCACGACGATCGCCAGCGCCTGATACTTGATGCGCGCGAACATCGCCTTGTTTTGCAGCAACTGCATGTCGGTCGCGGTTTCGCCCTTGCCGGTTTCGAGATCGACCTTGGTGGTCCTGAGGAATGCGATGATCCCTCGCACCAGCGAGACCACAACCATGATGCAGAGAATGACGAGCGCGGGGACGAGAATATATTCCATACGCACTAAATGGACGCGCGGCGCCTAAGTTCCAAGCGGCAAATCCTGCAACCGCAATTGCTCGGCAAGCATCAGTCCGTCTTCACCGGCCTCGCGCCGGGCGGAAAGCGGGGGCGAGCCGCGCCGCTTGGCGAGCTTTTCCCCGCCCTTGTCGAGCAGCAGGCCGTGATGGTGCCAATGCGGCACCGGCAGTTCGAGCAGTTCCTGCAGCACCCGGTGGACGTGGGTGGAGGTGAACAGATCCTCCCCGCGCGTCACCAGCGTTACCCCGTCCGCCGCATCGTCGAGCGTGACCGCGAGGTGATAGCTTGCGGGCAGATCCTTGCGGACGATCACCACGTCACCGAAGTCGCGCGGATCGGCGATCACGCTGCCCGCCCGGGCGTCGGTCCAGACGATCTCGCCGACCTGCGCCACGGCTGCATCGACATCGAGCCGCAACGCCGCGGGTTCGCCGGAAGAATGCACCTTGTCCTTGCACGAGCCGGGATAGGCGATGCCATCGGGCCTCGCGCGTGGCTCCAGCGCGGCGATCTGCTTGCGCGTGCAGGTGCAGCGATAGAGCAAACCCGCCTCGAGCAGGCGATCCGCCGCCGCCGCGTAGCTTTCGAGCCGGGTCGATTGCGCGGGCACCTCGTGCCATTCGAGCCCGAGCCATTCGAGATCGCGGCGGAATTCATCCGCGAGTTCCGGACGCGAACGCGGCCCGTCGATATCCTCGATCCGCAGCAGAAATCGCCCGTCCGCCGCCCTCGCCAGATCGTGCGCGACGATGGCGGCGTAGGCATGGCCCATGTGCAGGTGGCCATTGGGGCTCGGGGCGAAGCGGGTGACGGTCTGCACACACTATCCATGGCACAGCAATTCTCGACACGCTATCCACAGGCAATCGACAGGCTGTCCCTGTGGATAGCCAGCGTGTCACGGGTTTGACTCTGATTTGTGCCACGCCATGTTGCAGTCAATCAGGGAGGAACGCTCGCGGTGTTCAAGACCGAACTGATCGAAAAGGCTGCCCAATTCCGCAGCGCGGAGGAAGACCCGACGCGCAGCCTTTCGGCCTGTCCGGCGCTGGTGCTCAACGCCGACTATACGCCGCTGTCCTATTACCCGCTCAGCCTGTGGCCGTGGCAGACCGCGATCAAGGCGGTGTTTCTCGACCGGGTGGACATCGTCGCCAGCTACGAGCGCGAGGTGCATTCCCCGAGCCTCGACATGAAGATCCCGAGCGTGATCGCACTCAGGCAATACGTAAGGCAAAGCGAGTTTCCGGCTTTCACCCGCTTCAACGTGTTCCTGCGCGATCACTTCCAGTGCCAGTATTGCGGCAACGGCGAGCATCTCACTTTCGACCACGTCCTGCCGCGCCGGCTGGGCGGGAAGACGACGTGGGAAAACATCATCACCGCCTGCGCCCCGTGCAACATGAAGAAGGGCGGGCGCACGCCGAAACAGGCGCACATGCCGGTGCAGATGAAGCCGATCCGCCCGACCAGCTGGCAATTGCAGCAGCACGGCAAGCTGTTCCCGCCCAACTACCTGCACGAAACGTGGCGCGACTGGCTGTACTGGGATGTCGAGCTGGAGGCTTGAGGTGCTACCAAGCAGCAATTCTGCTGGAATGCAGATAATGGCGAAGCCGATGCAGATGTGCGCCCCAGTGACTTTGGTATCCAAACCGGAACTCCCAGATCGCATCTGCCTCTGACGACTTCTCAATGTGCCACAGGACCTCGGATAGGTCCCTCGCGATATCGGCCAGATCGTCAATTGCATCAGCGACAAGAGCTTCCTCTTCGCCAAGGGTGCCCCCGACATCGATGGCGGGATAACAACCAAGCTCGGGGAATGCATTGGCTGCCCGCTTGTAAAGGACAACGTAGTCGATCGGGGGAGCGAGCGAATCTTCCGAGTCCGGCTCGACATCATCAACTTCGAAATACGTTGCGGTGAGCTTGTCGAAAGACTTGGCCAGTTCTCGCAGATGCTCCATCCGGTCTTCCTTCTGACCCTGAATTTGAGCGAGAAAGGCCTCGCAAGCATTCCTGATCGCATCCAAGCTGGTCATCGCTAAGTCACCGTCGCCCGCTGGTTGAACTCATCGCGCTGCCACTCCTCGCCTTCCAGCACTTCCGCCAGATGCCGCGCGGCCTCGGCCATGTCCTCGAACCGCAGGTAAGCGGGCGCAAAGCCGAGCCGCAGGATGTCGGGGTCGCGGAAATCGCCGATCACCCCGCGCGCGATCAGCGCCTGGCAGATGGCGTAGGCTTCGCGGTGGCGGAACGACAGCTGGCTGCCGCGCCGGGCGCTGTCGGGCGGGCTGACGAGGTCGAGCTCGAGCCCATGCGCATCCACGCAATCGAGGAAGAATTCCGACAGCGCCTGCGACTTCGCATGGAGCCGCGCGACCCCGATCTCGGCGATCAGTTCGACCCCCACCTCCAGCGCGGTCAGGCCGAGGATCGGCGAGGTACCGCATTGCAGCTGCTCGATGCCGGGAGCCGGTTCGTAGGCGTCGGCGAAGGCGAACGGGCGGGCGTGGCCGAACCAGCCAGTGAGCGGTTGGCTGAGATCGGCGAGATGGCGCTCGGCGACGAAGGCGAAGGCCGGCGCGCCGGGGCCGCCGCACAGATATTTGTAGCCGCAACCGGTGGCGAAATCGGCACCCACGGCGTCGAGATCGACAGGCAGCGCACCGGTGCTGTGCGACAGGTCCCACAGGACCAGCGCACCGGCTTCATGCGCGGCGCTGGTCAGCGCCGCCATGTCGAACAATTCTCCGGTCTTGTAATGCGCGTGGGTGAGCATCAGCAGCGCGACGTCCTCGTCGAGCGCGTCGAGCAGCCGGTCGCGCGGGGCGAGACGCTGCGTGGCGAGACCCTGCCGCTCGAGCCCATCGATCATGTAGATATCGGTCGGAAAGTTGCCCGGTTCGGAGAGGATGACCTTGCGTCCAGGGCGCATCTGAAGCGCGGCGGAGATCAGCTTGAACAGGTTCACGCTGACCGTGTCGGTGGCGATAACCTCGTGCGGCTGCGCGCCGATCAGCGGCGCAATTTTCCCGCCGACGCGGGCACCCATTTCGAACCAGTCGGCATCGTTCCAGGACCGGATAAGCCCCTCGCCCCATTCCTGCTCGACAACGCGCGCCATCGCGGGCGGGGTCGCCGCAGGCAGGCACCCGAGCGAATTGCCGTCGAGATAGACCACGCCATCGGGCAGGATGAAGCGCTCGCGATAATTCGCCAGCGGATCGGCGGCGTCGAGCTCGCGGGCGCGATCTATCACGTCAGTTCTCTCAGGATCGCCCGCACCGGCGAGGCATCGCCGCCGACGATCGGCAGCGGCAGCGCGATCAGTTCGTAGCGGCCTTCGGGCACGTCATCGAGCACCAGCCCTTCGAGCACGCGCATGTCATGCTTCAGCACCGCCTTGTGCGCGTCCATCACCTTGGAGGTCTGCGGGTCGATCGAAGGCCCGTCGAGCCCGACCAGCTTGACGCCCTGCGCCGCGAGCCAGTGGATCGTCTCGGACGCGATGGCGGTGGTGTCCTCCACCCACTCTTCATGCGGGAAGCGCTCGAAGGTGCGGAACAGCACCCGGTCGGCGGAGTGGAGATGCGGCAGGTCGCCGACTTCGATCAGCGCCCCGACACCACGCGCATCCACGACGAGGCATTCCCCGAGATACGGCTCCAGCGCGACCGAGGCGATATCGGGCGCAGTTTGCTCGTAATGCAGCGGTGCGTCGGCATGCGCGCCGGAATGCGTCGATAGTGTCAGCGCCGAGACATTGACCGGCGAACCTTGCTCCATCTGCCAGGTCCGTGCCTGTTCGAACGCGGTGTCCCCCGGCCAGACCGGCAGCTCGGGGCGCAGCCGCTGCGATATGTCCCAGATGCGGCGGCTCATATCGCGGTCCTGACGCTCAGCAGCTCGGGGAAGAACGCCTGCTTCAGCACCCCCGCGAGATACGGCACGCCGGGAGTGCCGCCGGTGCCGCGCTTGAAGCCGATGATCCGCTCGACGGTCTTGAGGTGTCCGAAGCGCCAGCGCTGGAAATGGTATTCGAGGTCGACCAGCTTTTCCGCGAGCTCGTACAGGTCCCAGTGATCCTGCGGGTCGCGATAGATCGCCGCCCACGCCGCTTCGACGCTTGCATTGTGCTCGTAGGGTGCCTTTGGGTCGCGTTCAGCCGCCTTGCGGTCGATCGCGAAACCGCGCCGCGCCAGCAGCCGGATCGCGGCGTCGTAGAGGCTCGCGCGGCCGCGTTCCGCTTTCAGCCGCTGCGACCAGTCGGCATTGCCTTCGTGCAGGCGAACATGCTTCGCATCGCGCCCGCCGAGCATGAATTCCATCATCCGGTACTGCGCCGACTGGAACCCGCTCGACGCCCCGAGATGCGGGCGAATCCGCGAATAATCGTGCGGGGTCATGGTGCTCAGCACGTCCCAGCTCTGGATCAGCTGCTGTTGCGCGCGCGCCACCCGCGCCAGCATCTTGAACGCCGGGCGCAGATCGTCGCGCTCGATATGATCGCGCGCTTCGGTCAGCTCGTGCAGGCATAGCTTGAGCCACAGCTCGCTTGCCTGGTGGACGACGATGAACAGCATCTCGTCATGCGCACCCGAAGCGGGGTGCTGCGCGGTGAGCACCTTGTCGAGGTCGAGGTAGCTGGAATAGGTGACGTCGCGGGCCATGCCCGATGCCCTAGCGCGTGTTGCTCCGCGAGGAAACTAGCCCTCGATCACGCGGGTTTCGGGATGGTGCTTGTCGAGGTGCTTCTTGATGATCCGCAGATTGCGGGTGTTGGAACGAAACACGAAATCCGCCGCATCCCCCACCAGCGGCACCAGTCCGAGCACCGTATCGAACGCGACATTGCCGCCCATCCGCACCAGCTGGAATTTCGACATGCCGAGATTGCGCGCTTCCCACACGATATAGGCGCCTAGCGCGGTGGTCACGATATCGCCCAGCACCGGCACCAGGCCGATGATCGCATCGAGGCCGACCGGTATGTTGACGCCGGGGATGCGGAAACTCCGCTCGAGCAGCATTTCGAGCGCCTCGACCCGGGCACGGATCGAGGCCGGATCGGTGCCGGTCGGCAGGCTAACCTGCATAGTCTGGGCCCTCTGGGGACGGTCGGATCCGCTTTCCATCGGCACTAGATGGTGGGTTGCGAGAGCGGGAACAAGGGGTGGAGGCCCCACTGGTTGGGAACGTAGGCGTCGATCGCTCCGCGCACCAGCGACCACCGCACCGGGGCACCGAGCGGGATGAACACCTCGTCGGCGATCAGTGCCGCGTGCGCCTCGGCAAGCGTCTGCTGCTTGGCGAGCGGGTCGCGGATACCGAGTGACCGGGCGACGAGCGCGTCCGCCGTGGGGGAGCACAGCCCGATTTCGAGCTCGCAGTTGAACTGGTTGAGATACCAGCGCGGGGAGGAGTAGCGCGCCAGCCGATCGCGCAATTCGAGATCGGGGCCTTCGTCGGGAGCGACGCGGATCGCCGTAACCCCGATCGTCGCCCAGTCGCGCGCCAGTTGACGGAACAGCAGGTCGCTTCCCGGTCCGGGCGGCAGCGCGACCCGGATTTCGGCCGGCCGCCCTTGCGCCGCACGCCATTGGGCGATCCGCTGCGCGGCCACGCTGCGCCGCGCCGCCAGGCTTTGCTCCGACCAGCGATCCTGTCGCACGGGCACCAGGTCGAACAGTTCGGGGGGCACGACCCACGAGGTCGGCTGCCATCCGCCCAGTCCGAACGGCTCGATCAGCGCCGACCGGTCGATCGCGAGCGAGAGCGCTTCGCGCCGCCCGCGATCGGCCAGCACACCATCCTCGCTACGAAACACCAGTCCGAACAGTCCCAGCGCCGGATCGACCTGCACCGCCCCGCGCGAAAGCGGGCCGAGTTCGGCGAGCGGAAAGCCGGACAGGCGACCGTTCATCAGCAGATCGATGTCGCCGTTCGAAAAGGCCTCGACCGCCATTTCAGTCGGCATGGCGCGCACCGTGAGGGGGCGGGCAAGCTCCTGCCAGTCTTCGCGCGCGGGCAAGCCGCGCTCCTCCGGCGGGATGGCGATCAGGCGCGCGACCGCGGATTCCCCTTCGCGGGCGAGGACCATAGGGCCGGAACCGGCTCCGCTTCTGACCAGCCCGAGTTCCGGCTGCGCGAGCAGACGCAGGAATTCGGGCATCGGGCTCGACAGGCGCAGTTCGACCACCCGGCCCGCCATGGCCCTGATATCGGTGACTTTCGCTATGTCGAGGCCCAGCGACGTGCCCTCGAGCCGGGCAATCTGCGCACGCAGCAGATCGCGGATATCGACGGCAGTAATGGGCTGGCCGTCGGGCCAGTCGGAAGCGCGCAGGCGGAAGATGTAGCTCAGCCCGTCGTCGGTCACGATCCAGCGTTCGGCGATGGCGGGCACGATCTGGCCCGCCGGGTCGAGCGCGACCAGCCCCTCGACCGTCGCCCCGCGGATATGCTGCGCGGCCGGAGACAGCCGAACGCCGGTTTCGAACAGGTTTTCGGGCTGCCCGACAATGGCGACTTCGACCGGGCCGTTGTCGCCGGAGGGACCGCAGGCGGCAACAAACACCGCCGCCAGGGCTGGAAGACAGAATCGCATCGTGTGCTGCGATTAGCAGCTTGATGCGATCCGGTCAGCGCAGATGCGCGTCTTTGACGGTAGGAAGGATATCAGACCTTGCGCAATTGCAGCGGATTGGGAGCGTTAGGCGCCTTGTGCTGCCACGAACGCTGGACCACAGCGGCGTCGTCATGGGCTTCGGGATTGCCGGCCCGGGCGGATTGCGAATCGATTTCGTCGTCGAACGCGATCCCGAACCGGTTGTCCTGGACCCACGCGACGCTGCCGGCGACGATGCCGATGTTGCGCAATTCGATCTGCAGGCGATTGCCGCGCTTCACGCGGAGATTGCCTTCGCCCATCATCCCGCCATCCGACAGGTTGCGTACCCGCACGCGATGGGTTTCCTCGCCCTGCTCGACACGAATGTTGGCGAGCAGAAACAGGCTATCGCGCGATACGCTCCGTGTTTCGACACCCGTCATGTCCGGATTTTCTCCTTGCTTATCGTTATGCTGCTGAAGCCAGACCATTGTTGGCTGTTCTCCAGCGACCCGCAAGGTCCGCGATAGGCAGAGAAGGCTAATCCGTGGTTAACAATGGCAGGGATCGGGCAGGTTTGAAGGCTGCCGTATCAATCTGACACGCCGACCTGCCGGTTCGTTTAGCGATCAGTCGTCGCGCGAGACTTTTTCGCGCCGCTCGTGCGCTTCCTGCGCCTCGACCGTCATGGTCGCAACGGGACGGGCGATGAGTCGTTTGAGGCCGATCGGATCGCCGGTCACTTCGCAATAGCCGTATTCCCCGGCATCGATGCGACGCAGCGCGGAATCGATCTTGGAAATGAGCTTGCGCTGGCGATCGCGGGTGCGCAGCTCGATGCCCCAATCGGTTTCGCTCGATGCCCGGTCGTTGAGATCGGCTTCGCGGATCGGGCCATCCTGGAGCGATTGAAGCGTCTGGTCGGCCGCGGAATGGATCGAGCGTTTCCATTCGATCAGCAGCACCCGAAAATAGTGCTGCTGCCGCTCGTTCATATACTCTTCGTCCTCGTTCGGAACGTAATCCGGCGCGAGAACTTTCTTCGCGTTTTTCAGGATGTCAGTATCGTTAGACGCCGCCGATGCCATGTAGTCCTCTTCGCCCGTTCAACTCCCGCGAGACTGTCCCCGTCCTGGCCGAAAAACGGTTCTTTTCGGCCAGCTTGACCCCAGCAAGTCGAAGCGCTGCCGGGCCTATAGGCGCGCGGTCCCGGCGGCACAAGCCGCTTTGCGGGCGGTTGTCCCAACCTGCGATGAATGGATCATCGCGCGACGCCCGATCGGCTGCAATTGCGCCGCTGCCAGAAAAATTTCGCAGCAGTGTTAACCATTTGTTGACCATGAGGGGTGAGGTCTTGGGTCAAGCGATCGGCGGGGGGCCGCATTGCGAAGTACGGGGGAATGCACGATGGAACTCACGCCGATCGACCGAGGCGAATTCGAACCGCTCGACAATAACGAGCCGGACATGATCGTGGCGAAATGTCTCGCCGCTGCAGCGCAGGGAGACGTTTCGGCGTTTTTCGACCTCGGGGTTGCCTATTCGACCGGCAGCAACGGGCTGGCCTGCGATCTCGTCGAAGCGCACAAATGGTTCAACCTCGCCGCTGCGCAGGGCCACGACGAAGCCGCCTGGTGCCGGTCGGACGTTTCGGACGAGATGACCGCGCGCGAAATCGCCGAGGCACAGCGCCGGGCGCGCGAATGGCTGGCCGAAGGACGTCGCCGCGCCGCCTGATCCAGGCGCTCAATCACCCTTCCGGAAGGGCGTCCGCTCACCCAGGAACAGCTGATCGGTCGCCACGCCTTCCCGCTCGCGTTGGAGAAAGTCGGCGACCGCCGCGCGAAAGCCGGGATCGGCCAGCCAGTGCGCGGAATAGGTCTGAACCGGTTCGTATCCGCGCGCCAGCTTGTGCCCGCCTTGCGCCCCGGCCTCGACACGCGGCAGACCCAGCTCGATGGCGATGTCGATCGCCTGATAATAGCACAGCTCGAAATGCAGGAACCGCACGTCGCGGGTGCATCCCCAGTAACGACCGTATATCGCTTCGGCCCCGACGAAGTTGAGCGCGCCTGCGATCGGCTGATCGTCCTGATAGGCCAGGATCAGCACCAGCCGCTCGCCCATCCGTTCGCCGAACAGGGTGAAGGCCTCGCGCGTCAGGTAAGGCGTGCCCCATTTGCGCGCTCCGGTGTCCTGGTAGAAGATCCAGAACGCATCCCAATGTTCGGGCCTGATGTCATCGCCGCCGAGGCGTGCGATGCGGAGCCCGCGCTGCGCCGCCGCGCGCTCCTTCCGCAAGGATTTGCGTTTGCGCGAAGCCAGTTCGCCGAGGAAATCGTCGAACGATCCGTAGTCGCGGTTGAGCCAGTGAAACTGGATGTCGTTGCGGACCAGCCAATCGCCCTGCTCGAACAGCGGCACCTGCGCACGCTCGATGAAGGTCGCATGGGCGGACGACAGGCCGTTCTGCTGACACACCAGTTCGGCACCCTTCAGCAGATGCAGCGCAAGCGAGGGATCGGACAGAAGCAGGCGCGGCCCGGTCGCAGGCGTAAACGGCGCGGCAATCTGCAGCTTGGGATAGTAGCGGCCGCCAGCCCGCTGAAATGCGTCGGCCCAGTTGTGGTCGAACACGTATTCGCCCTGGCTGTGCCCTTTGGCGTAGCTGGGCAAGGCGGCGAGCAGCGTATCGTCGGCACCGGTGATGACGACCGGGACCGGGTCCCAACCGGTGCCCGGGCCGACGCTGCCCGAATCTTCGAGCGCGCTGAGGAATTCGTGACTCACGAACGGATTGCGATCGCCGCCGAGCGCGTTCCATTGATCGCGGTCGAACTGGCCGACCGAGGGGGCAAGTTTGACGGTCAGATCGTCGCGTCCGTCGCTCACGCCAAACCCTCGCGTTCGCTGATCAAGCCGTCGGCGTGCTCTTGTGCCCGTGCCCGCAAGTCGGGCGTGCTGACCGTCCAGGTCAGGATCGGAAGCCCGTTTGCGCGCAGCCGCGCGACCCAGCGACTGGGCAGGGCGAGGATATGGTAGGCGAGGAAATCTGGCTTCGCGATCCGCAGCGCAAGCCTGCGTTGCCAGGCCTTTTGCGTGTAGCCGTGTTCGTCCTCGCGCATCACAAGGCCGCACGGGGTCGAGGGCGAATGGCGGCGAAACCAGCGCGCCACGCGCGGATCGAAGCTCATGACGGCGTGCATGCCCGAGTATCGCGCCAAGGCGTCGCGGACTCGCAGGCAGCTCCGTTCGACATCGTACCCACGCTTCGACTTGATCTCGATCAGGATCGGGACCTTCCCCTCCACCAGCTGGAGCAGATCGGCAAGCGTGGCGGGGCTTTCAGCGCTCCCGAGATAGCGGACCTGCCTGAGCTCGGCCGCCGTCGAACCTTCGGTCAGGCCCTCAGCGCCTGTTAGCCTCCGCAGTTCCCAGTCGTGAAACACCATCGGGTGATCATCGCGGCTGCGCTGGATATCGCATTCGACACCCATTCCCGCCGCGATCGCCAGCCGCGCGCCTTCCAGCGAGTTTTCCGGGACGCTGTCCGAATGCAGGCCGCGATGGGCGTATTCCCATTCGGTCAACCAGTCGGGGGCCGGGCGTTTCCTCACCCCTCCGCGATCGCGATCACGGCATCGACCTCGACCGCCGCCCCCAGTGGCAACACCGGCACGCCGACCGCCGCGCGGGCGTGGCGGCCCCTGTCGCCGAACACCTCGGCCATCAGGTCCGACGCACCGTTGGCAACCTTGGGCTGGTCGGTGAAATCGCCGGTCGAATTCACGAATGCGCCAAGCTTGACCACGCGCTCGACCCGTTCGAGCAGGCCCGCCGCCTTGAGCTGTGCAAGGATCATCAGCCCGCACGCGCGCGCTGCGGCCATTCCGTCCTCCAGGCTCACGTCTTCGCCCAGCCGCCCGCTTACGAGCTTGCCGCCTACGAACGGCAACTGGCCCGAAACATGCGCCATGCCGCCATGCGCCACCACCGGGACGTAACTCGCCACCGGCGCCGCCGCTTCGGGCAGAGTGATCCCCAGTTCCTGCAATCGCGCTTCGATGCTCATACCCGCTCCTGTTCCAGACGTTCGATCACCCATGGCAACGCTTCGGACCAGCGGTCGATCCGCGCATCGGCGTGGCCCGCCTTGTGCGCACAATCGATCGCGCCCGCGATCATCGGCTCGCCGCACATGTGCAGCCGCACCACCTCGGGCGCGGTTTCGGCGACCGAGGCGTGATGCTGCGCGAGATCGTCGATGAACAGCGCACGGCTCGGCGCGTGTTCGGCGATGATCCGCTGCAGCGCCGGACCCTTCGGCCCCTGATTGGTGTAGACCTCTGCGTGAATCCCGAACGCGGCGAGCTGTTCGGCGCGGCGCTCGCGGCGCTTGTCGACCAGGTTGGTGAGGATCACGACATCGGCATGTTCGGCCAGCGCGTTGATCGATTCTACCGCGCCGGCGATCGGCAGCTGGCGGTCCATCTCGGTGTCGAAGAACCCGCCCAGCATTCGCCAGACCTCGTCGGCCTGCAGGAATTGCCCGGTCTCGCGCCATGTCAGCGCCTTGGCGAAATTGCCGTTGTCGAGGTTGAAATCGACCCCCTGGCTTTCTTCCAGCCAGTCCTTGAAATGCGCGACCATGTGCAGGATCACTTCGTCGCAATCGCTGATGACTAGCGGGCGGTTCATCGGGTCAACTCCTGGCGCGCGGCGATCAGTTCCTCGGGCGTAACGGCCAGCGCCTCGGCCGCGCGAACAAGGTCGGGTTCATGGTTGGCGAGGAAATCGAGCGTCGAGGCCAGCACCGCCGGATCGCCCAACCCTGCCCGCAGAGTATCGGGATCGAGTCCGGTCAATTCAAGGTAGCGCGCGGCGCGATCGCCATCTTCCAGCACCCAGCCGAGCGCCGCCAGGGCGAGGGTGTGCGGCGACAACGCGGCGTCGCGCGAATCCGGCTCGGTCGAATTGGGCATTGTCGCTGGCTCCTGGTGCGGATATCCAGAAATCGGGGCAGATACGGGGCGCGGTGTGGCAAAGCGAATAATGGTTGTCGAGGATAACGACCTCAATCGAAAATTGTTCTGCGATGTGCTCACGGCCAATGGTTTCGAGGTCGAGCCGGTCGCCGATGGCGGCATGGTGCTCGACACGGCACGGAAAATCTCGCCCGATCTCATCATCATGGATATCCAGCTCGGCGGCATGTCGGGCGTCGATCTGATCGAGGCGGCCAAGCAGGACATGCTTCTGCGACAGATCCCGGTGCTCGCCGTCACCGCGTTTGCCGCCAAGGGCGACGAGGAGCGCATCCGCTCTGCCGGTGCCTCGGGCTACCTGGCGAAACCGGTGTCGATCACGCCGTTCATGACCGCTGTGAGGGAACTGATCGGGGTCGATGCCTGAAGCGCGCTTGATCTGCGCCCGACGCTCGCCATCTATGCGCAGGCTTGACAAGCGGACCTTCGAGCCGCTTTTCAGCCACAAACACGCCGCATAGCGACGATCCGATACCAACAGAAAGCCAGACGCCGATGGACAGCGCCGAAGTCGACAAGCGCATTCGCGACCTGATCGCACCCTTCAACAAGAAGGGCGTGGACATCACCGACGATACCACGTTCCAGAACGATCTCGAATTCGACAGTCTCACCGTCATGGATTTCGTCGCGGAGATCGAGGACGAATTCGACGTGATCATCAGCATGAACCAGCAGGCCGAGATCGAAACCTATGGCCAGCTGGTCGCGGCAGTCCACAAGCTGCAAGATAGCTGATACAGAGCCTTTCATGACCGATACGATGACCGAAGCCGGTGCCGCCACCGAGGCTCCGCAGGGCGACCTGTTTTCCAAGTTCGACGGCCTGATCCAGACCCGCGAGACGCTGCTCGCGACCGGGGTCGAGGATCCGTACAACCTGGTGATGGAGAAGGTGCTGTCGCCCACCCGCGCGATCTGCAACGGGCGCGACACGATCCTGCTCGGCACCTACAATTACATGGGGATGACCTTCGATCCCGACGTGCTCGATGCCGGCAAACAGGCGCTGGCCGATTACGGATCGGGCACCACCGGCAGCCGCGTTCTCAACGGCACGTATCAGGGCCACAAGGAATGCGAGGACGCGCTGCGCGAGTTTTATGGAATGGACCACGCGATGGTCTTTTCCACTGGCTACCAGGCCAACCTCGGCATCATCTCGACCATCGCCGGCAAGGGCGATTACATCGTCCTCGACATCGATAGCCATGCCTCGATCTACGATGGCTGCGCGATGGGCAAGGCCGAGGTCGTGCCGTTCAAGCACAACGATATCGAAGCGATGGAAAAGCGCCTCAAGCGCATTCCCGAAGGCGCCGGTATCCTCGTGGTGCTCGAAGGTGTCTATTCGATGCTCGGCGACGTCGCGCCGCTCAAGGAAATGGTGGCGATCGCCAAGAAACATGGCGCGATGGTGCTGGTCGACGAAGCGCATTCGATGGGCTTTATCGGCGCAAACGGGCGCGGCGTGTGCGAAGAGCAGGGCGTGATCGACGATGTCGATTTCATCATCGGCACCTTTTCGAAGAGCGTCGGCACGGTCGGAGGGTTCTGCGTTTCGAACCACCCGAAGTTCGACATCCTGCGGCTGGTGTGCCGCCCCTACGTCTTCACCGCCAGCCTGCCGCCGAGCGTGGTCGCCACTGCGGCGACCTCGATCCGCAAGCTGATGCACGGCGCGAACAAGCGCGCGCATCTGTGGGAGAACTCGAAGACGCTTCACAAAGGGCTGGCCGATCTCGGCTTCGAGCTTGGCACCAGCGAACCGCAAAGCGCGATCGTTGCGGTGATCATGCCCGATCTCCAGCAAGGCGCGATGATGTGGGAAGCGCTGTTGCGCGAAGGCCTTTACGTCAACCTCGCGCGGCCTCCGGCGACCCCGGCGGGCATGACGCTGCTGCGCTGCTCGCTGTGCGCCGAACATACCGCCGAGGAAGTGCAAACGATCCTCGCGATGTTCGAGCGCGCCGGGAAGACCGTGGGGATCATCTGAGAAAAGGTCTGGCGACCGGGACCCTCTCCAGTCCCGATCGCCATCCCTTTCAGGCAGCCGGTTCGGCTACCCTCTCCCCAACCTCGTTGTTTTTGGTTTCCGCAAACACCGGCCACATCAGCTGCTGGCCCAGCGTCGCTTCGGGCAGGTTCTCTACCCCGTAGCTGTGCGGATAAGTCCGCGTGATCTTCGCGGTGCCGAACAGCACGTCCCAGAAGAACAGCAGGTTCCCGTAATTGCCCTTGTAATGAACCGCCGGATCGTCGGCGTGGCGGCCGTGATGCGCGTGGTGCGTGGCGGGCGTCGAGATCGTGCGCTCGACCAGCCACATCACCGGTGAGAGCCATTTGATGCGATAAAGCGGCTTGTCCCAGGCGACGTCGCTGTGCGCCCCGATGATCACCGTCATCTTGACGATCAGGTACCCGGCATAGACCCAGCCGAGCCCGAGGTAGATCAGCACGCCCGACAGCCACAGGCCCGGCATCATTGCGTAGTAGAACAGGTTGTTGCGGTAGACGAGCCGCATCGACATGTAGCGCGCGTTGTGGTGCGCGCGGTGCAGGTTGTAGAGCCACGCGAAGCTGTGGCTCGCGCGGTGCCACCAATATTGGGTCATGTCGTCGAGCACGAGGAACAGCGCAATCGCGGCAAACACGTTGATGTCGGCCAGTGCCCCCGCCCATTGCGGTGCGACGAAGCCCATCAGCGTCGCCGATCCGAACAGGATCATCGGCTGCGTCACCACCAGCAGCATCGCCATGCTGACCGCTTCGACGATTCCGTCGTCGCGGGTCTGTTCGGGCTTGGCCAGCAGGTTGGAGCGCCACAGTTCGAGCAGGCCGAAACCGGCATAGATGGCGAGGATTGCGATCGAATAGCTGGGCATCGGTCTCTCCTTTGACCCGAATCGAGATATGCGATAATTCCGGTCAAGAATGTCAGATATCTTACATTTGGATGCGCGGTCGCTTACGGCGCCGATGCTGTTCTCGGCGCTGCCAGGCGATTTGCAGCGCGCACTCGAAGCCGAAGCGTCGCCGCGCTCCTACTCCGCCGGGCAGATCATCCAGCAACGCGGCGAGCGCGCCGATGGCTTCTGGCTGATCATTCAGGGATCGGTGGCGGTCGGCCAGTATCTCGCCGACGGGGACTTTCGCGCAGTAGCGGTGCTGGGCCCCGGCGATTCCTGGGGTGAACTCGCGATGTTCGCCGGACGGCCGCGGGTGGTCGACGCTGTCGCCCGGTCGGTCTGCTCGCTGCGGCACGTTCGGAAAGAGGCTTTCGAAAAGCTGCTGAGCGATCATCCCACCGCCATGCGACCGCTGCTGGGCGCGCTGTCGTCGCAATTGCAGGAAATCCTCGACGTGACCGCAGGTATTCGCAGCGGGTCGGCCAAGGCTCGGGTTGCGGGGCTGCTGGCGACGCTCGCGAGCCGCCTGCAACTGCCCGCTTCGATCGAGCTGTCGCAGCAGGAGCTAGGCGAATTGCTCGGCCTCAGCCGCATGACGGTCAACTCCGCCTTGCGCGAGTACGAGGCGGCAGGGGCGATCCGCCGCGGCTATGGTCGCATCGACGTCATCGACCGGACCGAACTCGAGGTCGCCGCACTCGGCTAGCGCAATCGGGACGTTACCCGGCGGCCTCTTGGCCAAACTTGATCGGGATCTTGAGATAATGGACCCCGTTGGCTTCCGCCGCAGGGAAGCGCCCGGCGCGAATATTGACCTGGATCGACGGCAGCAGCAGGCGCGGCACCGCGAGGTTTGCATCCCGCGCCTCGCGCATCGCCACAAACTCCTCTTCGGTGACACCGTCATGGATGTGCACGTTTTCCCGGCGCTGTTCGCCGACCGTGGTTTCCCACTGGTATTCCTCACGGCCCGGCGCCTTGTAATCGTGGCACAGGTGGAGTCGGGTCGCTTCGGAAAGCGACAGAATTCGGCGGATCGAGCGATAGAGCTGGCGGGCATCGCCGCCGGGGAAATCCGCCCGCGCGGTTCCGTAGTCGGGCATGAACAGCGTGTCGCCAACCCACACGTGATCGCCGATCCGGTAGGCGATATCGGCAGGAGTGTGGCCTGGAACGTGGAGGACTTCGACGTCCAGCTCGCCAAGGGCAAACCGGTCGCCATCCGCGAACAGACGATCGAAATCCGAGCCGTCGGTCCTCAGCGTCTCGTCGGCAAAGATCGGCCGAAAGATCTTCTGCACCTCGCGAATGTGCTCGCCAATCCCGATCGTCGCGCCCGTGCGGGCCTTGATCATCGGCGCGGCGGAAAGGTGATCCGCATGGGCATGAGTCTCCAGCACCCATGCGACGGTCACGCCCTCTCCGGCCGCGGCCGCAAGGATCGCTTCGGCAGAGCGCGTGTCGGCCGCTCCGGATGGCAGGTCGAAGTCCAGCACCGGATCGATGACAGCTCCGGTGCCGGTCGCCCTGTCCCAGACCAGATAGCTCACGGTATTGGTCGGCTCGTTGAAAAATGCGCGGATGGCCGGCTCGTTCACGGCGTCCTCCCTGAATCAATGCGTAGCGCTTGACATATATTAGGCGATGCTTATTTAGCAAGCGCTTATGAAACGGAATATCCATCCTCCCCTCGATCCGGTCGAGTTTGCGGCGCGGGCCGACGAGGTTGCCGCTTTGCTCAAGGCGCTGGGCAACCAGCGTCGGTTGATGATCATGTGCAAGCTCGCGGAACATGGCGAGGTCAGCGTCGGAGCGCTTGCGACCGATGTCGGGCTCTCGCAGTCGGCGCTCTCGCAGCACCTTGCCAAGCTGCGCGCCGAGGCTCTCGTGGCGTCCCGCAAGGACGCGCAGGTGGTGTTCTATCGCATTGCCGATCCGCGCTGCGAGACCCTGCTGGCGACACTCTACCAACTCTATTGCTCCTGAAGGAGGCACTCCCATGCCAATCCGGACCATTTCCCCCGCCGATGCCATCGCGCTGACCGCCCAGGGTGCGCGGCTGGTCGATATCCGTTCCCCCGACGAGTTTCGCCGAGCGAAGGCCAAGGGGGCGGAAAACCAGCCGCTCGAAGCGCTTGACCAATTCGAGGACGCTCGACCTGTCGTGTTCATGTGCAAGTCCGGCATGCGCACCCGGACCAACGCGCCCCGGCTCGAAGGGTGCTGCAGCGGCGAGGCCTACATCGTCGACGGCGGGCTCGATGCTTGGCAGGGCGCGGGGCTGCCGGTGCATGAAGATCCGTCGCAACCGCTCGAGATCATGCGGCAGGTCCAGATAACGGCCGGAATTCTCATCCTGGTCGGCGTGCTGCTCGGGTCGCTGACCACGCCGCTCTGGTACGGCCTTTCGGCGTTCGTGGGAGCCGGGCTGTTGTTTGCCGGTGCGACCGGCTGGTGCGGCATGGCAAACCTCCTGATGCTGATGCCGTGGAACCGCGAGGCCGCGACCTGACGCTGAAGCCGACCGCGATCGTCGCGGAGCTGCTGGCGGGTGCTTTGATCGGGTCGGCGATCGTGCCGATGGAGTGGATCGGCTAAACTTCGCGGGGCGTGAGCCACGCGGAACAGCCGACAGCCAGCGCTGCGCCGACGAACTGCATCGCCACGAACAACGGCACATCGACAGGCGCTATCCCGGCAAATGTATCACTCAGGCTGCGCACCACGGTGATCGCGGGATTGGCGAAGCTGGTCGATGAGGTGAACCAGTAGGCGCTGCTGATATACAGCCCGACGGCAGCGGGGATTGCGCCTGGACGGAGGCGCACCAGCAACAGGATCGTCAGCACCAGCCCGAACGTCGCGACCAGTTCGCCGCTCCATTGCCCGATCCCGGCGCGCGCCTTGGTCGAAAATTGCAGGATCGGCAGGTCGAACATCAGATGCGCCGCAAATGCGCCCAGCGCTCCGCCGACCAACTGGGCGCACACGTAGGGCCCGACTGTGGCCGCGCCGATCTCGCGGCGGAGCCAGAACGCAAAGGTCACCGCGGGGTTGAAATGCGCGCCGGAAATCGGCCCCAGCATCGCGATCAGCACGAACAGGATCGCGCCGGTCGCCAGCGTATTGGCCAGCAGCGCTATGGCAATATTTCCGCCCGCCAGGCTCTCGCCCATGATCCCGGACCCGATCACGGCTGCGAACAGGAAAAAGCTGCCGAGCGGTTCGGCTCCAAGCTGTCGCGACACGGCCGGCACCGCATCGTTGCTCACAGTGCGTCGCCCTGCACCTCGGTCGCGGTGTCGCAGACATGGGTTTCCCCGCCGTTATCTTCGCCGTTTGCGAGCTGGGTGATTGCGACGAATCCTCCCACCACCAGCACGACGAACAGCGTCGTCACCCAGCCGAGATACTTGTCGATGATCGCCTTGATCGGCGCGCCGAAGATCTGGAACAGGATGCCGACGACCATGAAGATCAGGGCCCGACCGGCGATGGCTGCGAGGGTGAATTCCAGCAGGTTCATCTCGATGAATCCGGCGGTGATCGTCATCAGCTTGAACGGCACCGGCGTGCCAGCAGCAAAGAACACCGCCAGCGCACCCTGCTCACGGATGTAGCAGGCGGCGACCGGGAAGCTTTCGGCGAGTCCCAGAATCCCGAGCAGCCAGACCCCGATCGATTCGTAGAGCAAGTAGCCGATCGCGTAACCGAGCAGCCCGCCGAACACCGAAAAAACGGTCGCGACAAGCGCGAAGCGGATCGCCTTGCGCGGCTCCGCCAGGCACATCAGGCCCAGCAGCGGATGCGGCGGGATTGGGAAGAAGCTCGATTCGATGAAGCTGAAGAACGCGAGCCACCACACCGCATGCGGATGCGCGGCCTTGTCCATCGTCCAGTCGTAGAGATTGCGCAGCCACCGCATCGAGATTGCCCCAGCAAAGGTTTGCGGCGCGTTAGGGCAGCCATTTCCCCCACGCAACCGGCAATTGATAACCTATTTGGTTATTTTTCTTGACATCGTCACGCTCCTTGGTTATCAGAGGGCAACATCGCAAAACTGTGATTCGCCCCGAGGGGCAACCCATCCAGCGGCCTTCCCACCGGAAGCGCCGCTTTCCTCGCTGGCGTTTGGAGAACCGCACATGGCCAGAAATGGCAAGCGACAGGTCAAGATTCCGGCGCATGTGAGAGAGGGCGAAAAGGAGACGCTCACCCGCCACTGGCAGAAGCACTTTCTCGATCATCTCGCCGAAAGCTCGAATGTCACCGAGTCGGCCAAGGTCGCCGGCGTCAATCCCAGCCGCGCCTACATGGTTCGCCGACAGGATTCCGAGTTCGCGCGCAAATGGCTGTTCGCTTTGTTCGAAGGCTATCTGCACCTCGAGATGGAAGTTCTCCGGCGCCTGCGCGAAGGCGACTTCCAGACCGATACCAAGGACAAGTACGATTTCGCCAACGCCATCCGCCTGCTGGGCGCCCACCGCGACAACGCCGCGCGGGCGCAGGCCGAACAGCGCAATGTCAGCGCCGCCGAGGTCCGCGCCTCGATCGATCGCAAGGTCGAGGCGATCCGCAAGCAGGTCCAGGACGAGAAACGCCGCGAGGCCGCGCGCAAGTGACGCGGTTTACCGAGTGGCTGGAGGAAGTCCCGGAATCGGCGCGCGGGCGGCTGTCCAGGGTGATGGACCAGGCCGAGCGCAACGAGTTCGACTTCCACTGGGAGATGCACGCCCGCGAAGCGCAGCTTGCGCCGCCGGGAGACTGGCGCATCTGGCTGATCATGGCCGGGCGCGGCTTCGGCAAGACCCGCGCGGGTGCCGAGTGGGTGCGGATGATCGCCGAAGCGCAATGCGAGGCGCGGATCGCGCTCGTCTCCTCCTCGCTCGCCGAGGCACGCGCGGTGATGGTCGAGGGCGAGAGCGGCATCATCGCCAGCTCCCCGCCGGGCCGCGAACCGGTGTTCGAGCCGTCCTTGAAGCGGCTGCGCTGGCCCAACGGGGCGCAGGCACAGCTGTTTTCCGCGGCTGAGCCTGAGAGCCTGCGAGGGCCCCAGCATTCGCACGCTTCCCGGCCAATCGCAAAAGGAATTCTTCGTCAATCAGGCGCTTGCGTTGATCGACTCCCTGCTTCAGCCGAGCGTTTCGGCATCGCTGGCGGCGCCACCAGCGGACCCGGCTGACGGCGATGTGTTCCGGATCGCGTCCGGCGCGTCGGGCTTCTGGTCGGGTCGCGACGATCAGCTGGCGATCTGGCTGGCGGGAGCGTGGCGATATGTCCTCCCGCGGCACGGCATGCGCGTCTACGACCGGCAGGCAGGACAATTCATCCTCTTTCGCGACGGCTGGCATGCAGCGAGTGCGGCCGCACCGCCGCAAGGAGGCGGCGTGATCGACGTCGAGGCGCGAACTGCAATTGCGGAAATTGCCGAAACGCTCCGGGCGGCGGGTATCGTCCCGCCCGCGTGATCCGCTCGTCCGATGCGGTGCAGCACCGGCGCAATAGGCGCGGGTTAGTTCGAAAAATCTCAATAACCCGTGCAAATAGAGACATTCTTGCAACAGGTTTGGGCGATTGATCGCTTGCCACTATCAGGGGGAGAAGATAGAGACCCACTGTGCCTCAAAGTTCGCAATAAGGGGAATATAAGAATGCGCAAATTCGTCATAGGTATGGCGATGGCTTCGACAGCGCTCACTGCACCCGCCATGGCCCGTGAAGGCCAGTGGTATATCCAGGGTGACGGTGGGGCCATGCTGGTCGAAGATATCGTCTTCGACGTCAACGGCAACGCGGGTGATGCCGAAGCCGGTTACGACGAAGGTTACGACTTCGGCGCTGCGGTCGGTCACGACTTCGGTGCTTTCCGTCTCGAAGCAGAAGCGAGCTATCGCGCTGCCGGTCTGGATGAACTCCAGGCTGGAACGGTTGGTCTGCAGGCTGGCAACCCCGCCGGCGGCGCTGGCACTTCGGTGTTCGGCCAGACTCTCCCGGCAGCAGGTGAATACAACGCGCTGAGCTTCATGCTCAACGGCCTGTTCGATTTCGGCTCGGATGATGGCATCCAGGGCTTCTTCGGTGGCGGTGTGGGTGTCGCGCGCGTCGATCTCGACGGTACGGTTGCACTCAGCGGCCCCGGTGCCTTCGACGATTCCGACACGGGTCTCGCCTGGCAGCTGCTGGCAGGCATTCGCGCCCCGCTCAGCGACAGCTGGGACGTCGGCATCAAGTATCGGTATTTCAACGCCGAAAACGTGAGCATCATCGATACTCGCGGCTTCGACTTCGAAACCGATGTGAGCTCGCACTCGATCCTGGGTTCGATCATCTACAACTTCGGTGGAGAGGCTCCGCCGCCTCCGCCGCCGCCGCCTCCTCCGCCGGCTCCGCCGCCCCCGCCGCCGCCTCCGCCGGCACCAGCGGCTCCGCCTCCTCCGCCGCCGTGCAACACCGGCCCTTACATCGTGTTCTTCGATTGGGACGAGTCGGCCATCACGGCAGAAGCGGCAACGATCCTGGACAACGCAGTCACGGCATACGCCAACTGCGGCTCGGCCAGCGTGATGCTCGCCGGTCATACCGACCGTTCGGGCAGCGTGACCTACAACATGGGTCTGGCAGAGCGTCGCAACTCGTCGGTGCGTGAATATCTCACCGGTCGCGGCGTTCCGGGTGGCCGGATCAGCAGCGAAGCCTTCGGTGAATCGCAACCGCGCGTTGCCACCGCCGACGGTGTTCGCGAACTGCAGAACCGCCGCGTGGAAGTCACTTACGGTCCGGGATCGGGCATGTAAGACCGGCTACACAGCCACGACATGAAGAGGGGCCGGAGCGATCCGGCCCCTTTTTCTTTGGCTGCGCCAAAAGGTCTGCCGATGAGCGGCCGGGAGACCGACAGGTCCGAGGCGGTGCAGATCAGCGACTGCCTGTCGCGACTGCTTTCGAGAATTGCCGAGCAGACCCGCGCAAGGTCATTCGCTCGTGTCAGCCGGTCGGTTGCAGTCTGGCGCGCGTCGTCACTAGCCGGAGCGATCCGTGCGTCGGAGGCGGGCGGACCCGGCGCACCCGGCCCAAAGCCTTCCTGCAGTGCGACAAGCCGATGGCGTACGCGGCGGACAGCCATACCCCGCTTCTCTCAGGGCCGTTGACTCACTCCAGCTCTACATGCCTGTTGCGGGGCTTTCCCCTGCGGCCAGTGCACGGTCGACCAGTGTCCGTTCCGCAGCCGGTACTGTCCGGTAGGCGACGAACAGCAGTACCAGCCCGATCGGGACCGCGATCAGCAGACTGAGGCCGCCGGTCGATAGGCTGCCGGTCACGGTCGACACCTGCCCCGCCATATATGGGCCCAAAGCCAGGCCAACCAGCGTCGTCGCCAGGAAGAAGGTGGCTGTCGCCGTGCCGCGCATACGCGGCAGGACGAGGTCCTGCGTGGTTGCAGCCGCGCCGCCAAGCGCGGAGCTCCCGAACAGCGATTGCATGAACGCCGCAAAGTAGAACACGGTCGTGCTCTCGGTGGTGAACATCAGGAACAGGAACGGCGCAGCGGCAGCTAGACCGAATGCCACCACAAGCAGCCGGCCTGCCGGGTTGCGTTCGCGCAGCCAGTCGGCGGCTCGACCTCCCAGAATGACACCGAGAAACCCGCCCATCGCGCCGGGTCCGCCAATCCACCACCCCGCGGTCGATGGCGCCTCTTCGAGGATACGGATCGCGTAGGGCGCCGCCCAAAACGATGCCGCGTAGGACATGAACGCGACCATCCCGTATCCCAGGATCGTCGTCAGGAATGCGGGCGTGCCCCAGATCAGCTTGAAAGTCGGTGCATCGCGCCCCTTCAGCGTCGAGGCCCACGAGTAGATCGCATAATAGCCGATGCCGATCGCACCCCATTGCTGGTAATTGTCGGTCGCGATCGCCATCGCGTAGGCGATGCCGCCGATAACAGCGGCCCCCGCCAGATTGATCGCGATCCCGCGCGGCCCTGCCTGCGCCGCACCGATCAGGGTAAACGGCGGGATCACGGCAACCAGTTCGCGCAGGAATCCGCGGAAAGGGTCCTTCGGCGGTGGCGTGACAATCCCCTCGCTTTCGCCACGCAGCGGCTCGCGCAGGGTAAACACGAGGCAGGCGAGCAACAGTCCCGGAAGGCCAACGATGATAAAGGCCGCCTGCCATCCCGCCAGCCCGAGCGGCGCGCCCGAGGGATAGGCCGCGTTCCAGCGTTCGACGATGGCCCCGCCAATGAGCAGAGAAACGCCGCCGCCTATATAGAGGCCGGAGCTGTAGATCGCGAGCGCGGTGGCGCGCATCTTTTTCGGAAACCAGTCGGAGATGAGCGAATAGGCGCTGGGACTCGCCGTCGCTTCCCCGACGCCGACGCCGATCCTCGCGACGCTAAGGGTCGTGAAGTTCTTGGCGAAGCCCGATAGCGCCGTAAACGCCGACCAGACCGCCAGCCCGACGGTCATCAATCGCACCCGGTGCCAACTGTCAGCCAGCTTCCCCAGCGGGATGCCGAACAGCGCGTAGAACACGCCGAACGCGGTGCCATAGAGGAAGCCGATCTGGTCGTCGCGCAGACCCAGGTCGGCCTTGATATATTCGGCCAGGATCGAGATGATGTTGCGATCCACGAAATTCAGGACGTAGATGACGACCAGGACCCCGAGGGCATACCAGCTGTAGGCGGGAACCGACTGGTCTGCCTGCTCTCCCAGCGCTTCGTTGTGATCGCTCAAGTATCGCTCCCCAATTTCTGGTGGTCCGTCGTCGTCGCGGCGCTGCAGGCGCTGCGCTCAGTCGGCATAGCTGGTGCTATCGGTTATCCCCGCCTCGGCAAATCCCTTTTTTCGCAAGCGGCATGAATCGCACAGCCCGCATGCGAGCCCGTCATCGGTCGGATCGTAACAGGACCAGCTCCACGCCGGATCAAGACCCAGCCGCGCGCACTCGCTGGCAATATCGGCCTTGGTCATATGCTGAAGCGGCGTGTGAATAGCGAAAGGAACGCCTTCCACTCCCGCCTTGGTCCCGAGCCTCGCGGTTTCTGCGAAGCTGGCGATGAACTCCGGACGACAATCGGGATAGCCGGAATAATCAAGCGCATTCACGCCGATGAAGACATCACTGGAACCGGCCGCTTCGGCGCATGCCGTCGTTAACGCCAGGAATACGAGATTGCGCGCCGGGACATAGGTGACCGGAATATCCTCTCCCACACCGCCCTTGGGAACGTCGATGTCGGAGGTCAGCGCCGAACCGCCAAAGGCCGACAGGTCGAGCGCGATCTCGACATGGCCATCCAGGTTGAGCCGCTGTGCAATCCGCCTGGCCGAATCGAGCTCACAGCGGTGACGCTGGCCGTAATCTACGCTGAGCGCCCGCACCGCAAACCCGCGTTCCTTGGCCAGCGCGGCGGTCACCATCGAATCGAGTCCGCCGGACAGCAGCACTACGGCAGTCTTGGAACGCTCGATCATCGCTGTTGGCTAGGGTCGATTGCCGCGTTTGGCAATCAGCGAAGGGAAGCGTCGATCAGCAACTGCCCGTGCGGCGCGCTTCTGCATCGAGCTGGAACGGCAGGCCCGACGCGATACCCTGGCTCTGGATCTGAACCAGCGATCCGGTTTCGCGGCGGATGTTGGTGCGCCCATAGCCGTTGCCCTGGCAGGTGTATTGCACCGTCACCTTCGAAGCGCCGTCCTCGACCACGAAGCGGCTGCAATTCGGCTCAGAATGACGAAGCTGGATAAACTCCAGCCCGCTGCGCACACAGATGCGCCGGTCGGGCGAACCGTCGCGATACTTGATCGTCCATTCGCCCTTGGCAAGATTGCCGAGCATTGCGAGGCTGCCCGACTGGGCCAGCGCAGGAACACCGCAAGCAAGCAGAACCGCCGCGGAAACCGCGCCCCAACGTTTGAGCTTGCGATGTAGAACTCTCTGCATTCCTAAACCTCGCCAAAAACACGGGAAAATTGCTTGCACTTTATCGCGTCATCCCGATGAGCCGTTGCTGAATAGCGGTGAATGGTTAAATTCCCAGCTCGAACTGCTTCGAGCAAAATGCGCAATCGACGATGATGCGGCCGCTGTCGTCACGCATCGCATCACGTTCTTCAGCCGGAAACCGTGCGATGATCGCATCGTAGTGTGCCGGGCTGCAGCGGCATCCGCGGGATAGCTCCGCACCAGGCTGGATGCGAATTTCCTCCTCTTCGTGGAACAATCGCCAGGCGATCGCCTCCATTGACAGACGTGGATCGAGCAATTCGTCATGACCGAGAGTGCCGGCGAGCGCGGCGACATGCTCCCAATCCGGATGATCCTGGCGAACATGCAGGCGTTCGCGTCCCTCTTCGCCTTCAGCGAGGTGTTGAACCAGCAAGCCACCGGCGAGCGCGCCCGCTCCGCCTTTGCGGCTGGCAAAGCGGATCAGGGTCGGCACCTGTTCGGATTGCATGAAATAGCTTTCGCACGCCTGCGCCAGCGTATCCCCCTCGAGCGGGACGATCCCCTGATACCGCTTGCCGCCGCCGGTTTCGAAAGTGATCGCGAGAAAGCCTTCGCCAAACAGTGCGCCCAGCGTCGGATTGGCGCCCAGCCCTTCCAGCTCGTCGGGATCGAACTCGGCGTAGCCGCGCATCTCGCCTGCCCGGTAATCGCAGACCAGCAGGCTGACCGCGCCCGATGTGGTTTGCGCCTGCATGGTCAGCTGCCCCTGCTCGCCCTTCAACAGGCCGCCCATAAGCGCGCCCAGCACCAGCGCTTCTCCCAGCAGATGCGCGATCGGCGCGGGGTAATCGTGCGCCGACAGCACCTCGTCGAGCACGCGATCGAGCCGCACCGCGCGCCCGCGCGCATTGCGCCCGGGCAGCGTGAAGCCCAGCAGCTTGTCGGCGAAGGTTTCGGCGGTATCGGGGTTTTGCGACGTCAATTCCATGGGTCGCAATATGGTGGCAGTGCGTGCAAACGATAAGGCCCGTTTTGCGACGGACCGGTCAATTCAGCAGGCCGAAGCTCCACAACAGCACCGATTTCTGCGCGTGAATGCGGTTTTCGGCTTCGTCGAACACCACCGATTGCGGACCTTCGAACACGTCTTCGCTCACCTCTTCTCCGACATGCGCCGGCAGGCAGTGAAGGAACAGCGCATCGGGTTTCGCGAGTGAAAGCAGGGACGAACTCACCTGGTACGGCTCCATCGCCGCGCGCTTCGCTACCGCATCGGTCTGGCCCATCGAGATCCAGGTGTCGGTGACCAGCACGTCCGCACCGTCGGCCGCCGCCCCGGCGTCCTGCGTTAGCGTGACGGTGGACCCGCCCGCGCGCGCCAGCTCGACGAACTCGGGTTCGGGCCCATAACCGGCGGGCGTCGCGACCCTGACATTGAATTTGAAGAGCCCGGCGGCTTCGAGAATCGAGTGAAGCACGTTGTTGCCGTCACCGAACCAGGCGACCTCAAGCCCGGGCAGCGCCTTGCCGTGCTCGATCACGGTCAGCAGGTCGGCGACGATCTGGCACGGATGCGAACGATCGGTCAGCCCGTTGATGACGGGAACGCTTGCGTGCCGCGCCATTTCCTCGATCTTGTCGTGATCATCCGTGCGGAGCATGATCGCATCGACCATCCGGCTGAGCACCCGTGCCGTGTCGGCGATGGTCTCGCCCCGCCCGAGCTGGCTGGATCCGGATTCGAGGATCAGCACCGTCCCCCCAGCTGACGCATGGCGATGTCGAAGCTCACGCGGGTCCGGGTCGAGTTCTTTTCGAACACGAGCGCCAGAACCCGCCCGGCGAGCGGAGCGTCGCTATCGGCCTGCCCCTTGGGCCAGTCTGCCCGCGCAGCCTTGCGGTCGATCGCATCGCCGATCATCGCCGCGATCGCATCGGCCCCGGCATCGCCGAGATCGAGGAAGTGGCGCTGCCGATCGCGGAGCGCCATCAGGCCGGTTCGGGAATTTTGAAGTCCGCCGCGCCGGCCGAGAGCTTCTCGAAGAATTCATCGATCTCGGCGTTCTCGATTACCAGCGGAGGCAAGAGTCGCAGGGTGTTGTCGCCTGCCGCCACCGTGAGCAGCTTGTGATTGTCGCGGAGGTGGACGAAGAACGGCCGGCTTTCGACCTTCATCTTGATGCCCAGCATCAATCCCTTTCCACGCACCAATTCGAACAGTTCGGGATAGTTGCCGATGAACTGTTCGAGCCGCGCACGGATACGCTCGCCCTTGTCGCGCACGCTGGCCAGAAACTCCTCGTTCGCCACCGCTTCCATCACCGCGCTCCCGGCGGCCATGGCCAGCGGATTGCCGCCATAGGTCGATCCATGGGTCCCGAATGTCATTCCGCGCGCGGCTTTCTCCGTCGCAAGCAGCGCACCGAGGGGGAAGCCGCCACCGATCCCCTTGGCGGTTGCGAGAATGTCGGGTTCGACCCCGTATTGCTCGTAGGCGTAGAGCGTACCGGTCCGGGCGACGCCGCATTGCACCTCGTCGAGCACCAGCATCAGGTCGTGTTCGTCGGCGAGCGCACGCAAACCTTTCATGAAGCCTTCCGACGCCGGGCGGATGCCGCCCTCACCCTGGATCGGTTCGACCAGAAACCCCGCGGTATGCGGACCGATCAGCGCTTTGGCTGCGTCCAGATCATCGAACTCGGCATACTTGAACCCGTCGAGCAGCGGCGAGAACCCGTGGTGCATCTTGGTCTGGTTCGATGCGCTGATGGTCGCCATCGTGCGCCCGTGAAAGGCGTTGGCAAAGGTGATCAGCTCGAACCGATCCTTGTCGCCCTCGTCGCCGGCGTTCTGGTGATAGGCGCGCGCGCACTTGATCGCGCCTTCCACTGCCTCGGCTCCCGAATTGGTGAAGAACACGGTATCGGCGAAGGTGTTGTCGACCAGTGTCTGCGCCAGCTTCTCTCCCTGCGGACTGCCGTAGAGATTGGACACGTGCATCAGCGTTTCCGCCTGGTTCTGGATCGCTTCGATCAGCCCCTTGTGCGAATGCCCGAGCAGATTGACCGCGATCCCGCTGGCAAAATCGAGATAGCGCGTGCCGTCCTCGTCGATCAGGTGGCAGTTCTCGCCGCGAACCGGCCGGACGCCGCAGCGCGGATAGACGGGCATGAGCGGTGAAATCGACATGTCGGAACCTCGAATGGCTTGATCTGGGAAAGCAAAATGGCGGCTCATGAAGAGCCGCCATTCGCATAAGGTTTAGGGCCGCTCTCCGTAAGGGTCAAACGGCCATCTGGTCGATCCGGTCAGCCCTGTGCGGGCACCAGATTGACCGCCGAATACTTGCCTCGTCGATCGACTTCGAGATCGAACTCGTAGCGTTCGCCTTCGTTGATTGCCGTCAGGCCGGAGCGTTCGACCGCGCTGATGTGGACAAACGCATCGGGCTGGCCGTCATCGCGGACGAGGAAGCCGAAGCCCTTCATCGAGTTGAAGAACTTGACCGTTCCGGTGGCTTTTTCACCGGTCAGCTCGCGCTTGGGCGCGGCGCTGGCGGCCTGCTCCACGGCGATCACGTCGCCGACAACCTGCAGATCCTGAGCGGAAATCTTCCCGCCGCGATCGACGAGGTTGAATTCGAGCTCCTGCCCTTCGGCGAGTCCTTCCAGACCGGCGCGTTCGACCGCGCTGATATGGACGAACACGTCTTCGCCGCCACCCTCTTGCTGGATGAACCCGAAGCCTTTCTGACCATTGAAGAACTTGACCACACCCTTGCCGGTGCCGACCACCTGAGCGGGCATGCGGTTGAAACCGCCCCCGCCACCGCCTGCACCGCCGCCGCGTGGGCCACCGCCCCCGCCGCCGCGCGGGCCACCGCCGCCACCGCCGAAGCGGTCGCCACCACGGTCGCCGCCGCGATCACCGCCGTAACGGTCACCGCCACCACGATCATTGTTGTAGTCAGAAGGGGGCGGAAATCCATCCATGCCG
The DNA here is from genome assembly GCF_018205975.1 of Erythrobacter sp. JK5. Classification (NCBI taxonomy): domain Bacteria; kingdom Pseudomonadati; phylum Pseudomonadota; class Alphaproteobacteria; order Sphingomonadales; family Erythrobacteraceae; genus Erythrobacter; species Erythrobacter sp. JK5. Next base: position 2,906,670 of record NZ_CP073577.1, on the reverse strand, counting down.
CCGCCAAACGGATCAAAACCGTCTTCGCCGAATCCGTCGCGCTTGTCCCGGCTGCGCCGACGTCCTCTATCGTAACCCATAATTCAGTACGTACCTTATCACACTGCCCGCCCTCCAAAGCGCCGTAGCGGGGACAGTGTGCCGCGACAGACGCTGGTGGCCAACCGAGTCGCCGGAACCCACCCATCAAGCCGACGGCATAGCGCAGAAAGCCTCGCCAAGCGAACGATTTAACTGCTGCGGGCCGCATTCCGCGAAAATTATGAGCTTTTCGGACATTCGCGCTGCTTGCACGGCAGGACCCGGTTGGGCATGACGGTAGCCATGGACATACTCGCTCTGCTCTCCGATCCGGCCGCCTGGGCCGCGCTTCTCACCCTGATCGTGCTCGAGGTCGTCCTCGGGGTGGACAACCTGATTTTCATCGCGATCCTTTCCAACAAGCTACCCGAACACCAGCAGCAGAAGGCCCGCCGGATCGGATTGTTCCTGGCGCTCGGCATGCGAATCGGGCTGCTGATGCTGATCGGCTGGATCGTGACCCTGCAGACCCCGCTGTTCGATCTCGGCATCACCGGATCGCCCGGCGCGTATGGTCAACCGACGTTCGAAACCGCGTTTTCCGGGCGCGACCTGATCCTGCTCGCAGGCGGGTTGTTCCTGCTGTGGAAGGCGACCAAGGAAATCCACCACGCGATGGAACCGGCCGATCCAGCCAAGGACATCATGAAGAAAGACAAGCCGAGCGTGGGCGAGCTCACGTTCGGAGCGGCCATCGCGCAGATCATCGCGCTCGATATGGTGTTCTCGATCGATTCGATCCTGACTGCGGTCGGCATGACCGACCAGATCCCGATCATGGTTGCTGCGGTCGTGATCACGGTCGGCATCATGCTGATCGCCGCCGATCCGCTGGCGCACTTCATCGAGAAGAACCCGACGCTGGTGATGCTTGCGCTCGCATTTCTGGTGATGATCGGGCTGGTACTGATCGCCGACGGGTTCGGCTTCCATGTGCCCAAGGGCTATATCTACGCCGCCATGGCGTTCTCGATCGCGGTCGAGCTGCTCAACATGGCGAAGCGCAATTCGGCGATGAAGAAAGCCGAGAAGAAGGCGGCAGCGTGAGCGATTTTCGCGCAGTTTCGCCGGCGTTCCTTGCCTGTCCGCAGCTCGAGCTGGACGATATCGCGGCGGCCAGGGCGGCGGGCGTGACGCTGATCGTCAACAATCGCCCCGACGGCGAGGAACCTTCTGCGCCGCAAGGCGACGAAATCGAGGCGGCCGCGAAGGATGCGGGGATCGGCTACGTCGCCATTCCGATCGGGCATTCGGGATTCAGCGAAGTGCAGATCGACCAGCTGATCGCCGCACTCGACGCGGCGGAGGGTACCGTGCTCGGCTATTGCCGCTCGGGCACCCGTTCTACCTTCCTGTGGTCGCTCGCGCAGGCCAAGAAGGGCATGGCCCCCGAAAGGATCGCGGCCGCGGCTGCGGGCGCAGGCTACGATATCAGCCCGATCCGCCCGATGCTGGACATGCTCGCCGCGCGCTAGGATGCCTCACTTGCGATAATCGAGCGGCGGCGCGCGATCGCCGAGCAGCGACCTGTATTGGTAATCATCGCCCCGCGCCGCGTCGAATTCGGCCCTTGCCGCAGCGCGCAGTTCGGGATTCTGATACAGTTCCACCGCCATCAGCGCCATCGCCTTGGCCGCCACCTGCGCGCCCTTGTGACCGATCGAATGCCCGCTCGCCGCCACTGCCTGCCAGCTGTGCGCGCTCGTCCCCGGAACCCAGGTCGCGGTGCGCACGCCCACGGTCGGGGTCGCCCACGAGACGTCGCCGACATCGGTGGAGCCGTAGCCGAGGCTCTTGCCATAGGCGCCGATCTCGGCCGCGCTTTCGAGCGGCTTGGCCGCATCGCCCAGCGATTTCCGGATCTCCTCGGCCCAGGCGCGTTCCTCTGCGGTGTAGGTCACCCCGCCGACCGCGCTCAGTTTCTCGTGCATCACCCGTGCCAGTGTCTCGTTGACCAGCAGCGGGTTGTTGCCGTGGATCACTTCCCACTCGACCTTCGTGCCGGTGCCGAGCGCCGCGCCGCGGGCGGCGTTTTCGAGCCGCTCCCAGATTTCCTCGACGCCTTCGGGATCGGGGTGGCGGACGTAATAGAAGTTTTCGGCAAAGTCGGGGACGACGTTGGGCGCGTTGCCGCCGCTGGTAATGACGTAATGCATCCGCGCATCCTGCGGGATGTGTTCGTGCATCATGTTGGCCATCATGTTCATCGCTTCGGCCCCGTCGAGCGCGGAGCGACCGCGTTCCGGAGCACCCGCCGCGTGGGCGGATATCCCGGTGAAGCGGAACTTGGCCGAGCGATTGGCGAGGCTGGTACGGGCCGCCGCGCTGTTCTCGTCATCGGCGTGCCAGTGGATCGCGATATCGACATCGTCGAACATCCCTGCGCGGGTCATGTAGACCTTGCCCGAACCACCCTCTTCCGCAGGCGTGCCGTAAAGCCGGATGCGCCCTGGCGTACCGGTCGCCTCGAGCCAGCGCTTGACCGCGATGGCCGCCGTTAGCGAACCGGCGCCGAACAGATTGTGCCCGCAGGCATGGCCCGCGCCCTTGCCCGCGACCGGATCGCGGGTCGGTGCACCCGACTGGTTGATGCCGGGCAAAGCGTCCATCTCGGCGAGGATGGCGATCACCGGACCGCCTTCGCCCCATTCGGCGACGAACGCCGTGGGAATTTCGGCGATTCCGCCGGTGATGGCGAAGCCCTCGTTCGCAAGTTCGGCCTGGAGCAGCCCGGACGATTGCGTCTCGAGATAGCCGAGCTCGGCAAATTCCCACAGTTGCTGCGCAACCCGCGCGGTGCGTTCGGCCTCGGCCTCTACCGTCGCGGCAGGATCGTGATCGTCGGCGGCGAGCGGGCTGGCACCGATCAGCAGGGCGGCACAAGCGGTCCGGGCGAAAAACTTCATCGACATCTCCTTGCCCGCCTGCTTGCCGCAAACCGCCGCGCATGCCAATCCATTGTTCAGGGATTCTCGAACGATGGACATTCACCCGCAGATATTGCTGTTCGCCGGTTCGCTGATCGCGATCCTCGCACTCGCTGGGCTTGCCCGGTTGCTGCAGCTCGGCGGCACGCCCGTGCTTGCGACCGAGGAAGACGCCCGCGAAGCCGCTAGCGAGGTTTGGGACGGATACCAGCCGCACAGGATCGCGCTCGATCGGGACGGCGCGGCTGCGCTGCTGGACGATGCGAACGGGCGCATCATGCTGATCAAGCGACACGGCAATCAATTCACCGGACGCATTCTGTTGCCCACCGCAAGCGCTTCGGTTGCGGGCGATACGCTCGAGGTGGACTCGGGCGAAGCGCGGTTCGGCCGCGTTTCCCTTACGATCGACGATGCTGCCGCTTGGGAAGCGGCGATCAATGCACTAGATACACATCACCATGCCTGACTTCTCACCGACCGAATACGCTGTGCCGTTCTTCGTGCTGGCCGTGCTGGCGGAGATGGTCTGGGCGCGGCTCAAGCGGCCAGAGACTTACGAGCCGCGCGACACGCTGGTGAGCCTCACCTTCGGGCTGGGCTCGACGGTGGCGGGCGCGCTGTTCGGCGGGTTTGCCTTGGCAGTCTTCATCGCGGCCTACGAGTATCGCATATTCGACTTCGGCCCGGAATGGTGGACGGTATGGTGGGCGTGGCCGCTGTGCTTCGTGCTCGACGACCTGAAATATTACTGGGTGCACCGCGCCGGGCATCGCATCCGCTGGATGTGGGCGGCGCACGTAAACCACCATTCGAGCCAGCACTACAACCTGTCGACCGCGCTGCGGCAGACCTGGACCGGGGCTTTCACCTTCGGCGTCCTGTTCGCGATCCCGCTGGTGCTGCTCGGCTTCCATCCGGCGATGATCGCGATCTGCGGCGGCTTTAATCTCATCTACCAGTTCTGGATTCACACCGAGGCGATCGACCGCATGCCGCGCTGGTTCGAGGCGGTAATGAACACCCCCAGCCACCACCGCGTTCATCATGCGACCAACCCGCGCTATCTCGACCGCAATTACGCCGGGGTCTTCATCGTCTGGGACAAGCTGTTCGGCACCTTCGAACCCGAGACCGACGCAGAGCAAATCCGCTATGGGATCGTCAAGCAGCTGGGCAGCTTCAACCTGCTGTGGTCGGTGTTCCACGAATGGATCGGAATGGTCGCCGATATCTGGCGCGCGCCGTGGAAGCACAAGCTGTCCTATCTTCTGCGCGAGCCCGGCTGGACGCACGATGGCAGCCGCGACACGTCGGACACGATCCGCGCGCGCTGGCTCGCTCGCCAGGCGCAGGCTCAATCGGTTGCGCCTCGAAACCCGATTGCGGACACTGCGGAAGCTGCCTAGTCTCTTCGTCCAAGAGGAGAGAAAATGGACAGTTTCGACTATATCGTCATCGGTGGCGGCAGCGGTGGCAGCGCGGTAGCCGGACGGCTCGCAGTGGACGGCACGCGCCGGGTCTGCCTCGTCGAAGCCGGCGGACGCAACGACAATATCCTGATCAAGACGCCGGGCTTCATGCCCTTCATCCGCAATTCCTCGAACTACAAGTTCGATACCGTCCCCCAGAAGGGTCTCAACGGACGGATCGGCTACCAGCCGCGCGGCAAGGGTCTTGGGGGCTCTTCGGCGATCAACGCGATGGTCTACATTCGCGGGCACCGCTGGGACTACGACAACTGGGCCGCGATGGGCTGCACCGGCTGGGCCTATGACGACGTGCTGCCCTATTTCCGCAAGAGCGAAGCGAACGAGCGCGGTGCGGACGAGTATCATGGCGAGGGCGGGCCGCTGTTCGTTTCGGACCAGCTCTCCCCCAACCCGACCAGCCATGCCTTCGTCGAAGCCGCCGCGGCACTGCAACTGCGCACCAACGAGGATTTCAACGGGGAACGGCAGGAAGGCTTCGGCCTGTACCAGACCACGCAGCGGGACGGCGAACGCTGGTCGGCGGCGCGTGGCTATGTCGAGCCGATCCGCGAGCAGGGCAATTTCGCCATCCGCACCAACACGCTGGTCGACAAGCTGGTGGTCGAGGGCGGCCGCGTGACAGGGGTGATGGTGCGTACGGGCAAACGCTCCGAAATGCTCTATGCCAAGTGCGGCGTGATCCTGTCGGCGGGCGCGTTCAATTCGCCGCAGATCCTGATGCTGTCGGGCATCGGCCCGGCGGAGCACCTGAAGGCGCACGGAATCGACGTGGTGCTCGACAAGCCTGCGGTCGGATCGAACCTGCAGGACCATATCGATTACGTTTCCGGCTGGCAGACCGAATCCGACGTGCCGATCGGCGGGACGATCAAGGGCACGCTCAAGATGGCGGGGGCGATCTTCGAACACCGCCGCAAGCGCACCGGGGCGATGACGACCTGCTACGCCGAGGCCGGCGGCTTCTGGAAAGTCATGCCCGATGCCGAAACGCCCGACGTGCAGTGGCATTTCGTGCCCGCGGTGCTCGAGGACCACGGGCGCGAGAATGTGAAGGGCTACGGCTTTTCGCTCCACGCCTGCGTGCTGCGACCGGAAAGCCGGGGGACCGTGCGGCTCGGCTCGAGCGATGCTGCGGCTGCGCCGTTGATCGATCCCAATTTCCTCGACGACGAGCGCGACATCGCGGTGCTGCGCGCGGGTGTCCGGCTGTCGCACCGGATCGCGGATGCACCGCCGCTGCAGGCCTACGGCCCGACCGACCGGCACCCGGTCGATCTCGATGACGATGCCGCGCTCGACCATATGATCCGCGAGCGCGCCGACACCGTCTATCACCCGGTCGGCACCTGCCGGATGGGTTCGGACGCGGATGCGGTGGTCGACCCGACGCTCAGGTTCAATGGGTTGGACGGGCTGTGGATCGCCGATGCCAGCATCATGCCCAGGATCGTCAGCGGCAACACCAACGCGCCCAGCATCATGATCGGCGAACGCTGCGCCGACTTCGTCAAAGCCGCCGAATAGGGCCTGCGCGCCAACCCCCCGATAAAAAATGGCCGGAGCGAACTCGCCGCTCCGGCCTTCGTCAGTCTGGTTGTTCGCAGGAGGAACAAGTGGAGGCGGGGGAAGAGGGAGAGGAGAGAGGCTCCCCCGCCAATCCGGGTGTCAGTTGTAGGCGCGTTCTCCGTGTTCGGAGATGTCGAGCCCGTTGACCTCGGCTTCTTCGTCGACCCTGAGGCCGATGACGAGCTTGACGAGGAACGCCGCCAGGAAGGTGCCGATGGCAGCCCAGGCGATCGTGACAAGCACGCTGAAAGTCTGGATCCAGAGTTGTGCGCCGAGCGCCGTCGACCCATCGCCGGGGCCGCCGAGGAACGGCTGGTAGACGATGCCGGTGCCGATCGCGCCGACGATCCCGCCGATCCCGTGGATACCGAAGGCATCGAGCGAGTCGTCGTAGCCGAGCTTCAGCTTCACCTTGGCGACGAACACGTAGCAGATCGCGGACGAGGCGATGCCGAGCAGGATCGCGCCGAACGGCCCGCTGTTGCCCGCTGCGGGGGTCACCGCGACAAGACCGGCGATGACGCCCGAGCAGAAGCCCAGCGCCGAACCCTTGTGGCCCGCAGCCCGCTCGATCACCATCCAGGTCAGCGCGCCCGCCGCGGTGGCGACGAAGGTGTTGATCATGGCGAGGCCGGCCGAAGCGTCCGCTTCGAGTGCCGAACCGGCGTTGAAGCCGAACCAGCCGACCCACAGCAGCCCGGTGCCGACCATCGTCAGCGTCATCGAGTGCGGCGGCATCGGCTCGGCCGGATAGCCGCGACGCTGCCCCAGCAGGTAGGCGAGCACGAGGCCCGAGACGCCGGCATTGATGTGAACCACGGTGCCGCCGGCAAAGTCGAGCGCGCCGTCTTCGAACAGCAGGCCGCCCCCGGCCCACACCATGTGGGCGATCGGGAAATACACGATCGTGAGCCAGATCGGGACGAATGCCATCACCGCACCGAACTTCATGCGTTCGGCGGTCGCGCCCAGGATCAGCGCGGCGGTGATCGCGGCGAATGTCATCTGGAAGCTGATGAACACGAATTCGCTGATCACTTCGTCGGTGAAGGTCGCAGCCGTGCTGGCGGCGGTGATGCCCTTGAGAAACGGCACGCCCCAGCTGAAGAAGGCATTGCCTTCCGGGCCGAACGCGGTCGAATAGCCCCACATCACCCAGACGAGCATCGCAAGACACGCGGTCGCGCCGATCTGGGTCATGGTCGAAAGCATGTTCTTCGACCGGGTCAGACCGCCATAGAACAGCGCGAGGCCGGGCAGGATCATCAGCATGACCAGCACGGTCGCGGTCATCATCCAGGCGTTGTTGCCCGGATTGGGTACCGCCGCCGGTGCTGCGGCGAGCGCCGGGGTCGCCATAAGGCCCGCACCGGTGGCGAGGGCGGCATAAGTCAGGATAGAACGCTTCACTTGATGGTCCCCCGTTAGAGTGCGGTTTCGCCCGATTCGCCGGTGCGAATGCGGGTTGCCGATGCGAGATCGAGCACGAAGATCTTGCCGTCGCCGATCGCTTCGGTGTTGGCGGTCTGCTGGATCGTTTCGACCACCTGCGCGGCGATATCGTCGCTGGCGGCGATCTCGAGCTTCACTTTCGGCAGCATGTTGGTCGAGTATTCCGCTCCGCGATAAATCTCGGTCTGGCCCTTCTGGCGACCGAAACCCTTGACCTCGGAAACGGTCATCCCGGCGACCCCGATGGCGCCCAGCGCTTCGCGGACCTCATCGAGCTTGAATGGTTTTATGATGGCGATGATGAACTTCATCCGTGCCCCCTTTGGCTCGCCGGGTTCCTCCCGGCAGGCCACAGGCAGCAAGAGCCGTGCCATGTCTGGAACTGTCGGGTGACGCGACGGAATCGGCAGATTCCTTCGCAGCTGCACAAAAGCACGTGCCTAAGTTTTAACCTGCTGGTTACTTTTTAGGCAATTCTAGCCGTGCCCATACCGGCAGATGGTCCGATGCCTGCATCGCCTGCCGGCTGTGATGCACTGCGGCATCGATCACTTTCCATTCGCTCGAGACGATGATCCGATCGAGCCGGGCGATCGGTCGGCGCGAAGGGAACGACGGGCCGGGCGCGCAGATCGACCAGCTTTGTCCGAATTCGCGCATCGCACCGCCGTCGCGGCCCCAATGATTGAAATCGCCCATCACGACTTGCGGGCAGGTCGTGCCGTTGCGTTCGAGCGCCGCGACGATCGCGCGCACCTGGTCGCTGCGACGGAAACCGGAAATGTCGAGATGCGCCCCGGCCACCTGGAACCGCCGACCGCCCAGCCGCAGCTCCGTGAACACCGCGCCGCGTGGCTCGAGCACCGGCAGGTCCAGCGCCCCGGCCAGCGTGAAATCGATATCGCGCCGCAGCAACAGCGCATTGCCGTGCCAGCCGATGCTGCGCCGGCGCTTGGCGACCGGCAGCGCGACCCAGCTGGTGTCGTCGAGCAGCGCGCGCGGAATGACGCTGGGCCGCTGGCCGAACCGCAGGTCGGCTTCCTGCAGGGCGATGATGTCGGCATCGATCTCGCGCAGCACCGCAATGATGCGCTCGGGATCGCGGCGCCGATCGAGCCCGACCGCCTTGTGAATGTTGTAGGTCGCGAACGTGAGCTCGATGGAACCTGCTCCCCGTGCGTTACTCGCCAGCGATGAAGCGATCGGTGGCGCGGGTCGGCAGCCCGTCGATGCTGGTGACGCGCGTTGCCATCTTGGCTTCCCACTCCGCCGGATCGGCCTGGCGGTGCGCCTTCTTGAGCGTTTCGCGCTCGCCTTCGAGGCTCATGAACGGCACGCCCCACCCGCATGATGTCTGGACGCTCTCGACTGCGATATCGAAGATCTGCCGCGTGCCGGGCATCATCGTGAAATGCGCGGCGAGCTCGTCCCAACCCTCGTCCTGCGGCAGGACTGCTTTGCCGGTGCCGTAGATGCGCAGGATCAGCGCGGGCCGCTCGAAGTTGCAGAACATCAGGGTGAGCCGGCCTTTGTCGGTCTGGGCGGCGGCAAGGTGCGCATGGGTCTCGTTGCCCGACCCGCCAAGATCGAGATAGGCGACCCGCGTCGGCGAGAGCACCCGGAACGCGTCGTAGCCCTTGGGGCTGAGATTGATCCGCCCTTCGCTCGCAGCCGTCGCGACGAAGAACACCGGCTGCTTCTCGATCATCGCGACGTGCTTGGGGTCCAGCGCATCGAAGAAGTCGGCCATCAGTCCATTCCCTTTCCAATCGTCGCCCGCACCGGGATACCCGCCGGGTCGAAATCATCGAGGCAGAAGACGTTGATCCCGACGAAGTCCGGCGTCACCCGCTTGCGGTGAAACGGGTAGATACCACAAGTCGAACAGAAAAAGTGCCGCGCCGTCATGGTGTGGAACCGGTATTCGGTGAGCGCATCGTCGCCCGCGAGCAGCTCGAAATCGCTTTCGTGCACCTTCACCATCAGCGCGTTCTTGCGCGCACAGATCGAGCAGTCGCAGGTGGTGAGTTCGGGGAAGTCGGTGGTGATCGCGAACTGTACGGCGCCGCAATGGCAGCTCCCGGTCAGCCGCTGTCGGGGCCGCGCACCGCTCACAGGAAGTCCCGCAGCACCCCGATGAAGCGATCGAACTGGTCGTGGTGCAGCCAGTGTCCGGCCTTTTCGAACTCGATCACGCTGGCAGTGTTGAAGTGTTCGAGCCGACCGTCCTTTTCCGGGTTCGAGGCCCAGCTGTCGGCGCCGTAGAGCAGCAAGGTCGGGCAGGTGATCGCCCCCCAGGTCGCTTCCATGAATTCGTCGGCGACATCCTCGACGCCCCAGACATTGAGGTGCGGGTCGAACTTCCAGCTGTAGGTCCCGTCCTCGTTGCGGTTGACCCCGTGGATCGTCAGGTGCCGGGCCTGATCCTCGGTGAGGTAGGAATTCTCCTCGATCATCCGCGCGAAAGCGGCTTCGATGGTGTCATATTTGCGCGGGGTGCGACCGGCGGCCTTGCGCTTCTTCTCGATCCATTCGCGCATCCGCTCGGGATAGGGCGTCTTGCGCTCCTCGGCCTTCCATTCGGGCGACGGGCCGAGCCCCTCGATCGCGACCAGCTTGGTCACCATGTCGGGGAACATCCCGGCATAGCGCAGCGCGACATTGCCGCCCATCGAGTGCGAGACGATCGTCACCGGCCCGCGCCCGAGCTGGTGGATCAACTGCGCGAGATCGTAGACCATGTCGTTCGAATTGTAATTGCCGTCCGACACCCAGTCGCTGTCGCCGTGCCCGCGGTGATCCATCGCGACCACGTGCCAGTCCTGCATCAGCTGCTCGGCGGTCCAGTCCCAGCTGCGCGCATGGTCGCGCCCGCCATGGACCAGCACCAGCGGCGGCTTGCCCTCATTGCCCCAGTCGAAATAGTTGAGCCGCAGGCGCTGCGAGATGAAGGTCTGGGAATTGGGGCCGGGGATGGTCATGTCCGCGCCATGCCGCGAAGTTGCGTCTCCCGCAACCTCACCTTTCCTTGGTGGCTGAGAAGGTCAGCTCCGGGTTCTTTTCGACCTGGTAGTTCACGTCCCACGGGCTCTTGGCCATGAACACGAGATCGCCGTCGCGATCCTTGGCGAGGTTTGCGCGGTTGAAGCTTTCGAACTCGTCGAGCGCTTTCTGTTCGCCCTTGATCCAGCGCGCGGTGGCGAAGGGCGAGGCTTCGAGCGCGGCTTCGACCTTGTATTCGGCCTCGAGCCGCGCGATCAGCACGTCGAGCTGGAGCTGGCCGACCACGCCGACGATGTGGTTCGCGCCGATCTCCGGATAGAACACCTGGATCACGCCCTCTTCGGACAGGTCGTCGAGCGCCTTGCGCAGCTGCTTGGTCTTGGTCGGATCCTTGAGCTGCACGCGGCGCAGGATTTCCGGCGCGAAGTTCGGCAGGCCGGTGAACCGCACCTGATCTTTTTCGGAAAGCGTATCGCCCACTCGCAGCGTCCCGTGGTTGGGAATGCCGATGATGTCGCCCGCCTCGGCGGTGTCGGCGATCTCGCGGTCCTGCGCAAAGAACAGGATCGGCGAATGGATCGCGATCGGTTTGCCCAGACCGCTCGGCGTCAGTTTCATCCCGCGTTTGAACGTGCCCGAAACCTGCCGCATGAACGCGATCCGGTCGCGGTGGTTCGGATCCATGTTGGCCTGCACCTTGAAGATGAAGCCGGTCACCTCGTCGCGGGTCGGTTCGATCTGCTCTTCACCCGCAGGCTGCGCGCGCGGCGGCGGGGCGTGCCTGGCGATGGCATCGATCAGTTCCTCGACACCGAAATTCTTTAGCGCCGAGCCGAAATAGACCGGGGTGAGATCGCCATTGCGATAGGCCTCGAGGTCGAATTCCGGGTAGCCGATCTGCGCGAGTTCGACATTCTCGGCAACCTCTTCGGGCAGCTCGAAATCGCTCTTGCGCGTGCCGAGGAACTCCTTGCTTCCGCCTTCGGGCACCGCGACCTTGCCGGTGGCGAAATCGAGCACGCCCTGGAATTGCCCGCCCATTCCGACCGGGTACATCTGCGGGCTGACGTCGAGCGCGAGCATGTCGGCGATCTCGTCGAGCAGCTCGAACACCGGACGGCCCTCGCGATCGACCTTGTTGACGAAGGTGATGATCGGCACCGAGCGCAACCGGCACACTTCGAACAGCTTGCGCGTCTGCGGCTCGATCCCCTTGGCCGCATCGATCACCATGATCGCGCTGTCGACGGCGGTCAGCGTGCGGTAGGTATCTTCGGAAAAGTCCTCGTGACCGGGCGTGTCGAGCAGGTTGAAGGTGATCGTCTCCCCTTCGTATTCCTTCTCGAACGTCATCACCGACGACGTGACCGAGATACCGCGCTGCTGCTCGATCTTCATCCAGTCCGAGCGCGCTCGCCGCTGCTGCCCGCGCGCCTTGACCTCACCCGCTAAATGGATCGCGCCGCCCTGAAGCAGCAGCTTCTCGGTCAGCGTGGTCTTGCCCGCGTCGGGGTGCGAGATGATCGCGAAGGTTCGGCGATTGGACATACGAATTCGGCGCGCGGATCAACCGCGCAGCTCCGCTCCTTGCTTCGCCGCCGCCGCGACAACCGCGTCCGAAATCGCCTTGAGATCGGCGTCCTTGTAGCTTTTGTCCTGCGGTTGCAGCGTCACTTCGAGTGCGAGCGACTTTGTGCCTTCGGGCAGGCTGCCGCCGGTGAACTGGTCGAAGATGCGGGCGTCGACGATGTTGGACTTGTCCGCGCCCCTGACCGCGCGCAGCAACTCGCCTGCAGGAAGATCCGCAGGCACCACGAACGCGAAGTCGCGGGTGACGGCTTGCAGCGCGGGCGGCGCAAAGGTGGCGCGCGCAAATCCGGCGGCTCCCTTCTTCGCGGGGATCGCGTCGAGGAACAGCTCGACCGCTGCGACCGGACCATCGAGATCGAACGCCTTCAGCGTCGCCGGATGCAGCATGCCGAAGCGCGCCAGCACCTTTTTCGGACCGAGCCGGAGCGTTGCCGACTGGCCGGGATGGAATTGCTCGCCAGCCTCACCCATCACCATCAGCTTGTCGGCCGGGGCACCCGCCGTTTCGAGCAGCGACAGCGCCAGCGCCTTGGCGTCGAACGCGTCGAAATGGGTCGCCTTGCCGCTGGCCCAGCCGCGTGCGGTCTTCTCACCCGCGAGCACGATGCCGAGTGTCGCGCGCTCATCGCTCATCCCGTCTTGCCCGCGGAAATAGCGCCGCCCCAGCTCGAACAGCCGCGTGCCCGCCGCACCGCGATCGGCGTTGCGCTTGGCAGCGACCAACAGGCCGGGCAGCAGCGAGGGGCGCATGACCTTCATGTCCTCGCTGATCGGATTGGCGAGCGTCCACAGATCGTCTGTCGCGGTGAAATGCGCCGCTTCCGCCTCGGGCAGGAACGACCATGTCACCGCTTCGTCGAGCCCGCTGGCCGCAGCCGCGCGGCGTAGCTTGCGCTCCGTAACCTGTTCGGGCGAGGCGGTCGGGCGGGCGACACCTTCGGCCCGGGGCAATGCCACGCTTTCGACTGTGTCGAGGCCGTGGATGCGCACGACCTCCTCGACCAGATCGGCGGTGCCTTCGATATCGTGGCGGCGCGGCGGGCAGGTGACCTGCCACGCCTGCCCCGGACTTGATCCGGGGTCCGAAACCGCGAAATCGAGGTTTTCGAGGATGCGACGCTGTTCCTCGGGCGGCACCTCTACGCCGCCCAGACGTGTGGTCTGGCCGGCATCGAATTGCAGCACCTTGGCCTCGCTCGGCGGTGCGCCCGCATGCACGGCTTCGCTCGCCGTGCCGCCCGCCAGTTCGACAATCAGCCCGGTCAGCAGGTCCAGCCCGTCAGCAAGGAATTCGGGATCGACCCCGCGCTCGAACCGGGTGCGCGCATCGCTCGCTAGGCCCAGCTTGCGCCCGGTCACCCCGATCGTCGGCGGATCGAAATAGGCGATCTCGAGCAGCACATCGGTGGTGTCGTCCTGCACCCCCGAATTCTCGCCGCCCATGATCCCCGCGATATCGTGAACTTCCTTCTCGTCGGCGATGACCGTCATGGTCTCATCGAGCGTGTAGGTCTTTTCGTTGAGCGCCAGCACCTGCTCGCCCGGCTTGGCGCGCCGCGCGACCACCGCACCGTGCAGCCTGGCGAGGTCATAGGCGTGCGCCGGGCGGCCATAGGCGAGCATCAGGTAGTTGGTGAGATCGACCAGCAACGAGATCGGGCGCTGGCCCGCGCTCTTGAGCCGCTGTTGCAGCCAGTCGGGTGAAGGTCCATTCTTAACGCCGGTGATCACGCGGCCATAGAAGGCCGGGCAGCCTGCCGGATCGTCGGTGCGGATTTCGACAGGGCATGAGCCTTCAGCCGTGAACTCGGGGAAAGCTATCGGCTTCAATGTCCCCAGCCCCGCCGCCGCGAGGTCGCGGGCGATGCCGTAGATACCCATGCAGTCCGGGCGGTTGGGCGTGATCGCCACGTCGATGACCGGCGAAGAGCCCTGGTAATCGGCAAAGCTGTGGCCGACCGGCGCATCCTCGGGCAGCTCGATGATGCCGTCGTGCTCGTCGCCAAGCTCGAGCTCTCGCACCGAGCACATCATGCCGTTCGACTCGACGCCGCGGATTGCGCTCTTGCGCAGCTCCATGCCGTTGGCGGGCACCACCGCGCCCGGCAGGCCGAGCACGCCCTTCATCCCGGCGCGGGCATTGGGCGCGCCGCACACGACCTGCAGCGGATCGCCCTCGCCGGTGTCGACGGTGAGCACCTGCAGCTTGTCGGCATCGGGGTGTTTCTCGGCGGTCAGCACTTCGGCCACGCGGAAGCCAGCGAGCCGCTCGGCCGGGTCCTCGACGCCTTCGACTTCGAGGCCGATGGCATTGAGCGCATCTACGATTTCCTGAAGCGACGCCTCGGTTTCGAGGTGGTCCTTCAGCCAGGTGAGCGAGAACTTCATGCGCGTGCTCCCACTCCAGCGGAGAGCGTCGGCTGGTCGAACGGCGAGAAGCCGTAATGCGCCAACCAGCGCGGATCGCCGTCGAAGAAGGCGCGCAAATCATCCATGCCGTATTTCAGCATCGCGAGCCGATCGACGCCCAGCCCCCAGGCAAAGCCCTGCCACCGGTCGGGATCGAAGCCGCCCATTTCGAGCACGCGGCGATTGACCATGCCGCTGCCGAGCAGCTCCATCCAGTCGTGACCTTCGTCATCGCCGTGGCCGCCGACCACGCGGCGACCGTTCTCGTTGGCATAGCCGACATCGACTTCGACGCTCGGTTCGGTGAACGGAAAGTAGGAGGGGCGCAGCCGCAGCACGATATCCTCGCGCTCGAAAAACGCCTTGAGGAAGGTCTCGAGCGTCCATTTCAGGTGGCCGAGATGGATGCCCTCGTCGATCACCAGACCTTCGACCTGGTGGAACATCGGCGTGTGCGTCGCGTCGCTATCGGAGCGGTAGACCCGGCCCGGCGCGATGATGCGCACCGGCGCGCCGCCGGGATTGGCGGCAGCGATTTCCTTCATCGTACGGATCTGCACCGGCGACGTGTGCGTGCGCAGCAGCATTCGTTTCTGGCCTGCCGCTTCGCTACTTGAGGCCGCGTCGCCACCATCGGGCGCGGTGTCCGGGAAGTAGAAAGTGTCGTGCATCGCCCGCGCCGGATGGCTCTCGTCCATGTTGAGCGCGGTGAAGTTGTGCCAGTCGTCCTCGATCTCCGGCCCGGTCGCGACCGCGAAACCGAGATCGGCAAAGATTTCCGCCAGCTCGTCCATCACCTGGCTGACCGGGTGGATCGTGCCGACGGGCATGACCGGCGCGGGCAGCGTCAGGTCGATCGTCTCGTTAGCCAGCTGCGCTTCGAGCGCGGCGGCTTCGAGCGTGGCCTTCTTGCTCTCGATCGCGTCGGCGATGGCGCTGCGCACGGCCTGGATCGCGGGTGCCGCCTGCTGGCGTTGGTCGGGGCTCATCCCGCCGAGCGATTTCAGGGCAAGGCTTACCCATCCCTTCTTGCCCAGCGCAGCCACCCGCTCCGCATCGAGCGCGTCGAGCGAATCGGTTTCTTCGATAGCGGCGAGCGCCGCCTCTTTCTGTGGTGTCAGATCAGTCATGATGTGCTCAGTCGATTGAGCGGGTCCGCTAGCGGCAATTGCCCCGAGTTGCAAAGCGCGTTTGGCCTGTTTGCCGCGATTCCCCGTACCGCGTGGCCAATCAGTCTGCCGGCTTCGGTTCGTGCAGGCCTTGCACCGCCTCGCCCGCGATCTCCATCCGCGCGCGCGCCGCCGCCACCAGCAGAGGCTTGTCGAGCTTGGCGTAAGTGGTCGGCGCCATGCCCATGAAGCGCTTGAAGTCCCGCACGAAATGCGCCTGGTCGTGATAACGGTGATCCAGCGTGCTCAGCCATTTGAGCGAGGGATCGAGCATGAACTGCGCGAGGCTCCGCAGGAATCGCTGCCGCCGCAGCAGAAGTTTGGGCGTGAAGCCGAAAGCGCGGCGACACAACCGTTCGAGCGATCGGACGTTCATGTCGACCCGCTGCGCGAGATCGGCAACCGTGGCGGTCTCCGGATCTACCAGCGCGGCGTTGACCGCGGTGATCGCGGCGGCGTTCCGCAGCGTGCCCGTGGCCGCGGCGTCGGCCAGCCCGGCCATATGCGTCTCGATCGACTTCAGGCCGTCGGCGAACCCGCCAGCCCCTGTCGCAAGCGCCCGGGCGAGCGAGTGGAACCGCGCGAACGCCGGGTCGGACAGGCCATCGACCACGCGGTCGGCGTAATCGCCCGCCTCGCCGCCCATGAACGCGGCCCAGCCGAGCGGCATCAGGCCGATGCCCCAGCTTCCGCCCGACGCGACGCGAAAGCGACAGGCGCGGCTGGTCGGGCCGGTGACCGCGAAAGCAGGCATTGGTTCCAACAGCGCCGAACCGATCGATCCCTCGGTCGAACCGGCCGGCAGAAAGCGCAAGTTCGGCCATTCGGGATGAAGCCGATCCTCGAGCCACGGCTCGCCGGGTGAGCAGCGCACTTCGGTCCGGTAATAGGTCGTTATGAACGGGCGAAGCCGTTCTTCGGGAAGCGCAAAACGGATCGTGACTGCCGGACCATCGACTGCAGCATTCATGACGCCGGGATCATCGCGATGGACGGTCGAGTGTCTGCGCCGCGCTGCCCCAGACCCGCGCCCGGGCCTCCATGAACGACGCGATGATCGGGTGGTCGAGGCTGGCGTACTGGCTCGGATTCATCGTCATGAACTCATGGAATTCGCGGGTGAATTGGGCCTGATCATGATAATCGCGGTCCATCGCTTCTGTCCAGCGGGTGCCCTGATGCAGCATGTAGCTGGTCAGGCTGCGCATGAAGCGCTGGCGCCGCATCAGGAGCTTCGGGGTGAAGCCGAAATAGCGCTGGCACACCCGCTCGAGCGTGCGGATGCTCATCGCACATGCATCGGCCATATCGCCAACCGCGGTGAAGGAGCCGGAGACCAGCGCGTCGTTGACCCGGACGATCTTGGCTTCATCGCGGTTGCGGCGCATCAGCCGACCGAGGATGGCGATCATCGCCTCGAGCTGGCTCTCGACATCGAGCGCCGGATCGCACAGCGGCTCGGACAGTTCGTCGAACCGGGCGAAGGCGGGATGCGTCGTTCCGTCGAACGCGGTGTTGGCGAACTCGCGGGCCTCGGCATCGACGAACCGCGCCCAGCCGAGCGGGAGCAGGCCGACTCCCCACATTCGCGAGCTTCCCAGCTCGAACTCGCACGGCAACGAGCTTGGCCCGGTGGCGCTGAAGCGCGCCCCGCCGACCTGCGAGCGGCCGATCCTGGCGATCGGGAGGCTTCCCGAGAAGAACCGGACGTTGGCCCATTCGGGCAGCAGGTAATCGTGAATCGTCCCGCCATCGGGCACGTCGAGCGTCAGGTGGTAGAACGTCGTAAAGCAGCCGTCGAACTGGCTCGGCGGCTGGTGGAAGCGGCTGACTACCGTTTCCTTCGCGCCCGTCGCGTTTGCTTCACCCAACCCCATCGCGACTGGTGTGCGCGATGTGGCGCATTTTTACAAGCCATTTGGCGCAATCCTACAAGCGAAAGGGGCGCCGGTCACAACGACCGACGCCCCCGTTTCCGTAGCGTCCGCGCGCCCGGTCAGGCGGGAAGCGCGTCTTTCGCCTGGGCGATGATCGCCTTGAAGGCGGCTTCTTCGTTCATCGCGAGATCGGCCATCACCTTGCGGTCGAGCTCAATCCCGGCGAGCTTCGCGCCGTGCATGAACTGCGAATAGGTGAGACCTTCGGCGCGCACTGCCGCGTTGATGCGCTGGATCCACAGCGCGCGGAAGTTGCGCTTCTTGATCTTGCGATCGCGATAGGCGTACTGGCCGGCCTTCTCGACCGCCTGACGCGCGATACGAATGGTGTTCTTGCGACGACCGCGATAGCCCTTGGCCTGGTCCAGCAGTCGCTTGTGCTTGGCGCGAGTGGTCACGCCGCGTTTGATGCGAGGCATATCAGCTTCTCCTTAGATCGCGATCAATCGAGCCCGTAAGGGGCCCATTTCTTCACCGTCTTGGTGTCGGCGTCCGACAGGACGGTGGTGCCGCGGTTCTGGCGGATATACTTCGCGTTGTGGCTGATCAGACGGTGGCGCTTGCCCGCGACACCATGCTTGACCTTGCCCGTTGCGGTGATCTTGAAGCGTTTCTTCACACCGCTCTTGGTCTTGAGCTTGGGCATTTTCATCTCCTTGGTCAGAGACACGTAGAAACCGGCCCTGGCAGCCCTTTCAGCCAGGCAGGTCGTGTGATTCGTGTCGTTGAAGGCCGCGCACATAAGGGCGAGACCGCTCGTAGGCAAGCGTTTTGCGCCCATTCGGAAGCGCTCGCAAAGGCGGAAACCTACCCCATCGCCTCCAGCACATCCTCCAGCCGCGCGGGGTCGCCCAGCGCCAGCACCGTTCCGTCGCTGCCCGCGTCGAGCGGGTTGCCCTGCCAGTCGGCCATCATTCCGCCCGCCCCTTCGACCACCGGGACCAGCGCGGCGTAATCGTAGACCTTGAGCCCGGTCTCGATCACCAGATCGAGGTGCCCGCTGGCCAGCAGCGCGTAATTGTAGCAATCGCCGCCATAAACCGGCCACGGGCGCTTGGGATAGGCGTTGGCAATGATGTTGAGATAGGCATCGGATTGCTGCGCGTCGAAACAATGCGGGCTGGTGGTGGCGACCGACATGCCCTCGATCGCCGGGCACGATCGGGTTTTGACCGGTTTGCCATTGAACAGGGTGCCGTCGCCGATACGCCCGACCCAGCGTTCGCGCTGGATCGGCTGGTCGATCACGCCCAGCACCGGCCAGCCATCCTGCATCAGCGCGATCAACGTGCCGAACATCGCCCTGCCAGCAACAAAACTTTGCGTGCCGTCGATCGGATCGAGCACCCATTGCCGCCCGGCGCCTTCGTTTCGGGTGCCGTATTCCTCGCCGATGATCCCGTCGTCCGGACAGACCTGTTCGATGATCGCGCGCATCGCCGCTTCGGCAGCGCGGTCGGCATCGGTCACGGCCGAATGGTCCGCCTTGGTCTCTGCCTGCCAGTCGCCACGGAACAGCGGGCGGATGGCTTCTCCCGCAGCATCGGCGAGGCGGTTGGCGAGAGCCAGATCGGAATTTCTCATTTCGCTCCAGACGCGCTATAGGATCAGCCGGGATCGCAGATAACCCATTGATGTTTCGTTGCCCGGTGCATCGAGGGGTCGCCTTCGGGGGCACGATAACAATGACCGCAACCAGCGATAGGCGCGAAGGTGGCTCCTCCACAAGTCCCTCGATTCGCTCGATGCTCGGCCAGACCCCGACCGGCGAACCGCTGTCGGCCAACCGCGCGCCTGCAGTGGATCTCGCGCCATGGATCGCGCAGGTTTACGCGACCAAGGTCGAGATGGGCCCGGACGACGTGATCAGCTGCGGGCTGCTCGCCGACACGCCGATCTTGCGGGTGCTGTTTTCCGGCGACTGGACCGCGCAGACCCGCGACGGCAACGGGCGCTACGGCCCTTCGGCGCTGTTTTTCGGCGCGCAGACGAAGCGCATGGCGGTAACGGTTAAGGGCAGCTTCGAAACGATCGGAATTGCGCTGAAGCCCGGAGCGGTGACCGCGCTGGGCGGGCCGGAAGTGTCCGAAACGCTCGACCGGATCATCCTGTACGACCATATCTACGGGCACCGGGAGTGGGGCACGAGCGCGCAAATGATCGAATGGCTCGGCACGGAAGGCCCTCCCGATCGCTGGCTGACCGTTGCTGAAAAGCTGCTGCGCCAGCTGGTCGAGCGTGCGGGCGGCGAACGGCCGCATCCGATCATCGAAGAGTTCGACAAGGCGGTGTTCGCCGATCCCAATCTGTCGATCCGCGACTTCGTTACCGAACACGACATCGAGACGCGGAGTTTCGAGCGGCTGATCAAGCGTGCCTATGGCCAGACCGCGAAGCAGGTTCTGCGACGCGCGCGCGCGCTCGATATCGCGGCGCACTTGCGCGGTGTGGCCGACGACAACGAGGCCGAGGAGGCGGCGCTCAGATTCTTCGACCAGTCGCACATGATCCGCGAGTTCCAGGCGTTCTTCGGCATGACTCCGCGGCAATTCGCGGCGACCCCGCAGCCGTTCATGACGATGACGCTCGAAGCCCGGCAGGCGCGCCGGCACGAAGTTCTGGGGCTAAGCCAGCCGGGCGAGCTGCCGCCGTGGCGCAAGCGGGACTAGGATTGCCGGACCGCTAGCGATCGGCCCAGTAGGCGTAGGCTTCGCGTTGGCGCTCAGCGATATAGGCTTTGGCCTCCGCTCCTTCCCACTCCAGCGGGAAATCATCCGCCAGGTGCGAGCGCGAGACGAACCAGCCTTGCCCGGGCAATCCATCCGATTGCCGCACAACCAGCACCGCCAGCCCCGGTTCCCCAGCCACGCGCCCGTCCTCGTCGATCGCGTCGAGCACGGTGCACAACTGCCGCATCAACGGGCGGGTGAAGCGATGCCCTAGCAGGCCCAGCATCTGCGAATAGGTCAGCGGATTGCGAGCGCGCGCCGCTCCGATCAGGATTTCACGGATTTCTTTTTTGTCGAATTTCATTCGACTTCCGCACTCGCATCCGCGAGCGCGGTCTCCTCGCTCATGCGATCAAAGATCGCGTCGCTGCGGGCGCGCCGTCGCGCTTGCGGTCGCTGCGCGACCGTCACCATCCCTCAATCGAACAGGCTGGAGACCGAGCTCTCATCCGCAATCCTCCGGATCGCCTCGCCTACCAAAGGGGCGATGGTGAGGATGCGGATGCGTTCCGACTGGTCCGCCGCTTCGGTCGGGCGGATCGAATCTGTGATGACCAGCTCCTTGAGCGCCGACCCGTCGATCCGCGCCACCGCGCCGCCCGACAGCACACCGTGGGTGATATAGGCGGCGACCGACTTCGCACCGTTTTCGAGCAGCGCTTCGGCGGCGTTGCACAGCGTTCCGCCCGAATCGACGATATCGTCGATCATGATGCAGTGCCGGCCCTGCACGTCGCCGATGATGTTCATCACTTCGCTCTCGCCCGGCCGGTCGCGGCGCTTGTCGACGATCGCCAGCGGCGCGTTATCGAGCCGCTTGGCGAGCGCGCGGGCGCGCACCACACCGCCGACATCGGGGGAAACAACCATCAGGTCCTGATCACCGTAGCGCGCCTGAATGTCGGCGGCCATCACCGGCGCGGCGTAGAGATTGTCGGTCGGAATATCGAAGAAGCCCTGGATCTGCCCGGCGTGGAGATCGACCGCGAGCACCCGGTCGGCCCCGGCCTGCGTCACCAGATTGGCAACCAGCTTGGCCGAGATCGGCGTGCGCGGGCCGGGCTTGCGGTCCTGCCGGGCATAGCCGAAATAGGGGACGACCGCCGTGATCCGCTTCGCCGAAGCTCGCCGCAGCGCATCGATGCAGATCAGCAGTTCCATCAAGTTGTCGTTGGCCGGAAAGCTGGTCGGCTGGACGAGGAACACGTCCTCGCCGCGGACATTCTCGTGAATCTCGACGAACACTTCCTCGTCGGCGAAGCGGCGGACGCTGGCATCGGTAAGCGGGATTTCGAGATAGGCCGCGATCGCGCGGGCGAGCGGCAGGTTCGAATTGCCCGACATGATTTTCATGATGCGAATCCCCGATGGATGGACTGGCACTCGCCTAGCCGAGAGTCATGGAAACGCAACAGAGGGTGGGCGCGCTTTTTCCAGAACCGCGCTACCCGGCGCGGTGCTCGCCCCTGATCCAGCGCACCGTCCCGCTCGACGCGCGCATCACAACGCTGTGGGTCGTCATCCGCCCGCCGCGCAGGCGCTTGACCCCGTCGAGCAGCGAACCGGAGGTCACGCCCGTGGCGGCGAAGATGCAGTCGCCCTTCACCAGATCCTGACGGGTGTAGATACGATCGAGGTCTTCAATCCCCCACTTGCGCGCGCGCGCTTTCTCGTCGTCGTTGCGGAACACCAGCCGCCCGTTGAACTGCCCCCCACACAGGTCAGCGCCGCCGCCGCGAGCACGCCCTCGGGGGCGCCGCCCTGGCCCATATACATGTCGATCGTGGTGTCCTCGTCGGTCGTCGCGATAACCCCGGCGACATCGCCGTCGCCGATCAGGACGACGCCGCAACCGAGCGCGCGCAGCTCGGCAATGAGATCGGCATGGCGCGGACGGTCGAGCACGCAGACGATGATGTCGGCCGGTGCGACCCCCTTCGCCCCGGCTACCGCCGTCACGTTTTCGGTCGGGGTTTTGGCCAGATCGATGATCCCCTCGGGATAGCCGGGGCCGACCGCAATCTTGTCCATGTAGACGTCGGGCGCGTTGAGCAGGCAGCCCTGCTCCGCCGCCGCCAGCACCGCCAGCGCGTTCGGCCCGGCCTTCGCCGTGATGGTGGTGCCTTCGAGCGGGTCGAGCGCGATATCGATCTTGGGCCCCTTCCCCGGAGCTCCGCCGACCTTCTCGCCGATATAGAGCATCGGGGCCTCGTCGCGTTCGCCCTCGCCGATCACCACCGTCCCGTCCATGTACAGCGTGTCGAACGCGCGCCGCATCGCCTCGACCGCGGCGGCATCGGCAGCTTTCTCGTCGCCGCGCCCGATCAGCTGCGAGGCCGCGACCGCAGCCGCTTCGGTCACCCGCACCATTTCGAGCACCAGCACCCGGTCAAGCGCGTTGTTGCCGGCGGGTTCCTTCGCGGCGAGCACATCGGTAGTATCGGGAATATTCATGCGAAATTCAGCCTCCGCTCGCATTCATCGGGTCCCCGCGCTTACGCCGAAGGAGACGGGCTTGTCGAGCAATGCCGCGCCCGTCTTTCGCAGTTATGCGGTGTGTCTGAGCGTTTGCGGAGCGGTTCTCCTCTCCAGCCCGGCGCGCGCGCAGGACGAGGCCGCCACGGTTGCCTCTGCGGACGCTGCCGAGGGCGCAGCGGAGGAATCGTCGCCGCCTCGCGCGTCCCCCCCGATCAACATCCTCATCACCGTCCCGCGCGGCGAGGTCAACGAGGCGCAGGCGCAGGAATGCGAGGACCGCGAGGACGCGGCGACGATAAGCGGCGATATCGTGGTGTGCCGCAGACTGGGTGACAGCGGCGAGAATTCCTACAGCGGCAGCCGCACCGAAGCGCAAAAGCGCTATGCCGAAGAGACCGCGTTCGCGGGCGACATCCGTGCGCCGGATGTGGCGGGCGGCGGCATCTTTCGCGGCCCGGCGACGATTTCCGGCCAGTGCCTGATCCCGCCCTGCCCGCCGCCACCGGCGCTGTTGATCGATGTCGAGGCGCTGCCCGAAGCGCCCGAAGGATCCGACGCAGACCGGATCGCGCGCGGACTCCCGCCGCTGGGGCAGGACGAGAACCTGACCGAAGACGAAATCCGCAAGCGCCGCGAGGCGCTCGGCCTGCCGCCGCCGCGGTTCGAGCAACCACCGGAGTAGCGATTGACGGGGCGCTACTGCGGCACGCTACGCGAAGCGCTGCGTGGGCGATCCTGCCGATGGGGTTCGCTACGAACCCGGTTTTCGCGCAAGAGACAACCGGGGAACCAGACCCTCCGATCCCCGAAGGCGGGACGCTGTCGCTGGACATCGGAGAGGCGCGCGAGACGCTAAGCCGCGATCCGGTGCTCGAGCAACGCTGCGATGACGAGGCCGACGCGGCGCGGATTGCGGGCGAGATCGTGGTGTGTCGCGACCTGGGCGAAGCGAGCGACGGCGCCTTCGACAAGGCCGACTGGGAACGCCGCTATGCCGCCGCAACGCAGGGGATGAAGACCCCGAACGTCGATGGCAGCGGGCTGAAACTGCCGGGGGAAGGATCGCTCATTGCGATAACGGTCTCGATAAGGCCCGGGCGCGTCCGCCCGCCAGCCCTGCTGATCGATATCGGCGCGCTGCCCGAGGCCCCGCCGGGTTCGGACGCGGACCGGATCGCACGCGGATTGCCGCCGCTCGGGAAGGACCTGGACCGCAGTTATCGGGAAGAGGCGGCGCGTCGCGAGGCGCCGGGCCAGACGGGCAAGTCAGGCGAAATCGCGCCGGAGTAAATCCTGCGGGCTTCCCCCGTTGCTTGCCCTCAGTTGGGCAGGATCGGCAGCACCAGCGGAGCGGCGGTCAGGCTGTCCGACCCTTCGAGCAGTTCGAGCGCGCGCCGGACATGGCCTTCCGGCCCCTCATGCGTGACCATCGCCACCAGCACCTCGCCGCCTTCGTTCGGGCGGCCCTGCTGGATCAGGCTTTCGATCGAGACATTCGCATCGCGCATCGCGGCGGTGATCTCGGCAAGCACGCCGGGGCGATCGTTGACGGTGAAGCGAATATAGGTGCGTTCCATCCGGTGCCCCGGCTCAGCAGGCGGCAGCGCGGTGAGCTGCGCCACCGGCATCGAGAACGGCGCACCGACTTCGCCTCCCTTGCCGAACGAGCGGGCGATATCGATCAGGTCGGCGACCACGGCGCTGGCCGTGGGGCCGTCGCCCGCGCCCGCGCCCTGGAACAGCAGGCGGCCCGAGAAATTGCCTTCGGCAACGACCGCATTGGTCGGTCCGTCGACCGGTGCGAGCGGATGATCCTTGGCGACGAGGCAGGGCCGCACGCGCTGGAGCAGGTGATCCGCCCCGTCGCCATTGGGCTCGACATCGGCCTGTGCGATCAGGCGGATGACGAATCCGAGCGCATCGGCCTGCGCGATATCGGCGGCGCGGACCTGGACAATACCGGTGGTATGCACCGCGTCGAAATCGATCTTCGCGCCAAACCCGATCGCGGCCAGGATCGCGAGCTTGTGCGCGGCATCGATCCCTTCGATGTCGAAGGTCGGGTCGGCCTCGGCATAGCCGAGCTTCTGCGCCTCGGCGAGCGTCTCGGCGAAGTCTGCACCGGTCGCTTCCATTTCGGTCAGGATGTAATTGCAGGTGCCGTTGAGGATACCGTAGATGCGGGTCAGCGCGTTGGCACTGGTTCCTTCGCGCAGCCCTTTCACCACCGGGATGCCGCCAGCGACGGCGGCTTCGAACTTGAGCGGCGCGCCGACCGATTCGGCCTGTTCCGCAAGGGCCAGCCCGTGATGCGCGATCATCGCCTTGTTGGCGGTCACCAGTCCCTTGCCCGCCGCCAGCGCGGCGCGCGAACATGCCAGCGCCGGCCCGTCCGCGCCGCCGACCAGTTCGACCACGACATCGACATCGTCGCGCGCGGCTAGCGCGGTCATGTCGTCTTCCCAGGCATATGGCGCGATATCGATTCCGCGATCCTTGTTGCGGTCGCGCGCGCTCACCGCGACAACCTCGATCGGCCGTCCGGCGCGTGCGGCGATCAGGTCGTGATTGGTGCCGAGCAGGCGGATGACGCCCGCGCCAACCGTTCCGAGACCGGCGATCGCGATCCGCAGGCGGTGAGTGGTGGCGGGGTCTGACACGTCGAGAGCTCCGGCTGATTGGTGCGAAGCCGGGGCCTTAGTCGCGATTGCCCGCCGGTCAAGCGCCGCGCGGAGGCGTCGGCGATCAGGCCGGCTCGGTGATGCGCCGCGAGCACGGCCCCAGCTGCTCCATCACGAACGCGTAATCCTGCGCCGCGAGACGCCGTGCGGCGGGGTCGCGCGCGAGATTGGCGCTGCTGGGCAGCTGCGCGGGGAGCGCGCAGGCGAGCCGGTACCAGCGCAAGGTCTGCGGGGCTGGCGGGCGCGCCGACGAATCGATGATTTCGCCCCACGACACGCCCCAGGCCGGGCGCTGTCCCGGACGGCGGATCACGCTGAGCGAGACCGGCGCGCCGCTGTCGCTGGCGAGAAACACCTGCGTCTCCGATTCCCCCGTCAGCGTGCCCTGCACGGCGAGCGCATCGGCGATCCCGGTGATCGTCGGGGGCCGATCGGCAGCGACCAGTTCGCGCAGGATCGGGCGCAGCCGGGCTTCGAGTTCGGGCGCGTAGTCGAATTGCGCGGCCTTCGCCGCAAGCTGGATCGATCCCGGTCGCCCCGGCACCACGTTGGCGAACAGCAGCACCTCGCGCTTCTTGAGCTTGGGCACCTTGCCCTTCGCATCGAGCGGGACGTCGACCAGGTAGGCGAGCGATTCGCCGACGCTGCGGCTGCCGGCGATCAGCGCCAGCGTGTCCGCCTCGATATAGAGCCGCGCGAATCCCGGCGCGAGACCGGGCGAACGCTCGTCCTTGACCCGGCTCTGGCGGCGAATCTGCGCCCGGATAACAAGCTCGCTGCGCTCCGAAAGCGTCGCAAGGTCGGCGTAGGTCGCGGCTTCGGCGGCGCTCGCGCCACTCGCCTGCGGGGCCTGTCCCAAGACCGGGGCGGCCGCCACCGCAAGCGCCAGCCCGGTCGCCGCGCTGGCAAGAACGCGCTTGAAATCGCTGGTTAAATTTTTGTTAACGCTCGTCATCTTGATCCAACTCTGCGTATTTCCGGTTCCTGTCGCGCGGCGATTTTCCGCCACCCTAACAGTCCTGGCCAGAGGCAGTGAATCGGCGCTGAACCGATAAAGCGTTTGATTGCCTAGGTCTTGACCGTTAAAGCCCGAAGTGCTTGCGATGGAGTTGGGGACAAGACCATCAAGAGACAAGGGCCGAGCCCCGCGTGCACTCGCGCTCGGGCCAGCCGAACCGGGACCGACTTCGATAAGTAGGGTTTCTTGCCCGGTTCGGGAGGACCAGTATTGTGGGATTCGCAGTCCGGTTCGCGTGACCGGTTGCGAGGGTAGAGCCGGTTTCGACCGGCCTGAACGAATGGAGAGAATACAGCTGGATGGCCTACGCTGACCAACAAATGAGTGGGAACAAGGTTGTTTCCATCGTTATCGTGGCGTTGATCCATGTGTTGATCGGGTGGCTGCTGATCTCTGGCCTGGCGATTAAAGGCGCGCAGGCCGTGATTGAGCGTGTCACCACGGTCGATATCGAGGAACCCCCGCCCCCTGAAGAACCCGACGAGCCGCCGCCCGAGCAGCCGCAGGATACGGCTCCCCCGCCGCCGGTAGCGCCGCCGCCGCCGATCAGCATCGCGCCGACGCCGCCGCGGATTCAGACGCAGCCCACGATTCCGCCGCCGGCTCCGCCCGCGCTGAGGATTCCGCCGCCTGCGCCGATCGCGCCGCCGGCACCGCCGCCGCCGCCGGCTCCGTCGCGGGCTCGCGATGCGACCCCGGACGGTCAGAGCCGCTGGGCCCGCCGGATCCAGGAAAACTATCCGTCGCGCGCGCTGCG
Source organism: Erythrobacter sp. JK5 (assembly GCF_018205975.1). NCBI lineage: Bacteria > Pseudomonadati > Pseudomonadota > Alphaproteobacteria > Sphingomonadales > Erythrobacteraceae > Erythrobacter > Erythrobacter sp. JK5. The sequence goes on along the minus strand of NZ_CP073577.1, from coordinate 2,879,380 downwards.
CGAGGAGATAGAGGGCACCGTCGGCGTCAACGTGACGATCGACGCGAACGGCCGGGTTTCGGGCTGTTCGGTCACGGGTTCCAGCGGTTCGAGCATTCTCGACGATGCCGCCTGCCGCGGGATGGAGCGTTATGCCCGGTTCAACCCGGCGCTCGATCGTGACGGGAACCCGACCTCGGGCCGCTACAGCACCCGGATCACATACCGTTTGAACTGATAAGAATAACGGCAACGGCCCTTGAGCGGACCGGAGCCATCGGGACACTTTTTCAAGAGGACTATTCGCAATGAACCTTTACTATCTCGCGGCCGGAGTTGCCGCCACGGACGCCCCGGTCAACGAATTCGGTTTCTTCAAGGCGATGGAAGAAGGCGGCCCGGTCGCCTGGTCGATCCTCACCGTGATGGTGATCATGAGCGTCGGCTCGTTCTACATCCTGTTCACCAAGCTGTTCGAACAGAACAAGGTGATGCGGCAGTACAAGAGCGTGAAGTCGGCCTACTGGCGGGCACCGTCGCTCAAGGAAGGCGCCGCCAAGCTCGAAAAGAACAGCGCGTGGCGCCAGCTTGCCGATGACGCCGTGACCGCGCAGGAGCACCACGGCAAGATGGAAGGCGCGGGCAACGAGATTCACTTCGTCGAAGAAGAACTCGCGCATTCGCAGGATACGATCAACCAGAGCCTCAACGGCGGTCTGTCGTTCCTCGCATCCGTCGGCGCGACCGCACCGTTCATCGGTCTGCTCGGCACCGTGATCGGGATTTACCGCGCGCTGATCAACATCGGCATCTCGGGCTCGGCCTCGATCGACAAGGTCGCAGGGCCCGTCGGTGAAGCGCTGATCATGACCGCGATCGGCCTGCTCGTCGCGGTGCCGGCGGTGCTGGCGTTCAACTGGCTGCAGTCGCGCAACCGTCGCATCAACGCGCTCATGACCGACTTCGCGAACGATATCGTCGCCAACATCGGTTCGAACGGGGCGATCAAGCCGGCGGTTACCGCCGCTCCTGCTGCCAAGGCGGGCGCTGCGAAGCCGGCCACGACGACCGGCGGCGTTCGCACTCCGCCCGCGCAGTCGTAAGACACGCCGCATCGCGCGGGGCCGCGGCAAGCGCCCGGCCCCGTGCCACGCAGACGACGACAGAAGTTTATTAGGGATAGGAATTAGGCAATGGCGATTTCGATGGGAGGCGGCGGCGAGACGCCGATGTCCGACATCAACACCACCCCGTTGGTGGACGTGATGCTGGTGCTCCTGATCATCTTCCTCATCGCGGTTCCGGTGGCGATCCAGACCATCGAGAAGCTCGAGATTCCGGTGTTCGAATCGGTCGAGTCCAAGAACAAGGTCGAAAACCTTCTGCTCACCGTCAGCACCACCGATGAGGCCGGGCGCAGCGCGGGCGAACCGGGTTTCGAAGGAGCTGCGCGCAACGGCGAGTGCCGGGTCTACTTCAACAACGTCACTCCGGTGACGTCCGAAGAGCTGTACGACCAGGCATTCACCCGCCTCGACAACATCGTGCAGCGCGCGGGCGGGCCGGAAGCGATCATGGAAGATCCGGACCAGATCCCGCAGGTGCATATCCGTGGCGACGTGAACGCGCCGTGGCGCTGCGTGGCAGGGGCGATCTACAATGTGCAGGCGGCCGGTTACCCGACCGTGGGCTTCATCTCGAACCCCGTCGAGCCCGGCATCTGATCCGGCTCGGACTGAAATCAAGGAGTAACTGACATGGGTATGACGGGAGGCCAACTCGACGGCGAACCGATGCTCGACATGAACATGACGCCGCTGATCGACGTGCTGCTCGTTCTGCTGATCATGTTCATCATCACCATCCCGGTGGCGACGCACTCGGTCGATATCGACCTGCCGCAGGGCAACCCGCCGCCGGAGGATATCCAGATCGATCCGGTCAAGAACAAGCTGGTGCTGTCATCCCAGGACCAGATCCTGTGGAACGCCGAGCCGATCGACGCGGGCCAGCTGCGCACGATCCTCGCCGAAACCACGCAGATGGCGGTCGAGCCCGAGCTGCAGTTCGAACCCGAAGCGCAGGCGAGCTACGATATCTCGGCCAAGGTGCTGCAGATCATCAAGAACTCGGGCGTGACCAAGTTCGGCTTCGTCGGCAACGAGAAGTATCGCCAGTTCGGCACCGGCGGACCCGGTGCGGGTGGACTGGGCGGCACTCGGTAACGCGCGACCACACGCGAAGAGACACAGGGCGGCTCCGGGAAACCGGGGCCGCCCTTTTTCGTGCGCGAGTGCAATCGGTAGCGATCGACATACCGGTACGCGTTAGGCAACCTGATAGTTATGTTATACAGTCTCTGCGTCGGCGCTTCTTCGGGCGTCGCGTGATCGCAAAGGAGACGTTTCATGAGCTTCGCCCCCACTGCCCGCCGCAGCCGCTTTTCCGACGCCTACGACCCGCGCGGCCGCAGCCATCGACGGCAGGCGATGGGCGAGATGAACGTCACCCCGTTCATCGACGTGCTGCTGGTCCTGCTCATCATGCTGATCATGGCCATCCCGATTCGGGTGCACGAGACCAGCGTCGACCTGCCGAGCGCTCGGTGCACCACCTGCGTGCTCGACCCCGAGCAGAATACCGTCTTCATCACCGCCCAGGACGATATCCTGTGGAACGGCACGAGCGTCACGCGCGAACAGCTCCGCGCTCAGGTTGCCGCGGCGAGCACGATGGCGGAGCAACCGCTGCTCCGCTTCGAACCCGATGCGCTGGCGAGCTACGACCTGTCAGCCCGGACAATCGCGCTGATCAGGGAAGAAGGGGCCGCGAGCTTCGCCTTCGTCGGCAATGCACGGCATCGGGAGTTCGGGCGTTGACATGATCTTCGAGAATGGGGTGGGGAGCGGACGGTCGGCTTTCGTCAACACGTAAACGAATCCAGACCTTCACAGGCTCTCCGGCTTTCTCCTGAAAGCCTTTCTCCGCGCGACCAGCACTGGCATTAGAAGGAAGCCAATCCCATCGACCAGCAAGTGCGCAAAGATGCAGGACCACAGATCGCCAGTCATCAAGAAGGTCAGTGAAAGAACCGTGCCAGCCATCGCCACCTGCAAGAGGTGGGCCTTCCGCCAACGAAAGTGGGCCAGCACAAAAGCGGTCGTTGAAAGCGCAGCCGCCGAAATACTGTTGCCGAAAACTTCCGCGCCCACGCCTATGCCGACACCGCGATACAGCAGCTCTTCCATAACTCCGGCTGTAAGCACGATGAAAATTCGAAAAGAAAGCGAAGTGGTTGCGATTTCCGCGAAATTCTCACGGTCCCCCAATGGCAGTTTCAGGAGGCGCTGGAAAACGGAAAGCAAGCCCGCTGCCACGATAAGGCAAATCGTAGTCCCAGCCGCGAACAACAGCGTGCTCAGCGTGATCGGCCTCAAACCAATAGCGAGCCAAGCTTCTGCCGTTCCTAGTTGAGTCGCAATAAGCAAGAAACAAACAAGGCCGAAAAACCAGAACGGCACGCGAGCTGACCAACTCAGCGTTGTTTTCCCTGATGCTCGAAGTGCGAAGATGAGGACAATCGGCGAGAAGAGCGCGACGGAAAGGGCGATCGCAAGCACTCAACAAATCCTTCGATGTCCTTGGAATCGCTTACGCAGAGTTTGCGGCAGCTTTCAAGACATACTCACCTGCTTAGAACGTCCGCAATCTGACTCGCAACCTCACCTTTTGTCAGCGAAGTATCGATCAGTCCCCCTCCAGCGGCGCATCGATCCGCATCGCTTCGCCCACCAGCGTCTCCGCCTCCAGCAGCAGTTCGTCGTCGACCGCGCCCTGCGGCACGGCCTCGCGGCCGATCATGGTCATTACCGGCACCGCCAGCGGCGAGACGCGTTCCAGCTCGACATGCACCAGCTCGCGCTGCGAGCGCTCGAGCAGGTCGGCCAGACGCCCGACATCGGTCATCCGCGCGCGGGCATCGGCCCAAGCGGCCTCCAGCAGCACGTGGTCGGGTTCGTATTTCTTGAGCACGTCGTAAATCAGGTCGGTCGAGAAGGTGACCTGCTTGCCGGTCTTGCGTTTGCCCGGATGCTGGCGCTCGACCAGCCCGCTGATCACCGCCACCTCGCGAAAAGCGCGGCGCAGCAGATGCGATTCCGTCACCCAGTCGGTGAATTCGTGCGTGAGGATATCGGGCGAGAGCAGCGGCGCAGGGTCCCTGACCGCCTTCAATCCCCACACCGCCAGACAATAATCGTTGGCGACGAAACCGCCCGGCATCAGCCCGCGATCCTCCATCCTCCGGGTGATGAGCATGCCGAGCGACTGGTTCGCGTTCCAGCCCTCGAACGTGTAGTAGGTGGTGTAGTGCTTGCCGCCATGCGGGAAGCTTTCGACCAGCAGCTCGCCGGGCTTGGGCAACCGGCTGCGATAGTCCTGCACTTCGAGCCATTCGCGCACATCGTCGGGAAACCGCCCCCAGCCCGCGCGGTCGTCGAGCATTTCCTGCACCCGGCTCGACAGATGCGTGGTCAGCGGCAGGCGCAGCCCGCCGTACGAGGGGATCGAGGCGCTGGTCTTGGCCGCGCGGACGATCACGTCCATGTCCTTCACGCTTTCGACTTCGAGGCTCAGGCCCGCGAAGAAGAACGTGTCGCCGGTCGATAGCTGCGCGGCGAAGCGCTCTTCGACCTTGCCGAGCTGGCGACCATTCTTGAACCGCACCATCAGCATTTCGGAATCGACGATGATCCCGGCATTCATCCGGTGCCGCTGCGCCTGATTGGGGTGAGCAAGCCGCCACACGCCGTCCTTGCTGCGCACGATCCGCTTGAACTTGTCGTAGGCGCGCAGGGCATAGCCGCCATTCTCGACGAAGGAGAGCACGCGCCGGAACGCGGTCTCATCGACCCAGGCATAGGAAACCGATGAACGGATTTCGGCGAGCAACGCGTCTTCGTGAAACGGGGCGGCACAGGCGCAGGCCATCACGTGCTGCGCGAGCACATCGAGGCCTCCCGGACGAAAGTCCTCGCCGTCGCGCTGGCCTTCGTCGACCGCATCCTTGGCCGCCATGGCTTCGAGAAATTCGAACCGGTTGCCGGGGACCAGCACCGCGCGGCTCGGCGTGTCGAGCCGGTGGCCCGCGCGCCCGATCCGCTGCAAAAGCCGCGAGGAGCCCTTGGGCGCGCCCATCTGCACGACGAGGTCGATATCGCCCCAGTCGACCCCGAGATCGAGGCTCGCGGTGCAGACCAGCGCGCGCAAGCTTCCCGCCGCCATCGCATCCTCGACCTTGCGCCGCGCCTCTTTCGACAGGCTGCCATGGTGGACGCCGATCGGGAGATTATCCTCGTTCACATCCCACAGGCACTGAAAGATGAATTCGGCAAGGAAGCGCGTGTTGGTGAAGACCAGAGTGGTGCGGTTGGCCTTGATCGCTTCGTAGATCTGCGGGACCGCCCAGCGTCCGGCATGCCCGCCCCACGGCACGCGCTCCTCGATCGGCAGCAGGATTTCGACCTCGGGCTCGGCGCCCTTCTCGCCCAGCACCAGATCGGCGGCGTGGATCTCGCCGGTGCCGTCGACGGGTTGCGGTGCGAGCCATTCCTGGAATGCGAGCGGGTTCGCAAGCGTCGCCGAAAGCGCAACTCTCTGGGCTTTGGGAGCAATCGTGTTGAGCCGCGCCAGCGCCAGTGCCAGCAAATCCCCGCGCTTGCCGGTGGCAAAGGCATGGACCTCGTCGATCACCACCCGCTTGAGCCCGCGAAACAGATCAAGGCTTTCGGGATAGGACAGCAGCAGCGACAGGCTCTCCGGCGTCGTCAGCATGACGTGCGGCGGCTTTTCGCGCTGGCGGCGTTTCTTGTCCGAGGACGTATCCCCGCTGCGCGTTTCGACGCTGATCGGCAGCCCGATCTCCTCTATCGGGGTCAGAAGGTTGCGCTTCACATCGTGCGCCAGCGCCTTCAGCGGCGATACGTAGAGCGTGTGCAGCCCGTCGTGAATTTCACCGCCGCTCGAAGGGGCGAAGTCGCACAGGGTCGGCAGGAACCCGGCAAGCGTCTTGCCCGCGCCGGTATCAGCCACCAGCAAGGCATGGCGGCCCTCGCGTCCCTTGGCCAGCATGTCGGACTGGTGCCGCCGAACGCGCCAGCCGCGCGCATCGAACCATGCAGCGATTTCGCGGGGATCGGGGCAGCGGACGCGGTCACACCTCGCGATGTGGCGGCTCACCGCCCGCGTCGCAAGGGCCGCGCGCCGGGGCCGGTCAGATCACCGGTTCGCCGTCCTCGGTTTCGAGCACCTCGGTGTCGGCCTGCGGCGCGAGCGCATCGAGCTCGCTCTCCGGCTTTTCGAGCAGGCGCGCCACCTCGGCGCGCTCGGCCTGGCTCAACTCGCTGAACGTCCTGACATTCTCGATATCGGCTTCGATCGCTTCGAATTCCTCCATCAGGCTCGGCAGGATTTCGACCATGGCCGGGGCCATCTGCTCCATCACGCCCAACATCTGCGGATCATGGTGGACAAGGAAGCTTTCGCGGGCGAATTTTTCGCCCACGGGCGTCGCGAAGAAAGCCAGCAGCTCGCTCATTTCCGCCTTGTCGAACCGCAGGGTCAGCGCGCGGGCCAGCCCCTCGCGATAGGCCGGTTCCAGCGCCGCGAGCAGGCGCGTGATGGTGGACAGCAGGATGGCGTTGGTCTTCTCAGTCCGTTCGGCGAAATTCGGATCGAAGACGCTCAGCGCGCTTTGCGTCGCGGCGTCCTCCAGCAGGTAGAGTTCGTCGGATTCCACGCCCGTAACCTCGGCGAGCCGGGTGCGTGCATCGCTGACCTCTTCGGCCATCATGATCTGCATCATGGGTGCCATCGTCTGCTCGGTGGCCTCGACGAGCGCGCCTTCGGGCACGATGGCAGCGCTCATCTGGGTCGCGAGCGGCAGCAGGGCCTCCTGCTCCGCGGTCAGCGGTTCTGCCGGGAGTATCTCGCCGAAGATCGCAAAGGCTTCGGCCATCTCGCGCTCGAAAGCCGCGATCTCTTGCTCTTCTTCGGTCTTGAAGACGAAGGTCTCGCCGTGCGGCTGATCGGGCTCAGCCGCCTCCGCCGCCGCACTGATCCCGGTATGGTCCTGCGCCGCGGCGACCGCTGGCGCAGCGATCAGCGCCATTGCAGCGATCGGCAAAAGCATGGTCCGGTCGGCCATCGATTGTCCCCTGTTCAGCCGTGGAGTTCAGGCCGGGTCCGCGTCCCCGCTTTCGGTCCCGGTCTCGGGCTCGCTGGCGCGCAGCTCCTCCGGCGACACGCCGAGCAATTCGGACAGTCGCGCCTGTTCCTGCGGGCTGAGTTCGGAATAGGTGCGCGCCGGCGGGAACTGTTCGTTCGCGGCGGCGATCTGTTCCATCATTTCCGGCATCATGCCCATCATCGCCGGCATCATCTCGTTCATCGCGCTCATCACCTGTGGATCGGTGTAGATCAGCATCGATTCCCCGGCATATTTGGCGCCCGTCGGTGTGGCGAAATAGGCGTTGAGGTCGGCCAGCTCGGCCTCGGTAAACCGCACCGCATAGGCGCGCGCGAGACCGGCGCGATAGGACGGCTCGATCCGCGACATCGTGTCGCTCACCAGCTGGATCGTCGTGTCCGCGATCATCCGGGAACGGTCCCTGAACGCCGGGTCGAGGATTGCCATGATCTCGTTCACCGATCCGTCGCCCAGTTCGGGCATGTCCTCGGTGTAGAGGCCGGTCAGCTTCGCGATCTCGTTGATCGGAAGATCCATGAACGATCCCATCATGCCGTCCATCATCGGCTTCATGGTGTCTTCCATCATCCTGGCATAGGTGCCCGCGGGAAATATCCGTTCGACCACCAGCTCGGCGGCAGGCAGGCGCGCCGTTTGCTCTGCGGACAGTGGCTCGGCCTCGCCGAACATGTTGGCGAACATGTCGGTCGTCGGTGCGCCCGGCGCCTGCATATCGGTCGCCTCGGTTTCCACCCCCTCGTCCTGCGCCGTCAGCGGCGCGGCGGCGAGCAGGGCGAAGCCGGCGGTGCCGACCAGAATGCTGTGCTTGATCATCGAATGTCTCCCCATGTTTCCAAGCCTTAATGCCCGAGAGGTGGTGCGCTTGCCAGCCCCCAAAACACGCAAGTCCTGTTGCGTTTCCGGCAGTCAGATTGCGGCCACGATCGCGCCTGTCGCTTCATCACGGCGAGCGAGCAACGCCTCGAGCAGGGCGATTTCCGAAGCGCACCGGGCGGGATGCGCAAAGTTGGTCATAGCAGCGCGGATCGTCGCAGCATCGAGGCCGCCCCGCGCCGCCGCAGCGGCAACCAGCCAGTCCGGAATCGGCGGGGCAGGCCCGGTATCGGCGGGCAGCGGGCCCGCAAAGGTGCGGTTGCGCAGCAGATCGGCGGCGAGGCTGCGTTCGAATGCCAGCCAGTCCTCGCGCATTGCAGGCACACCGTTGAAGAACAGATCGCTGGTCACTTCGCGGCAGTTGGCGCCGCCCGATGCCTGAGCGCTCTGGAGCCAGGCAAGGTGCAGTTCGGCAATCGCGAGCGCCTGATCGCGCGAGGCCGAGGCACGGACGCGCAGGATCTGCAGGCGGAGATAGGCCCGCGCTTCCTCAACCCCGTTCGAACGCGACCGCAGCCGTTCGACCAACGCCCCCGCCAGAGCGGGATCGGAATCGATCAGGTCGGCATAGGCAAGCGCCGGCCCGAACAATTCGGACACCATCGCCTCCGCATCCCGCAGTTCATCCGGCGACAGGTCGAGATCGACCGGCGCGGGCGATTCCGGCACCTGCCGGTAAGCAACGGGCGGGGACGCGCGTTCCGGCTCGGCCTCGTCGTTGCCTCCGCTGGTGCACATCGTCACCAGCATCATCGCGCCAAACGCCCACCACAGCCAGTATTTGTCGAGCGAATAGCGCTGGATAAACGGGGTCGGGCCATCGCTCGGCGGCGGGGCGGCGAAGGTCGCTCCCGCCATCCACGGACGATAGCGATCACCGTCATCTTGCACCTCGCTCTCTTCGTCCCGGTCAGCCGGTTCGGAGAGGTCGAAACCTCGCAGCAGGTCGTCCTCGGAGGTGTAGCGCCCGCCCGGTTCCCACGCAGGTTCGGCTGAAGTCTCCGGCTCCGGCTCCGGCTCCGGCTCCGGCTCCGGCTCCGGCTCCGGCTCCGGCTCCGGCTCCGGCTCGGGCTCGGGTTCGGGTTCGGGTTCGGGTTCGGGTTCGGGTTCGGGTTCGGGTTCGGGTTCGGGTTCGGGTTCGGGTTCGGCAGTCGCCTCCCGCAACGGGGGCACGGCGTCAACCGGCGTTGCCGTGCCGGACCGCTCCTGCTCGCGCAGCATTTCCGAGGCGAGGAACAGCGCCTTCTCGCGCGCTTCGGTCAGCTCGGCGAAAGCCGAAATGCGCATCGCCTGTGCGTCGAGATCGGCACGGCGCGCGTCGTAGGCGGCGCGGATCGCGGCCTTGTCGGTGGTTTCGGATATGCCAAGCGCCGACCACGGCCACCCGCCTGACTCGGAACTAGTGACCAACGCTCTCCCCGCGTTCCAGGCCGGACAGTGCCAGCTGCTCATCGATCGAGGCGAGCAGGCGTTCGAGGCCTTCCTCGGTCTCGCTTTCCGCGCGCGCGACCAGCACGTCCTGCGTGTTCGACGCGCGCAGCAGCCACCAGCCGTCCTTCGTGTTCACCCGCACGCCATCGGTGGCATTGACTTCCTCTACGTCCGGTCCGGGATTGGTGGTCAGGCGCTCGCTTACCTCGGCAATCGCAGCGAATTTCCGGCTCTCATCGACCTGGAACCGCATTTCCGGCGTGTTGAGCATGTTGGGCATGGCCGACTTCAATTCGGTCACCGATTTGCCCAGCCGCGCCGACGCCGCAATCAGCCGCACCCCGGCATAAAGCGCATCGTCGAAACCGTAATAGGTGTCGGCGAAAAACACGTGCCCGCTCATCTCGCCCGCCAGCGGCGAACCCGTTTCCTTCATTTTGGACTTAATCAGCGAGTGCCCGGTCTTCCACATCAGCGGCTTGCCGCCATGCGCCGCGACGTGATCGAACAGCGCGCGGCTGGCCTTCACATCGGCGATAATCGTCGCATTCGCGCCCTTCTCGCCGCCGTTCGTGAGCAGGTCCTCGGCATAGATCATCAGCAGCTGGTCGCCCCAGATCACGCGGCCTTCGCCATCGATCGCGCCGATCCGATCGCCATCGCCGTCGAAAGCCACTCCGAAATCGAGGTTCTTGTCCGCGACGAGCGCGCGCAGATCGGCGAGGTTCGCTTCGACAGTCGGATCAGGATGGTGATTGGGAAAATGTCCATCGACCTCGGTAAACAGCAGATGATGCTCGCCCGGCAGGCGCGCGGCGAGCGCTTCGAGCGCGGGGCCGGCGGCACCGTTCCCGGCGTCCCAGCCGACCTTGAGCCCCGCAAGAGCGGCGGTGTCGATCCCGGCCAGCCCTTCGAGCATGCGCTCGACATACTCGCCGAGGATGTCGCGCGTGGTGACGGTTCCGGCGCCGTCGAGCCACTGCCCCGCTGCTGCCAGTTTCCCGAGCTTCTGGATGTCGGCGCCGAAGAACGGCCGCCCCTGAAATACCATCTTGAAGCCGTTGTAATTGGGGGGATTGTGGCTGCCAGTTATCTGAATGCCGCCCTGTATCTGTTCGGATGACGCCTCGGCGTAATACAGCATCGGGGTCGCCCCCATGCCGATCCGGACCACGTCGCAACCGCTCGCGGTGAGCCCTTCGACCAGCGCGTGCTCGAGCATCGGCGAGCTGACCCGCCCGTCATACCCGACCGCCACGGTCCGGCCGCCGGCCTCGCGCAGCAGCGAACCGAACCCGCGCCCGATCGCCCGCGCATCGTCCGGCCCCAGCGTTTCGCCGATGATCCCGCGAATATCGTATTCGCGCAGCACGGTCGGATCGAATTGGTGCGTCATGGGCGGGAAAATCCTGTTTCGGTTGTTCGTCTGCCGCGCGAAGTCCTAGCGCAAGGCGCAAGCGGCCTCAAAATGTCTCAATCCGGTCGGTGCTCGTCGGTCTCGACCCGGATGTCCGCGCCCCGGTCGGGCAATGCGTCGAGCAGCAGGTCGCGCGCGGCATTGGCTTCGTGCACCTGCCCGTTGCTGCCGCCGCGATCGGGGTGGACCAGCGCGATCAACCGCTTGTGCGCGGCCTTGATCTCGTCGCGGCCAGCCCCGGCTTCGACACCCAGCAGCTTGCGGGCGTTGAAGATCGCCTGGCTGCGGGTCGGCTTCGCGCTCAGCGCCGCCCACGGCCACTGGCCGAACGCCCAGCGCCAGATGACGCAGACCAGCAGGAGGATGAAGGCGATCCGCAGCATTGTGTCAGGCTAGCTGCATTTCGGTCTGTCCGCGAGAAAATTCGGGCAACCGCAAGGACTTGAGCAGCGATCGCAATTCCTGACGGGCGACCAGATGGCTGGTGCCGAGTTCGCCGAGATGGCCCTTGTCCAGCAGCGTCAGGCCCGACGGGAACAGCTCGCGATAGATGACGCGCTCGGACAGGCCCTGCGCCACGCGGAAACCGACGCGCTTGGACATTTCGGTGAGCGCCTGCTCGATCCGCGCCATGTTGCGCGCTTCGACGTGACCGGTGCGGTTGCGGACCACGATCCAGTCCATTTCCGGACGCGTGCGTTCGATCGTCGCGCGGCTGCGCTTGATCCGCGCCTCCCAGATTAGCTCGGCGAAGAAGGACAGCTTCTTGACCTTGAACGTCTCGGCATCGACCTGCCCGATGAGGTCGAAATCGACGAAGCTGTCGTTCATCGGGGTGACCAGCGTGTCGGCGTTCTCCACGGCCGTCCGCGCGAGCGGATCGTCGCGGCCGGGATTGTCGACAATCAGGAAATCGAACCCTTCGCCCAGCCGCTCCAGCTCGGCGAGGAGATCGGCCTCGCCCGCTCCCCCGAACACCTCGCACCGAGGCGTCGGCAAGCGAATGCCGCGCTTTTCCATCGTCGCCTGACGGTTCTCCATATAGCGGTGCGTGGTGCGCTGGCGCGGATCGAGATCGAGTGCGACCACCTTCGCCCCGAGATAGCTCAGCGCCACCGCGATATGCACCGCCGTGGTCGACTTGCCGGTGCCGCCCTTCTCGTTGGCGAACACGATCCGGTGCGCGCTGTTGGGCATGGCGGAAACGGCGTCGGTCACGGGATCGGCGGGGCCTTGTGTCTGGTGTGGTCGGCAAGCTTGGCCGCGCCATGGCAGCGGGCTAAGCAGGTGGTCAATATCTATCGGAGGGATGTCCCGCGTGCAAACGGCCACAACGCTCGAAGCCTTGCGCAATTCGGTCGCAAAACTGCGCTCTGACGGTGCCACGATCGGGCTGGTCCCGACCATGGGGGCTCTGCACGAAGGGCACCTGACGCTGGTGCGCCGCGCCCGCGAGGCATGCGATCACGTCGTCGCATCGATCTTCGTCAACCCGACGCAGTTCGGCCCGAACGAGGATCTCGACGCCTATCCCCGCCAGCTGGCCGAGGATACGGCGATGCTCGAAAGCGAAGGGTGCGCGCTGCTGTGGGCACCGGGTGTCGCCGAGATGTATCCCGACGGGTTCGTCACCAACATCTCGGTCAGCAAGGTCAGCGAAGGGTTCTGCGGTGCCGACCGGCCCGGCCATTTCGACGGCGTGGCGACGGTGGTGTGCAAGCTGTTCAATCAGGTTCGGCCCGACATGGCGTTCTTCGGCGAAAAGGATTTCCAGCAGCTGGCGGTGATCCGCTCGATGGCGCGCGATCTCGACCTTACGCACCCGCATGTGCACGCGATCGTCGGCGTGGCGACGGTGCGCGAGCCCGATGGATTGGCGATGAGCAGCCGCAACAGGTACCTGTCCGAAGCGGACCGCGCGGCAGCGGCAACCTTGCCGGCGGCAATGAAACGGGCGATCGCGCAGATCGAAGGCGGCGCGGCCGTGGAAGCGTCGCTGAACGAACTGAAGGCAGCCCTGATCGCGGCCGGGTTCAGCAGCGTCGATTACGCCGAACTTGCCGACGCCAGGTCGCTGGCGGTTCTCGGAGACCTGGCGGGCACCCCCGCCAGGCTGCTGGTCGCAGCCCGGATCGGAGGCACCCGCCTGATCGACAACATGGCGGTAGGCTAAGCTTTCGCCCGCTCCCTCACCTGGTCGAATGTGTGCCGCACCAGCAGTTCGCCGTTGCGCCACACCGGCCGGAGCAGGTCTGCAGAAGGATCGACCGCATCGGCGCGGTGCGCGACCATCTTCCCATCCTCGACCACGACCGCCTGACGCCCGGCCTTGCTCGCCTTGCCCGGATCTGTCGCCGGGTCCTTGGACACGTCATGCCACACGCCTTCGCCATCGCGCATCGCGTTGGCCTTCATCGCGAACCGCAGCGTGTCGCGCGTCACCGACTGCAACAGACCGCCGCCCATGCCGAAGGCGATGTTGTCGACCGCAAACCCGTCGGCAATCACCCGGTCGACCAGCCGCGCGATGCTTGCAACATTCATCCCGTCGCCCTGGATCACGCGGACGCGATCGTTGAGCACGCGATAGCCCTTGGCATTGGTGGTCCCGCCGAAGATGTCCCACAGCTTGGCGAGCGTGCGCGCCGGGGTTTCGACCGGGTCGCCGCTGTCGGGGCGCACCACCAGCGTGCCCTTGCGCGCCAGCACCTTGTCCCTGAGCGATCCGCCCCAGATGTTGTCGACCGCATTGTCGAGATCGTAGCTGTCGGAGACCACCGCGACGAGCGCGCCTTCGCCTTCGAACGCGTCGAGCATGTTGGCATAGGCGGCTTCCTCGCGCTCGCGGCCCCAGCTGGTCATGGTGCTGTGTTCGGCGGCGGGGATCGAGAAGCCGGGCATGTCGGCGCCGTAATACCGGCGCGCGGCCATGATCCCTTCGAGCGTGTCGGTCCCGGCGAAATTGACGAGATGCGCCATCCCGCCGAGCGCCGCGCTCTCGCCCGAACTCACCCCGCGCGCGCCAAAATCGTGCAGCTTGAACGGCAATTGCCCGTCGGGATCGTCGGAACTTTTCGCCAGGCCCGCGCCGATGATCCGGGCGCATTTCCGGCTGAGCGTTGCGACCGTAGTCGGATACCACACCGCCCGCAGCAGCGCGGTTTCGATGAAAGTGGTGAGCCACGGCATCCTGTCATCGGTGTTGACCACCTGGAACAGCGGCACTCCGGTCGGCGCGATGGTGCCTTCGGCCAGCGCGCTGATCTCCAGCGGCAGGTGGCCGCCGTGATCGTCCAGCACCGCCTGCCAGCCATTGCGGTTGAAGGGGACGCCGTGCGCGGCGCAGATCTCCGCCGCTTCCTCGATATTGTCCTGCGTAATCGGCTGGGCGAGATAATCGATCAGGAACGGTTGCAGGCCCAGGAACAGCACCTCTTCGCTGAACGGATTGGGCCGCGCTTCGCCATAGGCGCTGATCGCGCGCGCTTCCGGCGGATATTGCAGGAAGTGGCTTTGCTTGTAGCTGTCGGTGGCGAGAACAAGATTGGTCATGATGTGAACTCCTCACATGTGCGGTGGAAAGTGCTGCGGGGCTCCCCCGCAGCGGGTCTCAAAGATCGGCCATCTGCTCGATGATCGACCAGTGATCTTCGAACAGCATCTCCGGTCGCAATTCGCCGAGCCGGTACCAGCGCGCATGCGCGGCATCGTCTCCGCCCTTCACGGCGAACAGCTTGCGCCGGTCGGGCAGGCGGAACAGGAAGGCGTGAGTGATGATCCGGCCACGAAGCGATCGCTGCGGGGCGTCGAATACCCGGGTGCGGCTGTCCTCGATGAAGCTCGCCAGCATCGCCGGCGGAATCTGACCCTTGGCGTCGCTGATCCCGGTTTCCTCGCGCAGCTCGCGGATCGCGGCATCGCGGATGCGCTCGTCGCGATTGACGAAACCGCCCGGCAGCGCGAGCTGGCCCTTGCCCGGCAGTCGCCCCCGCTCGACCAGCAGGATATGGCCCGACTGGATCACCACCGCATCGGCGGTCACGAACGGACCTTCGCCCCATTCCTGCGGATAGGCGTCGAGATATTCGCGCTCCGCCAGCAGCGCCTTGAATTCCTCGCTCAGCTTGAACGCTTCGAGCTGTTCGACCACGCCGGGGGACAGGACCTGCTGCGGGATGTCGGAAAGGCGCGCGAAATAGCGTTCGCGAATGTCGCTGCTGCTGAAGGTGCCGTACTGGCTATTGATCTGGATATTGCCCCAGGCCGGGAACAGCTTGAGGTAGAACGACGAATTGTCCTTGCCGAATCCGGCGAGCGAGATTGCGAAATCATCGAGGCCGTTGGCGGCGAAGCCGTTGTTGCCCTCGTCCAGCACGATGTCGTGCACCCGCCGCTGAACCTCGGCGGTCCAGGCGGTGTCGGAATAGAGGTGATCATCCAGCGGCTCGACGATCAGCCGCCCGTTCGCCACCTCGTAGGCAAAGGCCGAGCGGATCATGTGCGCGCGTTCGTCGAAGGTGAAGGGGTTGCGCGGATCGCGCGCGACATTGGCGGAACCGACCAGCACGATCAGCCGATCGACCTGCTCCAGCGCCTGCCGGATGACGTATTCGTGGCCGATGTGAAGGGGTTGGAAGCGTCCGACAAAGACGCCGAAGGTTGGCTTTTTGGCCATGATCGAGACTCCCTCGATGGGTGTGAACGGCAATCGGACTCCCCGGTTGCCAATGGGTGATATGCGCCGGACCTTGCGCCCGGTCAAACGCGAAGATCGCAGCGGTGTGTTGCAAAAAAGTGAATGGATTGCGCCTGTCGGCACCGTCGCCACCCGATCAAAAACCACGTTGACGCGGCGGCGCGATCGGTGGCAATGGCGCTGCTTCAGAGCGGGCGGGTATAGCATAGTGGTAATGCTCCAGCCTTCCAAGCTGGCTAGGGGGGTTCGATTCCCCCTACCCGCTCCACGATTTCCTTCCGACTGAGCGGGGGGCGACGGCATCCACAGACTTGACCCCCTTCAACCATTTCTATGGTTGTTTCGCACCGCAACACGTCTAGCTGTCTTGCCATGCGCACGCTGACCCATCTCGAACGGCTCGAAGCCGAAAGCATCCACATCATGCGCGAAGTCGTGGCCGAGGCCGAAAACCCGGTGATGATGTATTCGGTCGGCAAGGACAGCGCCGTGATGCTGCACCTTGCGCGCAAGGCGTTTCACCCGGCCCCGCCACCCTTCCCGCTGCTGCACGTCGATACGACCTGGAAGTTTCGCGAGATGTATGCGCTGCGCGATTCCGTGACGGAGAAGACCGGCATGGAACTGCTGGTGTGGCAGAACGAGGAAGCCGCCGAACGCGGCATCAACCCGTTCGAGCACGGCCCGCTGCATACCGATATGTGGAAGACGCAGGGGCTGAAGCAGGCGCTCGACCATTATGGTTTCGACGCGGCCTTCGGCGGCGCGCGGCGCGACGAGGAAAAGAGCCGCGCGAAAGAGCGCGTGTTCTCGTTCCGCACGGCAAGCCACGGCTGGAACCCCAAGAACCAGCGGCCCGAGCTGTGGAACCTCTACAACGCGAAGAAGACCAAGGGCGAAAGCATCCGGGTCTTCCCGCTGTCCAACTGGACCGAGCTCGACATCTGGCAATACATCATGCGCGAAGCGATCGAGATCGTCCCGCTCTATTTTGCGGCAGAGCGCCCGACCTACGAATGGGACGGAGGGTTGTTCATGGCCGACGATATCGATCGGCTGGAACAGGTGCTGGGCAAGAAGCCCGAAATCACCATGCGATCGGTGCGGTTCCGCACGCTGGGCTGCTTCCCGCTGACCGGGGCGGTAGAAAGCACCGCCTCGACCCTGTCCGAAGTGGTGCAGGAAACGCTGTTGACCGCGACCAGCGAGCGGCAGGGCCGCGTCATCGACAAGGACGAGGGCGGCGCCGGAATGGAGAAGAAGAAGCAGGAGGGCTATTTCTGATGGCCGATCATCCCGCCACCCACCCCGCCTACGAAACCGACGCGCTGATCGCCGAGGATATCGACGCCTATCTCAACCAGCATCAGAACAAGCAGCTGCTGCGCTTCATCACCTGCGGCAGCGTCGATGACGGCAAATCGACGCTGATCGGGCGGCTGCTCTACGATTCGAAGATGATCTTCGAAGACCAGCTCGCCGCGCTCGAAAGCGACAGCAAGCGGGTCGGCACGCAGGGGCAGGAGATCGATTTCGCGCTGCTGGTCGATGGCCTCGCCGCCGAGCGCGAACAGGGCATCACCATCGATGTCGCCTATCGGTTCTTCGGAACAGAAAAGCGCAAGTTCATCGTCGCCGACACCCCCGGCCACGTGCAATACACCCGCAACATGGTGACCGGCGCATCGACCGCCGATGCCGCGGTGATCCTGGTCGATGCGCGCAAGGGCGTGCTCGAACAGACCCAGCGCCACAGCTACATTGCGCACATGCTGGGCATCCGACACCTGGTGCTGGCGGTGAACAAGATGGATCTGGTCGATTACGATCAGGCGACCTTCGACGAAATCGTCGACAATTATCGCGGCTTCGCCGAGACGATCGGGATCGAAGACTTCACTGCGATCCCGATCTCGGGGTTCAAGGGCGACAACATCGTCTCCGCGCCTTCGGCCAACACGCCGTGGTTCGACGGGCCCAGCCTGATCCACCATCTCGAAAGCGTCGAGCTGGCCGAGACCGCCGCGCAGGACCGTCCGTTCCGGATGCCCGTGCAATGGGTCAACCGCCCCAATCTCGATTTTCGCGGGTTCGCCGGGCTGATCAGCCAGGGCGTGGTGAAGCCGGGGGACAAGGTGCGGATCGTCCCGGCGGGCAAGACCTCGAGCGTGAAGAGCATCGAGACGTTCAACGGGCCGCTCGACGAGGCGGTGGCAGGCCAATCGGTGACGCTGACGTTCGCGGACGAAATCGATTGCAGCCGCGGCGACGTGATCGCCGCCGCCGACAACCCGCCCGAGGCTTCCGACCAGTTCGAGGTCAGCCTGGTCTGGATGGACGAGACGGCCTTGAAGCCAGGACGCGGGTACTGGCTGAAGCTGGGCACGCAGACCGTCACCGCGACGATTGCCGAGCCGAAATACGAAATCTGCATGGGCTCGTTCGAGCATCTCGCGGCCAAGACGCTCGAGCTCAATGCCATCGGGGTTGCCGAGATGCGCACCGATCGCCCGATCACGTTCGAACCCTATGCCGACAGCCGACAGCTCGGCGGGTTCATCCTGATCGACAAATTCACCAACGCCACCGTGGCCGCCGGGATGATCCATTTCAGCCTGCGCCGCGCGCAAAACGTCCACTGGCAGCCGGTCACCGTCACCCGCGCCGATCACGCGGCGATGAAGAACCAGACGCCGCGCGTGCTGTGGTTCACCGGACTTTCGGGATCGGGCAAGTCGACCATCGCCAACGAGGTCGAAAAGCGGCTGGCGCTGATGAACCGGCACACCTTCCTGCTCGACGGGGACAATGTCCGCCACGGGCTCAACAGGGATCTGGGCTTTACCGAGGCCGACCGGATCGAGAACATCCGCCGGATCGGCGAAGTCGCCAAGCTGATGACCGATGCCGGACTGATCGTACTCACCGCCTTTATCTCCCCCTTCCGCGCCGAGCGGCGGATGGTGCGCGAGATGATGGGCGAAGGCGAATTCATCGAGGTGTTCGTCGACACCCCGCTCGAAGTCGCCGAAGCGCGCGACGTGAAGGGCCTCTACAAGAAGGCGCGGGCGGGCGAGCTGAAGAACTTCACCGGGATCGATAGCCCCTATGAAGAACCCGAAGCCCCGGAAATCCGCGTGAACACGGTCGAAATGACCCCGGCCGAGGCAGCGGACTACGTGATCCAGCAGATCATGCCGCTCAAATGAACGGCGCCGCGATGACCGACGCGCAGCTGGCGGCCCATCTGGCGGAAATTGCCGGACGCATCCTGATCGATGTGCGCGAGAGCGGCGTGTTCGCAGGCAAGGCGCTCGGCAAGGCGGGCGACGCCACCGCCAACGAATTCCTGTGCCACGCGATCCGCACCGCGCGCCCCGACGATGCCCTGCTTTCCGAAGAGGAAAAGGACGACACCGCGCGCTGCTCGGTCGAGCGCACCTGGATCGTCGACCCGGTCGACGGGACCCGCGAATATGGCGAGGAACGCAGCGATTGGGCGGTGCATGTCGGGCTGTCGATCGGCGGCGTGGCCACCAGCGGGGCGGTGGCGCTGCCGGGCCTCGATGGCGGCGTGGTGCTGCGCACCGACCAGCCCGTCGCCCTGCCCGATCCGGCTCCGCAGCCGCGCTTCGTCGTCAGTCGCACCCGCCCAGCCACCGAGGCGCAGGCCGTCTGCGCGGCGATGGGGGGCGACTTGGTGCCGATGGGCAGCGCCGGGGCCAAGGCGATGGCGGTGATCCGCGGCGACGCGGAAATCTACCTGCATTCGGGCGGGCAATACGAATGGGACAGCTGCGCACCGGTCGCAGTGGCGCGGGCGCATGGCCTGCATTGCTCGCGGATCGATGGCAGCCCGCTGGTCTACAACCGGCGCGATCCGTACATGCCCGACCTGCTGATCTGTCGCCGGGAATATGCCGCGCGGGTGCTCGAACTAGTCGCCGGACGCGGCTGATTCGCTCGCGGCGGGCGCGGGCGTCGCAGCGGCGCTCCCGCCCTTGGCGACCGGCGGACTGATGACGATTTCGACCCGGCGATTGGCCGCGCGGCCCGCTTCGTTGGGCGAGCCATCGGGCAGCGCATTGGGCTGGATCGGGTTCTGTTCGCCGAACACGATGACGTCGATCCGGTCATCGCTCACGCCCTTGTCGATCAGCCAGCCCGCCACGGCGAGACCGCGCGCCTGCGAGGCACGGGCGTTGGCATCGTCGCTGCCGCCGGCATCACTGTGCGCGCGCAGCACGATCGGTGCGCCCGTCGCCAGCTGCTCTGACGCCAGCACTGTCTCGAGCGCTGCGATCGCCTTGGCATCGAGCTCGGATCCGCCTTCGGGAAAACCGATGGTCGTGTTGAGCGGCTCGAGCTGCGGCGCGGGCGCTTCGGGCTGCTCGATGTCCTGGCGCAGGATCGAAACCGGCTCTTCGGGGCTGGGCGTCGCCTCGGCACCGTCGTCAGCTGCGTCGCGGGTGCCGGAGCCCGAGCCACACGCGGTAAGGGTTCCGATCGCCGAAAGCGCCAAGATCATCGCTACTCGCTTCATTCCGTCCTCTCTCATCGCAGGCTAGGTTGCCTGCGGCTTTGGTGTGGCGTCCCGTGCCCCGCCCTTGCCCGCCTCTTTCGCCGCGCGCTTGGCGGCGATTTCCTCGGGCGTCCTTGCCTGGGCGGGGAAAAGGAGATTATCGTGTCGCCGGCTCGCGGCTCGGGCACGGCGGCGTGAGTGAAGAACCGCAGCGTGCCGCTCTTGCGCATCAGCAGCAGCTTGTTGGCGCTGTCGGGCAGCTTTTCCTGCGCGTCCTCGAAGTCGAATTCGTCGGACAGCTTGGTCTTGCGGAATACCCAGCCCTGCGCCTGCCGCTCGTTGACATCGGTGACGCCGAATCCTGTTTCGAACAGCGCCCGGCCGCGGATCGATTCGGGCAGCGCGTGCTTGTCGTGTTCGTCGCCGCTCTCGCCCAGCTGGTAGACGCTGTCGCGCCCGATCTCGTGCGCGAACTCGTTGCACACCAGCGCGTTGTAGGCCTCGTTGTCGGTCGCCGCGACCAGCACCTGGTACGGCGCAAGATCGAGGTTGTGCTCGGTCGCCTCGTTGAGGATTTCGCCATAATAGAAAGGCAGCCCCTCGCGCCGTGCCGCGCCGAGCCGCTGCCAGCTCGAATCGACGACCATCACCGGGGTCTTGAGCGCCTGCATTTCCTTGGCGAGCGCGATCGTCCACGGGGTCGATCCGACGATCAGCAGGCCGGGCCGCGAGGTGCCTTTCACGTTGAGCCATTTGGCGACGAGATTGAGGGTAAATCCGTGCGCGACGATGGTAGCGACCACCACCGCGAAGCTCAGCCCGATCAGCACGTTGCCGTCGCTGTAACCGATCTCGGTCAGCCGCAGCGCGAACAGACCCGAAATCGCCACCAGAACGATACCGCGCGGCGCGATCCACGCGACGAGCAGGCGCTCGTTCCACGGCAACGACGTGCCCAGCAGGCTCACCAACACCGTGATCGGGCGCACCAGGAACAGCAGCGCCAGCAGGAACCCGAGGAAACGCCAATTGAGGTACTGAAGGTCTTCAACCCGCAGGCTGGACGCGAGGACGATGAAGATCCCCGACACCAGCAGGACCGCGACGTTCTCCTTGAACGGATGGATCGAGCGCAGGCTCGAAACGTTCATGTTCGCCAGCCCGACGCCCATCACCGTCACCGCGACGAGGCCCGCCTCGTGCTCGATCTGGTTGGTGAGCACGAACACCCCGATAACGGCGATGAACAGCACCGGGACCTTGAGGTATTCCGGGATCGCACCACGCGGGAACAGATAGGCGATGACGCGCGCGGCGGCGTAGCCGATCAGCCCGGCCACGATCGCTGCGATGATCAGCGGCGGGACGACTTCGACCACGGACGCTCCGGGGCTTTCGGCGACCTTGCGAAAATATTCGTAGGCGATCACCGCGCACAGCGCGCCGGTCGGATCGTTAACGATCGCTTCCCACTTGAGCACCGAGGCAGGCCGCGTCTGGACGTTCGACTGCCGCAGCAGCGGCAGCACCACGGTCGGCCCGGTCACGATCAGGATGCCGCCGAACAGGATCGCAACGGGCCAGACCAGCCCCGCGATGTAGAATCCGGCGGCGGCCCCCAAGGCCCATCCGACCAGAACCCCGACGGTCGCGAGCCGGATCACCGCCTGTCCGGAATGCCTCAGTTCGCGAAAATCGAGGCTCAATCCGCCTTCGAACAGGATCAGCGCGACCCCGATCCCGATCATGGGTTCGAGCAGGTCGCCGAACGCGCCTTCGGGATCGAGCAGGCGAAAACCCAGCTCGCCCGCCACCGGGCCGGCGAGAAATCCCGCCGCCAGCATCAGCACGATGGCCGGCCAGCCGGTGCGCCAGGCGATCCACTGCGCGCCGATACCGAGCACGCCGATCATGGCGATTACAAGAGCTTGCGATTCCATCGTTTTGGCTTGGGTCCTCGCTCAGGCAATGGTCGAGACACGCCCCGGTTCCGAAACCGTCGCCCCTGGCGCGTGATGCCCCAGTAATCAGGCTCCGTCAAATTGCAGGAGCGTGCGCACTTCGACCCCGGCATCGCGCAGCCGCGCCGCACCGCCCAGATCGGGCAGGTCGATGACGAACAGCGCCTGTTCCACCACCGCGCCCGCCTCGCGCAGCAATTGCACCGTGGCCAGCGCGGTGCCGCCCGTTGCGATGAGATCGTCCACGATTGCGACCCGTTCTCCCCGCACGATCGCCGCCGGGTCCATCTCGAGCCGGTCCGTCCCGTATTCGAGCGCGTAATCGACCCCGATCGTCGCGACCGGCAGCTTGCCCGGTTTGCGCACCGGCACGAAGCCCAGCCCCAGCTGCACCGCGACCGCCGCGCCGAAGATGAAGCCGCGCGCTTCCATCCCGGCGATTTTCTGCGCCTGCGCCGCGCGCGCGATCTCGGCGAGGTGGTGCATGCTGGAAGCCAGCCCCTGCGGATGTCCGATCAGGGTGGTGATATCGCGAAACTGGATGCCTGGTTCGGGAAAGTCGGGGACGGTACGCACCAGCTGCCGAAGCTCGGCGGGGGAAAGGGGGGGTGCGCTCACGTCTTGTCTCCCAAAGCAAAGCGCCCCGCCATCGGCATGCGATGACGGGGCGCGCGATGCAATTGCTGCCGGATACGGCCTGCTACTTCTTCCTCGGCTTCACGCCGGCCCACACCTGCTTGTACGACAGGAAGGCGAGCGCGGTCGCGAACAGCAGGAAGCCGAGCACGAACCAGCCGGTCTGCTTGCGCTGGACCAGCGAAGGCTCGGCAGTCCAGGTCAGGAACGCGGCAACGTCCTGCGCCAGCTGCTCCTTGGTCGCCGCTGTGCCATCGGGATAGGACACCAGATCATCGCTGAGCTGCGGCGGCATGGCGATGTTGATGTTGTAGAAGTACTCGTTGAAATACAGCCCGGTCGGGGTCTCGAATTCGGGCGACTTGGCGACGTCTGCGGGATCGGGCTCGTTGTAGCCCAGCATCAGCGAATAGACGTAGTTCGAACCGTCGTGCCGCGCCTTGGTGATCAACGAGAGATCGGGCGGATAGGCGTTGTTGTTCGCCGCGCGCGCCGCCACGGCGTTGGGATAGGGGCTCGGGAAATAATCGGTCGGCTCGCCCGGACGGGTCGTCGCCTCGCCGGTCTGCGGATCGATGCCCGGGACATTCCACGACGCAGCCTCAGCCCGCACTTCGGCTTCCGAATAGCCGAGCTGTTCGAGATTGCGGAATGCGACGTACTTGAGGCTGTGGCAGGCCGAGCAGACCTGCTTGTAGACCGAATATCCGCGCTGCAGCTGGGCGGTATCCCACTTGCCGAGCGGACCATCGAACGAGAACCCGCCTTCGGGCTGGATATGCTCTTCCTGGAAGGCGTAATAGTCCGGCCGTTCGGGCAGCGCGAAGTTCACGAGCCCCGGCACCAGCGACCACAGCACCAGCACCGCGGTCAAACCGAGGCCCACCAGGATGCCTGCAAGACGAATTGTCATGACCTAACTCTTTCTCGTTCTCGGGTCAGTATGGGTGTCGGCGAACGCGATCATTCGGCGGGTTGCAGCTCGGGGCCGCCGGGCAGGTCCTTGACCGCGCCCTGCGGGTTGTCGCCGCCGCCATCGGTCCCGCCGGGCACGTCGTCCGACGCAAGCACGGCCTGCGTGATCGAGAACGGCAACGGCTTGGGCACCTCGATCTGGCTGATGATCGGCAGGATCACCAGGAAGTGGAGGAAGTAGTAGGAAGTCGCGATCTGGCTGAGCACGATGTACGGTTCCTCGGCGTGCGCGCCGCCGAGATAGAACAGCGCCGCCATGCACGGGATCAGGCCGAACCAGAAGAACTTCTTGAACAGCGGACGATAGTGACCCGAGCGCACCGGGCTCTTGTCGAGCCACGGCAGGAAGAACCACACCAGGATCGAGCTGAACATCGCGATCACCCCGAGCAGCTTTGCCGGGACGAGGATGATGCCGGTGAACGGGATCGTCAGGTCGCCGGTGAAGGCGCGCAGGATCGCGTAGAACGGGTAGAAATACCATTCCGGAACGATCAGCGCCGGGGTCGAAAGCGGGTTTGCCTCGACATAATTGTCCGGGTGGCCGAGCGCGTTCGGCAGGAAGAACACGAACAGCGCGAACAGGATCAGGAACACGCCGAGCCCGAACCCATCCTTCGCGGTGTAGTACGGGTGGAACGGAACCGTGTCGCTTTCCTGCTTCACTTCGACGCCGGTCGGGTTCGACGAACCCGGAATGTGCAGCGCCCAGATGTGCAGGATAACCACGCCCGCAATCACAAACGGCAGCAGGAAGTGCAGCGAGAAGAAGCGGTTGAGGGTCGAATCGTTCGGGGCGAAACCGCCCACCAGCCACACCTGCAGCGGCTCGCCGATCAGCGGGATCGCGCCGAACAGGCCGGTTATCACCTTCGCACCCCAAAAGCTCATCTGACCCCAGGGAAGCACGTAGCCCATGAACGCGGTCGCCATCATCAGCAGGAAGATGACCACGCCAAGCAGCCAGATCATCTCGCGCGGTGGCTTGTAGGAGGAATAGTAGAGCCCGCGGAAAATGTGCAGGTAGACCACCATGAAGAAGAAGCTCGCGCCGTTGGCGTGCGCGTATTTGAGCGCCCACCCCCAGTTCACGTTGCGCATGATGTGCTCGATCGAACCGAACGCAACGGAGACATCGGCGGCGTAATGCATCGCCAGCACCACGCCGGTGATGATCTGCAGCACCAGGCAGAACCCGGCGAGCACGCCGAAATTCCACATGTAGTTGAGATTGCGCGGCACCGGATAGCCGGCCCCGACCGCGTTGTAGACCAGACGCGGGAACGGAAGTTTCTCGTCCAGCCACTTGGTGAAGGCGGTTTGCGGTTCGTACTGTTTGGCCCAGGCGAAACTCATGATGTTCTCTCGGATTTACTCAGCGTTACAGCAGAATAGCTCAATTCAAATACGATTCGTCACCCGACCCGGATGACGCTGTCCGTGGTAAAGGCATATTCGGGTACTTCGAGGTTGGTCGGAGCCGGGCCTTTGCGGATGCGGCCTGCGGTGTCGTAGTGGGAACCGTGGCACGGACAGAAATACCCGTCGAAGTCGCCCCTGTCCTCGCCGGCCGCTGCGCCCAGCGGAACGCAACCCAGATGGGTGCACACGCCCAGCGTCACGAGCAGGTCTTCGCTGCCTTCCTTGGTGCGTTCGGCCAGCGTCTGGGGATCGCGCAGGCTGGAGACCTCGACCGAATTCGCTTCTGCGATCTCTTCCGGGGTGAGGCGCCGCACGAACAGCGGCTGGTCGCGGAACGTCGCCTTGATGGCCTGGCCGGCCTGGATCGCCGAAACGTCCACATCGGTGGTGCTCGCTGCCAGCACGTCGGCGGTCGGCGCCATCTGGCTGATCAGCGGAAACAGCACCGAAGCGCCGCCCACACCTGCCGTGCCGATCGCGGCAATGTGGATCCAGTCGCGGCGGCGAACACCGGTTTCGCCGCCCTCTGCCATGTCCGGACCGCCAGTGATCGTCGCGGTGCCGCCCGTGTCAGCCATGTCTCACTACCTTGTTCATATTGCCGCCCCGGGGAAACGCCGATGCGGCATCATGTTGAATTCGTCTCTTGCCGGTTCGATCGGAATGTTCCCGGCCGAATGGCCCTGTGAACGTCTCTGACAGCTTTACTGCCCAATTTCTACCGTCGGCGCGGCGCAAATAGCCACAATATCCGCCAAGTCCAACCGTCTTTTCAGCATCGTCTGTTCGCTTTGCTGCAAGCCGGCTTGCGCACGCCTGTCAGCCAATCGCTATCAGACTGATTTGACGTCCATAATCCGGCTCACCGCGCTGCACGGCGCGCCTGTAGGAGTAATAACGCTCCGAATCCGAGAATGTATCCCGAGCGATGTCGCTGACCTGCTCGAGACCCGCCCGGGCGAGCCGCGCGGCGATGTAGCCGGGCAGGTCGAAATGCCAGCGCGCAGAGCCATCCCGCTCGGGTGCGGGCGTGAACTGCGCGTCGTCTTCCGGCGTGAAATGCGACCTGAACGGTGCATCGACCTCGTAGCTGGCGCGCGCGATTGTCGGACCGATCGCGGCAGCGATATCGGCGCGCCGCGCACCGAGCGCTTCCATCGCGGCGATCGTGTTCTCGAGCACTCCGCCCTGCGCGCCGCGCCATCCGGCATGCGCGGCACCGACCACGCCGCGCGTAGAGTCCGCGAACAGCACCGGCGCGCAATCGGCGGTGACGATGCCCAGCACGATTCCGCGCCGCGCGGTGACGACCGCATCGGCGGTGGGGCGGCCCGTCGCGGCATCGTCCCACGCCTCGATGACGGTGACCACGTCAGGCGAATGCACCTGGTGCGGCGCGACCAGCGGCGCACCGCCCACCAGCGCCTCAGCCGCCGCAGCCCGCGTCGCGCCGACGCTCGCCGCGTCGCCCGGTCCGCCGTACCCGAACTGATGGCGCTCGCCCGAATGCCCGAAGAAGCCGTGCGGCACTCCGCCGAGCGCTTCGGACCGCGCGATATCGAAATCACCCGCCAAGGCCCTAACCTTCGAGGCTGCGGCTGACCTGTTCGTAGGTATCGCGCGACAGCTTATCGGCCCCGGCGATCCGTTCGAGCTCGGCCTTCATCAGCGCCGCCCGGCCCGGTTCGATCCGCCGCCAGCGACCCAGCGGCGAGACGAACCGCGCGGCGGTCTGAGGGTTGATCGGATCGAGCGCAAGAATGAGGTCGGCGATCATCCGGTAACCCTTGCCGTCCGGATCGTGGAAGCCCTGCGGGTTCCCGGCAAACGCCATGTACAGCGAGCGCACGCGGTTGGGATTCCTGATGGTGAAATCGGGGTGCCCGGCCAGCGCTTCGACCTGCGCGATGACGTCCGGATGCAGCGACAGCGCCTGGAGCGTGAACCACTTGTCGATCACCAGCGCATTGCCCGCGTAGCGATCGTAGAACGCGTCGAGCGTGCGGTCGCGTTCGGGCGTATCGAGCCCGCACAGCACCATCAGCGCGCCCTGCCGGTCGGTCATGTTGTCGGCCCGGTCGAACTGGTGGGCGGCAAGCTCGGCCGCCTTGGCCGGATCGGAGGCCGCGGCATAGGCCAGCACCTGCGTCTTGACCTTGCGCGCACCGCGCCCGGCGGGATCGTCGAAGCCGACCTTTTCGCAGCGGTCGTAAAGCGCGTGGAACTCGCTCGCCAGATCGCGCCCGAGCGCCGCCTTCAATGCCTCGCGCTGGGCATGGATCGCGCCGGGATCGGCCTTGCGCTCCCCCGTGGCCATGGCCTCGAACAGATAGGTCTCGCTCGGCAGCACCATCAGCTCGCCGCGCATCGCATCGTCGAGCGCGTCGTCGGTGAGGATCGCGCGGAAGGCCGACACGATCGCGGCCTCGCCGTCTCCTGCGTCTTCGCCCGATGCCGCGGCGACCAGGTGGCGCACCGCCAGCTCCTGCAGCGCCTCGTAGCGGGCGAACGGATCGTCGTCGTGCGAGGCGAGGAACACCAGGTCCTCGCTGTTCACCGCACGATCGATGATGACCGGTGCGGTGAAGCCGCGGTTGATCGACAGGATCGGAGGTTTGGCGAACCCCTTGAAGTTCACGCCCTTCTGCGCGGCATCGAGCATGACCAGCTGCTCGCCGCTGTGCTCGCCGGTCTCGCGATCGAACATGGCGACACGGAGCGGGATCGGCATCGGCTGCTTGTCGGGCTGGCCGGGGGTCGGCGGAACCTTCTGCGAAAGCGTCAGCAGCGTTGTCTCAGCCGAGTGCAGGACCGAGGCGGTGACCACAGGGGTTCCGGCCTGGCGATACCATAGGCGGAACTGCGAGAGGTCCAGCCCCGCCCCATCCTCGATCGCGGTGATGAAATCCTCGCAGGTCGCGGCTTCGCCGTCGTGGCGGTTGAAGTACAGGTCAGTGCCTTCTCTGAACCGTTCAGCACCCGCCATGCTGCGCATCATGCGGATCACCTCGGCACCCTTGTTGTAGACCGTGGCGGTGTAGAAGTTGCTGATTTCGCGGTAGCTGTCCGGGCGGATGGGGTGCGCCAGCGGCCCCGCATCCTCGGGGAACTGCGCCGCGCGCAGGATCCGCACATCCTCGATCCGTTTGACCGCCTCGCCGCGCATGTCCTGCGAGAACAGCTGGTCGCGCAGCACGGTGAAGCCCTCTTTCAGGCTGAGCTGGAACCAGTCGCGGCAGGTGATGCGATTGCCCGACCAGTTGTGGAAGTATTCGTGCGCGATCACGCCCTCGACCGCGTCGAAATCGGCGTCGGTCGCGGTATCGGGGTCGGCCAGCACGTATTTGGTGTTGAAGACGTTGAGCCCCTTGTTCTCCATCGCCCCCATGTTGAAATCGGAAACGGCGACGATGTTGTAGAGGTCGAGATCGTATTCACGTCCGAAGGTCTCCTCGTCCCATTTCATCGAACGGTGGAGAGATTCGAGCGCATGGTCGGTGCGCGCGAGGTCTTCCTTGCGGACCCAGATATTGCACTCGACTGTGCGACCGGACATCGTCGTGAACGGGGCGGAATTGGCGACCAGGTCGCCCGCCACCAGCGCAAACAGGTAGGACGGCTTGGGCCACGGATCGTGCCATTCGGCCCAATGCATCCCGTTGTCGCCCTCACCCTCGGCGGCCTTGTTGCCGTTGCACAGCAGGATCGGGAACTGCTCCTTCGGTCCTTCCATCCGGACGCGGTAGATCGACAGCACATCGGGCCGGTCGGGGAAGAAGGTGATCCGCCGAAACCCTTCGGCCTCGCACTGGGTGCAGAGCATCCCGTTAGACGCGTAGAGGCCCATCAACTGGGTGTTGGCGCTCGGATCGATCTCGGTCGCGATCTCCACCCGATGACTGTCGCCGGAGAGCGCGAGGACGAGGTCGGAGCCGTCCATCGCCCAGTCGTTCACCGGCTCGCCATCGACCTTGACGCCCGCCGGTGTCAGCCCGTCGCCATCGAGCCGCAGTTCACCGGTCGGCTCCGCATCGGGATTGCGTTCGACACTCAGCGTCGAGACGATCCGGGTCTTGTCGAGCCCGAGATCGAAATGCAGGTCGATCCCGGGTACCAGCCAGGGGAACGGCTTGTAATCCTCGCGCCGGATTACCGGCGGATCGACCGGCGTGCGCGCCGCGTCGGCGAGTTCGGGGTTGCCTTCGGGGGTAGTGGGGGTGGTTGCGATGTCCATGCTGTTCCGTTTCGCTGCTTTCGCCCGCGATGTAGGCCGAAACCGGCGCTCCTCCAACCGCCGCCGTGCCGGGCGGTGTCATTTGTCGGCTGCGAACGGCGGCCTGCAGATGCGCTGCGCAGCGCGCGATTGACAGGCGCGCCGCTCCGGCGCACCGGTGGCGGCCAGAGGGAGGCGGGCCACAATGATGCTGGAAATACTGGCAAACGCCACGGGCGGCTTCGATGTCGAGACCGCCACGCGCGCCTATCTCGACACGCTGCGGGGACCGGCGCGGGCGCAGTCCGACGCCTATTTCGAAGGCGGGTATTGGCTGATTGTCTGGGCGGCGCTTGTCGCGGTGCTGGTCGACTGGCTGATCCTCAATTTCCGCCTCTCCTCTGCATTCCGCAGCCTTGGCGAGAAGATCAGCCGCCGTCCCTCGGTGGTGACATGGATTACCGCGCTGCTTTACTCGCTGGTGGCCTATGCGTTGTTGCTGCCGTGGGTAATCTACACCGAATTCTTCCGCGAGAAGTCCTATGGCCTGCTCGACCTCGATTTCGGCGGATGGTTTGGCGAACAGCTCACCGGGCTTGCGGTTGAACTGATCGTCGCGCCCTTGCTGGTGGTCGCGGTCTACGCGCTGATCCGGCGCGCGCCGCGCAGCTGGTGGGCATGGAGCACCGGGGTTGTCGGCGTGTTCCTTGCCTTTGGAATGCTGCTCGCGCCGGTGTTCGTCTCGCCGTTGTTCAACGACTACACCGAGATGGAACAAGGGCCGCTGCGCGACAAGATCGAGGCCGTTGCCGCCAAATACGACATTCCTGCGGAGCACATCTATGTGTTCGACCAGTCGAAACAGCACAAACGCATTTCGGCCAATGTCTCAGGACTTGGCCCGACGATCCGCATTTCGCTCAACGACAATCTGCTCGAACGCACCAGCGAGGAGGAAATCCTCGCGGTTATGGGGCACGAGATGGGGCACTACAAACTCAACCATGTCTATGTGATCATCGCCATCATGCTGCTGGTTATCGGGATCAGTTTCTTTGCGATCTCGCGGATCGCACCGGCGTTGATTGCCCGGTTCGGTTCGCGCTGGGGCGTACGCGATCTGGCCGATCCGGCATCCTTGCCGGTGATCGGAATTCTCATGACGATTGCCTTCTTCCTCGCAACCCCGGTCCTCAATTCGCTGGTGCGCTGGGCCGAAAGCGATGCCGATGCCTTCGGGCTTGAAGCCGCGCGCGAGCCCGATGGCTTTGCCAGAGTGGCAATGCGGCTGTCCGAATACCGCAAGATCGAGCCCGGCCCGATCGAAGAGATGCTGTTCTTCGACCACCCCTCGGGCGCGACCCGGGTGCGCATGGCGATGGACTGGAAGGCCAGGAATGTGAGTGACCCGCAGATCGTGGTTCCCGAAGCGGGCTATCTCGAAACCGAATGAGCCAGTTGTTGATCTTCGGCCTGGGCTACACCGCCCTGCGGATCAAGGCGGCGCTCGAAGCGCGCGGCTGGAGCGTCGAAGCGACCGGGAGCGCGGGCGATATCGACTTTGTCGATGACGCTGCGGTGCGAGCGGCGCTGGGCCGGGCGAGCCACGTACTGTCCTCGGTCCCGCCCGATCGGGAGAGCCTGAGCGATCCGGTGCTCGACCGCTACGGCGCCGACATCGCGGGCAAGCGGCTCAGCTATCTTTCTTCAACCGGCGTATATGGCGACCAGCAAGGTGCATGGGTCGACGAAAGCTCGCCCACCGGCACGGGTCGCCGCAATGCGCGAAGCGAGGCCGATGCGCGCTGGCTGGCGATGGAAGCGCAGTTGTTTCGCCTGCCGGGCATCTACGGGCCGGGCCGCAGCGCCCTCGACCGGGTGCGCGAAGGCAAGGCGCGGCGGATCGATCTGCCGGGGCAAGTGTTCAGCCGTGTGCATGTCGATGACATCGCCAGCGGCGTCGTCGCTGCGCTGCAACAGGATGCCCCGCCCGGTGCCTACAACCTCGGCGACGATCTCCCCGCGAGCGGCAACGCGGTGACCGAACAGGCGTGCCGCCTGCTCGGCGTCGACCCGCCGCCGCTGGAAACGCTCGAAGACGCCAATCTTTCGGACATGGCGCTCGGGTTCTACATGGAGAACCGCCGGGTCGCGAACGGCAAGGCCAGGCGGGTGCTGGGATGGCATCCGCTCTATCCGACCTATGTCGAAGGATTGGCTGCGCTAAGTTGACCCGTCATTGCGAGCGAAGACAAGCAATCCAGCGCGGATTGCGAGGCGGCTCCGGATTGCTGCGTCGCCTTCGGCTCCTCGCAATGACGAGGTGGCTACACCGTCTTCTTCTGCTTTGATCGGAGCGCCAGCACCATCCCGACTACCGCCAGCACCATTCCGCTCGCCGTCAGCCCGGTCCACCGGTAATCCTCGAACAGCGTCGAGATCAGCATCGCGACCGAGATCGTGAGGATCGAGTTGTAAGCGGTGCGACCGGCACCGATTTCGCGCACCAGATTGTAGTGCAGCGGAAACGTGATCACCGATCCGATAAGCGCGAGATAGACGATCCCCGCCCAGTATTCCCGGTTGGCCGGAAGCGGCGGTGGACCTGCAGTCAGCGCGGCGAAGCCGAGATCGAAGACCGTCCCGTACAGCATCGCCCAGGCGAGCAGGCTCACCATCGGAACACCCCGCCCGGTCGGGTTGGCCTGGATCACGTTCGCGAGCGACGCGGCGAGGATGCCGAACATCGCGAGACCGATTCCCAGAGCCACGTTCCCGCCCACCACACCGGCATCGGGATTGGCGCGCCATTCGTGCACCAGCAGCAGCGACACGCCGACGATCGCGACCGCGCTGCCGAGCAGGAACCCGCCCTGCACCCGCTCGCCCAGGAAGATGCGCCCGAAAATCGCGTTGGGCACCATCAGCAACCCGAACATCATCGCGACGATGCCCGAGGTGACGTAGAGCTCCGAATGGTAGACGAACAGGAAGTTGCCGCTGAACTGGAAGATCCCGACCAGCGCGGCAAGCCGGTGTTCGGGCCGCGTCAGTTTGAGCCGCCGCTTCATCAGATAGGCGACCAGGAACAGCGCGGGGGTCGCCAGCGCAAACCGGTAGAACACCGACCAGGCAGCGGGCACACCGTCGATCTGGCCGGTGATGACGAACCAGGTCGATCCCCAGATCGTGCCGGTGATCAGGAACGGGAGGATGACGCGGGCACGCAGCATGCCCTGCTCGGCGGTTGTCATAGAGCCGCGATGGCCCGTCCCAGCGCGACGGCGTCGGCGTCTTCGGTGTTCCAGGCGGTGACGAACCGGGCGGCATCGTCACCCCAGTCGTAAAAGGCGAAATCCTGACCGCGCAGCGCCTCGCGCTCCTTTGGGGTAAGGTGCACGAACAGCTCGTTGGCCTCGACCGGGTGCAGCAGCCGCTGACCGCAGCCGGCGGCGATCTCCTGCGCTGCGGCATTGGCGTGGCGCGCATTGGCAAGCCACAGGTCGTCGTCGAGCATGGCCAGAATCTGCGCTGCGAGATAGCGGCCCTTGCATTGCAGGTGCCCGGCGCGCTTGCGGCGATACTTGACGAGATCGGCCTGCTGCGGATCGAACAGGATCACCGCCTCCGCGCTCATCCCGCCGTTCTTGATGAAGCCGAACGCGAGACTGTCGACCGGGCCGGCAGCCGCGCGGGCGGCCTCCTGCGCCGTACCGCCCGGAAACGCCGCCGCATTGGCGAACCGCGCGCCGTCCATGTGCAGGCCAAGGCGGCGGGCGGTGGCAAATTCGGCCAGCACCGCCAGCTCGCCGGGCGTATAGCTGCGCCCGTATTCGCTCGCCTGGGTGATCGCGATCGCGTGCGGCTGCACCTGGTGCACATCGTCGCGGATCGGATCGATCAGCGCGGCGATATCCTGAGGGGTCAGCTTCGCGCCCTCACCGCCCGCCAGCATCAGCTTCGCGCCATGGAGGTAGAACCCCGGCGCCCCGCCTTCATCGACCTCGATATGCGCTTCCTCGTGACACACCACCCCGCCATGCGGCTGCACCATGGTGGCCAGTGCAAGGCAATTGGCGGCGGTTCCGGTGGCGACCCACACAGCGGCACATTCGCGCCCGAACAGCGCCGAAAAACGTTCGTCGAGCTGCGCCGAAAGCGTATCGCCGTCATAGGGATTGTCGGCGTTGTCGGCTGCGCGCATCGCGTCCCAGACATAGGGGTGCACCGCGGCGGCATTGTCGGACAGGAATGGTCTGGGCGTGGTCATTGCGCTTCGCCTCTATCGCACGCGGCGCGCTTGGCAAGCCGATCAGGCGTGTTCGAGCTGCGAAAAATCGGTCGCGGCGATGGTTTCCAGGATTTCCCGCCGGACCTCGCGCGCGCGGTCGATCGGGACCCCGGGAATATCGAACTCGCCCCCGGCGAGCCCCAGGTTGAGCGTCGCATAGCCACGCCAGCGCGCGATCGGGCCCTGCGCGATCTCGACCGAATGCAGCTTCAAACGGGTGGCAATCTGGCTCTGCGGCGACAGCAACCCGGCCCGCGCCATGATCTGCGACGCGTCGATCGCATGGCGTTTGAACCGCCACGAATAGAGCGCAGCGGCAGCGAACAGAACGGCGAGAGCGAGCGGAATCGGCAGGGCCCAGAGCGGCGCGAATATCGCGACCGGAATCGCGACGAGCAGAAAGAACCCGCCATCGATCACGGCGCTGTCGAAGGCATAGTGTTCGGATGCGCGATGCCAGTCGGCCTCCTCGTTCGGGAGGTGGAACCCCGCCGCCGCGACGATCGGCGCGATCTCGTCGAGCTGCGCGAACGGCGCCACCACATGGCTGGCGGAGCCCGCGTCCTGGGCAAGGCTGACGAAGCGCAGGCTGTGCCAGCCGAAACGATAGCGCAGCAGCCCGGTGCCGATCCTGAGGCCCTGCACCCGATGCACCGGCATCACCACGTCGGTACGCGTGAACAGCCCGCGCCGCCGCCGGAACCCCCTCGCCGTGCGCTCAAGGATGAAGCCCCACTCGCGGGTAAAGGTCCGGATCATGCCGGTTGCCGAACCGATGACGAACACGCCGATCAGACCGGCAATTGCGCTGATGACCTGCGCGTACGGGCCGAAACCCGAGATGAAACTGCCCTGCTGCTCGATCCAGCCGCGCCACAGGTCCGGGTCCCAGATTTCGAAATCGATGAAGCTGTCGGCATATTGCAGCAGGCCGCCAAGCACCGCGAACACGGCGAGCGAGAATTCGAACGTGCCGAAGATCAGCAGCCGCCGCGGATCCATGGCGAACAGGGTTTCGGCCTCGGGTTCGGCAGCGGAGTCAGGCGTGGCGGGCTTGCCGCGTTCAGCCTCGACCGGCCCATCGCGCCGTTCGCGCACCAGCTGCCGCAGCTCTTCCCCCGTCTGCTCGGACAGGTAGGATAGCGACAGATCGTCGCCGCCACCTGCACCGGTCTCGAACTTGACCGCGACGAGACCGAACAGGCGCGGGATGAGCTTCTGTTCGAGGCTGACGTCCTGGATCCGCTCATACGGAACGGAGCGCGCCGAGCGGCTCAGCACCCCGCTCTCGACCCGGATGTCCTGCGTGCCGATCGTGTAGGTGAGCCGCCGCCATTGCAGATAGGCCATGCCGAAATTGAACGCGAGCACGGCGGCGACAACCGGCACGATATATCTGATGAACCCGGCCGCCGCGCCGTCATCGAAGATCGTGAAGCTGGCGATCGCGATCGGGATCACCAGCTGGCCCAGCATTGCAATGCCGCGGACCAGAAAGCTTCTGGGGTCGGTATTGCGGGCCTCGGGCCGGGGTTCGGCTTCGCCGCGCGCACCCGCGACCGGCACCGGCACGCCTTTAGCGGCCTGCCCGTCTGACACGCTCACAGGCTTTCCCGCCTGATATGCGCGCGGATCGTTTCGCGCATGTCGCGGGCGAGGTCCTGCTGCAGGCCCGGCAGATGCACCGAGGCGTTGTGGCTTCCGGCGGTGTGCAGGGTGAGCGTCGCGATATCGAAGAACCGCTCGATCGGCCCCTGGTCGACGTCGATATGCTGCACCCGCCCGAACGGGACAACCGTGTCGGAGCGGAACAGCAGGCCGCGCACCACCCGCAGCCGGTCGGCGCTCATCGCATAGCCGCGCGCGGTGTAGCGCCGCGAGGGCAGCCGGATGATGAAGGCGATGGCGATCAGCAGCACCGGCCCCGCGATCGCGCCCGAGACCAGCAATTCCTGCTCGCGAAAAATCGTCTCGAGAATCAGCGCGACGATCACGAACGGGATCGCCGTGATCGTCGCCCGCACCCGCAGCGCGGATTTGTAGTTGGGATGAACCCTGGTCAGCTCGCCATCGGGGTCGGCGAATGTCGCAGCGGCAGGCGAAGCGGGCGTGGCGGTGAGCGTCGATTCCATGCTGCGTTACATGAGCAACACAGCCCCCGCGCGCAAGCTCTATCGCCGCTGGTCGAATCGCCGCCCGATCATCGCCGCGGCGATATTGGTCTTCTGCACGTCGATCGCCCCGCCGGCGATGCCCCAGGCATAGGCGTCGCGCAGGCGCTGCTCCATCCCGTAATCCTTGTGATAGCCATAGCCGCCCATCACCTGCATCCCGAGCGCGGTGACCTCGCGCACGATCTCGTTGGCGTAGCATTTGGCGAGCGAGCTTTCGTAGACCGTGGGCAGGCCATCGGGCTGCGCCGAAGCGTTGGCCGCCGCCCGGTGGATCAGCAGCCGCGCCGCATCGACCTTCATCGCCATCTCGGCAAGCTTGATCTGCACCGCCTGGAAATCGACGATCGGTTTGCCGAACGCCTCGCGCTCCTGCGTGTAGGCGAGCGCCTGTTCCAGGGCCGCCGCCGCCAGACCGAGCGCCTGCGTCGCGTTGCCGCACCGCTCCAGCCCGAACGCGCTCATCAGCTTGCCGAACCCGCCCGCGCCGACGATGACGTTCTCGCCGGGCACCTGCACGTTCTCGATCGAAATGTCGGCAGTGGGGATGCCGCGAAAGCCCATCAGCTCCTCGCGCTTGCCGAAGTTCATCCCCTTCATGTCCTTTTCGAGCAGGATCGCGCCGATACCCTTCGCGCCGGGATCATCGGTGAACCGGCAATAGGTCACGTAATAGTCCGAGTGCCCGCCGCCGCTGGTCCAGCGCTTGGTGCCGTTGACGACGTAGCCGCCTGCCCCGGACCCCGATCCGGGGTTGCCGTCTGCCACCGCACTGGTCTTGAGGTCGGTCAGCGCGGTCCCGGCATCGGGTTCGGACATCGACACCGCGACGACCTTCTCGCCGCGAATGACTTCGGGGAGGACCTTCGCCTTCATCGCGTCCGATCCGAACCGCTCGATCGTGCGCACCGGGCCGACCAGCGCTTCGAACACCGGGAAGGCCACGGCATTGGAGATCTGCGCGAATTCCTCGAGCACAAGCAGCGCTTCGAGATGGCCCAGCCCCAGACCGCCGTATTCTTCCGGCAGGTTGATGCCGAGAAATCCCATCTCCCCGTAAGTCCGCAGCATGTCGTGCGGGACAGGATAGTCCCTGTGCTCCATGTCGCGGGCCAGAGCGGGCAATTCGGCGCGAGCGAACTTGCGCGCGGTATCCTGCAGTTCGCGCTGCTCGTCGGTCAGATTGAAGTCCATATCCTGCCTTAAACGTGGTGTAGCTGCGTTCCGTCGCCTAGCGCAATTGTGAGGGCGACGCGAAACAATGTGTCGCCTACAGCAACCCAGGTCCCCGGGTCGCACCATGACAGTCAGCGGAGTACACCCATGACCACCCTGCATTCGAGCCTTGGCCCCAATCCGCGTCTGGTGCGGATGTTCCTGATCGAAAAGGGTCTCGTCGAAGGCGAGGATTTCCAACGCGTCCACTACGACATCATCACCGGCGAAAACCGGCAGGACGAGGCCTACCTGGCCAAGAACCCCTCGGCACGATCCCGACGCTCGAGCTCGACGACGGCACCTGCCTCACCGAAAGCTGGCCGATCTGCGAATTCATCGAGGAAGAGCACCCGCAGCCCAACCTGTTCGGCAGCTCCTCGCGCGAACGCGCCGAAGTCCGCAAATGGGTGCGGCTGTTCGACCAGGAAGTGGTGGTGCCGATGACCATGGGGTTCCGCGCCACCGGCGGGCGGCCGATGTTCGAACCGCGCATGCCGGTGGTCAGCCCCAATGCCGGTGCCGAACTGTCCGCCATGGCGGACGAAAAATGGCGCTGGTTCGACAGCGCGCTCGGCTCCGGAAACCATTTCGTCCTCGGCCGCTTTACCTTTGCCGACCTGATCGTGTTCTGTTTTGCGAATTTCGGCTTCACGGTAGGCTGGAAGCTACCCCAGGGCACCGCCAATCTCGCGCGCTTCATCGATCGGCACAACGGACGCGAGAGCGCGAAGGTGTGGCAGGATACCGAATAGTGCCCGATCTCTCGGGCAAGGTCGCGATCGTCACCGGCTGCGCCAGCGGGATTGGTGCGGCGACCGTCAGGCGGCTGCGCACGGACGGGGCCGACGTCCTCGGAACCGATATCGCCGTCGACGCGGGCACGGCGCTGTGCGAGCAGGCTGGCGCGCAGTTCGCGGAGCAGGACGTCGCCGATGTGGCGCTGTGGCCGGAGATCGTCTCCCGGGCGGTGAATGTCTGGGGTCGGCTCGACATTCTGGTCAACAATGCCGGGACGGTGTCCTCGCTATCGATCGAGGATGTGACCGACGAAGCGTGGGCGCGGATCTACGCGATCAACGTCACCGGCACGATGGCGGGTTGCCGCGCGGCGATTGCAGCGATGAAGGACAATCCAGACGGGTCGTCGGGCGCGATCGTCAATATCGCGTCGACCTCCGCCATGGCGGCGCTGCCGAGCGATGTCGCCTACTGTTCCAGCAAGGGCGCGGTGCGGGTGCTCTCGAAGTCGGTGGCGACGCATTGCGCCAAGCACGGCTACAACATCCGCTGCAACACCGTGATCCCGGGCGCGACAGAGACGGGAATCCTCACCGCGGCGGAAGAACAGATGCCCGGCCTGATGGCTGCCGTGGCCGCGACCTCGCCGCTCAACCGGCTGGCCGATCCAGCCGAGACCGCCGCCGCGATCGCCTTCCTCGCCAGCGACGAATGCCCGTTCATGACCGGTGCGGAAATGCTGGTCGATGGCGGAGCGCTGTCGATCCATCCGGGCTTCTAGGCCCGGCCCATCTTCTCCAGGTACCCGCTCGGACCCATCTGAGCGGCGGTCCACGCGAAGGCGATCATCGCGAGGATTCCTGCAACCACGCTCACACCGAACAGCGCGATGGCGAGACTGCCCGTACCGTATTCCTGCGCCAGCGCATCGCTGATCCCGCCGATCACCGCGAGGCCGATCGCCTGCCCGATCAGGTTGTTGAAGAACAGCGCGGTGGCGACCGCGAAACCGCGATTGGCTGGCTCCACCGCCGCCTGTATTCCCGACAGGATGGGTGCCTGGCTCGCGACGTAGATCGCGTACGCGAGCGCGAACCAGGCGAGGAACGTCCAGAAATTGTCGGACGTCAGCGCGAATGCGAGCGGGACGAGGCAGAAAAGGCTGACCAGCCCCGGTAACCAGGCGCGCCAGCGCTCGTCGCGCCGGGTCAGCCATTCGGTCAGGTAGCCGCCGAGTATCGGGCCCGGAATCCCGCCGAGTGCAAAGGTGAGGCCGAGATACAGCCCGATATCGCCGGTCGAGAATTCGAAGCTGCGGATCATCACCGGCGCCATCCATACGGCAAGCGCGTAGCCGATCACGATCTGCAGCGCCCATCCCGCCGCGAGGCCCAGGAACACGCGATTGCCGCCGATCAGCCCGATGGTCCGCGACAAGGTCACTTGCTTCACGGTCGACCCGGCAGGGGCGTAGCGTCCGCGCTCGGGCTCCTGCACAGTGAAATACAGCACAGCGCCGATCAGCAATCCCGGCAAGCCCATCAGGACGAACGCCCAGCGCCAGCCGAACGCTTCGGCGAGCAATCCGCCCGCGATCAGCCCGGTCGCCGTGCCAAGCGTGGCCCCGAGCGTGAGGAACCCCATCGCCCGCGCCAGCTCATCGCGCCGGAAATAGTCGGCGATGAGGCTCTGCGACGCCGGTCCCGAACATCCCTCGCCCACGCCCACTCCGGTGCGCGCGAAGAACAGGGTCCAGAACCCCGCCGCGAGGCCGCACAGCGCGGTCATCAGGCTCCAGAACGAGATCGCGGCGGCGACGATGTTCTTGCGCACCGACCGGTCGGCGAGCCGTGCGGCGGGGAAACCGGCGACGACATAGGTCGCGGTGAAAGCCAGTCCGCCGAGCAGGCCCAGCTGCAGGTCGGTCAGCGTGAATTCCGCCTTGATGTCCTCGATCAGGATCGAGAACACCAGACGGTCGGCGATCGAGAACAGGCTGACGACCGTCAGCAGCGCCAGAACATACCAGCGGTAGCCGCCCGGCTCAGTGATGCGGTCGGGCGTCGAGGCCATTGTCCACCGGGATCGTCAGCCCGTTGAGGAAGCGCGCCTCGTCGGAAGCGAGGAACAGCACGCAATTGGCCACGTCTTGCGGCGCGCCGAGCGCATCGGCGGCGAGCGGGCCGTCGGGAATGTCCATCAGCTCCTCGCCCGCGCGGCCTGAAACCTCGCGCACCATCGGGGTTTCGATCCCGCCCGGCGCGAGCGCGTTGCAGCGGATGCCGTAGCCTTCGTCCTGGCAATGCACCGCGATGCTGCGCGTCATCGAGGATATGCCGCCCTTCGCCGCGGTGTAGGCCGGAATATTGCCGTACCCCATCAGCGCCGCGGTCGAGGCCATGTTGATGATGGATGACCCGTTGCCGCCATTGGTCTTGTGACGATGCTTCATCAGCGGCAACGCGTATTTGCAGCCCAGGAACGTGCCGACCACATGGATGTCGAGATGCAGCTTGAAGTGATCGAGGGAGCAGTCCTCGATGCTTTCGAAGATCACGTTGCCGGCGTTGTTGACGAGGATGTCGAGCCCGCCGTGGCGCTCTTCGACCGCGTGCACCACGTCCTTCCATTGCTGCTCGTCGGTCACATCGAGCGCCATCGCATCGCCGCCGATCGAATCCGCCACCCGGTGCGCCAGTTCGACCTCACGATCGGTGACGATCACCTTGGCGCCTTCGCGCGCCAGCGCCTCACAATCGGCCTTGCCCAGCCCCATCGCGCCGCCGGTCACAAGCGCTATCCTGCCCTCGACCCGTCCCGCCATCACACTCTCCCCAATCTCCACTTCGCACGCAGCCTATTCGCGGCGCGGCGGCGCGCCACTGGCTAAAGCGATGGGAAAAATGTGAGGTGCGCCCGCTTCACAGCCGGGTATCTTCGGACGCCGGAGAGTGGCGATGATGGACAAGGCCGAAGTCGCGCGGCTGCGCGCGCTGATGGAATGGGAGGCGAGCCGCAGCGCCCCGCCCAAAGGCTTCCCCACGCTGCCCGACATGCCCGCCGCACGCTACACGTCGCCCGAATACTACGCGCTCGAGCAGCAGCACATCTTCCGCAAGAGCTGGCTGTTCGCCGGCCATATCGACGAAATCCCTGAGCCGGGCTGCTACATGCGCTGGCACAATGCCGGCGATCCGATCGTGATCGTGCACGGGATGGATCACACGGTGCGCGCGTTCTACAACACCTGTCGCCATCGCGGTGCGCCGGTCGTGACCGAGGATCGCGGCAAATCCTCGCGCCTGATGTGCGGCTATCACAACTGGACCTACAAGACCGACGGGACGTTGGTCGGGGTGCCCGAGCGGCAGGACTTCCCGCCCGATTTCGACATGCGCTGCAGGGGCCTGATCCCGGTCCGCTGCGAGCTGCTGGGCAATGTCATCTTCGTCAATTTCGACGACGACGCCATGCCACTGAGAGACTGGCTCGGTCCTTTGTGGGACGAATGGGAGGAGTTCGCCTTCGATAGGATCCGCCTTGCCGCGCGGCACAGTTTCGAGCTTAACTGTAACTGGAAGGTCGCGATGGAGGCCAACATGGAAGTCTACCATGTGCCCTATATCCATCCGACCACCGTCGCGCCGCTGGTCGACAGCAGGCGCAATCTCAACACGATGTATCCGAACGGCCACGCCCGGATGCTCGCCCCGCCGCCCGAACGGACCGATCGTGAGCATGTCCGCGCGATCGACAGCCCGCCGGAATGGCAGCCAATCGACAGCGTCGGCGAACTCGGCCGCACCTGCACGCAGAGCTATACGCTGTTTCCCAACTGGGTCTCGCCGCTGTCGAACTATTTCGTCCCGCCGCTGGTGTTCTGGCCCACGTCGCTCACCACCACCCGGCTCGAACTGGTGACGATGGCGCTCGACTGGGGAGACGGACCTGCGCCCGACCTGTGGACCGTGCCGGAGGAGACCCAGCTCAACGGCCGGCAGATGAGCCCGATCATCCTCGAGGACACGCAATTCGGCGAAGCGATCCAGCGTTCGATGCAGAGCGCGGCGTTTCGCAGCGTGCCGCTGTCCTATCAGGAAGCGCGGATATACGCCTTCCACCAGAGCTGCGACCGGATGATCGGGATCGACACTGTGCCGCCCGAACTGCGGATCGAACAGGTGATCGGCGAGGACTGGATCTGGCCCAACGATCCGCGCATCGCGCAGATGGAAGCCGCGCGCCAGGCCGCCGAGTGATCGCGCTGCAGCGCACAATTACGCTACGGAAACCGTGTTTTGGCGTCGCCATGTGGCGAGAATGCCGCACTTTGCCGCCTTCCCTAGCGCTTTTGCTAGATGAGCGCTCCCACCCCGACCCATACACATCGAGGCATACCGGAAGGCGTCTCGAGAGGGCGCGCTATCGAAGGTTGGGGAAATGGGGCGCTCGGCCCGAGCCGAGGCTCCAAGGGAGAGAGCACGATGACCAGACTTCACACCCGAATTGCCTCTGGTGACCACGCCCGGCTGCTGCGACGCGCCTTGCTGGCGGGGTCCGCAGCTGCAAGCCTGGTCGGAATGCCCAGCGTCGTTTTCGCGCAGGATGCCGAAACCGACGAGGCCGCAGATCAATACGACGATCGGGTCATTATCGTTCAGGCGCGGCGTCAGGACGAAAGCCTGCAGGAAGTCCCGGTAACCGTGACCGCGATCGGCGGCGATACGCTTGACAAATTCAGCGTCGACAATGTCGCCGACGTCACCAGCCGCGTGCCGACGCTCAATGTGCAGGTCGGCGGATCGGGCTCGGGTGGCCAGCTGAGCCTGCGGGGTGTGGGCTCATCCAACATTTCCGCCGCGTTCGACAGCGCCGTCGCGTTCGATTTTGACGGGGTTCAGGTATCGACCATGCGCCTGGTGCAGGCGGGCTTCTTCGATACCCAGCAGATCGACGTGCTCAAGGGCCCGCAATCGCTGTTC
The DNA here is from genome assembly GCF_018205975.1 of Erythrobacter sp. JK5. NCBI lineage: Bacteria > Pseudomonadati > Pseudomonadota > Alphaproteobacteria > Sphingomonadales > Erythrobacteraceae > Erythrobacter > Erythrobacter sp. JK5. Next base: position 2,836,588 of record NZ_CP073577.1, on the reverse strand, counting down.
TTCGGGAAATCGGCGACGGCGGGCGTATTCTCGATCCGCTCGGCCAATCCGACCTCCGACTGGGAGGTGGGTGCGCGCGCATCCTACGAGTTCGAGGAAGAGGGCTACCTCGTCAGCGGCTATATCTCCGGCCCGATCAGCGACACGGTCGGCATCCGGCTCGCCGCGCAGTTCAACGACATCGACGAATTCCAGATCCTGCAGCCCGGGACCCCGGCTGTGAACCAGAAGCGCGGGCTGAAGGATTTCATCGCACGCGCGACGCTCGAATGGGAGCCGGACGACCGGTTCAAGGCCAATCTCAAGGTGCAATACACCAAGAACGAGAATGACGGCGCCATCGGCACGGCAGAGATCAGCTGCGGTGCCAATGGCCGCGCGGACGAAGTGTTCCTGCTCCAGGGCGGGCTCGTGATACCGGCTGGTTATGATTGCAACACCTCCGACCAGCGCTACTTCCTGCCCGACGCTGCGCCGCAGCTCGCACCCGGCATTCCCACCCCGTCGAAAGCGGCAGGACGCAACGGCGTGCCGTTCGGCGAGACCGAAATCTGGTTCGGTCGCCTGTTGTGGGAGCTCAACCTGTCGGATCACCTCGCGCTCACGTCGACCACCGGCATTCTCGACATGGATGCGGTCGATTTCGACTGCTATTCCTATGCCGGGGTGTTCCCGGGCGGAGTCCCGGGCGGCGTCGGCTGCTCCGATCCGATCAACTCGCTCGAACAGCTGACGCAGGAACTGCGGCTGACGTCCGATCTGGACGGTGCGTTCAACTTCATGCTCGGCGCATTCTACGAAGACCGGACCTTTATCTTCGACACCGCGCAGAACGGGGTGAACATCTCGTTCCTCGCAGCAGATCCGATAACCGGCTTCACCTACGACTGGGACAAGACCCATACGACCAAGACAGAAGCCCTTTCGTTCTTCGGCAGCGCGATCATCGACCTGACCGACCAGCTCGAGCTGTCGGGCGGCGTGCGGTGGACCGATGAGACCAAGATCCAGACGATCGAGGTCCCGTTCCTGCATCTGTTCCTGCAAGGACCGGGCTTCGTGGCTCCGGGCTTCTTCTCGGGTCCGATCACTTTTCAGGATGACAATTTCTCGCCCGAAGTGACATTGCGCTACCAGGCGGCGGACGACATCAACATCTTCGCCTCGTTCAAGACCGGGTTCAAATCCGGCGGGATCGACAACTCGGCGCTGCCTTCAAACAGCCTCAGCGCCGCCGCTCTATCGGGCGATTTCAGCTCGCTGATCTTCGATTCCGAAGAGGCGATCGGCGGTGAAATCGGCGTCAAGTCGCAGTTCGCCGACCGCACGTTCACGCTTAACGCCACCGCTTACTACTATGTCTTCACCGATCTCCAGGTGCAGAACTTCAACGCGACGACGATCCAGTTCGTCACCAGCAACGCCGGCGAGTTGACGACCAAGGGCGTCGATGTCGAATGGGGTTGGCGCACCCCGGTCGAAGGGCTGAACCTGTCGGGGAACCTCTCCTACCTCGATGCGCAGTATACCGACCAGTTCCTGCAACCGGGCGGCGCGGGTGGCACCATCGATCTCGACGGGCGGCGCGCAAGCCAGTCGCCCGAATGGGCCGGCAACATCGCATTCGACTGGGCAGTGCCGGTGAACGACAGCATCGAGTTCCTCGTTTCGGGCAACGCTGCCTACAACGATGGCTACATCACCGACGAGGCGACTCTGAATGACTTCGTCCAGCCGAGCTTCTGGACGCTCGATGCGACGGTCGGAATCGGCCATCCGGACGGCAACTGGCGGCTGTCGCTGATCGGAACCAACCTGACCGACGAGATCTTCGTCATCACCTCGGGCGGGCGTCCGTTCCTCGCGCCTCCGGGCAACCTCAACGGCCTGCCGGTGGGCGACGACCTGGTGCTGACGCAGAACCGCGGGCGGCAGGTGTTCGTGGAAGCACGTTTCAAGTTCTAGATTTCGTAGGGATCGTCACCAGCGGGCGGACCTTGCGAGGTTCGCCCGTTTGCTTTGGCGTTCTCACAAAAGTGAGCATTGCGAGCGGAGCACCTGCGGGCGCATCCTGAACCCATTGATTGGAGGATCGACATGTCGCGCGAAGAACTGATCGCCATGACCCGCAATCTGGTGGCGCACGGGGCTGCCGATACGATGGAGTATGCCGACGAGGTCGTGCGGGTGCCCGCCAGCACCTATACCGATCCCGACCTGTTCGAACTCGAAAAGCGCAACATCTTCCGTCGCCTGCCGCTGATGGTCGCCCCGTCATGCGAATTGCCCGAGCCGGGCGATTACAAGGCGATGGACATTTGCGGAGTGCCGCTGCTGCTCACCCGCCAGCGCGACGGGACGGTCGGCGCGTTCCTCAACATGTGCAGTCATCGCGGCAACCCGGTGGTGCCGAACGGAACCGGCAACGGCACCCGCTTCACCTGCGGCTACCATGGCTGGACCTTCAAGAACGATGGCGACCTGGTGGGCGTTGCGAGCCCGAAGGATTTCGGCGCGGTCGACAAGGCGGCGCTGTGCCTGAAGCGGTTCCCGGTCTACGAAAGCGCGGGGCTGATCTGGGCGACGCTCGATGCGGACTCGAAGCTTTCGATCGCTGACTATCTGTGCGGCTACGACGAGCTGCTCGCCGCGTTCGAGTTCGACGGGTGGACGCTGTTCAGCCAGCGCACGCTGTCGGGGCCGAACTGGAAGACCGCCTATGACGGCTATCTCGATTTCTACCACCTGCCGGTGCTGCACAAGGACACGTTCGGGGCGGACTTCTACAACCGCGCCAACTTCTTCGCATGGGGCCCGCATCAGCGACTCTCCACCCCGTCGAAATTTGCGATCAAGGTATCGAGCGACGACGATCAGCAGCTTGATCTGGAAGAACTGAGCGACGACGAACTGCCCCAGGACGTGCTGGTGCAGGGCGTGTGGACGATCTTCCCGCACATCTCGATCGCGAGCTTTTATGGCGGCGGGCAGCGCGGGGCGATGATCTCGCAGCTGTTCCCGGGCGACGCGGTTGGCGAAAGCTACACCACGCAATTCTATGTCATGGAGAACCAGCCTGAGACCGAGGCCGACGTGAAATCGGCGCACGAGCAGTTCGACTTCCTCGAAATCGTGGTCCGCGACGAGGACTACAAGACCGGAAAGCGCCAGCACGCGGCGCTGCAATCGGGGCTGCTCAAGGAAGTGCTGTTCGGTCGCAACGAGCGTGGCGGGCAGGTGTTTCACCAGTGGGCCGCGAAACTTACTCATGCGAGCGACGAGGAATTGCTGGAGATCTTCGCGCCGGAGCAAAGGGAAGCGGCGGAGTAGGCGTTCGGCCTCGCATTCGGAATGACTGCTTATGTGATTTGTGGAGTTTGGTCTGGAGGTCCGGGACTGGGGTGGGAAGCGGACGGTCTGCACTGGCAACTCAAGGCAATCAATGTGGACGCAGTCTTCCGGAGCCTCACCTTGACAAACAAGACTACGTAGATCCTATTCCATCCGGGTCGCGCCGGATATCCAAAGGGGGAATTGGATGAACGACGCAAGCGGTGTGCAGATTCGACCTGAACGAATTGAATTTGTCGATGCCCTTCGAGGTTTCGCCTTGTTCGGATTGCTCATGGTGCATGCGGCTGAAGCATTTGGCGTGGGTCTATCGCGATCGACCGACGATCCGTGGGGGCAGGCCATTTTCTTCCTCTTCGGCAGCAAGGCTTTCGCGATATTTGCGCTACTTTTTGGGTTCAGCTTCGCAACAATCATGGCCAACCAGCGCGGACGCGGCGTCGATTTCACAGGCCGTTTTGCATGGCGACTGTTGCTCCTCTTGGGGATCGGATTTGTCCACTCGCTGCTGTATTCCCCCGAGATTCTCCGGTTGCTCGCGTTTCTGGGCCTTCTGCTGATCCCGCTGGACAGAATTCGCAGCAATTACGCACTGATGGCAATTGCGGCCCTGCTTTTCCTTCAGATCCCGCTGCTGATTCAATGGCAGCTGGCCAATTGGGGCAATGCCTTTGCAGCATCAGAACCCTATTTTGCCAGCTCCAACCTTTGGGATGTCTTCAAAAACGGCAGCTTGGGAGAACTCATCAGTGCGAATTTGATCGAGGGCAACCTCGTCAAGTGGTCAATAAACTGGTCGTTTGGCAGGGTATGCGAGATTGCCGGACTGTTTGCCGTTGGCGTTGTCATTCAGCGCACAGGTTTCTTCGCCCGCATTGCGAAAGATCGAGGGATTGCATCGGCTCTGTTTCTCATTGCCGGCATCATCTTCGCGATCCTGGAATTCGTCGTGAAGCCGATGGTCCCCGGATCAGCATCAGACGGCACGTTTGCGATCGGACCCTTTACCGAGCGGGCAATCCTGTTCCAGTGGATAGGGATCAGCGCAATAACAGCGCAAGTCGGGCTGCTGGCGCTTTTGTGGAATTCGCCAGTGCAATGGCTCGTTGGCCTGTTCAGGGGGCCCGGGCGAATGACTCTTACGCTTTACGTTGCGCATTCATTCATCGCCGTTCCCATCCTGTATCAATTCGGTCTGGGAATGGCTGAGGTGTGGGACACGCAAACGAGAATCTCGCTCGCAATCGCCTTTTTCGGATTGCAGATCGTGTTCGCCCATTGGTGGTATGCTCGATACCGCTATGGACCGCTGGAATGGACTTGGCGCGCGGCAACCCTGAACGACTGGAAAGTGCCGCTGCGCAAGAGTGTTCAACCAGCTTAACTGGTTAAGCCCTGCGACGTCTTCATCTCAAGGAGATAGCGCAAGCTGTGTCCGCTTTTGGCAAAAAAGTGGCGGGAGTTCATGGCTGACATTGGGGTCGTTAATCGACATTCCGCTGTCAGGCGGCGATCAGAGCAAAGCGGTCGAGGAAGTTGCCCACCCCCAGCCCCTCCCGCAAGCGGGAGGGGAGCGAGACTTACTGAGCCGGAGGCGAAGTTGGTCGCAGCGGGGTGGGCTCGGTGTGAACCTAGCCAAACGCCGGCCGGAAGTTCGACTCGCCCCAATCCTGTCGCTTGGTCCATTCGCCCAGCGTTTCCAGTTCGCCGTCAAGCTCGGGGAAGCGCTCCAGCACGTAGTCCATATCGACTTCGAACGGTTTGGTCGGCGCGGTGTTGTTGTATTCGTAGAACGCCGCGATCCCGGCGGCGAAGTCTGCGCGCATTTCTTCCGGCATGGTGTCCCCGGCAGCGTCGACGAGATACTTGCCGAATTCCTCCGGCGTGCAGGGATCGTACCGGATTTCCTTGTCGAGCGCTTCGGACAGATATTGCGTTACCTGCTTGCCGACCAGCCGTTCCGGCCCGCCGATATTGAGCCACGCGCCCTCCATGTCGGGGCGTTCGAGGCTGGTGAGCATGAACCTCGCCACGTCATCCAGGCTGATCCAATTGGCTTCCAGCTGCGGGTTGTGCGGATACACGTAGCGGCCTTCGTTGACGATGAAGGGCCGCGCCCAGTTGGTCAGCAGATTGTCCATGAACAGCACGCTGCCGAACACCGTGCCCGGGCAGCCCGAGCGCCACAGCGCATTGATCCCCTTGGTGTTCTCGCCATAGGTGAAGGGGTCGCCCGGCCGATCGGGGATCCAGCTCGACGTGTTCCACACCAGCCGCTTGACCCCCAGCTCCGCGCCGACCTTGCCGAGATCGCCGATCAGCACCGCTCGGTCAGCGCGCGCCTGCAGCGGGTGGGTGTAGAAGATGTAATCGGTGCCTTCGAGTGCAGGCTTGAAAGTCGCTGGATCGTAGAGGTCCATCGGCCGCACCTCGACGCGTTCGATCCCGTCGATCCTGGCCCCGCCGAACGGGTCTTCCTGCCGCGAGATCGCGCGCACATCATAGCCCGCTTTCAGCCCCTGCCGCACCTGCGCCATGCCCTGCCGCCCGGATGCGCCGATTACCGTGATGAGTGCCATCTGAATTCCTCCTCCGTTGCTGCGGAGACTAGAAATCGCACCCGCCGCGCGCACCGCGCCAAAGTGATAGCGCTGTCAAAACTGAGGGTTCAAACTAGCAAAAGCGGCCCTTGCCGTAACGGCGGAGGGTCGTGAGAAGCGACGCCATGGAGAACCGCTTCTGGCGCATCGAGCGCCGTCCCGAGGGCACCGATTTTTCGAGCGCGCTGGCGCTGGTCGAAGCGCCCTTGCCCGCACTCGCCGACGGTGAAATCCGGATCAGGAACGCCATGCTGTCGATGGATGCGGGCACGCGGATGTGGCTGACCGATCGCGAGGACGGGTACCAGCCGCCGCTTCCGGTCGGATCGCCGATGACCGGGCTCGTGCTCGGCGAAGTCATGGCGAGCAAGGCCGAAGGATTCCGCGAAGGCGATCTCGTTCGCGCATTCGGGGTGTGGGGAGCAATGAGCCAGGTCGATGCGGCGCTGTCCGGCGCGATGAAGCTCGATCCCTCCGTCGAGGACAGGCGCGCATGGTTCGGGCCGCTTGGGATGAATGGCTGGACGGCGCTGTGGGGCATCACCGAAACGGGCGCGGCCAAACCGGGCGAACGGGTGCTCGTCTCCGCCGCGGCCGGAGCGACCGGGATGCTCGCGGTCCAGATTGCGAGGATCATTGGCTGCGAAGCCTGGGGCATCGCCGGCGGCGCGGCAAAGTGCGGGTTTCTCGAAGACAATCTCAAAATCGCGGGCGCGGTCGACTACAAGGCGGCCGATTTCGACCACCAGCTCGACGCGGCCTGTTCCGGGCCAGGCGGGATTGACGTATATTTCGACAATGTCGGCGGGTCGCTGCTCGACGCGGTTCTCACGCGGATGAACCACTACGGGCGGATAGCGGTCTGCGGCCTGCTGGCCGATTACGGTTTGGGCACGCGCACTGCCCCGCGCGAATTCGACCAGGTGCTGATGCGGCGGCTGCGGATCGAGGGCTTCTTCTCGCCCGATTTCATGGACCAGGGCGAGCGCCTGACCGCGCAGCTGCGCGAATGGGTGGAGAGCGGGGAGTTGGCGATGCCGTACGACGTCACGCGGGGGCTGGAGAACACTCTCCACGCCTATGGCAAGATGTTCACCGGCGGCAATATCGGCAAGGTCATCGTGGAGCTGGAGCAATGAACGGATCGCTCGAAGACCGCGCCGCAATCGCCGATATCATCGCCGCTTATGCCCACGCGATCGACCGCCGCCGGTGGAAAATGATGGAAAGCCTGTTCCATGACGACGCGCAGTTCCAGTTCGGCACCGTGCTCGGCGACTGGCGCGGCTTCGTCGAACAGGCCCGCGCGATTATCGACCCCTGCCTCGCCACCCAACACCAGCTGGGGCAGGTGCAGTTCGGCTTTCATGGCGACTCCATCTGCCACACCGAGACCTACATGACCGCAATGCACACAATTCCGGCAGGCTACCCCGTGCCCGACGTGTTTCCCGACAAGGGCACAGTCTACTCGGCGGTGATCGCCGGGCGCTATGTTGACCGGTTCGAAAGACGAGACGGCGAATGGCGCATTGCGCAGCGCACCGGCCTCTACGACTGGCGCGAGTTCCGCAAGGTGGACGGCGTGGACCTGTCTGAGATGCCCGAAGGATCATGCGGGTACCACGACGCACGCGACCCCTCGACGCCGGTGGTGCAGAGGTGGCTGGGCTAGCTTCGCTTGATTGCGAATACGCCGGTCATCGTCGCGATCGGGCCTCCATCGCGCAGGATTTCGCCCGACGTATAGGCGGTCCGCCCGCCAAGCCGATCGATCCGCACCAGCGCTTCGAGCCAGTCGCCAAGGCTGGCCGCGTGCAGGTAATTCACCCCGAGAGTGATCGTCGACGGCGTGAGGCGCGGGCGTTCGGCATCGTAGACGGCATGGCTCAAAGCGACGTCGGCGAAGGTCGAAATCACCCCGCCGTGCGCCGCGTCGCGGTAATTGATGTGATGCGGCATTATCCTCAATCCGACGATCTGCGGTCCGCCTTCCCTGTGCTTGAGAAAGTAGGGTCCGCCATGGTCGAGGAACCCCGGCGAGAATTGCGCGCGTTCGAAGCCATCGGGGGTGTGCTCTTCGGCCATGCCCTTCTTTAGCGCAACCGGCCGCGACGCGAGGGCTATGAATTGTGCCAATCCCCCCGCTACGGGTGCTCGCCTAGTTTCGCCGGCAATGACAGAAGCTCCGCACACCCTCGCCGCCGCCTCGTTCTGCGACGTCGTTCGCGATCATACCCGCGCGCGCGGCGACACCGTAGCCTTCACCTTCGGCGAGGAAACGATCACCTTCGCCGAGCTGGATGCCGGCAGCAACCGCGCCGCGCACGGGCTGATGGCGCTGGGCGTGGGCAAGGGTGACCGGGTGGCGTATCTCGGCAAGAACCACCCGCTCTATTTCGAGGCGCTGCTGGGCGCAGCGAAGATCGGCGCGGTGATGACCCCGGTGAACTGGCGGCTCGCCCCGCCCGAAGTCGCCTACATCCTCGACAATTGTGACGCGAGCGTCGTGTTCGTGGGCGCAGGTTTCGCCGATGTGCTGGCGCAGGTACGGGCCGACACCCCGCTGGTCGAACACGTGATCGGGATCGACGCGCCCGACCATTCCGGTACCGACTATCGCAGCTGGCGCGACGGGTTCGAAGCCGACGCTCCGGATGTCCGGATCGCCCTCGATGACGACGCGCTCCAGCTCTACACATCGGGCACGACCGGCAAGCCAAAGGGCGCGGTCATCACCCACGGATCGATCCTTTCGAGCCGCGACCCGCAGTACGATGCGCTGGTCCGCCAGTGGCAGCAGCCGGTCGAGGGCGACGTGACGCTGCTCGCCATGCCGTGCTTTCATATCAGCGGCACCGGATCGGGTATCACGACGATGATCGCAGGTACCAACGCGATCGTGCTGCCCGAATACGATCCGACCAGGGCGCTGGACCTGATCGAGAATTACAACATCTCGAAGATCTTCCTCGTCCCCGCCGCGATCCAGATCCTGCTCAATCATCCGCGCGTGAAACAGGTGGATTTCAGCCGCCTCAAATACGTCACCTACGGTGCCTCTCCGATCCCGCTCGAACTGATGCGCGAGGCGATGCGGATACTCGGCTGCGGCTTCGTGCAGATGTACGGGATGACCGAGACCAGCGGCACGATCGTCGCGCTCGATCCCGAGGATCACGTCCCCGAAGGCTCACCGAAAATGCGCAGCGTCGGAACGCCGCTGCCGGGCGTCGAGATCAAGATCATCGACGAGGCCGGCGCGGAAGTGCCGGCCGGAACGGTTGGCGAAATCGCCACGCGCTCGAGCAAGAACATGCGCGGCTACTACAACAACCCGCAGGCCACCGCCGAAACGATCGACGCCGAGGGGTGGCTGCGCACCGGCGATGCCGGCTATCTCGACGCGGACGGCTATCTCTACATTCACGACCGGGTGAAGGACATGATCATCTCCGGCGGCGAGAACGTGTACCCGGCCGAGGTCGAGAACGCGCTCTACGCGCATCCGAAGGTGGCCGATGTCGCGGTGATCGGCATCCCCTCGGAAAAATGGGGCGAGGAAGTGAAGGCCTGCGTCGTCGTGAAGGACGGCGAGGAACTGACCGAATCCGAAATCATCGCCCACGCCCGCGAGCATATCGCCGGATACAAGTGCCCCAAATCGGTCGATTTCATCGCCGCCCTGCCGCGCAACCCCTCGGGCAAGATCCTGCGCCGCGAGCTGCGCGCGCCCTATTGGGAAGGCAAAGACCGCGCCGTCAATTAGGGCGATCAATCGAGGAGACACCAATGGCAGGCGAAGCACAGCGCGTGATCGAGCAATTCTGGGCAATCCAGGATGCAGGCGACTACACCAAACTAGCGCCCCTCTTTGCCGAAGACGCGCTGCTCGAAGACCCGATCTGGGGCCGCTACGAAGGGCGCGAGGCGATCCTCGGTTTCATGACCACGATGGTGAAGGAAATGGGCGAGCGGAAGATCCACTTCACCGTCGACGAAATCTGCGGCGACGATCACGCCGTGTGGGCGCGCTGGACCATGCACTCTCCGGAGGGATCGAGGGGCGGGGTCGGCATCTACAAGGTCGCGGACGGCCAGCTGACCTATTACCGCGACTACATGGACCCGCCCGCCGAGGGCTAGAGCTCGCGATACTCCGGGTGCCCGCCCGCATCGATCCGGAAGGTCGGCAGCGGGAAATCCGGGTCGGGCTCGAACAGCGGCTGGGCCGTCAGCGGGCTTTTCCAGTCGAGGATGTAGGTGCGCGCCGAGATGCGCCATTCGTTGTCACGCTTCTCCCACTCGTCGAGATAACGCCCGCCGATCAGGTCGCCCGCGATGCTGCCATCCTCCTGCCAGCGCCCGCCGCCGAAAATGCCGTAGCATTCGCTGCTCGCGCTGGTCGGTGAGTGGAACCGGATCAGCGGCTGCGACAGCATGTGCCAGCGCCGCGCGAGATTGCGCTCGGTCTCCATCACTACCGGCAGGAAGTCCTCGGCGCGACCGGTGAAGAATCCGTATTCGATCTGCGCGTCGGGCCAGTAGCAACTCGCCTGCCCTTCCTCGTCGAGCCAGTCGAGCGTGCGGCAATAGCGCTGGATCACCTCGCCGATCGCCTGCTTGTCGATGAGTTCCTGAACGGTCCGTTCCACTCCACATCCTCCCCAATCCGCCAATTGTGCGCAGCGAGTATCGCGGGGATGCTGCGGCCAAGACCAGTGGCAAATTCGGGAGTGCGACAGTGGCAAGTGCGGCGGACGATCGGCTGAACATCAACCTGTTCGATCCCGAACTGCAGCAATGCCCTTACGACGCCTACAAGCAGCTGCGCGACGAGGCACCGGTCTACAACATCCCCGGCACCGACATGTGGGTCGTCAGCCGCTACGACGACGTGCGCGAAGTGCTGATGGACCCGCAGCGCTTCCCCAGCTCTTCCGCCGACAGCCAGTTTCGCGCGAGCGCCGGAGACATGGAACGCGCGCAGAAGGTCGCCGCCCGGTTCGAGGAAAATGGCTGGGTCCCCGCCCCGACGCTCAACGGGCGCGACGATCCGGGCCACAAGCAGATGCGCGCCATGTTCAACCAGGCGTTCAAGCCATCGACAATCAAGGAGATCGATCCGCAGGTCGAAGCGCTGGCCTACGAGCTGATCGACGGCTTTATCGAGGACGGCCAGTGCGAGTGGGTGAAGGCGTTCTGCGTGCCGCTGCCGCTGTTCATCATTGGCGAACAGATGGGCGCGAAACGCGAGGATATGTGGCGGATCAAGCGCTGGACCGACGCGTTCTTCCAGCGCATCTCGCTGATGCTGCCCGAAGACCGGCACATGGAAATGGTCGACCGCGAGATCGAGGCGCAGCACTATTTCCAGCCGATCTTCGAGCGGCTGCGCGAGCATCCCGACGACTCGCTCATCAGCGTGCTCGTCAACACCGTGATCGAGGAATGGGGCCGACCGCTCACCGACAACGAACTCCACGCCGAGATGATGGCGGATACCTTCGTCGGCGGCAGCGAGACCACCACCAACGCGCTGGCTGCAGGGATGAAACTGCTGATCGAGAACAAGGATGTCTGGCAGCAACTCAAGTCCGACCCCGACAAATACATGAAGACCTTCGTCGAGGAAGTCGTGCGGCTTGAAAGCCCGGTCCAGTCGCTGATGCGGTTCGTGCGCGAGGAGACCGAGCTGGCCGGCGTGACGATCCCGGCGGGCGCGATGATCAATATCCGCTTCGCCGCCGCCAACCGCGACGAGCGCGCGTTCGAATGCCCCGAGAAGCTCGACCTCGACCGGCCCCGCGCGGGCGCTCACATGGGGTTCGGCTCAGGGACGCATCACTGCCTCGGCGCCCCGCTCGCCCGGCGCGAGCTCATCTGGGGTTTTACCGCGGTGGTCGACCGGTTCGAAGATATGTGGTTCGCCGAAGGCAGGAACGACTTCGCATACCACCCGCACTTCCTGCTCCGCTCGCTGAAAGAGCTGCATATCGAGTTTGAGCCGAAGAAGCCCTAGCCATCCGTCATTGCGAGCCGCGAAGCGGCGCGGCAATCCAGGGCCGCAGAACACAAACGCTCTGGATTGGTTGGCCTTCGGCCTGCTTCGCATCCGCTCCGTTTGTCATGACGAATTACCGGTTCGCCCGCGCCGCGCTCCGCCCCGCGATGTAACCGAAAGTCAGCGCCGGGCCGAGCGTCCCTCCCGCACCCGCATAGATCCCGCCGGTCGGGCAGGCGATCGCGTTGCCCGCTCCATATAGACCCGCGATCGGCTCGCCATTGTGACCGAGTATCCGAGCCTGCCCGTCGGTGCGCGGGCCGCCATTGGTGCCGAGCAGGCCCATGCGGATTTCGACCGCGTAGAACGGCGCTCGCGCGACGGGGCCTAGCGTAACCGACGTGCCTTCGCGGGAGCGGTCGCCGTAGAAGTGATCGTAGGCGGATGCGCCGCGCTCGAAATCGGGATCGTGGCCTTCCTTCGCATGGGCGTTGAACCGCGCGACGGTTGTCGAAAACACACCGGACGGAACGCCGATCGCCTCGGCCAGTTCGACCAGCGTCTCGGCGCGCGTCACCCAGTCGGGCACTGGCTGGCCGGGCAAGCGCGGGCCGATCGGGTAGCGCTCCACATAGTCCTCGTCGAACACCAGCCATGCGGGCAGGTTCGGGTAGTCGTAGCTCTGCGGATCGAACTGGTGGAATGCCCCCGCCAGCGCCGAGTAGTTCGCCGCCTCGTTGCAGAACCGCTCGCCCTTGCGATTGACCATCAGCGAATGCGGAACGGTGCGCTCGATCAGCACCGGCGCGGCGCGCTGTTCTCCGGTCGGCCACGGATTGTCGGGGATCACCAGTGTCGTCGCCCACCATGCCTGCGTCATGTTGCCGAGCTTCGCCCCGCTCGCCATCGCCAGCGCGAGGCCATCTCCTTGCGCGGTGGGCGGGCTGGCAGGCGCATCCATCGGGCCGCGCAGGAAGGTCTGGCGCTTGTCCTCGTCCCACTCGAACCCGCCGGTGGTAAGGATGACGCCCGAGCGCGCGCGAAGCTCGAAGGGATCGCCATTGCGCTTCCCCGCTATGCCGACGATCCTTTCGCCGTCGCGCAGCAGCTGTTTGGTTTCGACGTCGAGGACCGGCTCGATCCCGCGATCGAGACACGCCTTGAGCAAGCGACCGACCATCGCCTGCCCGAACCCGCGTTCGTTGCTCGCGATCCGGCGCTGCAACTCCTCGGGCGGAACAATGCCGCTGCCGCCACCCAATGGCGTTTCGCGCAGCATCATCGGCTTGGGCTCTTCGATCGCGGTGATGCGCCCGGCCCACTCGCCCAGTTCATCGAGCGAGAACAGGTCATGGTCCAGCGCCCGCCCGCCTTCGGGCTTCGCGCCCGGACGGTCGAGATAGTAGTCGGGATAGCCTTCGAGCAGCGCGACCTTGAGCGCACCTGCATCCTCGAGAAACGCCAGCGCCTCCGGCCCTTGGTCGACAAACGCCTCGAGCGTTGCGTCGACCAGATCGCCGTGATCGAGCGCGCGAAAATAGGCGAGCGCCTCCTCACGACTGTCGGCCATCCCGGCGGCCCGTTGGCGCGGATTGTCGGGCACCCAGATCACCCCGCCCGAAATCGCGCCGGTTCCGCCGATCCGGTCGAACCGCTCTATGATCGCGACCTCTGCGCCCGCTTCATGCGCGGCGAGCGCGGCAGTCATGCCGGCGGGGCCGCAGCCCAGGACGATCACGTCGGTTTCGGTCATCGCCGGTATCATCGCGTCACATGTCGGAGCGGCAATTGCTCATTTTAGCAAGGTGTGCCCGAAACCGGTTGCATCTAGATCGTCATTGCGAGTGGGAGAGTAAGCGATGAAACTTGAAGGGAAGGTCGCCGCGATCACGGGGGGAACCGCAGGGCTGGGGCGTGGGATCGCCGAAGCGTTCCTGGCCGAGGGCGCGAAGGTGGCCCTGTTCGCGCGCAATCCCGAGAAAGGCGCGCGGGTGATCGAGGAAATGCGCGTCAACCGCTCCGGCCCGGACCGCGCGATGTTCGTTGCCGGCGACGTGATGAACCAGTCGGATGTCGAAAGCTTCATCGACCAGGCGATCGAGCAATTCGGCACGATCGATATCCTCGTCAACAATGCCGGCGGGGCGGGCGATCTCCAGCCGCTGGTGAACCTGTCCGACGAGGCGTTCGACGAGGCGATGAAGTGGAACGTCTATTCGACCTTCTGGGCCACCCGCCGCGCGCTGCCGACGATGCTCGAGAAGGGCGACGGGCGGATCATCAACATCTCCTCGATGGAGGGCAAGCACGGCAAGCCGGTCTTCACCGCCTACACCGCCGCCAAGCACGCGGTGAACGGGATCACCAAGTCGCTGGCCCGCGAAGTCGGCGCGCAGGGCGTGACGGTCAACTCGATCTGCCCCGGCCTGGTCGTCACCGACATCATCAAGAACAACGGCCCCGCCACGGCCAAGGCGATGGGCATGGAATTCGACGCCATGATCGACATGTTCGCGCAGGAATCCGCGATCAAGCGTCCCAACACGGTCGAGGAAATCGCCGCCGTCGCGCTGCTGCTTGCGAGCAAGGAGGGGGCCGGGATCACCGGCGCACAGATCAGCGTGGACGGGGGAACGGCGCAATATTAGGGTGGTGCCATCATGAGCGAATTTGATTGGTCCTTCGCCATCTGGTCGATCGCGGTGTTCGTCGCCGGGTACCTGCTCGCGGCGCGGATCCACAGCTCGCCGACAGCGCCGCTCGATTTCGACAGATCGACCATATCGAGCGGTGCGCGTCAGCAGATCGAGCAGGCTTTGGGACGCGATGCGAAGATCGAGGCAATCAAGATCCTGCGCGCCGACACCGGGCTGGGTCTCAAGGACGCCAAGGCCGTGATCGACACATGGGAATCGAGCAGCGGCTCCTAACCTTCCTGCATCTTCGCCATCGCCGCACCTACAGCCGCTTCGATATCTTTCGCCTGCGGATTGCCGCGCAATGTCAGGCCGCCGTTGGGCTGGATGTTCTGCCCGGTGACAAAGGCAAAATCGGTGCACAGCCACAGACACGCATGGGCGACGTCTTCCGAAGTGTTCAGCCTCCCCAGCGGGTAACGCGGCGTGAAGGCGTCGACGAGGCCGGGCGTTGCGAAGGCGCCTTCGGTCATCGGGCTTTCGGTGAAGGCTGGCGAAACGGAATTCGCGCGGATGCCGAGATGCCCGAAATCGTTGGCTACACATTCGATCATCGCCTCACCCGCGCGCTTGGTGCCGATATAGGCCGCGTGATTGTTGATGAGCGCCTTGGTCGTCGCCGAGGATAGCGAGATGATCGATCCGCCGGTCGGCTGTTGCTCGCTCATCACCTTGACGAAGGCCTGCAGGAAGTGATGCACACCCTTGAATTGCAGCGCGCAAATCTGGTCGAGCTGCTCTTCGGTGGTCTCAAGCAGGTTGGAGAGCAAACCCCAGCCCGTGGTGTTGATCGCGGCATCCACGCGCCCGAATTCGGACTTCGCCTTGTCCGCCAGCGCGTGGACCTGCGCATGGCTGGTGATGTCGCACAGGGCGTAGGCGCCGCCGATTTCCTCGGCGATTTCGGCCAACACGTCTTCGTGCCGGCCAGCCACCATCACCTTCGCACCTTCGCTGGCGAACAGTCTCGCAATCACCTGGCCGATATTGCCCTTCGACGCTGCGCCCAGCACCACCGCGCTTTTGCCCTCAAGCTGGCCCATCCTCTCTCTCCTTGTTGTGAGAGGCCTATCACGACGGGTGCGACCTCTACCCTTCCCAAAAGTGTCCATTGTTCGCGACGCGGCCCCGTTCGATAGCCGCGCGACACAAGGGAGAGACGCCATGTTTCGAGGACCAGCCGCAGATCGCCAGGCGATCGCCGAGTTGAACGGCACCTATGCCGATGGCGTGGTGCGCTTCGATGCCGCGACGTGGGGTTCGGTCTGGGCCGAGGATGCGCATTGGAACCTGATGGGCAACACGGTCGACGGCAAGGAAGCCATCGTCGGCTTCTGGGAGCAGGCGATAAGCGGGCTCGACGCGGTGAGTTTCATCAACGTGCCCTGCATGATCGCAGTCACCGGCGACACCGCTACCGCGCGCGTCCAGACGCAGGAAATACTCAAGATGAAGGACGGCACGACCCGACATGTGGGCGGGCTGTATGAAGACGAGCTCGCCAAGATCGACGGCGAGTGGCGCTTCACCAAACGCGTATTCAAGATCGTCGCCGAATACGGCGCATAAGGGGCAGACAATATGGCCAAGATCGTCATTTCCGCGCAGATCGATCTCGATCCAGCACGACGCGAGGAAGCGCTTCGCAGCGCCAAGCCGCATATCGACGCCGCGCTCGCGCAGCCGGGCTGCATCCATTACGACTGGAGCGCCGACGGCAACAATCCGGCGCGGGTCAACGTGTTCGAGGAGTGGGAGAGCGAGGAAGCGCTGGCGCACCACTTCGCCAACGCCGCCTATGCCGGGATGCGCGACCATATCGGCCAGTTCGGCCTCACCAATGCGGCGAGCAAGAAGTATCGCGTCGATGCCGAAGGCCCGGTCTACAATGCCGAGGGCGTCGCCACAGAAAGCTTCGAATAGGGGCGTCCGACTGAACATCCTCGGAGCCATCCTTGCCGGAGGGCAGGCGCGCCGCTTCGGCAGCGACAAGGCGCATGCCTTGATCGACGGCGTCAGGCTGATCGACAGGGTCGCCGACGCGCTGGGATCGCAAACGACTGCGCTGATTGTATGCGGTCGCGACGAACCCGGCTTCGGCTGCATTCCCGATCTGCCCGCGCCCGGGTTGGGTCCGCTGGGCGGGCTGAACGCTGCGCTCGATTTTGCCGAAACGCATGGGTTTACCCATGTGCTGACGGCGGGTGTGGATTGCCCGAACCTGCCCGCCGACCTTGCAGCGCAACTGGCTGGCGAGGGTGCGGCGATCATCGAGGATCAGCCGGTTGTGGGGCTATGGCCGGTCGCGATTGCAGCCGATCTGGTCGAATTTCTCGCCGAGGGTGGGAGAGCGCTCTATGGCTTCGCCGACCGCATCGAAGCCCGGCGGATCGCGGTCGAACCGCCGCTGATTAACGTGAATTCGCCTGGCGATTTGCCGGGCTAATCCTTTTCGTCATTGCGAGGAGCCGAAGGCGACACGGCAATCCATGGCCGTTGCCCTCGGCTGATGCGTTCGGTCCATGGATTGCTTCGCTTCGCTCGCAATGACGAGCAAGTCTACAGCTTCAGCATCTGCTTCCCGCGGTTCTTGCCCGTGAACAGCCGCTGCAAGGTATCCGGCGCATTCTCGAAGCCCTGCTGGATATCCTCCTGGTACCGCAGTCGTCCGTCCTGCACGAACCCTTCGAGCCGCTTACGGATTGCCGGAAACTCCGCAGCCCAGTCGAGCACGATGAACCCCGCCATGGTCCCGCGTCGGAAGACGAGGTTGAAGTAGTTTTCGGGGCCTGCGGGGAGACTTCCGGTCTCGTAGCGGCTGATTCCGCCGCAGATCACCACGCGCGCGCCGGTCGCGATATTGGCCAGCATGTCGTTGAGGATCGTGCCGCCGACATTGTCGTAGATCACGTCGACGCCGCGCGGGCAGTGTTGCTTGATCTGCGCTTTCACATCGCCGGCCTTGTAATCGATCGCGGCGTCGTATCCGGCTTCCTCGACCAGCCATTTGCACTTGTCCGGGCCGCCCGCGATGCCGACCGCGCGGCATCCGGCGATCCTGGCGAGCTGGCCGACGACGCTCCCGGTCGCTCCCGCCGCGCCGGAGACCAGCACGGTATCGCCCGCGACCGGCTTGCCGACCTTGAACAGCCCGCAATAGGCGGTCAGCCCGGTCGTCCCGAGCACTGACAGCACTGCGGTGGGCGAAAGTTTCGTCTCGACCTTGGTCAGCCCCTCGCCATTGTGGACGAGATATTCGGTCCAGCCGGTCGTGCCGAACACCATGTCGCCGACCGCAAACTTGCCGCCATTCGACGCGACCACCTCGCAAATCCCGCTGCCGCGCATCACGTCGCCGATATTCATCGGCGCGACGTAATCGGCGATGTTCTCCATCCAGCCCTTTTGCGCCGGGTCGAAACCGAGATAGTGCGTCTTCAGCAGCATCTCGCCCTCGCCCGGATCGGCAAGCTCGGTCTCGGCCAGCTTGAAATCGTCCTCCGCGATTCCGCGGCCGCGCGGGTGGCCGTTCAAGAGCCATTGGCGAGTGGTGGTGGGCATGGGGCGTCTCCTTTGCCTGCTCTAATGCGGACCACCGCGCGCCGCCTCCACGGACAAAAGTGTCAGTCGGCAAAAGTGTCAGTCGCTGCACCGGCGGCTTCTGGTATCTTTTCCAGCAAAGGAGAGACCGCGATGGGTGTCGAGACACACAAGACCTTCTGCCGCTTCTGCCACGCCAATTGCGCGATGGTGGTCGATGTCGAAGACGGAAAGGTGCTCGAAGTACGCGGCGATCCCGACGACCCTGCCTTTGGCGGCTACACCTGCCTCAAGGGTCGCGAACTGCCGGATTCGCACAACGCCGCGCATCGCCTCCACCACAGCCTTGTCCGCGACGAAACCGGCGAATTCCAGGAAACCCCGATGCCCGAAGCACTTGCGCATGTCGCCAGCGAGTTGCGCCGGATCATCGACCAGCACGGCCCGCATTCGGTCGCGGTGTTCATGGGATCGGGCGGCTATCAGAACAGCGCCGCGATGGCCGCTTCGCTGAGCTTCGCGCAGGCGATCGGCACCCGCAATTTTTATACTTCGGTCACGCTCGACCAACCGGCCAAGGTGTTTACCACCGCGCGCTACGGCAAGTGGATGGGCGGGACCAACACGTTCAGCGAAAGCGACGTGACGCTGCTGATCGGCAACAATCCAATCGTCTCGCACTATTCGCCGCCGGGCGGGGTGCCGCCGTTCAGCCCGTCGCGACGCATCCGCGATGCCAAGGAGCGCGGGATGAAGGTGATCGTCGCCGATCCGCGCGAGAGCGACGTCGCGCGGCTGGCGGATATCTACCTGCCGGTGAAGCCGGGCGAGGACCCCGCGCTGCTGGCGGGGATGCTCAACGTCATCATTTCCGAAGAGCTATACGACCGCAATTTCGTCGCCGCGCATGTCGACGGGTTCGACGAACTGGCCGAAGCGGTGAAGGTGATGACCCCCGAGATTGCCGCCGAGCGCGCCGGGGTCGAGAAGGACCAGCTGGTCGCTGCCGCGCGGATGTTCGCGGGCGGATCGAAGGGCTGCGCGGTGACCGGCACCGGGCCGGAAATGGCTGGAAACGGCACGCTCACCGAATACCTCGTCACCTGCCTCAACACGATTCTTGGCCGCTTCAAGCAGGAGGGAGAGAGAGCCGCGATCCCCGGCGTGTTCACCAACACCAACGGGCCCAGGAGGGCGCAGGTCGGCCCGCCGGTGCCGATGTTTGGCGCCGAGGGCATGGCGAAATCGCGCTTCCGCAATCTCGGCCAGCTCGGCTTCGAAATGCCGTGCAATGTGCTCGCCGACGAAATCCTGACGCCCGGGGATGGCCAGGTGCGCGCGCTGATTTCGGTCGGCGGAAACCCGGTAGTCGGCTTCCCCGATCAGGCCAAGATGGTGCGCGCGCTCGACGATCTCGACCTGTTCGTCCAGATCGACCCATGGATAAGCGCCAGCGCCAAGCGCGCCGATGTGGTGCTCGCCCCGTCGCAATGCCTCGAACGCGAGGACATCACCAACCTGTCCGAATGGTGGCACGAGGACGCCTATGCTCGATATGTCGAGGCGATCGCGACTCCGCCGGGCGACGTGATCGACGAATACGAGATGTTCTGGACGCTGGCGCAGCACCTGGGCGTCACGATGCAGCTCGCTGGCGGTCCGCTGCCGATGGATCGCAAGCCATCGAAAGAAGAGTTTCTCGACCTGATGACCGCCGGTTGTCTGGTGCCGCCGAGCCAGGTGCGAAAGGATGCGCAGGCGGCAGGCGGTGCTGCGGTGATCTACGACGACAGGCACCCGGTGGTCGGCCCGGTCGAGGAAAGCGAGTTTCATCGCTTCGACTTGTCGGTCGGCGACATGCCGGGCGAATTGCTGCGCTATGCCGACAATCCGGCGGCGCGCGAGGGCTACGAATTCAAGCTGATCAGCCGACGTTCGAAAGCCCGGTTCAACTCGATCGGCCACCCGCTCAAGAAACTGCAGGAAAAGGCCACCACCAACCCGGCCTACATCCACCCCGACGACATCGCGGCTTTGGGGCTGGAAGAAGACGGGATCGTCGAGATCACCTCTCCGCACGCGACGATCCACGGGGTTGTGAAGGCCAGCGACAAGGTGCGCCGGGGCCTCGTATCGATGGCGCATGCCTATGGCGATGCCGATGCCTCGAAGGAGGATGTTCGGACGCGCGGCTCATCGACCAACCGGCTGACCAGCGACTCGGTCGATTACGACCCGATCACCGGGCAAGCGCTGCAAAGCGCGATCCCGGTGAAGCTGGTCGCGGCCTGAACCACTCAATCTGAACCAAGGAATTCCCATGCCCGACAATCGGCGCTTCCTCCTCCAGCGTCGCCCCGATGGCGAGCCGGTGCCCGAGGATTTCGACCTCGTCACCGAACCGACGCCTTCGCTGGCCGAGGGGCAGTTCCTGATCCGCAACCACTACGCCTCGCTCGATCCGGCGATGCGCGGATGGATGGACGCCGGGGGCAATTACATGCCGCCGGTCCCGCTCGGCGCGTCGATGCGCGCGAGCACGATCGGCGTCGTCGAGGAAAGCCGCGCCGAGGGTTCGAGCCGGGCCAGTGGGTGATGGGCCTCAACGCGCTGGAAGACTATTCGATCGGCGTCGCGGGCGGGTTTACCCAGCCGATCGACCCGTCGCTGGTGCCGAGCGTCACCAACTACCTGTCGATCTTCGGCGCGGTCGGAATGACGGCCTATTTCGGGTTCCTCGAAGTGTGCGAGCCGAAGGAAGGCGAGACCGTGCTTGTCACCGGCGCGGCAGGCGCGGTCGGTTCGTTGGTGGGGCAACTCGCCAAGATCCACGGTTGCCGCGCGGTCGGCATCGCGGGCGGTCCGGAGAAATGCGCGCGGCTGACCGAAAAATACGGCTTCGACGCTGCGATCGACTACAAGGGGAAAGACGAAGCCGCGCTTACCGCAGCCATCAAGCAAGACTGCCCTGCTGGCGTCGACGTGATCTTCGAAAATGTCGGCGGAATCATCCTCGATGCGGGGCTGATGAACCTCAACCTCTATTCCCGCGTCGGGCTGTGCGGGCTGATCAGCGAATACAACACCCGGCCGCGCGGCGCGCGCAATCTCTGGAACCTGATCGTTACGCGATCCTCGATCCGGGGCCTGCTGGTCATGGATTATGTCGAGCGGTTCCCGGAAGGCGCGGCGAAAATGGGCGAATGGGCCGCCGCCGGGAAGCTCACGATCGACGAGCATATCGACGAAGGGCTCGAAAACGCGTTCGACAGCTTCATGCGGCTGTTCGCCGGGACCAACGACGGCAAGATGATCCTCAAGATCGCCTGATGCGGTCGCTGCTCGTCCTGTCGGGTGGTCACTCCTACGAGGAAGAGCCCTTCGACGAGTTGATCCATTCCCTGGGTGACTGGGATGTCGCCCACCTGGTCCATCCCGACGCCGAACAGGCGGTGACCAACGGCGCGGCGGACTCGGCGGATGCGCTGCTGTTCTACGACATGGCGGGCTACACCTTCGCAGACGGGACTGTGGCAAGCCGACCGCCGTCTGAGGAATACAAAGCCGCGCTCACACGCCGTTTCGCTGCGGGCAAGGGCGCGGTGGCGATGCATCACGCGCTGGCAGGATGGGCCGACTGGCCGGAATGGCACCAATGGCTCGGCGGGCAGTTTCATTACCAGCCCGGCAGCCATGGCCCCGATTCGGGCTATCGCCACGATGTGACCTACACGGCAAAGGTGCTCACCGATCATCCAGTGACCGAAAGCGTGCCCGAGACCTTCCCGGCCACCGATGAGCTCTATCTCTGCCCGATCGACGAGGCCTCCGTCACCCCCCTGATCCGGGCCGAGGGCTTCGCCTTCGCCAGCGACAATTTTCATTCTGCCGCCAACGCCGTTGCGGGCGCCATGTTCAGCCGCGAAGGCTGGGACCATCCGCCCGGCTCCAGCCTCGTCGGGTGGGAAGCCAAAGCTCTAGCCGCCCCGCTCGTCTACCTGCAATTCGGCGACGGGCCGGAGACCTACGCCAACCCGCATGTCCGCCAGATCATCGCCAACGCGCTCAGCTACACCGCCGGAGAACAGAAATGACCCCGATCGAGACCATCGAAGCCTTCATCGCCGCATGGGACGAATACGACCTTGAAGAGATCTATTCGTTCATGGCCGACGATATCGAGTGGACCGACATGCCGCTTTCGACCGTCAACGGCATCGACCAGGTGCGCGCCAAGATGGCGATGTTCCCGGGGGTCGAGGCGTGCGGGTTCGACACGCACCACATCGCGGCCAACGGCAATGTCGTGCTGACCGAACGCACCGACTGGTTCCAGATGAAAGGTCGCAAACGCGTCATCAAGGTGATGGGCACGTTCGAGCTCAACGACGAGGGCAAGATCGCCAAATGGCGCGACTATTTCGACAGCGCCGAATTCCAGCGCGAATTCGGCGATCTGGCCGAGGGCTAGGCCGACCCTAACACATTCGCGCATCGCATCGCGCCCCTGCCTGTGGCTAGGAATCACACTCGCCATTTCGTGGGATGAAAGCCGCCGCCATGAACAAGCCCGAAGCGATCAAGGACACCAGCGTCTTCGCGCCGGAAACGTTGATCGACCCGTTCGCCTATTACCGCGCGATCCACGATGCCGGGATCGAAATCGAGCACCTGCCCGAGATGAACGCCTTCGTCGTCTACAGCTACGACCTGTGCAGCGAGGCGACCGGCAAGCCGGAAATATTCTCCAACGATTTCACCGTGCTGATGGGCGCGGAGGATGACGAGATCAAGGCGATCCTGGCCGATGGCTGGGACAATCCGCCGACCCTGCTGACCGCCGACCACCCGGTCCACACCCGCAACCGCAAGCTCGTCAACCTCGCCTTTTCGGCCCCGCGCGTGAACGCGATCGAGGCTGACATGCGCGCCAAGTCGATCGAGCTGATCGAAGCGATGGCGGACAAGGGCGAGTGCGAGTTCGTCGAAGCCTTCGCCATCCCGCTGCCGGTGGCGATGATCGCGCAGCAGATCGGGCTCGACAACGATCCGAAGCAGGTCAAGTACTGGTCGGACGCGGCGGTCGACCGGTTTAGCCAGCTGGCGACGCGCGAGCGCCAGCTCGAATGCGCGCGGGCCTTCGTCGAGTACCAGAAATACATGAAAGGCAAGATCGCGGAGCGGCGCGAGCATGGCGGCGATGACCTGCTGACCGACCTCGTCGAAGCGCGGGTCGAGGGCGAAACCCCGCTGACCGACGAAGAGATCATGTCGATCATGCAGCAATTCATGGTCGCCGGGAACGAGACCACCACTTCGACCATCGCCGGGTGCCTGCTGCAGCTGATCCGCAATCCCGACCAGATGGAAAAGGCCAGGGCGGCGGCGGGCGGGCGCGATCCCAAGCTGATCGGCAACATGGTCGAAGAGGCGCTGCGCTACGAGACCCCGACTGCGGGGATGTGGCGGATCGTGAAAGAGGATACCGAACTGGGCGGCGTTGCGATGCCCGCTGGCACGGTCGTGCAGCTGCGCTACGCCGCAGCCAACCGCGACCCGAAGAAGTTCGGAGACCCGGACAAATTCGACGTCGAGCGCACCAATGCCCGCGCCCATCTCGCCTTCGGCAAGGGTCCGCATATGTGCGTCGGCAACATGCTCTCCCGCAAGGAGATGCTGGTCGCTTTCGACGAGCTGCTGGAGCGGCTCGACGATTTTGCGATTGCCGATGAAAGCGGGATCGAAGTCCTGCCCAACATTCTGCTGCGCGGCGTGACCCGGCTGCCGATCACCTTCAACAGGAAGGCGGCATGAATTTCGACCTTTCCGAAGAACAGGAGCTGTTCCGCTCCAGCGTCGAGCGGTTCGCCGCGCCGATCGACGTTGAGGCACGACGCAAGCTGCGGCTCTCGCCAATCGGCTACGATCGCGAGCGCTGGACGCAGCTGGCCGAACTGGGGCTGATCGCGCTGGCGGCATCGGAAGAGGCTGGCGGGATGGGCGGATCGACCGTCGATCTCGCACTGGTGGCGGAGGCCATCGGCAAGGCCAATTCGCCCGATCCGTGGCTGGAAAACGGTGTTATCCCGGCGTTGCTGCTCGAGCGGGGCGGCGCGGACGGCGCGCTCGAAAAGGTGCTCGGCGGCGACCAGATTGCCGGCTTTGCTTGGGCCGAGCGGGCGCAGCGTTACAGCCTGACGGCGAAGACCATGAAGGCGGAAGGGACCACCCTGAGCGGCGAGAAGACGTTCGTGATGGGCGCGTTGCTCGCCGACCTGTTCGTAGTCACCGCAGACCTTGAAGGCGAAACGGCCTGTTTCCTCGTTCCGGGCGATGCCGACGGAGTCGACGTCCGCGCCTATCGGCTGGCCGACGGGAGCATTGCCGGAGAGCTCAGGCTGACCCGCGCTGCGGGGACGCAGATCGACGTCACCGCCAGCGCGCTGGACGCAATCGTCGCCGAAGCGCGGCTCTACGCCGCAGCCGAAATGGTCGGGCTGGGCCAGCGGCTGCTCGACGATACGCTCGCCTATATCAAGGAGCGCGAGCAGTTCGGGGTCGCGATCGGCAGTTTTCAGGCGCTGCAGCACCGCATGGTCGAGGCCTATGCGCGGATCGAGCAGTGCCGCTCGATGCTCTACCGCGCCGCGCTGACCGACCGCGCCGACACTCAGACGCTGATCCGCGCCGCGGCGGGAGCAAAGGCATTCATCGGCGAGAATGTCGATGCGATCGCGCGCGAAGCGGTGCAGATGCATGGCGGCATGGGCATTACCGATGAGCTTGCGATCGGCCATGCGATGAAGCGCGTGATGGTGCTCGCACGGCTGTTCGGCGACACCGACACGTTGTTGGCGGAATATGGGCTCGCCGAAAACGCGATCGCGGCCTGAGGGGTACAGCATGGGCGAGAAGATCGATCCGGACCTGTGGAGCGACGATCCCGAACCGCACCTGATGGGCGGGAAACTATCCTCCGGTGAAATCGTGTTCCCGATGCCGCAGGGCGACGCGGCGAAGGACGTCGAACCCTACAAGCTGTCGCGCCACGGCAAGCTGTGGTCGTGGACCACGCAGGGCTTCCTGCCCAAGGAACCCTATGAAGGCCCCGGCTCCGGACCCGATGAAGGCCCGCCCGCCTTCGTGCCGTTCCTGCTTGGCTATGTTGAATTGCCCGGCGAAGTGATCGTCGAAAGCCGCATCGTCGGCGCAAAGCTCGAAGACCTGCATCTCGATATGCCGCTCGAATTCTGCATCGTGCCGTTCAACAACCGCTACGACACTTTCGCCTTCCACCCCATCGCCCAGTCTCAGGAGCAGGCCGCATGAGCGAGAATGTCTACATCATCGGCGCGGGTATCCATCCCTTCGGTCGGACCGAGGAACGTTCGGGCCGCGAACAGGGCGTCTATGCCGTGCGCGAAGCGCTGAAGGATGCGGGCCTCGACTGGCCCGATATCGAATGCGCTTATGGCGGCTCGGCGGCGGCAGGCAATGCCGATATCATGGTCAACGAGCTGGGCCTGACGTCGCTGCCCTTCACCAATGTCGCCAATGGCTGCGCGACCGGAGGCAGCGCGCTGGTCTCCGCGCAGATGGCGATTGCGAGCGGAATGTACGATCTCGCGCTCGCGGTCGGCTTCGACAAGCACCCGCGCGGCGCGTTCAACGCCAAGCCAGCCGATTATGGTTTGCCCGAATGGTACGGGCAGACCGGGATGATGCTGACCACGCAGTTCTTCGCGCTCAAGATCCAGCGTTACATGCAGCTCCACGGGATCAGCCGCACCACCTTGGGCAGGGTGGCCGAGAAGGCATTCCGCAACGGCGCGGTGACGCCGCATGCCTGGCGGCGCAGCGAAATCGATCTCGAAACGATCATGAACGCACCGATGATCAACGATCCGCTCACCAAGTTCATGTTCTGCGCCCCCGCAGAGGGCGGCGTTGCGCTCATCCTCGCCAGCGAGAGGAAGATGAAGGAACTCGGCGCGGACGGCGTGAAGATCGCCAAGATCGCCGTGCGCACGCGGCCGCCCGACAGTTTCGAAGTGTTCCAGGCAGGCGTCAGCGTGAAGGAAGGCGGCAAGCCGACCGTGCTCGCCAGCAAGGCCGCATTCGAGGGGGCAGGGATCGGCCCGGAGGACATCGAGGTCGCGCAATTGCAGGACACCGAGAGCGGCGCAGAAATCATGCACATGGCCGAAAACGGCTTCTGCAAGGACGGCGAGCAGGAGGAATGGCTCGCCAATGGCTGGTCCGAACGCACGGGCAAGCTGCCGATCAACACCGATGGCGGCTGTCTCGCCTGCGGTGAGCCGATCGGGGCGTCTGGCCTGCGGCAGGTTTACGAGAATGTCGAGCAATTGCGAGGCCGTGCGGGGGAACGGCAGGTCACCAAACCGCACGGGGGGGCGCCGAAGACGGGCTATTCCCACGTCTACGGCGCACCCGGCCTCTCTGCCGTGGCGATATTGGAGCGCTGAATGGGCAAGATGAGCGGAAAGGTCGCGCTGGTTACCGGTGGCGCGGAGGGGATCGGGGCCACGGTCGGCCGGATGATCGTCGCGGAAGGCGGCAAGGTGCTGCTGTGCGACGTGCAGATCGACAAGGCGCAGGCGCTGGCGGAGGAGCTGGGTGAGAACGCCGAAGCGTTCGAACTCGACGTGCGGAATCTCGATCGGTGGCACGAGGCGGTGAAAGCCGCGCAGGAGCATTTCGGCAAGCTCAATGTGTTGTGCAACATCGCCGGGATTTCCGAACCAGGAAACGTGGTCGACGGGCCGATCGACACGTGGGAGCGGACCATCGATATCAACCTCAATGGGCCCTATTACGGCATGCGCGCCGCGCTCCCGGCGATGGAAGCGGCGGGCGAGCCGGGCGCGATCGTCAATATCGGCTCGATGATCGCGATCCGCGCGGCGGCGTTCGTTGCCGCCTACAGCGCGTCGAAGGCCGGGCTGCTCGGCCTCACCCGCAGCGTCGCGCTCGACTGTGCCGAGCGCGGCGTGCCGATCCGGGCGAACATGGTCCACCCCGGCGCGATCCGCACGCCGATGTACGACCGCTACAAATATTCGGGCGCCGACACGCCGGAGAACATCGAGACCAATTTCGCCGCGACGCATCCGATGAACCGCATCGGCGAGCCTGAGGAAGTCGCGAAGGCAGTAATGTTCCTTGCCAGCGACGAAGCGAGCTTTACCACCGGCTGCGACTTTACTGTCGATGGTGGCGGATCGATCAGGAGTTAGGCCTATGGGCGAGCAACCAGCACAAAGGATCGACGCCCATTTCGTCGCTGCGGGCAAGTATCACGATATCGACTATGCGCGGCTCGAAGTGCTCAAGCTGCTGATGGAGCACCCGCATATCCGCACCACCGTCGCGTGCGACTATTCGGGGTTGGATCGGCTCGACCAGTGCCGCTTCCTCGTCACCTACACCTGCGACCTGATGCCGACCGAGAATCAGGCGAAACAGCTGCGCGCCTGGCTCGAAGGCGGCGGCAAGTGGCTGGCGCTGCACGGCACCAATTCGATCCTCGTCTTCACCGAAGACGGCCTCGTCGATGCGCCCGAGAACCGCCCCGACGTGTTCGACATGCTCGGCACCCAGTTCAAGGCGCACCCGCCGATCGGCCCGTTCGAAGTGGAGGTCGTCAACAAGGACCACGAACTCACGCGCGGGATCGACGATTTCGAAGTGGTCGACGAACTCTATCTCTCCAAGACCACCGCCGATATCGACACGCTGATGCAGACCACGTTCGAAGGCGAAGCGACCGGATTCGTCGATGGCCACTGGGACAAGACGGCAGTGCCGATCCTCTACACCCGCGACATCGGCAACGGGCGGATCGTCTACAACACGCTCGGCCATTGTCGCGGCCATTACGACCTGCCGGGAATGCAGGATTTCTACCCGCACAAGGAGATGTGCGCGTGGAATTACGATGTTTACTACGACCTCCTGCGACGCTCGATTGGCTGGGCGATGCGGGAAGGTGACTGACTTAGGGACGCAGCCCATGGACATGAACTTCTCCCCTGAAGACCTCGCCTTTCGCGAAGAGGTCCGGACGTTTCTCGCCGAAAAGCTGCCCGACCGTTTGAAGGACGGCGCGCGCCGCACGCCGGGCGTCTTCGTCGAACCCGATATCGGGATGGAATGGCACCGCATCCTCGCCAAGAAGGGCTGGGTCGCGCCGCTCTGGCCGGAAGAGGACGGCGGAACCGGCTGGAGCCCGGTGCAGAAGTTCATCTTCGACAAGGAATGCGCGCTCGCAGGCGCCCCGGCGCTGTCGATCCTCGGCCTCAAGCTGGTCGGCCCGGTGATCTGCGCCTTCGGCACCCCGGAACAGAAGGCACGGTTCCTGCCGCGCATCCTCTCGGGCGAGGATTACTGGTGCCAGGGCTATTCCGAACCGGGCAGCGGATCAGACCTTGCATCGCTCAAGACCGCCGCGCGGCTCGAAGGCGACGAGTATGTCGTCAACGGCTCGAAGATCTGGACCACCCACGCGCATCACGCCAACTGGATCTTCGCGCTGGTCCGTACCGACAATTCGGGCAAGAAACAGGCCGGGATCACCTTCCTGCTGATCCCGATGGACCAGGACGGGGTCGAGGTTACCCCGATCCATTCGATGTCGGGCGACCACGAGGTCAACCAGGTGTTCTTCTCCGACGCGCGCACCTCGGTCGACAACCGCATCGGCGAAGAGGGCGCGGGCTGGGCGATCGCCAAGTTCCTGCTCGAAAACGAACGCGGCGGATCGTGCTTTGCCCCGCGGCTGATCCAGTCGATCGAAAAGCTCGAGCAGCTGGCCAAGGAGCAGCCCTCCGGCGTCAACGGCGCGATGGCGCACGATGCGCGGTTCCGCGACCGGTTGGCGCGTGCGCGGCTCGAAGCCGAAGCGCTGGAATTCACCGAGCTGCGCATCCTTGCCGAACTGGCGAAAGGCCGTGCGCCGGGCCCGCAAACCTCGCTGGTGAAGCTGCTCGCATCCAACATCGGCCAGCAGGTCGACACTTTGCGGCTCGACTTGTGCGGCCCCGACGCGTTGCAATTGCCATTGGAGCGCCCGCTCTACGGCAACGAAGCGCCCGAGCCGGTCGGCAGCGAGTTCGCGCAGACGGCGATGGGCAAATACCTCAACAACCGCGCCGCGACGATCTTTGGCGGGTCGGACGAGGTGCAGAAGAACATCATCGCGAAGACGGTGCTGGGGCTTTGACACACGCTTCTTCGTCGTTGCGAGGAGTGAAACGACGAAGCAATCCATGGACCGACGCTCGCATCCGAGACCGATGGGCCGTGGATGGCCGCGCGCCTGCGGCGCTCGCAATGACGGGTAACTGAAGGAAAGACTAATGGACGTATCGAAACTGATGTTCCGCGACGGGCTGATGGATGGCGAGCGCATTCTCGTCACCGGCGGCGGCACCGGGCTGGGCAAGGAGATGGCCGAGGGTTTCCTCAAGCTCGGCGCGACCGTCTACATCTGCGGCCGGCGGCAGGGGAAACTCGACGAGACCGCCGCCGAACTGCAGGAGAAGCACGGCGGCACAATCGTCGGCATGGCCTGCGACATCCGCGATCCGGATGCGATCCATGCCATGGTCGATGCGATCTGGGCCGATGGCGGCGCGCTGACCGGGGTGGTCAACAACGCGGCGGGCAACTTCATCAGCCGCACCGAGGACCTGTCGGTCAACGGCTTCAACGCGATCGCCGACATCGTGTTTCGCGGCACGTTCTACGTCACGCTCGACATCGGTAAGCGACTGATCGCGGAGAAGAAGACCGCAAGCTTCCTCTCGATCCTCACCACCTGGGTGTGGTCGGGCAGCGCTTTCGTGGTTCCTAGCGCCATGTCGAAGACGGCGATCCACGCCATGACGCAGAGCCTTGCGACCGAATGGGGCCGCTATGGCTTGCGCTTCAACGCGATTGCGCCGGGCCTCTTCCCGACCAAGGGCATGAGCGCGCGGCTCAATCCCGGCGGGTCGGGCGGCAATTCGAACAACGCGATGAACCCGATGGGCCGCGCGGGCGAAATGCACGAAATCGCCAACCTCGCCGCCTTCCTGATGGGGCCGGGCGCGGAATATGTGAACGGCCAGACCATCGCGATCGACGGCGCCGGATTCCAGGCGACCGGCGGGACGTTCTACCCGATGCTCCACGCGCTCGGCGATGCCGAATGGGACCAGATGCGCGCAATGATCAAGGGCACGAACGAGAAGGACAAGGCCGAAAGGAGTGTTTGATTTGCGCACGCCCATCCGGGCGCGCGATATCCTCGCTCACGCGGCCTGAAGGCCGCATCGCTGCGGGCGGTCGGTCGGCCTTGCGCCGCTCCGCGCCGAACCAGCGCCTACCCCGCTCAACCCGAGCTTGTCGAAGGATATTGCGCCAAGGCCAGCCCAACAGAACCGAAACGAGTATTCTTCTGGTTATCCAGCCTCGTCCGCCAATTTCTGGGCGGTCTTGTAATCGGGCTTGCCATTATTCAGCCGCAGCGACTGGTCGGTGAAGACGTAGAGGCGCGGGATCTTGTATCCCGCCAGTTCCTCGCGTGCGTGCCCGTCCAGCGCATCCTCTAGCGCGTCGGGCGCAAAGCCTTCGGGCTGGATCACCGCCACCACCTTGCGGCCGAATCGTTCGTCGGGCAGGCTCACGACCCGCGCATCGTGCACGGCGGGGTGCTCCATCAGCACCTTCTCGACCTCTTCGGGGAAGACCTTCTCACCGCCGGTGTTGATGCACATGTTGTCGCGGCCGATGAACTCCATCGTCCCGTCCGCGCCCCAGCGCGCGCGGTCGCCGGTCATCAGCCAGCGCTTGCCGTCGATTTCGGGGAAGGTCTGTGCATTCTTCTCGGTCTCGCCGAGATAGCCCAATGGCAGCGGCCCGGTGCGCGCCACGATGCCGACTCCGTCTTCGCCCGGTTTGATCTCTTTCAGATTCTCGTCGAACAGCCTGGTCTCGCGGCCCGGCAAGGGCTGGAACTTTCCACCACCCGTCGAACCCGCAGCCGTGGTGATGACGATGCCGGTGCCCGAGCTTTCGGACGAGCCGAGCGCGTCGATGATCGCCATCTGCGGGTGATGCGACAGCAGGCGCTGCTTGAGACCCGCCGAGAACACCGCGCCCGAAGAGGTGATGGAGCGCAGGCTCGCCAGCACCTCGCCCCCGTCACCGCGCGCATCGAGCCGGTCGGCGAGCGGCAGCGCGAAGGCGTCTCCGACGATGAAAATGCCACGCGCACCGAGCCGTTTCACTTCGTCGAGCGCGAGATCGGCATCGAACTTGTCTGCCGGGAGCAGCGCCAGCGTCCCGCCCTTGAGCAGGTGGATCACCGCGGTGAATTGCCCCGCCCCGTGCATCAGCGGGCTGAGCAGCAGCAGCGGCGAGGTGCTGGCCGGGTGATCGGGGCCGATCGTGGCGGCGCGCTCGGCCTGTTTCGCGAGCGATTCCGCGACGAAGGGTGGTTCGCCCAGCCCGGTCTGCCACACCGCAATGCTGAACGCCTGCCACGCCTCGACCATCGGCCACATCACCGCCTTGGGCATGCCGGTGGTGCCGCCGGTCGCGGTCAGGAACAGCGCCTCGGGATCGTCATGGACAGCGAAATCGTCCGGCAGCCTGTGATTGCGCATCCCCTGCCATTCGTCGGACCCGACATCGACGGTCAGCGTGCCCTCGGGCATGGCCTGCGAACCGACTTTCGCAAAGTCGCTTTCGGTGAACAGCGCCTTCAACCCGAACCGCTCGAAAATGTCGGCCAGTTCGCGGCGCTGGTAGTGGTAGTTGACGTTGACCGGCACCACCCCCGCCTTGATGCAGCCGAAATAGGCCAGCAGGTAATCGGGCGTGTTGCGCAGCATCTGCCCGGCAATGTCGCCTCGCTTCAGCCCGCGCTCGCGCAAGGCCGCCGCGATCCGGTCGGTCTGATCGTCCAGCTCGCCCCAGCTTACGATCCGATCCCCATGCACCAGCGCCGGCCTGCCGGGCTTGATCGCGTCCGCCAATGCCTTGAGCGCAGTGCCGAAATTCTCGCCCCGCCATACCATCGCCGGAATCTCCCTTCAGACCATTGCGGCGTAGCCAGCGATAGCCCGCAATTCCCCTGCGTAAAGTATGAGGCGAATCGGCCGGAGATAGGATACGCTGCGCGCGACGGGAGTTGAGGAGAGAAAGGAGCCAGAAAATGGCCGCCAACGTCATCGAACTGCGCACTCCGCAAGGCCGCGAGCATCTGGAGCAATTGCTCGAATCGGTCACCATTACGTGCCCCGAGGATATACACGACGCCGCGGTCGCCTTGGCGCGGGTGGCGCAGGAACGCGGAATGCAGGTCGCGGTGTGCGACGACATTTCGTCCAAGGAACCGATGGTCGATGCAGAGGGCACGATCCTCAACGCCGACATTTTCCGCTGGCTCGATGATGGTGCGCGCTGGTGGGAGGATCATCGCCTCGCGCTGCATTCGCCGCTGCCGCGCGCCTGCCGCTACGAAAGCGAGCCATTCTGGGTCAACCGGCACGGCTTCAACACCCGCTGGCGCAATTCCTACCTCGAAGAACTGGACCTCGCCGATTTCGAGAAACGCTCGCTGTGCAAGGCGGCGATCGTGATCCCGGTGCATCTGCCGTTCGGGCAAATCTCGGCCAACAGCTTCATCAGCATGGACCGCGAGAAAGAGGATTTGTCGGAAGAGTTTATCGAGTACGGATCGCTGTTCTCGCAGCTGACCCGGCGGTTTGTCGCGGGCTACGTGCAGGCGCATCGCACGAAGCGGCGGATTCCATCCGACTGCGTGCTGTCGAAACGCGAAGTCGAGTGCCTGCGCTGGGCAGCGATCGGCAAGACCGACAAGGAAATCAGCATGATCCTTGAACGCTCGCACGCCACGATCCGCTATCACATCC
This sequence comes from Erythrobacter sp. JK5, assembly GCF_018205975.1. NCBI lineage: Bacteria > Pseudomonadati > Pseudomonadota > Alphaproteobacteria > Sphingomonadales > Erythrobacteraceae > Erythrobacter > Erythrobacter sp. JK5. The sequence goes on along the minus strand of NZ_CP073577.1, from coordinate 2,803,455 downwards.
ACCGCGCGGGGGAGAAGCTCGACAGCGTCAACCGCGCGCAGACGATCTTCAAGGCCGGGCAACTGGGCTATCTGGGGGCGAATAGTTAGGATTGTCTGCTTTTCGCACCCGCATCCGCGGGCGCGTCCTCGCTAGTCGTCCTTCGCTTCGCTACGGACCCGCTGCGGGCGGGCGGTCGCCCTTGCGACGCCTGCGGCGTCGAGCCAGCTCTGAATTAGCGGCTTGGTGGCGGAGCACGGTCGCGATAGCGACCGCAAGGCCGACTGGCCGCCCGCAGGCGCCCGTAGCGAAGCGGAGGAACAGCGCCGAGGACGAACGCCCGGATGGGCGTTCGCAGATCAAAGACTCCGCAACGGCTCCGAGCCGTCCCAGCCCTCGCCCGCCTGCTTGATCATCGCGAACAGGCCGGGGCCGCCTTCGCCCTGCTGGAGGATCTCGACGAGGCTGCCGGGGCCGCGCCCCGGATCCACATAGATCACCTTGCTGTCGCCCAGCGCGCCTTCGATGACGATTTCCGCGCCCTGCTCGCCGCATACGCGCCGCGCCTGCTCGATATCGTCGACAAGGATGCAGACATGGTGGAGCCCGCCTCCGACATCGGCGTATTCGCCCGAGTAGATCGAGGGGTGGGCGTCGCGCGGGCGGATCAGCTCGATCTGGATATCGCCCCAATAGGCCAGAGCGAGGTCGAACGCCGCCTCGGTCGGCTCGCCCCGGTATTTCATCCCTTCGAGCTGGATGCCCTCCATCAGGAAGAACGGCCCGACGCCCATCACCTCGGTCCAGTGCCTCACCGCCGCGTCGAAATCCTCCGGCACGAAGGCGAGCTGCATCACCTCGCCCAGACCTGCAATCCCTTGCTCACGCGCCATGCGTCCTCTCCAATCCGCTAGGGTGACCCCTGCGGCAAGGTGTGGAATATTCTGCGGTCAGGACACTGCGCAAAGTGCGAGGGATCGAGAGACACCGGCCATGAACGAGATCAAAGACGTCGCCCGCGAAGCAGACAAGGCGGATCGCTGCCCCGGCATTACCTATACCGACATGCTCGAAGGGGATACGCGCACGCCGCCCGATTACCTGTTCGAGGAAACCGTCGCGGACATGCCCGACGACCCGATCCCGGTCGATCCTTACATCAGCGAGGAATTCGCCCGGCTCGAACGCGAAAGGGTGTTCCCCAACGTCTGGCTGTTCGCCGCGCGCGAAGACGAAATGCCCGATCCGGGCGACAGCGTCGTGTTCGAGATCGCGGGAAAGAGCTTCCTGCTGATCCGGCAGAAGGACGGCGGCGTGAAGGCGTTCTACAATGCCTGCCTCCATCGCGGGCGCAAGCTGCGCACCGAAGGCGGCAACTCGATCCAGCTCAGGTGCCCGTTCCACGGCTTCACCTGGCGCAACGACGGCAGCCTCAAGGAAATTCCCTGCGCGTGGGATTTCAAGCATCTCGACGGCAAGGACATGAGCCTGCCCGAAGCGCGCGTCGAGCTGTGGCAGGGGTTCGTGATGATCACCGAAAACGCCGACCTGCCCGATTTCAAGACCTGGCTCGGCCCGGCGGCGTCGCATTACGAGCGCTACGATTTCGAGAACCGCTACACCGGGATGTGGATCCAGAAGAGGATTCCCGCCAACTGGAAAGCGACCGCCGAAGCGTTCATGGAAGCCTGGCATTCGGTCACCACGCACCCTCAGCTGCTGCCGTTCCTCGGCGACGCCAACACCCGCTACGATCACATCGGCGATCACTTCAACCGTGCGATCACGCCCTCGGGCGTCCTCAGCCCGCACATGAAGGGCAAGGATTCCAACTACGTGCTCGAGAAGATGAACGAGTTTTCGGGCGGCGCAGATGCCGACACCAACCGCCGCTTTGCCGCCGGAGACAGCGGCGACGAATTCGACCCCGCCGATCCGCTGAGCGCGCGCAAGGTGCTGGCCGAAGCGAGCCGGCAGGGCTTCGCCGAGCAGTACGGGCATGATTATTCAGACGCCTCGGACAGCGAACTGCTCGATAATTTCACCTACAACATCTTCCCAAATTTTGCGCCGTGGATCGGCTACCTGCCGACGCTGACCTATCGCTGGCTGCCCGGCGACACGCCCGACTGGTGCATCATGGAAATCCGCCTGCTGTTCCCCACGCCAAAGGGCGAGGAGCGCCCGCGCGCGGTCGCATTGACCTACATCCCCGACGATGAGCCGTTCGCGTGGGCGGCGGACGTGATGGGTCCGCAGCTTGCCAATGTGTTCGATCAGGACATGTCCAACCTGCCCTACGTCCAGGAGGGCATGAAGGCCATGCGCGACGGGATGATGGAGCTGGGCCACTACCAGGACAGCCGCGTTCGGCATTTCCAGACGACATTGCGGAAATATATCGACGGCGAGTTGCCGGCTTGATTTCTTCGTCATTGCGAGGAGCGCAGCGACGCGGCAATCCATGGAACAAGACCTGCGAGCCATTGCATCGGTTGTGGCTGTCGACTTGGCGGGCCATGGATTGCTTCGCTGCGCTCGCAATGACGAAGGGTGGAAACCTACCAAGATGACCATCTCCGTCGACCTCACCGGGCGCACCGCGCTCATTACCGGCGCGTCCTCGGGCCTTGGCGCGCGGTTCGGGCGCATCCTTGCCGCAAACGGAGCGAAGGTGACGCTGGGTGCGCGGCGCAAGGACCGGCTCGAAGAGCTGGCAGCCGAGATCGGCGACCAGGCCGCCGCGATCGAAATGGACGTGATGCGCGAAGCCGACATCGTCGCCGGGTTCGACTCAGCCGAAGCGGCTTTCGGAACGGTCGACACCGTCATCGCCAATGCCGGGATCGATGGCGCGGGCATGATCGCCGACATGCCCGAGGAAGAGATCGAGCTCACGCTCGCGATCAACCTCAAGGGCGCGATCCTTACCGCGCGCGAGGGCGCGAAGCGGATGATGGCGTCGGGCGTGACGAAAGGGCGCATCGTGATGATCGCCTCGATCACCGCCTTCGAGCCCTCCCCCGGCCTCGTCGCCTACTCGGCCAGCAAGGCAGGCGTGGTACAGGCCGCGCGCAGCATGGCCCGCGAATGGGCGCGGCACGGCATCTGCGTGAACACCATCTCTCCCGGCTACATCCGCACCGCGATCAACGATGCATGGTTCGACACCGAACCCGGCAAGAAACAGATCGCTCGCTTCCCCAAGCGGCGGCTGATGGCGGAGGAAGGCCTCGACGGCCCGCTGCTGTTCCTGTGCTCGGACGCCGCGGAATATGTGACCGGCGCGGATTTCGTTCTGGATGACGGGCAGACGTTGTAGGTTTGCGTTCGCCCATCCGGGCGAACTCCTCGGTGCTGTTTCGAACCCTGCGGGTTCGAGCAACTGCGGGCGAGCGGTCGCTCTTGCGGTCGCTGCGCGACCGATTCCCCACTCACAACGTCATCCCGGACTTGGTCCGAGATCGGGCTTTCTTTTTCTTGGCTCACGCCTTCTCCGCCACCTCCGCCGCGTCGAAATAGTGGATGCGCAGTTCTTTCAGCAGGCCGTCCTCGAAGGTGCCCGCTTCATTGACCGTTTGCGAGAAAGTCTCGCCGGTGCGCTTCGACGTCATGGTCAGCGTCAGTACCGTGACCGCCCACGTGTCGCCGCCGGTGATGTCGTGGATGTCGACTGTGGCTTCGGCCCAGGTGCCGTACATCGCCGCCGCGCAGCGTTGCAGCGCGTCCTTGCCGCGCCATTCGCCGCCGAAGGGCAGGCATTCGGCTTCGTAAAGCACGAAATCGGGGTGGATCAGGCTTTCGACTTTCTCCCAATCGCGCGCACCGGCGGCCGCGTAAACGGCTGACAGCATTTCGCGCGGACTAGCCATGGGCCTACTCGATCGTCCCAATCACGTCGCCGACCTTGTACTTGGTGCCTTCCTCGCCGGTCGGGCGGATCGTCCCGCTGGCCTGCGCTTCGATCTCGACGGTCGTCTTGTCGGTTTCGGCGGTGTAGATGATGTCGCCCTTTGCCACCGTCTCGCCGTCACCGAACATCCATTCGGACAGGGTGACTTCGGTGGCGCTCATGCCGAGCTTGGGGATGCGGATTTCCTCAGCCATCAATCCTTGCCCCTAAACCCTGCCAACACTCGCCTTGATCTGTTCGACGATCTCGGCCTTGGTCGGAATCCACGCCTGCTCGAGATGGCTCGCGAACGGCACTGCCGAGAACGTCCCGCCGATCCGCCGCACCGGGCCCTTGAGGTCATCCCAGCACTTTTCCTGGATATTCGCGGCGATCTCCGCGCCGGTGCCGAACGGGCGCACCGCTTCGTGCAGGGTCAGCGCGCGGCCGGTCTTGCGGACCGATTTGAGCACGGTCTCCTCGTCGTAGGGCGCGATCGTGCGCAGGTCGATCACCTCGACGCTGATGCCCTCCTTCTCAAGCTCGCCCGCCACTTCGAGCGCGTCGAGCACGGTGCGGCCATAGGTGATGATCGAGAGGTCGCTGCCCTCCTTCGCCACCGCCGCCTTGCCGAGCGGCACGCGGTATCCAGGGCCGGGATCCTCGCTGGTGAGCCCGTAGCACAGGATGTTCTCGATGAAGATCACCGGGTCGTTGGCATCGATCGCCGAGCGCATAAGCCCGCGCGCATCGGCGGCGTTGCTCGGCGTAACGGTGTGGATGCCCGCAACATGCGCGAACCACGCCTCCAGCATGTCCGAGTGCTGGCCACCGAAGCCCACGCCGACACCGGTGGTGGTGCGGATCACGATCGGACACGGCGTCTGCCCGCCCGACATGAAGCGCAGTTTGGCCGCGTGGTTGACGATTTGGTCCATGCACACGCCGACGAAGTTCATCAGCATGATCTCGGCGATCGGACGCTGGCCCGCGAGCGCCGCGCCCACCGCCGCGCCGATGATCGCGGTCTCGGAAATCGGCGTCGCGCGGATGCGGTGTTCGCCATATTTCTCGGTCAGGCCCGAAGTGATCTTGAACACCCCGCCGCCCTGCTTCGCCGCGACATCCTCACCGAGGCAGAACACGCCGTCATCTTCAGCCATCGCCTCGTCGATCGCGAGGTTCAGCGCCTGCGTCATGGTGATCTCGGCCATGTCAGTTCACCTCCTCGAGCACGTCTTTATAGATTTCGTCGGTGTCGGGCAGCGGCGCATCGAGCGCGTGCTGGACCGCCGCGTCGATCTCCGCGTCGATATCGGCAACGATCTGGTCGAGCTCCTCCTCGGAAAACTGGCGTTCGAGCATGACCGCGCGCAGCTTGGGCAGCGGATCCTCGGCCTGCATTTCCGCGAGGTGTTCCTTGGGCATGTAGGAAAAGTCCGAACCGAAGAAGTGTCCCATCATGCGGTAACACATCGCCTCGACCAGCGTCGGTCCCTCCCCGGCGCGCGCGCGATCGACCGCTTCCTTCACCGCAGGGTAGATCTGGTTGACGTCGTTGCCGTCCACCGTAACGCCCCTCATTCCGTAACCTTCCGCGCGCGACGCGATGCTTTTGCTGTTGGTGTGATCGGCGTAGGCGGTATGCTCGCCATAGCGGTTGTTCTGGCACAAGAACACGACCGGCAGCTTGTAGAGCTGGGCCATGTTCATCGCCTCGTGAAAGCCACCAATGTTCGCGGCGCCATCGCCGAAGCTGACCAGCGTCACCCGCCCATCGCCACTGTTCTGGCTCGCCATCGCAAGGCCGTTGGCGATCGGCAGGCCGCTCCCGACCACGCCGGTCGTCACCATGATCCCGGTTTCGGGATCGGTGATGTGCATCGTGCCGCCTTTGCCCTTGCAGGTGCCGGTCGCCTTGCCGAGGCATTCGCCCCACCATTTCTCGATCGGGATGCCCTTGGCGGTCTGCTCGCCCTGACCGCGATAGGTGCACACGACGTAATCGTCGTCCTCGAGCGCAGCCATGGCGGCGGCGGAGACCAGCTCCTGCCCGCGCACGCAATAATACATCACCGCGACCTTGCCCTGCATCAGCAGCGCGCGGAACTTCTCGTCGGTGCGGTTTACCTTCATTGTGCGGGTGTAGATATCGAGCAGCTTGTCGCGATCTATTTCAGACATGGGGAGAGGCCCTTTCCCTTTGAAACAAGGTGCTTAGAACTGGACGCGCTGCGTAAACCCGCCATCGACGACGATATTCGCGCCGGTCATGTAGGGGACTGCAGGGCTGGCGACGAAGACGATCGCGTTGGCGACCTCCTGATCGTTGCCGAACCGGCCCATCGGCATTTTTGCGAGCGTGCCCTGGAACAATTCGGGCATGGCGCCTTCGATCACTTCCCAGTTGCCGCCCGGATAGTAGATTGCGCCGGGTGAGACGCAGTTGACCCGGATCCCCTGCGGCGCGAGCGCCTGCGACAGCTGCGAACCGTAGGTGATGAGCGCGGCCTTGAGCGCGTTGAAGGCTTGCGGGGCGATGAAGGTTTCCAAGGCTGCCGTGGAGCTCATGAAGAGGATCGAGCCGCTGCTCGATTTGGCGAGGTGCGGCGTGAGCGCCTCGACCCCGTGGACCGCACCCATGATGTCCATGTCGAGCGTGCTCTGCCAGTCGCCGGTGCCCCCGGTGCCCGAGCTCGACGCGGTGTGGATGAAGATATCGCAGCCGCCCAGTTCGCCCGCCGCTTTCTCAAGCCACGCTTTGTAGGCGTCGCCGCCCGAAGCCATGTCGAACACCTCGGCAAACACCTTGCCCGGCCCCGCCGCGTCGATGGCCGATTTGGCGGCTTCGATCTTGTCGTCCTTGCGGCTGAAGAAGGCGACATCGGCGCCTTCGGCAGCGAACAGCTTGAGCGAGGCGAGGCCCAGCCCGTGCGCGCCGCCGTTCATGATGACTTTCTTGCCCTTTAGTCCCAGATCCATAGCCATCTCTCCATCGCCAATGTTTGATGCAAGGGAGATAGCGGAGCGAGGGCAGCGCGCGCACTCGTCAAAAGTGGGGGTAGTGGTAGACGAGCGCCGCGAGTCCGAGCCACGTCGTGAACATGATCAAGTAGGGCCACCGGCGCGGCCATAACCGAGTGACAAACAGCGTCGCGGCCGCCGTGCCACCGAGGGCAATCAGGGCGGATCTGGCCGCGAGGGCGCCGGTCCCGTTGAGCGTCGCCTGGATCGCCATGTTGGCCCACTGCGCGGGCAACAGGGCCAGCAGCCAGTCGGGCCACACGCCCGGCTCCGCCGCAGCGGTCAGGACAACAGCCGCCTCGCCAGCGACCACGGCCAAGGCAATCCACCAACCTTTGCCCTTTGCGCTCTTGGCAAACAGAGCGCCCCTTGCGGAAAAGCTGATGCTGGCAATGAAGATCGCCAACCCAATGCCCAGCAGATGAGGCAGGGTCGGCACACCGAGCGCGTGCGCCAGCAAGGTAAGGCCGGTGCCGGTAAGGATGGCAAGAAGGACTCCGATCCACAGACGACCGGCTGCGGCAGCCGCTATCATGCCGGCCCCCATCAGTCCGATTGCGAGGATCGGACCGCCAAATGACGCGAACGAAGCGGGAGCGGATGCATCCACAAGCACAAGCATGGCCGTGGCTGGTGCCACGATGCCGGCCAGCGCTGCGGACAGCCACGCCAGCCGAGGCCAGGTAAGAAGCTGATCCTGCACGCTGGACTTCATCCGATCGACACTGGTGAAAGCATAGGGCGTTGTCGAGCGGCAACCACTGGTGGCGCGGGAATTCTGCAGAAGAAGATCTTCAGCGTCGCCTAGGTCGCTGAAAAATGGTGCTGCTGGAGAGAATTGAACTCTCGGCCTCACCCTTACCAAGGGTGCGCTCTACCACTGAGCTACAGCAGCGTACCGAAACAGGCGCGCGCTATTGTCGCGCAGCGGGGGAAAGTCAAGCCAAGCTTGAACCGCGCAGCGTCTGGCGCCAAGGCATTTCGCATGAATGAAAAGACCGGCAAGAATATGTCGCGGGAAGAGCGGCTCGCGGCGAAACTGCGCGATAACCTGCGTCGGCGAAAGGCACAGAGCCGGGCGCAAGCCACCGAATCACGCGATACCGGGCTTTCCAAAGGGGATAGCGAGAGCTAACGCGTGGTGCTCCCGATACAGCAGGAGCGCATTCTCCCATGCCCAAGTTGATCCTGGTCCGCCACGGCCAGAGCCAGTGGAACCTCGAAAACCGCTTCACCGGCTGGTGGGACGTCGACCTGACCGACAAGGGTATCGCGGAAGCGAAAGATGCAGGTGTTCTGCTCAAGGACAAGGGCGTGCTGCCGACCGTCGCTTTCACTTCGGTCCAGACCCGCGCGATCCGCACCCTGCACCTTGCGCTGCACCAGGCCGGGCGGCTGTGGATCCCGGTGACCAAGCACTGGCGGCTCAACGAACGGCATTATGGCGGGCTGACCGGGCTCAACAAGCAGGAAATGCGCGACAAGCATGGCGACGAGCAGGTGCATATCTGGCGCCGCAGCTTCGACACGCCGCCGCCGCCAATCGAGCCGGGCAGCCAATACGACCTGTCGGGCGATCCGCGCTATGCCGGCGTCGACGTGCCCAAGGCCGAAAGCCTCAAGCTCACCATCGAGCGGGTGCTGCCCTATTGGGAAGAGGCAATCGTTCCGGTGCTCGCCAGTGGCGAGACGGTGATCATCTCCGCGCACGGCAATTCCTTGCGCGCGCTGGTCAAGCACCTCTCGAAAATCTCCGATGAGGACATCACCGGGCTGGAGATTCCCACCGGGCAGCCGATCATCTATGACTTTGACGACAACATGGTGCCGGGCGAACGGTACTACCTGAAGGATAGCTGAGGGGCGCGGGTCCAATGGGAGGCAAAGTAGCGATCGTGATGGGGAGCCAGTCCGACTGGCCGACCATGCAACGCGCCGCCGAGGTGCTGGACGAGCTCGAAATCGAGCACGAGGCGCGGATCGTTTCCGCCCACCGAACGCCCGACCGGATGAGCGCCTTCGCCAAGGGCGCTGAAGGCGACGGTTTCGATGTCATCATCGCCGGTGCGGGCGGCGCGGCGCATCTGCCGGGCATGATCGCCAGCATGACGCACCTTCCGGTGCTCGGCGTGCCCGTCCAATCGAAAGCGCTGAGCGGCCTGGATAGCCTGCTCTCGATCGTGCAGATGCCCGCCGGCATCCCGGTCGGCACGCTCGCTATCGGCGAAGCGGGTGCGAAAAACGCGGCGCTGCTGGCAGCGGCGATCCTGGCCTTGAGCGACGAAGACCTGTCCGAACGTTTGCAGGATTGGCGCGCGGCCAAGAGCGCGGCGGTGGGCGAGGTGCCGCAATGACGTCCCTGCCTCCCGGCTCCACCATCGGCATTCTCGGCGGCGGCCAGCTCGGGCGAATGCTCGCCATGTCGGCGATGCAGCTTGGCTACCGCTGTATCGGCTATGCTCCGCCTGGGGACAATGTCGCGTCTGCGGCCTGCACCGATTTCTTCGAGAACGGCTGGGGCGAGAAAGACGCGCTCGCGGCCTTTGCGAGCCGCTGCGACGTGGTTACCTGGGAATTCGAGAATGTGCCGCTGAGCGCCGTCGGCGTCGTCCCCGAGCGGCTGCTTGTGCCGAAGTCCAAGGCGCTGGAGATCGCGCAGGATCGGCTCAATGAGAAGCGGTTCGTCGAGCAGCTCGGTGGGGCCTGTGCCCCTATTTGCGGGTCGACAGCGACGAGGACCTGATGCGCGCGATCGACCGGATCGGCACGCCGGGCATCCTCAAGACCGCGCGCGACGGCTACGACGGCAAGGGCCAGTGGCGCATCGCCAGCCGCCGCGACGCCGCCGGCGTGCGGTTTCCGGGGCGCGCGTGCATCTACGAAGGCATGGTCGAGTTCGAAACCGAGTTTTCGGTGATCCTCGTACGATCGGCTGCAGGCGAAATCCGGTATTGGGATTCGACCGCCAACACGCATGAGGGCGGGATGCTGTCGCATTCGGTGTTTCCCGCGGGCGATCTGGTGGCGGCGCAGGTGGATGAGGCCCGCGCGCTCGCGGGCAAGACCGCCGACGCGCTCGGATATGTCGGAGTGCTGACGCTCGAGTTCTTCGCCACGAAGTCCGGCCCGGTGTTCAACGAGATGGCCCCGCGGGTGCACAATTCGGGGCACTGGACGATCGAGGGCGCGGCCACCAGCCAGTTCGAGAACCACATCCGCGCGGTTGCCGGGCTGCCGCTGGGCGGAACCGAAACGCGCTTTGCCGGTATCGATATGCGCAACATCGTCGGCGAGCAGGCACTCACCGCGCACCGGATCCTTTCCGAAGCTGGCGAACCGCATCTCCACCTCTACGGCAAGGCCGAAGTGCGCGAAGGCCGCAAGATGGGGCACGTCACCCGCGTGAGCCACGGTCAGCCGTGAACCACGAGATTGTCCTGATCTACGCCCGCGCTGCCAATGGCGCGATCGGGCACGAAGGCACCCTGCCGTGGCGATTGCCCGCCGACCTCAGGCGCTTCAAGGCGCTGACCATGGGCAAGCCGATGATCATGGGGCGCAAGACCTTCGAGAGCCTGCCCGGCCTGCTGCCCGGTCGCCGGCACATCGTCCTGACCCGGCGCGAACCGTGGGATTCGACCGGGGCGGAGATCGCGCATTCGGTCGAGGAGGCGCTGACGCTCGCGCGGAGAGACAACGATACCGGCCAGATCGCGGTGGTCGGCGGAGCGGCGGTCTACGACGTGTTCCGCCCGCTCGCCCAGCGCATCGAGGTGACCGAAATCCACGCCGATTATCCCGGCGATGCCTTCATGAAACCGCTCGGTGCCGACTGGAAGGCTATAGCGCGCGATGACCATCCCGCGGAGGCAGGATTCCCGGCCTATTCCTTCGTCACCTACCACCGTCACGACGAGGACACCGCAGAGGGCGCGGAATAATGCGGTGGCTCGATCATCGCGACCCCGTGCCCGAGGCGCTACGCGGCGCGGTGATCGCGCTCGGCAATTTCGACGGGTTTCATCGCGGGCATCAGGCGGTCGCAGGCGAAGCGATCGACTGGGCGCATGCCGAGGGCAGGCCTTCGATCATCGCCACTTTCGATCCGCATCCGGTGCGGTTCTTCCGGCCCGATGTCCCGCCGTTTCGGCTGACGACGCTCGAACAGCGGCAGGAGCTGTATCTCGCGGCGGGCGCGACCGCGATGCTGGTGTTCCATTTCGACGGCGAGCTGGCGGGAACTTCGGCGGAGGATTTCATCCGCACGATCCTGGTCGAACGCTTCGGCGCGCATGGGGTGGTGACCGGCAACGACTTCACCTTCGGCCAGGGCGCGAAGGGCAATGTCGAGCTGCTGCAAACGCTCGGGGGCGAACTGGGCCTGCACTCGCGCGTGGTCGAGGCGGTCGAAGGCGCAGGCCAAGTCGTCTCTTCCAGCCGCATCCGCGAGGCCCTGCGCGCAGGCGATCCGCAACTGGCCGCCGATCTGCTCACCCGCCCCTTCGCGATCCGGGGGATCGTCGAGCATGGCGACAAGAACGGGCGCAAGCTCGGCTATCCCACCGCCAACATCGCGATCGACAAGTATCTGCGGCCCAAATACGGGGTCTACGCCGTCAGCGGGCGGATCCTCGCTACAGGGCAGGTGCTGAAAGGCGCGGCTAATATCGGCATCCGCCCGCAATTCGAGCCGCCCAAGGAACTGCTCGAACCCTATTTCTTCGACTTCTCCGGCGATCTTTACGGGCAGGAAATCGAAGTCGCGTTTCACCATTTCCTGCGCGGCGAAGCCAAGTTCGATAATCTGGATGATCTCATCGCGCAGATGGACAAGGATTGCGCCGAGGCGCGGCGGCTTCTAAGCGCGCTCGGCCATGACTGAAGAGACTCAGAAGCGCGATTACCGGGATACCGTCTTCCTGCCGAAGACCGACTTCCCGATGAAGGCCGGCCTTCCGCAGAAGGAGCCGGGCATCGAGGCGCGCTGGCGCGAGATCGGGCTTTACGAGAAGTTGCGCGAGGCGCGGCGCGGGCGCGAGAAGTTCATCCTCCACGATGGCCCGCCCTACGCCAATGGCGATATGCATATCGGCCACGCGCTCAACCATATCCTGAAGGACATGGTCTGCCGCACGCAGAATCTGCTCGGCAAGGATGCGCCCTATGTCCCCGGCTGGGACTGCCACGGCCTGCCGATCGAATGGAAGGTCGAGGAGCAGTACCGCAAGAAGAAGAAGAACAAGGACGAGGTTCCGGCCAAGGAATTCCGCGCCGAATGCCGCGCCTATGCGCAGCATTGGGTCGACACCCAGCGCGAGCAGCTGAAACGGCTCGGCATCATGGGCGACTGGGACAATCCGTATCTGACGATGGATTTCCAGGCGGAAGCGACGATTGTCGCCGAACTGCTGAAGTTCGCTGAGGCGGGCAACCTCTATCGCGGGTCAAAGCCGGTGATGTGGTCGCCGGTCGAGAAGACCGCGCTAGCCGAGGCCGAGGTCGAATATGAGGACCTGACGGATTCGCCGCAGGTCGATGTGGCGTTTGAGATTGTCGAAAGCCCGATCGAGGAATTGGTCGGCGCGCACGCGGTGATCTGGACGACGACGCCGTGGACGATCCCGGTCAATCAGGCTTTGGCCTATGGGCCGGATGTTGAGTATGTGTTGGCTGAGAGCGGCACGGGCTTTTCTGGCTTTGATGGTGATGGTGGTCGCAATTTCGACTTCACGTCCGACGAGGTTATCGACAAGTCTACAAAGCACGGCCTCACGGAAGAGGCTTGGGAGTATCTGAACGACGCAAACGAGAAGATCGAGCCCGCAATGATGGCCACCGGCTTCTCAAGCCTGCCGAAGGTCGTTTTGATAGCAAGAGATCTTGTCGAAGCCCTCAACGCAAGGGTTGCCAATAGCGTTAGACAGATAGATTGGAGTGAGCACGGGCTCAAAGGCGTGGTGATTGATTTCACATTTGACGAAACTCGTCTTATTAAGGGCTCTGACCTTGCCGGGACCAAGGTCCGCCATCCGATGCACCATCTGGGGGGGTTCTACGCCACGCCCCGCCCCTTCCTCGCGGGCGATTTCGTCACCACCGAGAGCGGCACCGGCCTCGTCCATATGTCGCCCGATCACGGTGAGGACGATTTCGATCTGTGCAAGGCCAATGACATCCATCCCGTTTTCGCGGTCATGGACGATGGCCGCTATCGCGACGACTGGGAATGGCTCGGCGGCTCGGACGAGCGCCGCCGATCCGTCATCAACAAGCCCTTCAACGCGCCCGACGGGCCGATCTGCTCCGACCTGCGCGAAGCGGGCGCGCTGCTCAGTGCCTCCGCCGATTACGCGCACTCCTACCCGCACAGCTGGCGGTCCAAGGCCAAGGTGATCTTCCGCTGCACGCCGCAATGGTTCGTGCCGATGGACAAGGAGCTTGAGCCGGTCGCCAAGCCATCCTCGCTGCATTCGGCGAGTATCGAGGAGATCGAGGCGGCAGCTGCGGGCAATGATGCCCTGCAACAAGCTGAGGGCAAACGAGATACCTTGCGAACTCGCGCCATGTCCGAAATCGGCCGCGTGCGCTTCGTGCCCGAAAAGGGCCGCAACCGCATCGGCTCGATGGTCGAAGGGCGGCCCGACTGGGTTCTCAGCCGCCAGCGCGCCTGGGGGGTGCCGATCACGCTCTTCGTGCGCCCCGATGGCAGCTACCTGCAAGACCCCGCCGTGAACGCCCGGATCGTCGCCGCCGTACAGAAGGACGGCGTCGATGCGTGGGAAGAGGCGCGCAAGGCCGAATTCCTCGGCAACGCGCACAATCCCGACGATTTCGAGATGGTCATGGACATCCTCGATGTCTGGTTCGATTCGGGCTGCACCCACGCCTTCGTGCTCGAAAGCGGCCGCTGGCCGGACCTGCAATGGCCTGCCGATCTGTATCTCGAAGGTTCCGACCAGCATCGCGGCTGGTTCCAGTCCTCGCTGCTGCAAAGCTGCGCGACGCGCGGCCGCGCGCCCTACGATCAGGTGCTGACCCACGGCTTCACGATGGACGCCAAGGGCAAGAAGATGTCGAAGTCGCTCGGCAACACCGTCGATCCCTTGAAGATCATGGAGACGACCGGCGCGGACATCATCCGGCTGTGGGCGCTCTCGGTCGATTTCACCGAAGACCACCGCATCGGCGATGAAATCCTGAAAGGTGTCGGCGACCAGTATCGCCGGTTGCGCAACACCTTCCGCTACCTGCTCGGCGCGCTCGACGGGTTTGTCGGCGACATGTCCGATGCGGGCGAAATCCCCGAGCTGGAAGTCTACGTCCTCTCGCTGCTGAGCGAGCTCGACGGCAAGCTGCGCCAGGCGGTCGAGGATTACGACTACAACACCTACACCCGCCTGCTGGTCGATTTCTGCAACGAGGACCTGTCGGCGTTCTTCTTCGATATCCGCAAGGACACGCTCTATTGCGACGGCGGCGACAGCGCAGGCCGAAACGCCTATCGCACGGTGCTCGATCTGCTGTTCCACGCGCTGGTCCGCTGGGCCGCGCCGGTGCTGGTCTTCACCTCAGAGGAAGTGTGGAACTCGCGCTATCCCGAAGATGACATGCCGGATGAAGATGGGCAGGTCGGCAGCGTCCACCTGCTCGAATGGCCGAGCGTCCCCGCCGTCACCGTCGACCGCGCCAAGTGGGACAAACTGCGCGCCCTGCGCGAACGCGTCACCGAAGCGATCGAGCCGCTGCGCCGCGACAAGGTGATCCGTTCGAGCAACGAAGCCACCGTCACCGTGCCCGCCGGTGCGGTGCCCGAAGGCGTGACCGACGCGCAGCTCGCCGAACTGTTCATCACCGGGACAGTGACGCGCGGCGATGGGGACGAGGTGATCGTCGCCAAATCCACCGACGCCAAATGCGGCCGCTGCTGGCGTCTGCTGCCCGACGTGCCGGAAGACGGCGCGCTGTGCGGGCGGTGCGACAGCGTCGTCTCGGCGCTGGACGAGGTGGCGGCATGAGCGAATGGTTCACCCGTAATCGCGTGATCGGCCTCGCGCTCGCGGCGTTCATCGCCGTAATCGACCAGGTCGTGAAATGGTACGTGATCGGGCCGCTCGCCTTGCGCTCGCAGCCGAACAAGAAGATCGACCTGTTGCCGTTCTTCGACCTCACATACACCGAGAACCGCGGCATTTCGCTCGGGATGCTGCAGGCGACCAGCATGGAGATGCGCTGGCTGCTGGTCGGGCTTACGGCGCTGATCGCGCTGGTGGTGCTAGTGTGGATGATGCGCGAGAAACTGCTGGGCGACATCATCGGGCTCGGCCTGATCCTCGGCGGCGCGATCGGCAATATCCGCGATCGCTGGGATCTCGGATACGTCATCGATTACGCCGATTTTCACATCGGCACCTTCCGCCCGTTCCTTGTTTTCAACATCGCCGATGCTGCCATCACCATCGGCGTGGTCATCATCCTTGCGCGCAGCCTTCTCCTGCGCGAAAAGGACGAAACCGATACCGAAGAGCCGTCCGTCGAGCGGCCCGTGGAGAGCTAGACATGCGTAACCTGAAATCCGTCATCCTGCTTGGCTCCGGCTGTGCCATGCTCGCCGCGTGCGGCGGCGGCGGGATCTTCAACCGCGACCGGCCCGATGAATTCGCGGTGCAACGGCAGGCCCCGCTGGTGGTGCCGCCCGATTTCAGCCTTACCCCGCCCGCGCCCGGTGCCCCGCGCCCGGCCGAAGGCACTGCGGCCGAACAGGCGCTCGACGCGCTGTTCGGCGGCCCGGCTCCGCGCAGCCAGATCGAAACCAGCACGCTCGACCGCGCCGGTTCTGCCGCGCCCAGCATCCGCTCGACCGTGGGCGATCCGGGCACCAACACCGTGGCCAAGGGCCGCGTGACCCGCGATATCATCGCTGCGCCCGAAGGCGACGGCCAGAACGCGCAGACCCTGATCCCGGGCTGAGTCTTGCTTGCGCGCGCTCTCGGGCGTGCGAAAGCCTCGCCCGTTTAGGGTGCGGAGATCGCCTTGCGATGAGCGGTCGAGCGGTGGGCAGAGTGCGCCGAACCCCGGCTATTCCTCCGGCAGAGCGACAACTTCCTTCTGCACCAGGATCTTGTCGATCCGGCGGTTGTCCATGTCGACCACCTCGAACCGCCAGTTCTGATCGGTGAAGTGGTCGCCCTCGGCCGGCAGCTGCTTGAGCACCGAGAGGATATAGCCGGCAGCGGTGCCGAATTCGCGATCGTCGGCGTAATCGAGGCCCAGCCGGTCGGCGAGGGCATCGGCCGACAGCGCACCCGAAATCAGCAGCGATCCGTCTTCGCGTTCGACCACCTGCGGCGCATCGCCATCGTCCTGATCGCTGGCGAAACCGCCCGCCATCGCGGTCAGCAGGTCGACCGGGGTCACCACCCCTTCGAAATGGCCGTATTCGTCGTGCACCAGCGCCATCGCGACCTCGGCCGATTGCAGCACCCGCAGCGCATCCATCGCGTCGAGCTGGTCGGGCACGACCTCGGCCTTGCGCATCATCCGTTTGAGCGCGACCGGCTCGCCTGCGACCATTGCGCCGAGCAATTCGCGCACCTTGACCACGCCGAGGATCGTATCGGGCGAGCCGTCTGCCACCGGCAGCAGCGAATGCGGGCTGTCCTCGATCGTTTCGCGGATCGCCGCCTCGTCGGCGTTGAGATCGATCCAGTCGAGCTCGGTTCGCGGGGTCATCACTTCGCGCACCGGACGTTCGGCGAGCCGGACGACGCCGGTCAGGATCTGGTGCTGGTCCGCCTCGATCACGCCCGATCGGGTCGCTTCGGCGAAAATCATCTGCAGTTCCTCTGCGGTGACCGAATGCTGGCCCTTCTGGCGAATGCCGAACAGCGCGATCAGCATCGCCGAGGATTTGTCGAGCACCCACACCAGCGGCGCGGCGACCCGGGCCATCCATTGCATCGGGCGCGCCATCACCAGCGAAATCGGGATCGCGGAGCGCAGCGCCAGCTGCTTGGGCACCAACTCGCCGATCACCAGGCTGAAATAGGTCGTGAGCGCGATCACCACCGCGAACCCGGTCTCGCTAGCAAGCTCCGGCGGCAGGCCCAGCAACACCAGCCGTTGGCCAACCGGTTCGCCGAGGCTCGCGCCCGAATAGGCGCCGGCGATGATCCCGATCAGCGTAATTCCGATCTGCACGGTCGAGAGGAACTTGCCCGGCTCGGCCGCCAGCCGCAACGCGATCTGCGCACTGACCGAGCCCTCGTCGCGCTTGGTCTTGAGCGTCGAGGTCTTGGCCGAGACAATCGCCAGCTCGGACATGGCAAACACGCCGTTGATCACGATCAGTCCGGCGATGATGATAAGGTCGGTCCAGGGAAAAGGAGTCACGGCTGATGCGCTAGCACAATTGCTACGCCTTGCCAGCCGCCAGTGGAATCGTCATCCTCAGCGCCGTTGCCGTTTGCCGCCTTTCGCGTTCGGTTAAGGTGGCTGCAAACCGCGCTCGCTCACACGCGAATTGTGGGAACAAGCGTCATTTCCGCGCTTTGTTTGTATATCAAACGGTTAAATGGAGGAGAACCATAATGAAAACATCCCGGATCCTGCTTTCAGGCACCGCCGCGCTGGCGCTGCTCGGCACCAGCGCCTGCGTCACCGACCCCAATACCGGCGAACAGAAGATTTCGCGCACTGCCATCGGTGCCGGTATCGGCGGCACGCTCGGCTATCTGCTGGGTGGCGCAATCGGAGGCAACACCGCACGCATCATCGGTGCCGGCATCGGCGGCAGCGCCGGTGCGGTAATCGGCAAGCAGTTCGACGACCAGATCCGCGAGCTCGACGAAATGACCGAAGGCAGCGGCGTCGATGTCGAGGAAGTGGGCGATGGCGACGCGATCCTGGTGCGCCTGCCCGACGGCGTGACTTTCGCGCGCGGCTCTGCCGATATCAATCCCGGTTTCTACGACACGCTCAACACGGTCGCGGAAAGTCTGATCAAGTATCCCAACAGCCTGATCGACGTGTATGGTTTCACCGATACGACCGGCTCGGAAGCCCTGAACCAGGGTCTGTCGGAACGCCGCGCCGAAGCGGTCGCGAACTATCTCGCTTCGCGCGGGGTTGCGCGCAGCCGGATCGAAACCCGCGGCTACGGGGAAAGCTACGACTTCCTGCGGGTCAAGACCGGCGACGGAGTGAACGAACCGCTCAATCGTCGGGTCGAGATCAAGATCATTCCGATCAGTCAGGAGGACGTCTCCGCCGCGCGCAGCAACTGACCGATCGAATCGGGAGAGGGCGGGATCATCTGGACAGCGATTCCGCCCTTTTCGCAAGGCGACTGACCGCCTCGCCGTGGATCTTGCGCGAGCAGGCGAGCACGCCGAAGTCGCGCGGATCACGCTTGTTGTAGGCAAGCGGCCTGCCGAACGCGTCCGAGACCTCCGCACCCGCCTCGCGCGCGATCAGGGTCGCTGCCGCCACGTCCCATTCGAAACCCCAGCGCAGAGTCGCCACCAGATCTGCCCGGTCATCCGCGACCATCGCGATCCTGAGCGCGATCGAGTTGGGTTTTTCGACCGCGACGAGGTCCGAATCCGCCTTCGGCAGCTGGTCGATCGGCACCCGCGCCCCCGGGAATTGCGCGCGCGAGCTGGCGGAGATCGGCGCATCGTTCAACGTCGCGCCCTGCCCTGCCACCGCGCACCATTCCTCGCCGCGTGCCGGCGCGGAAAGCAGCCCGATCAGCGGTTTGCCGGCGCTGATCAGCGCGATCGACACCGCCCAGCCCGGTCGCCCGCGCACGAAATCGCGCGTCCCGTCGACCGGATCGACCAGCCACAGCAGGTCGTTCTTCAGCCGCGCTGGATCGTCGGCGGTCTCTTCGGACAGCCATCCGGCTGCGGGAAGCAGGGCACCCAGCTCGCGACGCAGAAATGCATCGACCTCCAGATCGGCCTCGCACACCGGGTTGCCCGGGCTCTTGTCCCAGGACTCGACCCGATGGCCCGCGCCGGGCCAGCGCGAATGCGCAATCCTGCCCGCTTCGCGGGCGATCTCTGTCAGGCGATTCCGGTCGATCATGGTCGCCATCAGTCGTGGTCGCACAAACCCCACTTTTCAAGCCATGCGATCCGTGCTTAGGCCCTGCGCAATTCTTCTCCTCCCGCCTGCCTCCGCTCGGAGCGAAACGGCAGGGCTTCCATCACGCAAGGGATCACGCGCTCATGAACGTCCACGAATACCAGGCCAAGGAACTGCTCAAGGAACACGGGATCGCCGTGCCGGACGGACACGCGGCGCTTTCGGTCGAGGAGGCGGTGGCGGCAGCCAGGCAGCTTCCCGGCCCGCTCTACGTGGTCAAGGCGCAGATCCATGCCGGTGGGCGCGGCAAGGGCAAGTTCAAGGAGCTGCCCGAGGATGCCAAGGGCGGCGTGCGGCTCGCCAAGAGCGTCGAGGAAGTCGAAGCCAACGCGCGTGAGATGCTCGGCAACACGCTGGTGACGATCCAGACCGGCGACGAAGGAAAGCAGGTCAATCGCCTCTACGTCACCGATGGCGTTGATATCGCCAAGGAATATTACTTCTCGCTGCTGGTCGACCGCGCCACGGGCCGCGTCGCCATGGTCGTTTCGACCGAAGGCGGCATGGATATCGAGGCGGTTGCGCACGACACGCCCGAGAAGATCTCCACCATCACTATCGACCCGGCTCAGGGCTTCATGCCGCATCACGGGCGCGCCGTCGCATTCGGCCTGAAGCTAAGCGGCGATCTCAACAAGCAGGCGCAGAAGCTCGCCAGGCAGCTCTACGATGCCTTCGTCGCGACCGATTCGGAGATGCTCGAGATCAACCCGCTGGTTGAGACCGAGGACGGCAGACTGCTGGTGCTCGATGCCAAGATGAGCTTCGATTCGAACGCGCTCTATCGCCACCCTGCGATCGAGGAGATGCGTGACGAGACCGAGGAAGACCCGGCCGAAGTCGAAGCGAGCCAGTACGACCTCGCCTACATCAAGCTCGACGGGAACATCGGCTGCATGGTCAACGGCGCGGGCCTTGCCATGGCGACGATGGATATCATCAAGCTCAACGGCGCGTTCCCGGCGAACTTCCTCGACGTGGGTGGCGGTGCCACCACCGAGAAGGTGACCGCAGCGTTCAAGATCATCCTCAAGGATCCGGCGGTCGAGGGCATCCTCGTCAACATCTTCGGCGGGATCATGAAGTGCGACGTGATCGCCGAAGGCATCGTGCAGGCGGCGAAGGAAGTGAATCTGTCGGTTCCGCTGGTCGTGCGCCTCGAAGGCACCAACGTCCAGAAGGGCAAGGACATCCTCGCCAATTCCGGCCTGCCGATCGTCCCGGCGGACGATCTGGGCGACGCCGCGAAGAAGATCGTCGCCGAGGTCAAGCAGGCTGCGTGATTTCGTTACGCCCGCCCATCCGGGCGGGCGTCCTCGGCGCTAGCACGACCGACAGGAGTCAGACGTATTCCTACCTGCTCGGCATCGGTTCCGGCAGGGTCGGCGGGGTGCTGTCCATATAGGTCAGCCAATTCTGCCAGATCGTGTGCGTGCGCCGGTCGGTGAGTTCGATCTGGCAGCCGAGCGCCATGATTGTGCGGATCGTGCCGGTCTTCCAGCTTTCCCACACCGCGCCGCACTCGGCCTCGCGATAGGCCTCGAATGCCGTTTCGCTGGCACGCATTTGCGCGATGTGCTGCGTGTCCGGCTCGGTCTCGCCCAGCATTCGCTCCGTCTCTGCCGCGCTCTCGGTCTCGCGCGCGATGGCCGCGTCGAAATAGCGCTTGCGGCGCTCGTCGGACGCGGTCGCGATGTCGGCGTAGCACTGATTCATGTCGAGCGTCGTCGTCGAGTCCGGGCAGATGGTCCTTCCGGGCTCCCCCATGCGCTCGAAACGGAACACCAGCTCCTGCGGCTCGGGCTTGTCGCTCTTCATCCGCACCGCTGCGACGATTCCGCTGCCGGGATTGTCTGGATCGACGCAGCGCAAGGTCAGCGCGTTGAAATAGGCCGCACAAGGCTCGATCGCGACGAGGCGGAAGGTGAGCATGTCGTCCTTCTCCTCCCACCCGGTCAGGTCGGCGTTGAAGTGCTTCAAGCGCAGCGCCAGCGTGTCATTCTCCTCCATCAGGTAGAGATGCTCGGTGAACATGATCGCTCCGTCGGTGGTCTCCTGCACGAAGGTGCCGACCATCGTCCCGCCAGCTGGGGCAGCCAGCTTTCCATTGCCGCAGCGCCCTCGATCCCTTCCCCGGTCCACTGACCGACCAGCCAATCCATCTGCGCGAGAGTCGCCGGAGGCGATTCGAAGCCCTCCTCCCCGAGCCTGGTTTCCAGCGGCGATTCCTGCGCGCCCGCGCTTCCGGCCAGCAATAGTGCGGCCAGAGCTGCTCCCAATATGCGCTCGATTGCAAACATTACACGCTCTCCCGTCCGCACTGTTCTCCCCCGTGCAACTCTAACGCAAAGTGCAGCAAATGGGAGGGTTGACGCAGCAACGACGTAGCGCGAGACCTCGATTCGACAGACACGCAAAAGAGAACCCAGCCGTCGCCGCTACTTGACGTTTACGTAAACGCGAGCTAGTTCGGCACCAACGCATTCGCACAGCAAGGCCCCGAGAGTTCGGGTGACCAAAGGGAAGGACACGAACCCATGAAAATCCTCGTCCCCGTCAAACGGGTGATCGATTACAACGTGAAGCCGCGGGTCAAGGCCGACGGTTCGGGCGTCGATCTTGCCAACGTCAAGATGAGCATGAACCCGTTCGACGAGATCGCGGTCGAAGAAGCGATCCGGATCAAGGAAGCGGGCAAGGCCGAGGAAATCGTCGCCGTATCGATCGGCCCGGCCAAGGCGCAGGAAACGCTGCGCACCGCGCTCGCGATGGGTGCCGACCGCGCGATCCTCGTGGAAACCGATGAGGAGGTGGAGCCGCTGGCCGTCGCGAAGATCCTCAAGGCGATTGCCGATGAGGAAGCGCCGGGCCTGATCCTGCTCGGCAAGCAGTCGATCAGCGACGATTCGAACCAGACCGGCCAGATGCTCGCCGCGCTGATGGGCCGTCCGCAGGGCACCTTCGCCAACACCGTCGAGGTCGATGGGGACAGCGTCACCGTAAAGCGTGAAATCGACGGTGGTCTCCAGACCGTCAAGCTGACGCTCCCGGCAATCGTCACCACCGACCTGCGCCTGAACGAGCCGCGCTACGCTTCGCTGCCGAACATCATGAAAGCGAAGAAGAAGCCGCTCGATACCAAGGCTCCGGGCGATTACGGCGTCGACATCGCGCCGCGTCTCACCACCACCAACGTAGCCGAACCGCCGGTGCGCCAGGCCGGTGAAAAGGTCGAGGACGTCGCCGCGCTGGTTGAAAAGATCAAGGCTCTGGGGATCGCCTGAGGCGGCCCGGACAGGAAAGGTATAGCAACATGAACACTCTGGTTCTGGTCGAACACGACAATTCAACCGTCAACGATGCGACGCTCGCCGTCGTCACCGCTGCAGGCAAGCTCGGTGACGTCACCGCACTGGTCGCAGGCCACGATTGCGGCTCGGTCGCCGATGCGGCTGCGAAAATCGCCGGCGTTTCGAAGGTGCTGAAGGCCGACGATGCCGCCTACGCCAACGCGCTCGCCGAAAACGTCGCGCCGCTGGTTGCTGGCCTGATGGAAAGCTACGACGCGTTCCTCGCGCCTGCCACCACCACCGGCAAGAACATCGCGCCGCGCGTCGCCGCGCTGCTCGACGTGATGCAGATTTCGGACATTCTCTCGGTCGAAGGGCCGAAGACCTTCACCCGTCCGATCTACGCCGGCAACGCGATCGCCACGGTCGAATCGTCCGATCCCAAGCTGGTCATCACCGTGCGCGGCACCGCATTCGAAAAGGCCGCAACCGAAGGCGGTTCGGCTTCGATCGAAGACGCGAGCGGCCCGGGCGATTCTGGTCTCTCCAGCTTCGTCGGTGCGGAAATCGCCAAGAGCGAGCGTCCCGAACTGACGAGCGCGAAAGTCATCGTCTCGGGTGGCCGCGCGCTCAAGGACAGCGAAACCTTCGAACAGATCATCACCCCGCTCGCCGACAAGCTCGGCGCGGCGATCGGCGCTTCGCGCGCCGCGGTCGATGCCGGGTACGTGCCCAACGATTACCAGGTCGGCCAAACCGGCAAGATCGTCGCCCCCGAAGTCTACATCGCGATCGGCATTTCCGGCGCGATCCAGCACCTTGCGGGGATGAAGGATTCCAAGGTCATCATCGCCATCAACAAGGACGAGGACGCGCCGATCTTCCAGGTCGCCGATATCGGCCTGGTGGCAGACCTCTACAACGCCGTGCCGGAACTGACCGGGGCGCTCGGCTAGACCGGAGGCTGCGAAGGGGCGGGTTGCAGAGCGGCTCGCCCCCGTCCGCGACCGCCACTTACTGGCGTTCGGTCACCTTGACAGTGTGATCGCCGAACGGGGCCATGATCTGCACCTCGGCATACTGCCCGTCCTGCACCATGCCCGAACGATAGCGCGCCGGCTTCCACGTCATCACCTGCGGCCAGAAGCCCGGTTTCTGGATCAGGTCGGCCCGCAGGATCAGGATGTGGGGGTTGATCCCCTGCGGCACGGCGTAGGTCAGCTCGACATCGATGCCAGGGTTGCCGATCAGGATTTCGCCGTCGACCGAAAGAAACAGCGTCTTTTGCGGGGGCACGTCCTGGATCGCGGTGAAGCAGCGGAAGCAATCGTCGGTCTTCTCGAGATCATGCTGGCCTTCGGTCACGCAATGGCCGTTCCGGAATTCGAGTGTCTGTTCGCTCATGATTGGGTCCTTCCAGATTTCGGTGGCGACCGCCTGCGCCAAGCCGCACAAGTCGATCGGAAGGGCCATTCTCCGGATTTGCGAAATTCCTGTCCGTGACGGCGCTCACGCTGCGCGCCTCATCCCGATTTTACGCGACTAAGGTTTTGCCTCCATCGCGGCGCCCGCGGATGTCCGGCGCGAGCCGGAGCGCCAGACCGCTCCAAACCTTTCCCCACGCGGCTCTGCCAGCCGCTCGGACGCCAGCCGTGCGGCGCTGCGGATCGTATCGTCGGCATTGCCCGCCATCAGCGCCGCAGCGCATGCGGCGCATTCGCGCTGCCCCTGATAGCTGGGTTCGTGCGCCACGACCTGTGCCAGCAAATTGAACAGACGGAACCGCGCATCGTCGAACCGCGCGGCATCGGTGCCCGCTTCGAGCGCGGAGAAATACAGCTCCTCGCGCGGGTTGCGCAGCGGGTTGCTGACCGACAGCGCGCGACCGCTCAGCACGAACGCACCCGCGCCCACCTCGATCGTGCACGGGGCGAGAGCGGTCACCAGTGCGCCGTTGATCACCGCCTGCGCGCCTTCGGCAAGCACGATCCGCTGCGGCGGCAAATTGTCGTTCGAAAGTTCCATCGCACGATAGAAGAACGGCCGGGCGCAGGGCCGATCTATTGCGGACGACTACCTACCTGCCGGGTCAAAGGAAGCTGACGATGAAATGCAAGGTCATGCCGACCAGCCCGCCGACCAGCGTGCCGTTGATGCGGATGAACTGCAGGTCGCGCCCGACCGCATTCTCGATTCGCCCGGTGATCGTGGTCGCGTCCCAGCGCTTGACGGTGTCGGACACCAGCGTGACGATCTCCGATCCGTAGCGCGTGGCGATGCCGACCGCAGTGCGCCGGGCGAAGCGGTTTATCTGCACCTGCAGCCGCTCGTCCTGCGTGAGCGCAGTGCCGAGATCGCCCAGCGCCTTGCGCATTTCGATCCCCATCGGGCTGTCGGCCTCGCGCGCGCGGCGGATCAGCGCGCGGCGGATGCGTTCCCAAACGCCCATCCACCATTCGGCCACGGCCGGGTTCTCGATCAGGTCGCGCTTCATTTCCTCGACCCGCTCGCGAGTCACCGGATCGTGCTGGAGATCCTGCGAGAGCTTTTCGAGACCTTCCTCGATCTTGTGGCGCAGCGGGTGTTCGGGATCGACCAGCACTTCGGCCAGCAGCTTGTACATCCCGTCGAGCACGCTCGCCGAAATCCGCTCGTCGAGCCCGGTCCAGCGCAGCACTGCGTTGGCGCGCTTGTGGATCATCTCGCGTACGGTTTCCTCGTTGTCCTCGATCGTCAGGCCGGCCCAGCGGATAAATCCGTCGATCAGCGGCAGGTGCCGCCGGTCGGCGATCGCGCCCTCGAGCATGCGCCCGGCGAGCGGGGAGATATCGATCTTGGCAAACTGGCCCGCCAGTCCCGAACGCACCTGGTTGCCGAGCCGGTCGGGGTCGAGCGATTCGAGCAGTTCGGCGAACAGCTCCGCCGCGCCGCCGGTGATGCGCGAGCGGGTGTCGAGGCCCGATTCCTCCGGACTGGCGACCAGGAAATCGCCGACTGCACGGGCGATGTTCATCCCCGACATGCGCCGCGCGACCACCGCGGGCGTGAGGAAATTCTCCTGCAGGAACTGCGCCATCGTGTCGGCGATGCGGTCCTTGTTCTCGGGGATGATCGCGGTGTGCGGGATCGGAAGGCCGAGCGGATGACGGAACAACGCAGTCACCGCGAACCAGTCGGCCAGCCCGCCGACCATCGCCGCCTCGGCGAAGGCATTGACGTAGCCCCACGCCGGATGCTGCGGCACAAGGCCATGGCTGGTGAAGAACAGCACCGCCATCGCCGCCAGCAGCCCGGTCGCGGTCCAGCGCATGCGCCGGGCACGATCGGCGGTCAGCGGTTCGCCGCCGAACTTGAGGGGGATAGGCCGCGCCTTGGTCGCCATAGGCGTCCTAATAGCCGTCAAATGAACGATCCGTCACGCATCCCCGGCTCATTCGGCCGGTTCGGCACCCGGTGGCAACCGCGTGGCGGGTGTCGCGCCGGCGCCCGGATACGGCACGTCGGGCGCTTGATCGTCGGCCGGGGGAGCATGCGGCCTGGTATCGTCGCCCGGCTTGTAAGTCAGCATGCGTTCGCGCAGCCACGGCCCGGCGCGCTTTTCGAACCCGTCGGCAAGACTGAAGCCCGCCGGCACGATCAGCAGCGTGAGCAGCGTCGACATAATCAGGCCGCCGATCACCACGATCCCCATCGGCTGTCGCCAGGCACCGTCACCGGTGAGCGAGATCGCGGTCGGGATCATCCCCGCCGTCATCGCCACGGTGGTCATCACAATCGGCTGCGCGCGCTTGTGCCCGGCTTCCATGATCGATTCGAGCTTGCCGGTGCCCTTCGCCATTTCCTCGATCGCGAAGTCGATCAACAGGATCGAGTTCTTCGACACGATCCCGAGCAGCAGCAGGATGCCGATATAGACCGGCATGGTCTGCGGCATGCCGACCAGCCACAGCAGCAGGATTCCGCCGAGCGGGGCGAGCGCGAGCGAGGTCATGTTGACCAGCGGGCTCATCAACCGCTTGTAGAGCAGCACCAGGCAGGCGAACACCAGCAGCACCCCGGCGACGATCGCCACCATCAGGTTCTGCAGCATCTCCTGCTGCCATTCGTCCTCGCCCACCACGTCGCGGATCACGCCGGTCGGCAGGTCCTGCAGGATCGGCAGCGCATCGACCTGCTGCTGCGCTTCGCCCTTGACCACGCCGCTGGCGAGATCCGCGCCGACCAGCACGCGGCGGTTCTGGTTGTAGCGCTGGATCGCGGTCGGGCCGGATCCGAATTCGATATCCGCCACCCTGCCCAGCGGCACCGTACCGCCATTGAGCGTCTGCACCGGCAGGTTTTCGATCGTGGTCAGGTCAGTGCGCGCCTCTTCCGACAACTTGACCCGGATCGGGATTTGCCGGTCGGAGAGCGAGAACCGCGCGGCATTCTGTTCGATTTCGCCGAGAGTCGCGATGCGGATCGTTTGCGACAGCGCAACCGTCGTCACGCCCAATTCGGCGGCGATCTGCTCGCGCGGGGTGATCAGGATTTCGGGCCGGTTGAGGTCGGCGCTGATGCGCGGGGCGACGATGTCCTCGATGCCCTTCATCTGCTCGACCAGCGTCGTCGCGGTCTGTTCGAGCAGTTCGGGGTTGGAACCGGCGAGCATCACGGTCAGGTCGCGACCCGATCCGAAGCCGCCGCTTTGCGATTCGAACCGCACGCGGGCGTCGGGGATATCCTGCAGTAGCGGCCCGACTTCGCGCTCGAATTCGATCGAGCTGCGTTCGCGATCTTCCTTGAGCGTGATGTAGATGTTGGCGTTGCCGATCCGGGTCCGCTCCAGCATCAGCTCGACTTCCTGCTGCTGTTCGAGAACGGCGACGACCTGCTTCACCACGCCCTTCGTGGTCTCGAGCGTGGTGCCCGGCACCATCTCGATATCGACCGTGCTGTTCGAATCGTCGATCGAAGGCTGGAATTGCCCGGGAATCTGGCCGAACAGCAGCACGGTAATCAGCAGCGAGAACCACCCGACCCCGAGCATCCAGATGCGGTGATCGTAGAACCGGGCGGTGAGGTAGCGCACGCCTTGTCCGAACCTGCCGTTCGAGCGCGACGGCAGCTCGAATACCTTGAACACCAGCCAGCCCGCGATGAAGGCGACGGCGGTGACGGCGGCAACCTGCATGATCTCGAACAGCTTCGACACCAGGAAATACAGCCAGGAATTGGAATCGCTCGACACCGCGCCTGCCACCTGGTTCGGGATCTCGAACTCGGACAGCGCTCCGAAGGCGCCGAACATGGCTGCGGCGGTAACGCCGAGGATCACGATCACCGCGATCAGCAGCGCCAGCGAATACAGGAACCGCGAACGCGGGCTGGTTGTGTCGCCCCGACGCGCTTTCATCTTGCCGGTTTCGAGCGTCCAGCGCAGCACCCGCATGTAGCGATCCATCCACGTGCCCTCGCCGTGCGAGGCGTGGCCCTTGGCCGACAGGAAATACGCCGCCATCAGCGGCGTGATCATCCGCGCGACCGCCAGCGACATCAGCACCGCGACCACCACGGTGAGGCCGAAGTTCTGGAAGAACTGCCCGGAAATGCCCGGCATCAGGCCGACCGGCAGGAACACCGCGACGATACAGAAACTGGTCGCCACCACCGGCAGACCGATCTCGTCGGCCGCGTCGATACTGGCCTGGTAGGCGGTTTTGCCCATGCGCATGTGTCTGACGATGTTCTCGATCTCCACGATCGCATCGTCGACCAGCACGCCCGCGACCAGCGCCAGCGCGAGCAGCGACAGGAAGTTCAGGTTGAACCCCAGCAGGTCCATGAAGAAGAAGGTCGGGATCGCCGACAGCGGGATCGCGACCGAGGAAATGAAGGTCGCGCGCCAATCGCGCAGGAACAGGAACACCACCACCACCGCGAGCAGCGCGCCTTCGATCAGCGCCGCCATCGAGCTCTTGTACTGGCTTTCGGTGTAGACCACCGTGTTGAACAGCGGGATGAACTTGATGCCCTCGTTTTCCGCCTCGATCTTCTCGATTTCGGCCTTGGCCTCGTCGAACACGGTGACATCGGACGCGCCGCGCGCACGGCTCATGTAGAAATTGACGACTTCACGATCGCCGACCTCGCCGATCGAGGTCCGCTCGGAAAAACCGTCGCGCACGGTGGCGATGTCGGCGAGGCGGATCGTGCGCCCGCCGCCGAGCTGGATCTGCCGCTGCGACAGTTCGAATGCCGTGTCGGTGTTTCCGAGCACGCGCAGCGACTGGCGCGTCCCGCCCACCTCGGCCAGCCCGCCTGCCGCATCGACATTCGACTGGCGCAGGACCGAATTGATCTGCGACGCGGTGACGCCCAGCGCCTGCATTTTCGCCGGGTCGAGGATCACTTCGATTTCGCGGTCGACCCCGCCCCAGCGACCGACCTCGGCCATGCCGGAAATGTCCTGCAACCGCTTGGCAACGGTATCGTCGATGAACCAGCTCAGCTGTTCGATCGTCATGTCGTCGGCCTGCACCGCGTAGATGCCAAGGAAGCCGCCCGCGATCTCCGCCTTGGTGATCCGCGGTTCGAGGATGCCGTCGGGCAGACTGCCGCGCACGGTGTCGATCGCGTTCTTGACCTCGACCACTGCATCGTCGGGGTCGGTACCGATTTCGAATTCGACGAAGGTGTTCGAACTGCCTTCGCTCGCGGTCGAATTGATCGATTTCACGCCGTTGATGGCGGCCAGCGTGCTTTCGACACGCTGGGTGATCTGGTTTTCGATTTCGGTCGGCGCGGCACCGGGCTGCGAGATGCCGATCTGCACGCCGGGGAATTCGACATCCGGATTGTTGGTGACGTCCATGCGCGAGAACGAGACAAGCCCCGCAAACAAAAGCGCGGTGAAGATCACCAGCGGGATCACGGGGTTGCGGATCGACCAGGCGGAAAGATTACGGAAATTCATGTCTGGTCTGCCTGTCTCTCGCGTCGTTTGCCCTTTGTGATACGCACCGGATCTGCGTCCGGATGGCGTCTAGGTTTGCTGCCGCCGTGGATTGACGGTTTCGCCCGGGTTGAGGAAGCCGCCTGCGCGCACCACCACCATCTCGGTGCCCGAAAGCCCTTCAGTGATGGCGATACCCTGCGGCGTCACCATCCCGGTCTTGACCCGTTTCTGGCTCGCCTTGTTGTCCTTGTCGACGATGTAGACGAACGCGCCCTGATCGTCGGCGAGCACCGCGCTTTCGGGAAGCACCGTGGCGGTCACGGTCCCGCTGTTGATCCGGGCCGTGGCGAACCCGCCCGGCCGCAGTTCGGGAGCGTAGGACAGCGCGATCCGGGCAGTGCCCTGGCGGCTCTGCTGGTCGATCACCGGCGAAAGCTGCCACACCTGCCCGGTGAATTCCTTGTCCGACCCGGTCGGCACGACGCGCGCCGATACGCCTTGCGAAATTCCCGCCAGCTGGGTTTCGCTGAGCGCGGCAAGCATTTCCATTTCGCCGCCGCGCGCGATGCGGAACAGCGCCGGGCTTCCCGCGCCGACCGTCTGGCCCGGTTCGACATTGCGTTCGAGCACGTAGCCCGAGGCCGGGGCGATGATGTTGAGCCGGGCGTTGCGGGCGCGCAGTTCGCGCAGCTGCGCTTCGGCCACCTTGACGCGGGCCGCGGCGGCGTCGCGCGTCGCGGTCAGCCGGTCGACATCGGCCTTGGAAATGAAGCCGCGTTCGACCAGTTGCAGCGCACGGTCGAGATTGGACTGCGCGATCCCGGCATCGGCGCGCGCCACTTCGACCTGCGCCGCCTGCGCGGCGGCCTGCTGGGTCTGCACCGAGCGGTCGATCACCGCCAGCACCTGGCCAGCATTGACCCAGTCGCCCGCATCGACGCTCACCGTCAGGACCTGACCGCCCTCGCCGACCACGCCGACAGGCATTTCACGCCGCGCCGCGATGGTTCCGGGTGCCTCGATCACGCCTTCGATCGTGGTCCGGCCCGGGGCGATCACGGTTACTACCGGAGCCTGCGATTCGTCGTCGCCGGCGCCCACCGGTTCCCCGGTAGTCAGTGCGAAATAGGCCGCGATCGCGAGCAGCAGGCCGAGAATGCCGATTCCGCCGAGCAGCAACCAGCGCCCGACGCCCGAACGCCGGTTGCGCGGGTCGGCGGTTCCGCCATCGACATCGGCGGCGACATTGTCGGCGGCTTCGGCCGTGATGGTGGTCTCGAAATTCATGCGGTTCCCTTAAACGGCATGCCGGAATGACTTGGGTGTATTATCGGTATAACTCACTAGGCGCAATAGGTCTTAGGACTCGCATGCTGTCGGGGCAATCCACGGTTCGACTGACGACTTTGAGCCTAGACGAAGGTTAAGCGCGCCGATCGGTGGTCGCAGCGCGCTGAAACCAAACAAACAAAACGACGGCGCGGCCGGTTCTGGCCGCGCCGTCGTCGAAATTCGGCTGAAGCGAAGCCTCAGGCGCGCTTAGCGCACCCTGCCCCGCTGGATCAGGTTGACCACACCGAGCAGCACCACCGCACCCAGCACGGCCACGATCAGGCCGGTGATCGAAAATTCCTGCACGCTGCCGGTGATTCCCAGCAGCGGTCCGGCGATGGCGTTACCGACGATCGAGCCCACGCAGCCAACCACGATATTCCAGAAAATTCCCATCGATGCGTCGCGGTTCATGACCAAGCTGGCGAGCCAACCCGCAACTCCCCCGACGACAAGCGCAATAATCCAACCCATGACAGTCCTCCTTTTTGTGCAGCGTTACCTAGGGCAAGCGCAGCAATAAGGAAATGTCCGGGCTGGATAATCGATCCGGCTACTCGGATTTTTGTGGTTTTTTCAGTACTTGAGCTGGCGTTCGTAGAGGTCGCGATAGTGCTGGATACGAGTGACACGCAGGCCCTGCATGCCCGACCGGTCGACCGCGCGCTGCCACGAGGCGAATTCCTCAAGCGTGAGGCTGTAGCGTTCGAGCACTTCGTCGATCGTCAGCAGGCCACCATTGACCGCAGCGACGACTTCGGCCTTGCGACGCACGACCCAGCGCTTGGTCTGGGGCGAGGGCAGGTCGTCGAGCGTCAGCGGCTCGCCGAGCGGACCGATCACCTGCGCCGGCCGGATGTCCTGGTTCTCAATCATCGCATGTCTCTCGTATCGCCTGATGCCGCGTCGGCTCCCGGTTCACAAAATGTGGCGCAAGAGGCTTTAGAGGCCCCTAAAGCAACAGGGTTAACGGCCCGTTCGCCATTTCCGAGCGACTCGAAATAGGTCGCGGCGGCATCACCGAAACTGGCTGCGGCGCTGGCGATGTTGTGTCGGGCGTCGCGGCGCAGGACGCGGCGCAGGTCGCGCGCGGCGTTTAGCCGGGCGGTAAGCTCGCTCCACTGCATCGCGCGCAGCGCATCCCCGCCCCGTCCAGGCACCGGATCGCGGCTGCCGACCAGCAGGTCGCCAGGCACGTCATCTCTGTCCAGGGCTTTAGAAATCGGCGTCAGATTCTCAAACATGCCGGTCGGTTTAGAGCGCGGTCGTCAAGATCGGGTAAAACCGCAATTTACCACCCCTTAGGAATAGCGCGGGTCGAACCGGAAGCGGATTCTTGCCGTTTGCAGCCCGTTCCCGCCCCGCCGGACTGGCGCATCGGCGGTCGTTTGCCTATATTGCCGCGCTTCCATGGACACTGCATCGCCTCTCGATACCGGTCCGGCCTTCGGGCTCGACACGGTCGGCCTGTTCGACCTGCCCCGCCCCGCGTCCGAATGCCGGATCGTGGTGGCGATGAGCGGCGGCGTCGATTCGTCGGTTGTGGCCGCGCTCGCGCACAACACCGGAGCGGAGGTAATCGGCATCACCTTGCAGCTCTACGATTACGGCGCGGCGACCGGGCGCAAGGGTGCGTGCTGCGCAGGCGACGACATTCGCGATGCGCGCGCCGTGTGCGATCGGCTGGGCATCGCACATTACGTGTTCGACCATGAGAGCGCGTTTCGCGAAGACGTGGTCGAGCAGTTCGCCGACGAGTATCTCGCCGGGCGCACACCGGTGCCCTGCATCCGCTGCAACATGGGGCCGAAGTTCACCGACCTGTTCCGCATGGCGCGCGAGCTGGGCGCGGATTGCCTCGCGACCGGGCACTATGTCCGCCGGGTCGAGGCGGACGAGGGCGGCCCGCACCTCTATCGCGCGGTCGATCCGGCGCGCGACCAGTCGTACTTCCTCTATGCGACCACGCAGGAACAGCTCGACTACATCCGCTTTCCGCTGGGCGGCCTGCCCAAGACGCAGGTGCGCGAACTGGCGGAGAAGGCGGGCCTCAGAAACGCCGACAAGCCCGACAGCCAGGACATCTGCTTCGTTCCCGATGGCAACTACGCCAAGATCGTCACCAAACTGCGCCCCGAAGGCGGTGTGCCGGGCGCTATCGTCCATGCCGCCACCGGAGCGACGCTGGGCGAGCACAAGGGGATCATCCATTTCACCGTCGGCCAGCGAAAGGGACTGGAAATCGGCGGCCAGCCCGAACCGCTCTACGTCATCGGCCTCGATGCCGAGAACCGCGAGGTACGTGTCGGCCCCAAGCGGATGCTGGCGGTCGAAAGCGCGGCGCTGATCGAAACCAACCGCATCGGCCCGATCCCTGACGAACAGTTGACCGCCAAGGTTCGCAGTCTTGCCAAGCCAGTACCGATAACGCTCGACGGGCCGCTGGGAGATGGCGCCAGCACCACGATCCGCTTCGCCGAGCCCGAATTCGGCGTCGCGCCCGGACAGGCAGCGGTGATCTATGCCGGCGAGCGCGTGGTCGGCGGCGGCTGGATCGACGCGACCACGCCGGTAGCCAGTTAGCCCTCACGGCTCCAGTACGCAGCCATAGCCCTCGCGGTAGGTAGCGGTGCTGGACGTCACCAGCGGGAAGCGCGCGGTGACGCTCTTCGCCTCCGGGTCGTCGACCAGTGTGACCAGCTCCATTCCGGCAAGCTTGTCCTTTTCGCAATCCTCCATCGCTCGACCGGCGACGAAGCGGCACGAGCACGCGACACGTGCAGCATAGGACGTCCCGACCGAGGCATAACCGTGGATCGGCTCGCGCCAGGCATAGAGCGCGCCCGCGATGGCAATCCCGAATATCAGCAGCAGCCACAGGCCGAAACGGGAGGATGTCGAACGCTGCGGTTTTGCCATTGCCATTCCGAAAAGCTTGGGGAATTGAGGGCGCGATCATGCTGCGCCCGTTTCCCCTTATCGTCGCTGTGGCGGTCCTGCCAAGCCTAGCTTCGTGTGGCAACGCGCCGACGCCTGGTCCGCCCCCGCTGAGCGACGAAGCATTGGCGGCGGTGACAGCGGACGCCGGCGCGCCGAAAGACCAGCTCGCCCGCGAAATCGACGACCTGTTCACGATCGAAGGTCTGGGCGAAACCCGCGCGGTGGTGCTGATGGCCGATGGCAAGATCGCCGCCGAACGCTACGGCGAGGGCTACAATGCCGACACGCGGTTCGTATCGTGGTCGATGGCCAAGACCATCACCGCGGTGCTGATCGGCATGCTGGTAGCGGACGGCAAGCTGACGCTCGACGACCCCGCGCCGGAGCCGATGTGGCAGCGCCCGGGCGATCCGCGCGCCGAGATCACTTTGCGCCACCTGCTGCAGATGCGCGCCGGGCTGCGGCATACCGAAGCAGGCGATCCGCCCTACGAATCCTCTGAAGTGCGGATGCTGTTCCTCGACGGGCGCGACGACATGGCGCGGTGGGCAACCGAGCAACCGCTCGAATCCGAACCGGGCGAACGATTCGAGTATTCCTCCAACACCACCGTGATTCTCGCCGATATCGCCGCCCGCGCGCTGACCGGAAGCAGCGATCCCGATGCCCGGCGCCGCGCGGTCGGCGGGTATCTGGCCGAGCGGTTGTTCGATCCGCTCGGGATGAGTTCGATGGTGCCCGAATACGACGCCTCGGGCACGCTGATCGGTGGCAGCCTGATGCATGCGACCGCGCGCGACTGGGCAAAGTTCGGCGAGTTCATGCGCCGCAAGGGCCGCGCGCCGGGCGGCGAGCAACTGGTGCCGAGCCGCTGGATCGAGGCGATGACGAAGCCCAGCCCGACGGCGCAGCAATACGGGTTTCAGACTTGGCTCAACCGCCCGCTTGGCAAGGAAGGCTCCGAATGGGGCCACCCGCTGTTCCCCGACCGCGCGCCGCACAGCCTGTTCTCGCTGATCGGGCACATGGGCCAGTATGTGCTGGTGTCGCCCGAGCAACGGCTCACGCTGGTGCGGCTGGGCCACTCGACCAGCGAACAGCGCCCGCCGATGCTGCAACAGGCGGCGGATGTGCTGGCGCTCTATCCGGCGAGGTGATCTCCTGCGACAGCAGGAGTCCAGTTGCGCCGGATGAGGCTGGTTTCCTGCATTCGCAGGAACTCACAAATGGAACACCCCCTCCACGACCGTCACGCACGGCCCGCCGAGCCAGACGCGGTCACCATCGAGACGACACGTCAGATCGCCCCCCCGCGCGCTGGCCTGGTGCGCGGTGAAGGTGCCCCGACCCAGCCGCGCGCACCAGAATGGGGTCAGCACCGCATGCGCGCCGCCGGTTACCGGGTCCTCGTCGATCCCGTGCGCGGGGACAAAGACCCGGCTGACGATATCGCTCGCCGTGCCCGGCGCGGTGCACACGAACAGGTGATCCCCGAGCGCCGCCAGCTTGCGAAAGTCGGGCGCGAGCGCGCGGATCGCCGCTTCGTCTTCGTACAGGAACAGGTTGTAGCCGAGCGGATTGCGCCATGCCTCGTCCGGGTTCCCGCCGAGCACATCGGCCGCGTCAGCCCAGTCTTCGCGCTCGGTGGGGATGGCGGGTAGACCAACCTCGTAGGCATCCCCCTCGCTGCGCACCTCCAGCAAACCGGACTTGCGGGTGAGGAAGGTGACGTTCGGTGAATCGGCATATTCCGCAAAGTGCGTCAACAGCGTGTGCCCGCTTGCGAGCGTCGCATGGCCGCACAGGCGGATTTCATTGGTCGGCGTGAACCAGCGCAATTCCCAATCCGCCTGACCCGTCTCGTCGCGCACCAGAAAGGCGGTCTCGGCGAAGTTGTTCTCCGCCCCGATCTTTACCAGCACATCGTCGGGCAGCCACGCGTCCAGCACCATCACCGCCGCCTGATTGCCGCCGAAGGGCTGCGCGGCAAAGGCATCGACATGCCAGTAGGGAATGGCGGGCATCACTCGTCCTCCAGCTTGTCGAACTCGTCGGCTTCCTGCAGCGGGTTGCCCGGCTCGTCGACATGGCCTTCGGGATCGATGTGAATCAGCAGGTCGGTGTTGGGAAAGTGGCTTTCGAGATCTGCCTCGACGCGCTCAATGATGTCGTGCGCCTGTGCGACCGTCATGTCGCCCGGCAGGTCGACGTGGAACTGCACGAAATCACGCGTCCCGCTGGTGCGCGTCCGCAGGTCGTGGAGGCTCTCCAGTTCCGGGTGCTTGGCGGCCAGCTCGACCAGCTTGCGGCGCTTGTCCTCGGGCCATTCGCGATCCATCAGGTGATCGACCGCCTCGCGCGCCGTGCCCCATGCCCCCCAGAGCAGCCACCCGGCGATAGCGAGGCCGAACAACGGATCGGCTCCCGGAATGCCGAGCATCTGGTCGGCCACCAGCGCGGCGATCACCGCGAGGTTGAGCAGCAGGTCCGACTGGTAGTGAACGTGATCGGCCTTGATCGCGACCGATGCGGTCTTGCGCACGACGTGGCGCTGCCATGCCAGCAGCGCCAGCGTGGCGACGATCGCGACCAGCGACACCGCGATCCCCTCCTGCGCCGCGGTCGTGCGTTGCCCCTCGATCAGTGCAAGGATCGCGCGAAAGCCGATCCCCGCCGCCGACAGCGCGATCAGGATCACCTGGAACATCGCCGCGAGCGATTCCGCCTTGCCGTGGCCGAACCGGTGTTTCTTGTCGGGCGGCTGCGCGGCGATGGTGACGCCGATCAGCGTCGCGATCGAGGCGACGAGATCGAGCGCGGTGTCCGCGAGGCTGCCGAGCATCGCGGTCGAGCCGGTGCGCGCGGTCGCCCACAGTTTGATCGCGGCAAGGAACAGCGCCGTCGCGATCGACGCATAGGCGGCGCTGCGCGTCAGGCTGGCGTTGTCGCTCAAGGAAACAGCCCGATCACGGGTACAACAGCGTATCGGTCCACTCGAGCGCATCGCCCGCGCCCGACAGGGTGAACAGGCGGCGATCGTGCAGGCGGTTGTCGCGGTCCATCCAGAATTCGATCCGCTCGGGCCGCAGCGTGAAGCCGGTCCAGTGCGCCGGACGCGGGACCTCGCCCGCGCGCTGATGCTGCGCCCACAGCGCCTTGACCCGGTCGATATAAGTCTGGCGGTCGGGCAGCGGACGCGACTGGTCGCTCGCTGCCGAACCGACCTGCGACTTGTAGGGGCGCGAATGGAAGTAGGCATCGGCGCGCTCGGGCGAGACCTCCACCAGCGGGCCAGTGATGCGGATCTGGCGGCGCTGGCTCTTCCAGTGGAACAGCAACGCGGCCTGCATGTTGGCGCGAATCTCCTCGCCCTTGCGGCTTTCGGCATTGGTGAAGAAGGTGAAGCCGCCTTCGTGCGCGCCATGCCCCTTCAGCAGCACCATCCGCACCGAAGGCGCACCCTCGGGCGTTGCGGTGGCGAGCGCCATCGCGTTGGCATCGTTGGGCTCGCTTTCCTGCGCCAGCGCGAACCATTCGTCGAACAGGACGTAGGGATCGGCTCCGCCGGGGATGTGGCTATCGGCCAGCTGCGCCTCATCGAGGCTGGCGGGACGGTGGGTCGATTCACTCATTTCGTGGCACCTGATGCAGGGTTGGAACACATGAAACACAGTCCTGAAACGCTCAGACTGCCAAGCGGCAAGAGCGCGGGCTTGGCAAGGGCCAAGTTGACGAAACCGCTGCACATCGCGTTCTCCTACGCCTCTGGAACGCCATAGGAAACCGCCCCGCACCTTAACCCGACTGTTTGCACATTGCATCGCACGCTTGCACCCGCGCACTGCCTCACCTAGCTAAAACACCATGGCAGACCCGTATGGCACCCTTGGTGTAGCGCGCACGGCCTCGGAGGCCGACATCAAGAGCGCCTATCGCAAGCTCGCCAAGGAGCTGCATCCCGACCGCAACAAGGACAAGCCCAACGCGGCCGAGCGGTTCTCGGACGTGACCAAGGCCTACGACCTGCTGTCGGACAAGAACAAGCGCGCGCAGTTCGATCGCGGCGAGATCGATGCCGATGGCAATCCGCTCAACCCGTTCGCGGGAATGGGCGGCAGGGGATTTGCCGGCGGGTCGGGCGCGCGCGGCTATCGTCAGCAGGATTTCGGCGGGTTCGGGGCCGAAGAGATGGATCTCGGCGACCTGTTCGAAGGACTGTTCGGCGGCGGAAAGGCGCGCAGCACGGGCGGCAACGGGGCCCGGCGCGGGTTCGGCCAGCGACCACCGCCTCCCCCGCCCCGGCGCGGGGCCGACATCCAGTACCGGCTCGCCGTGCCGTTCGTCGATGCCGCCGCCGGTCGCGATCAGCGGATCACGCTGGCCGATGGCAAGGCGATCAATCTCAAGCTGCCGGTCGGCGTGACCGACGGGACGCAGATGCGGCTGCGCGGCAAGGGTCACGACGGGCCCGGCGGGCCCGGCGACGGGATCGTGGTGATCGAAATCGGCGCGCACCCGTTCTTCCACCGCGACGGCGACAATATCCGCATGGATCTGCCGATCACGCTGAGCGAGGCAATCCGCGGCGCGAAGGTCAAATGCCCGACCGTCGATGGCCCGGTGATGCTGACGATCAAGCCCGGCACCAGCGGCGGCACGGTGATGCGGCTCGCGGGCAAGGGCTGGACCAGAAAGACCGGGCCCGGCGGCGTCGAGCGCGGCGACCAGCTGGTCACGCTCGAAATCCAGCTGCCCGAAGATCTCGAAAAGCTCGAACAACAGCTAGGCGACTGGGTCGATCCGGCAAGACCACGCGAGAAATTCGGGCTTTGACGCCCGGCGTCATGGAAGTTCCCCCCACCATTCCTCCCCCCGACGAGCGCGAGGTCATCTCGCTCACACCCGAAGCGCGCCGGCGGCATTCCCGCTCGCGCATTCACGCGCTCGTCGGCAGCGGAATCGATCCGGAGCGCCCCGCCAGGCGCACCCTCGCCGAACGGCTCGTCGCTCTCGCCGGGCCGGGCACCCGGGCTTTCGAAGTGGTCAAGCGCACCGCCGTCGGCACCTATAACGATGGCTTCATCCACGCCGGAAATCTCGCCTATCTGTCGATGCTGGCGATC
The DNA here is from genome assembly GCF_018205975.1 of Erythrobacter sp. JK5. Taxonomy (NCBI): domain Bacteria; kingdom Pseudomonadati; phylum Pseudomonadota; class Alphaproteobacteria; order Sphingomonadales; family Erythrobacteraceae; genus Erythrobacter; species Erythrobacter sp. JK5. Next base: position 2,764,791 of record NZ_CP073577.1, on the reverse strand, counting down.
TTCCCGTTCTTCATCCTCGGCGCGGCGGCGTTCGAACTGATCGGAGGGCGCGAACAAACCAACGCGCTGGTCGATACCGTGGTGATGGCGATGCCGCCCACGGTCGCCAGCGCAATCGCTCCGGTGGCGCAGGACGTGATGGGCGCGCGCGAGGGCTGGCTGCTGTGGTTCGGCGCGGCGGTGGCGCTGTGGACCGTATCGAGCTTGGTCGAAACGATTCGCGACATCCTGCGCCGCGCTTATGGCACGCGGTCGATCTACGCTTTCTGGAAATACCGCCTGCTGTCGGCCGGGCTGATCCTGGGCGCGGTGGTGCTGCTGATGGCATCGCTTTTTGCGCATGTGGTGATCGGCACCGCGCAGCAGGTGATCGATGCGGCACTGCCGCAGCTCTCCGAAGCGATCGCCGTCCTCCAGGTCTCGCGGATCATCCCCGCGATCGGGCTCGGCCTGTCGCTGTACATGCTGTTCTATACGCTGACGCCGTCGGAATATCGCAAGCGGGGCTATCCGAAATGGCCCGGCGCGCTGTTCACGACCGTGTGGTGGCTGGGGGTGACCACTGCGATGCCCCCGATCCTGCGCAGCGTCTTTGCCTACAACCTGACGTACGGCAGCCTCGCCGGGATCATCATCGCGCTGTTCTTTTTCTGGCTCGTCGGGCTCGGCCTCGTTATCGGGGCGGAGCTGAACGCGGCGCTGGCCGAACCGGAACCGTGCAAGGAAGAAACCATGGAACGGGCCCTCGCACGTGAGGGCGAAATGCAGGAAGGGAGTGCGTCATGAGCGGTCTGATGGAAGGCAAGCGCGGGCTGATCATGGGGCTCGCCAACGACAAGTCGCTGGCCTGGGGCATCGCCAGGCAGCTCGCCGAACACGGTGCGCAGCTGGCGTTTTCGTATCAGGGCGAGGCGCTGGCCAAGCGCGTGAAGCCGCTCGCCGAACAGCTCGGCAGCGATTTCACCTTCGAATGCGACGTGTCGAGCATGGAGTCGCTCGACGCGGCATTCGCGGCGCTGAAGCAGCGCTGGGACACGATCGACTTCGTGGTCCACGCGATTGGCTTTTCCGACAAGAATGAGCTGCGCGGGAAATACGTCGATACCAGCCTCGACAATTTCCTGCTGACGATGAACATCTCGGCCTATTCGCTGGTGGCCGTGACCAAGCGCGCGGCGGACATGATGCCCGATGGTGGCAGCATCCTGACGCTGACCTATTACGGCGCGGAAAAGGTCATGCCGCACTACAACGTGATGGGCGTCGCCAAGGCCGCGCTGGAGACCAGCGTCATGTATCTCGCCAACGATCTTGGCCCGCAGGGCATCCGGGTGAACGCGATCAGCGCCGGGCCGGTCAAGACGCTCGCGGCGAGCGGGATCGGCGATTTCCGCTACATCCTCAAATGGAACGAGTACAACTCGCCGCTGCGCCGCACGATCACCCTGGACGATGTCGGCGGGTCGGGGCTGTACCTCCTGTCGGGCCTGTCCTCGGGCGTGACGGGCGAGGTCCACCATGTCGATGCCGGCTATCACACGGTTGGCATGAAGCAGGTCGACGCGCCCGACCTTACCCTGGAGACGTAGCCCACCACTTCTCCGTTCGCCTTGACCGAAGTCGAGAGGCGTCCGCGTACATGTGTCTCGACCGCGCTCGACACGAACGGCGGTGGCACCACCTTCTATTTCGAGCCGAATCCGGTCGCGATGGTGTGGATCGTGCGCATCACGATCAGCACGTCGAGCCAGAACGAGAAATACTTGATGTAGTAGAAATCGTACTGCAGCTTGATGTCGATGTCCTCGAGCGTCGCGACGTGGCCCTGGTTGACCTGCGCCCAGCCGGTCAGCCCCGGTTTCACGATGTTGCGGTACGAATAGAACGCGAGGTTGTCCTCGTACCATTCGGCCAGCGCGTTGGCTTCGGGACGCGGGCCGATCAGGCTCATCTCCCCCTTCAGCACGTTGAACAGCTGCGGCAGCTCGTCGAGCCGGAACTTGCGGATGAACTTGCCGATCCGGGTGACGCGCGCATCTTCGGACTTGGTGATGGCGTCCTCACGCGCGCTGTCGTCGCATTCCGGTGCGGCCCGATTGGACATCGAGCGGAACTTGTACATCCGGAACGGCTTGCCACCCATGCCGGTGCGGCTCTGGACGAAGAACGGCGAATCGCGGTCTTCCAGCCAGATCGCCAGCGCCAGCGCGAACATGACCGGCAGTGTCAGCGCGATCGCGGCGAGGCTGCCGATGATGTCGACCAGCCGTTTGACCGGGGTGTAGGACTGGTTCGGGACCAGCGAGCCGAGCGAGTTTTCCGACAGGTGCTCGATCTTCACCTGCCCGGTGAGCGATTCGGTCAGCTGCTTGTAATGATAGACCGGCACCCCGGCGAGCGATGCCTGCGCCAGCAGACGCTCCCATTCGTCGGGCAGGTCGGCGCGGAAATCCGCGACGATATTCGCGGCGCGATCGTTGGGAATCTCGGGCCGCGACAGCCGGCGCACCGGAAACCCTTCGATCTCCTCCATCAGCATCGCCTTGCCGAACGGGACGAGATAGAACGGCTGCTGGCGCATTGTGCGGTTGCTCCAGCGCAGCTGCATCGCGATCAGCGTCGAAACCGCCGCCGAATAGCCGAACATCACACGGCTGTAGTCGGTGCGCAGTGCGAACATCACGATCACCGCGATGATGAAGCTCGTCCACATGATCGGCACGCCGTGCACCGTCCCGCGCGTTCCCGGCAAATCGAGCACCCGACCAGCGAGGTACATGCCGAAAAACAGCGCCACGGTCGCCGCCACGCCGGTGTTGATCATGGTCGGATCGATGAAGGCTTCGGTGATGCCCAGCAGGTCGTACAGCATCAGCGGCGCGAACACGACGACGGTCCACGCCACTCCGTACCGGATGATGGAGGTGATAGGATCGTTGCGACCGCGCATGCGCGCTGCCGAAGTGATCGGTTCGAATATCATTATTGTTATACCTGCGCGTTCCCCGACAATCCGGTCAGGCCCCGAAACCGCCCTTAAACCCGCCGAACGGGCGGGCAAGGGCGGCGATAGGCGAAGGCAGCGGCGGCGCAGAGGCGGGAGAAACCCTTGCAAACCGCGCGGATAGCGCGGCTGCGACACCCCGTCACGGCGATCATTTGCGCCGAATCGGAGCATTCCCGCACCGCACGCCGCAGCCGAGCCGGGGCCAATTATGCGGTTGCCTTGGCGCGGGGCCGGGCTGTAGAGGGGCCGCCAATCCGGTCGCGGCATGCGATCGTCCGCGTCTTCAATCGTTTGGCGAGCCCATTTTCGACATGCTCAATGACAAATCCGTTCTCGTAACCGGGGGCACAGGCTCCTTTGGCAAGGCGTTCGTGCGCACGGTGCTCGCCCGCTATCCGGACATCAGGCGGCTGGTGATCTACTCGCGCGACGAGCTCAAGCAGTTCGAGATGGCGCAGGTCTTTCCGCGCTCCGATTATCCGGCGCTGCGCTATTTCCTCGGCGATGTGCGCGACGAGGCGCGGCTGCGGCGCGCGCTCGAAGGGATCGACGTGGTGGTCCACGCGGCGGCCCTCAAGCAGGTGCCGGCGGCCGAATACAACCCGTTCGAATGCATCAAGACCAACGTGCTGGGCGCGCAGAACCTGATCGAGGCATGCCTCGACAGCAAGGTGGAGCGGGTGGTCGCGCTTTCGACCGACAAGGCCGCTGCGCCGATCAACCTGTACGGCGCGACCAAGCTGTGCAGCGACAAGCTGTTCGTCGCCGCCAACAACATCAAGGGCGCGCGCGATATCCGGTTTTCAGTGGTCCGCTACGGCAATGTCATGGGCTCGCGCGGCTCGGTTATCCCGTTCTTCATGGCGAAGAAGGGCGATGGCGTGCTGCCGATCACCGATCCGCGCATGACCCGCTTCAACATCTCGCTGCAGGACGGGGTCGAGATGGTGCTGTGGTCGATCGAGAACGCGATCGGCGGCGAAGTGCTGGTGCCCAAGATCCCGTCCTACCGGATCGGCGACGTCGCCACCGCGATTGCGCCCGAGGCCGAACAGAAGGTCATCGGCATCCGCCCGGGCGAGAAGATCCACGAAGAAATGATCACCGCTTCGGACAGCTTCAACACGGTCGACATGGGCGAATATTACGCGATCCTGCCGGTCAGCGCCGAATACTCGATCGAGGATTACTGCAGGCAACACGGCGGCGAACCGGTCGAACCGGGATTCGCCTATTCCTCCGGCAGCAACCCCGATTTCCTCGACGTCGAACAGATCCGCGCGCTGATCGACGAGCATGTCGTCGGGCAGACGATCGACTAATTTGCCGAACGGGACGATGGCAGACGAATTCATCCCCTACAGCCGACAGGACATCAGCGACGCCGATATCGCCGCCGTGAGCGCACAATTGCGCTCCGATTTCCTGACACAGGGGCCGGTCGGCGGCGAATTCGAGCGGGTCTTCGCCGAACGGCACAGCGTCCGGCACGCAATCGGCGTCTCCAACGCGACCGCGGCGCTGCATATCGGCTGCCTCGCGATGGGCGTCGGCCCCGGCAGTCTCGTCTGGACCAGCCCCAACAGTTTCGTTTCCAGCGCCAATTGCGCGGTGTTCTGCGGGGCGGAGATCGATTTCGTCGATACCGATCCCGCAACCCGAAACATGTCGCTCGACGAGCTGACCGCGAAGCTCGAAACAGCGGACAGGTCCGGCAGACTGCCCGACGTGGTGATCCCGGTCGATTTCTCGGGCCTGCCCTGCGACCTCGCCGAAATGCGCGTTCTGGCCGACCGCTACGGCTTCAAGATCCTCGAAGACGCGAGTCATGCGACCGGCGCAAGCTACAAGGGCGAACCGACCGGCTCGGCCCATGCGCATGCGACGGTGTTCAGCTTTCACGCAGTCAAGATCGTCACCACCGGCGAAGGCGGGATGATCGTGACGCAGGACGATGCTCTCGCCGAAAAGCTGCGCTTGCTGCGTTCGCACGGCGTGACCCGCGACGATGCGCTGTTGCAGCGCGTCTCGGAAGGCGGGTGGTATTACGAGATGGTCGATCTCGGCTGGAACTACCGCCTGACTGACCTGCAATCGGCGCTCGGCCTGTCGCAGATGACCCGGATGGACGAATGGCGCGAGGCGCGCGAACGGCTGGCGGACCGCTACGACGTGCTGCTGGCCGACGGGCCATTCAAGCGCCCGGCGCGGTTCAACGATCGGGTGTCGTCATGGCACCTCTACGCGGTCGAGCTCACCCAGGACGCCAGAATGGGCCGCGCCGAGATGTTTGCGGCGATGCGCGCGGCCAATATCGGCGTGAACGTCCACTACATCCCGATCCACACCCAGCCGTTCTACGAGAAGCTCGGCTTCGCGCGCGAGCAGTTCCCCAACTCGGTCGCCTATTACGACCACGCCATGTCGATCCCGCTGTTCCCGGCGATGACCGCCGCGCAGCAGGACCGCGTGGTCGAGACCATGATGACGCTGGCGGCCTGAGATGAGCGAGAACATCGCCATCATCCCGGCGCGCGGCGGATCGAAGCGGATCCCGCGCAAGAATATCAGGGCCTTCGCGGGCAAGCCGATGATCGGCTACGCGATCGAGGCGGCGCTGGCCTGCGAAGCAATCGGGCGCGTCGTGGTCACCACCGACGATGACGAGATCGCCGCGATTGCTGAGGACTTCGGCGCCGAAGTCCCGTTCCGCCGCCCGGCTGAGCTAGCCGACGACATCACGCCGACTGTCCCGGTGATCCAGCACGCAATCCAGGCCTGCCGCACGCGCGGGTTCGCATTCGAGTATGCCTGCTGCATCTATCCCGGCGTGCCGTTCATCCGCACCGAGGACCTTGCCGAGGCGCTCGCGCTGCTGATCGAACACGGCGGCGAGGGATACACCTTCCCGGTCACCGGCTTCCCCTCCCCGATCCAGCGCGCGTTGAAACGCGATGCGAGCGGGGGCGTGGCTCCGTTCGATCCGAGCCATGTGAACACCCGCACGCAGGATCTCGAACCGGCCTATTTCGATGCCGGCCAATTCTACTGGGGCCGCGCCGAGACCTGGCTGAGCGGGGCCAACATCCACGCCAATGGCCGCGCCATCGTGCTGCCCGAATGGCGCGTGGTCGATATCGACACGCCCGAGGACTGGGACCGCGCCGAGGCGCTACACCGCGCCATCAACGCAGCAGGATAATCTGATGCGGATTGCCATCCGGGTCGATGCTTCGGCGCAGATCGGCACCGGGCATGTTCGCCGCTCGCTTGCGTTGGCCGAAGCGTTGCGGTCGCTGGGCGGCGACGTGCGCTTCGTCACTCGCTCGCTCGGCGTCGACAGCGTCGGAATGATGGCAGGCGCGGGCTTCGATCACACCAGTCTGCTCGGCCCGCCGGGCAACGTCTTCACCCCCGACCGCGACGTGCCGCATTCGGACTGGGCGCAGGTCGATTGCACCCGCGATGTGGGTGAAACGGTCGAGGCGCTGCGCGCCTTCGCGCCCGACTGGGTCGTGCTCGACAGTTACGCCTTCGACGCGAAGTGGCACGAAGGGGTGCGCGCGGGGCTAGGTTGCCAAATCGCGCAGATCGACGACCTCGCCGACCGCACACTCGCGTGCGACCTGTTGATCGACCACACCTATGCGCCCGATCATCGCGCCAGATACGCCGCCGTCTTGCCGCGCTCGGCGCGGCTGCTGGGCGGTCCTCGCTATGCCCTGCTAGGCCCCGCCTATGCCGATGCGCCGCGCTACGAATTCCACGACGACGTGCGCTCGATCGGGATGTTCTTGGGCGGGGTCGATGCGGGCGGGCATTCGCTCGGCGTGCTCGATGCGCTCGACGCGATCGGCTTCGAGGGTGCGGTCGAAGTGGTCGCGACCACGGCCAATCCGCATCTCGGCGACTTGCGCGAACGGATCGCCGGGCGCGCCGACACCAAGCTATCGCTCGACCTGCCCAATCTCGCCGCGTTCTTCGCCCGGCACGACCTGCAAGTCGGCGCGGGCGGCGGGGCGAGCTGGGAGCGCTGCTGCATCGGCGTGCCGACCCTGCTGGTGGTGGTCGCGCCCAACCAGCTATCGGTCGCGCCGCTGCTGGCCGAAGCAGGGATCGCCGCCTTCGCGCCCGACCCCGCGCCCGAAGCGCTCGCCGGCCATATCGTCACGCTGATCGACGATGCCGCGCGCCGCCGGGCGCTTGCCGAAAAGTCGCGCGAACTTGTCGACGGGCTTGGCGCGACCCGCGCCGCGCTTGGCATCCTCGCAAGCAGCCTCACCGTCCGCCCCGCAACGCAAGCCGACGCGCGCATGATGTTCGACTGGCGCGGCGATCCGGCCACCCGCGCTGTCTCGCTCGATTCCGACGAGCTCGTGTGGGACGATCACGTCGCATGGCTCTCCCGCGTGCTCGACGACCCGTCGCGGAACTTGTTCGTCGGCGCAATCGGCGGGCGACCCGTTGGAGTGATCCGGTTCGATTTCTCGACCGACGCCCGCGCTGAAGTGTCGCTCTACCTCGATCCGGCGCTGCACGGGCTTGGCCTCGGCCCGCACCTGCTGCTGGCAGGCGAAGCAGCCGCCAACCCGGCAATCGTCGATGCGACGGTGCTTGAGGGCAACCGCGCCTCGCAGCGGCTGTTCGAAAGGTGCGGCTACACCAGGACCGGCCCGACCGCTTACGAAAAGCACCGCTTGCCCAGCCCAGAGGCCACGCTGTAAAGGCCTGCGCATCATGCAGATCAATGGACGCCCGATAGGCCTCGACGCCCGCCCCTATCTGATCGCCGAGATGAGCGGGAACCACAATCACTCGCTCGACCGCGCGCTGGAGATCGTCGACGCGGCGGCGGAGAGCGGCGCGGATGCGATCAAGCTGCAGACCTACACCGCCGACACGATCACGCTCGATTGCGACGGGCCGGGCTTCGTCATCGAGGACGAAAACTCGCTCTGGAATGGGCGGCGGCTGCACGAACTCTACGACGAGGCGCACACGCCGTGGGACTGGCACGGCCCGATCATCGAGCGCGCGCGGAAACACGGCATCGACTGCTTCTCCTCGCCCTTCGACGACAGCGCAGTCGACTTTCTCGAACGCCTTGACGTCCCTGCCTACAAGATCGCCAGCTTCGAAAGCATCGACCTGCCGCTGATCCGCAAGGTCGCTGCGACCGGCAAGCCGATGATCATCTCGACCGGCATGGCGAGCGTGGTCGAGATCGGCGAAGCGATCCGCGCTGCGCAGGAAGCAGGCAACGAACAGCTCTGCATCCTCAAATGCACCAGCACTTATCCGGCGACGCCGGAGAACACCAACATTCGCACCATCGCCAACATGCGCGACACGTTCGGGGTGGAAGTCGGCCTGTCGGACCACACGATGGGCACCGGCGTCGCGGTCGGCGCGGTGGCGCTGGGCGCGGTGCTGATCGAGAAGCACTTCACCCTGCGCCGCGCCGATGGCGGCGTGGACAGCGCCTTCAGCCTCGAACCCGCAGAATTCCAGGCCTTGCGCGACGAGACCGAGCGCGCGTGGCAGGCCTTGGGTCAGGTCACCTATGGCGGAACCATGGCCGAGGAAGGCTCGCGCCAGTTCCGCCGCTCGCTTTATGTTGCGCAGGACATGGCCGAGGGCGACGTCTTCACCGAGACGAACCTGCGCTCGGTCCGTCCCGGCTTCGGCCTCCCGCCGCGGCATTACGACGTGCTGCTCGGCAAGCGCGTGAACCGCGCATGCCCCAAGGGCACCCCGGTCAGCTGGGATCTGATCGCCTGAGGCGTTGATGGCGTATAAAGTCCTCATCATCGGCTGCGGAGCCATTGCGGGCGGTTACGATGCCGAGCGCTCCCCTGACGACTGGCCGCTGAGCCATGCCGGGGCGATTGCGCGGGATGAACGGTTTGAGCTGGTCGCTTGCGTCGACCCGGTGATAGGGACGCGAAAGCGATTTGCAGAACGTTGGAATGCGTCAGTAGCCGAAGCCTCGCTTGAGGGGCTCTCAGCAAAACCTGGTGACTTCGACTTGATCGTCATAGCCTCTCCCACCCAGCACCATGCCGAACATCTCGAATGGGCGCTTACCATGGAGCCACGAGCGGTCTTCTGCGAAAAGCCGCTCGCCGAGAACGCGCAATCAGCACGCAAACTGGCGCTCGATTATCAAACTGCAAAAACCCCGCTTGCCGTGAATTTTACCCGCCGATGGGCACCAGACCTCAACAGACTCGTCGAAGAGATCGAAAATGAAGACTGGGGAGAACTTATTGGCGCAGTCGGCACCTATACAAAGGGCGCCGTGCATAACGGCTCTCACATGGTCGACCTCATGGAGATGTTTGTCGGCCCAGTCCGGCTTCACAGCGCTGGGCCAGCGTTACTTGATTGTTGGGATGACGATCCGTCAGTTTCGGCCATTCTCACCGCCAATGATATGGGCCAGCCGCTGCACCTGGTTAGCGGCGATGCTCAAGCGGTGACCCAGTTTGAGCTGGTGTTGAATTATGATCTAGGTGAGATCGCAATGCGCGATGGCGGGATGCGGATCGAAATACGACGAGTAGAGGAAAATCCGCATTTCAAGGGTTATCGCCAACTAGGTGCGCCCGAAAGCATCCCCGGTCGCTATTCAGAAGCCATGACCCTTGCCTATGAGAATCTTGCGAAAGTGATTGCCCGCAAAGCCTATCCAAAAGTGAGTGGCTCAAGTGCGGCAGAAACACAGGCCATTTGCGAAGAAATCCGCGCGGCCGGACTCCAATATCTCAGAAAGTACCAAGAATGACCGATCAACTCGCCCTTCACGGCGGCACCCCTGTCATCAGCCGCGAATTAGATGCGTTCAAATCGATGGGACGCGACGAAGAAGAAGCCGCGGCGCGCGTTGTGCGCTCGGGCGTGCTCTCGGCCTATATCGGCGCTCCGGGTGAGCTGTTCATGGGCGGCACCGAAGTGCGCGCGTTCGAGAAGAAGGCAGCGGAGTATTTCGGGGTCAAGCACGCGCTCGGCGTCAACAGCTGGACCAGCGGGCTGATTGCCGAAGTCGGCGCGATCGGAGTCGAGCCGGGGGACGAGATCATCACCTCGCCCTGGACCATGAGCGCGACGGCGATGGCGATCCTGCATTGGAACGCCATCCCCGTCTTCGCCGATATCGACCGGCAGAGCTTCAACCTCGATCCCGAAAGCGTGCGCGCCAATATCACCGCGCGCACCAAGGCGATCATGGCGGTCGATATCTTCGGGCAAACCGCCGACGTCGCCGCGCTGCGTGCGATTGCCGACGAGCACGGGCTCAAGCTGCTGGGCGATACCGCGCAGGCCCCGGGCGCGCTCAACGGCGGCAGCCACACCGGCACCGGCTACGATATCGGCGGCTTCAGCCTGAATTATCACAAGCACATCCACTGCGGCGAAGGCGGGATTCTCGTCACCAATGACGATGCGCTGGCCGAGCGGCTTGCGCTGATCCGCAACCATGCCGAAAGCGTGCTCAGACCCACGGATCGCAACCAGCTCGCCAACATGATCGGCTACAACTTCCGGATGGGCGAGATCGAGGCGGCGATTGCCAGCGTGCAGCTCGACAAGCTGGCCGAGCGGGTTGCCGACCGTCAGCGCGTGGCGGCGGAACTCAACGAAGGCTTGGCCGGGCTCGAAGGTCTGACCACGCCGAAGGTCGCCGAGGGCGCGACGCATGTCTACTACGTCTACGGCATGACCCTCGACACCGGGGCGCTCGGCGTGTCGCGTGCCAAGATCGTCGAAGCGCTCAAGGCCGAGGGCGTGCCCGCGCTGATGCCCGGCTACCAGAACATCCACCGGCTGCCGGTCTTCACCGAGCAGATCGCCTACGGAACCAAGGGCTTCCCCTGGACCCTGCGCGAGGACCGCAACTTCGCCTATGGCAGCGGCACTTGCCCGGTGGCGGAGGAGTTGCACGATGCGAGCTTCCTCGGGCTTGCGGTCTGCGTCCACCAGCTGCCGAGCGAGGACGTGGCCAAGATTGTCGAGGGCTTCCAGAGAGTCTGGGCCAATATGGACTCGCTGCGGGGCTGAGCGTGGCGGAGTTCCTCGAACTCTCCGGCGACAAGGTCACATTGCGACCGTTCGGTTCGGGCGACATCACCGATGCCTATCTCGGCTGGCTGAACGATCCCGAAGTCACGCGCTATTCCAACCAGCGGTTTCGGACGCACACGCGTGAAAGCTGCGAGGCCTATCTCGCGAGCTTTGCGGGCACGCGGAACCTGTTCGTCAACGTGCGCGAGCGGCAGGGCGGCAAGGCGATCGGCACCATGACCGCCTATCGCAACCTCGACCACGGCACGTGCGATGTCGGAATCATGATCGGCGAGCGCGACTATTGGGGCGGAGGATACGGGCAGGAGGCGTGGAACCTGCTGACCGGCTGGCTGATCGACGTTGCTGGCGCGCGTAAACTGACCGCTGGCTGCCTCGCCACCAATGGCGGGATGGTGAAGCTGATGGAGCGCTCCGGCATGGTCCCCGATGGCGTGCGCAAGGCCCAGGAACTGGTCGACGGCGAACCGGTCGACATCGTGCATTATGCCAAGTTCGCCGATTGATACCCTGCCCCGCCCGCTAGCCGTGGCAATGCACGATGCGGGCGCAGCAAACATGATCGCTGCGTGGGTAGCGGCGGCCAGCGCGCCGCCCGAGCGGGTGATCGCGGCGGGTCCGGCAGCGGCGATCTGGCGCGCGCGGTTCGGCGCGGACGTGGCGCTCAGCGACGATGCTGATGCGCTCGACGGGATGGCCTGCCTGCTCAGCGGCACTGGCTGGGCCAGCGACGTTGAGCACCGGGCGCGAGTTGCAGCGGCGCAGGTCGAGATCCACTCGGTCGCGGTGATCGATCACTGGGTGAACTACGCGATGCGCTTCGAACGCGATGGCGCGGTGGAACTGCCCGATTGCATCTGGGTCGGCGACGATGATGCAGTTGCTATTGCGCGCGTGGAGTTCCCCACCGTCACGGTCGAACAGCAACCCAACCACTACCTCGCCGAACAGGCCCACGCGGCCGGACCGGTTCCCGAGGATGGGGACGTGCTGTTCCTGCTCGAACCCGCGCGCAGCGACTGGGGCAAGGACAGGCCGGGCGAGTTCCAGGCGCTCGACTACCTGATGGAGCGGCGCAAGGCGGCAGGCATTCCAGCAAACACGCCGATCCGCCTCCGCCCGCACCCCTCCGATCCGGCCGGCAAGTTCGATCCTTGGATTGCCGAACATCCGGGCACCGCGCTCGACACCGCGCGCGCCATGGGCAGCGCCCTCGCTCAAGCGCGCTGGGTGGTGGGCATGAACTCCGCCGGACTGGTTGTCGCACTCGAGGCGGGCCGCACCGTCATCAGCGCGCTTCCGCCGCACGCCCCGCCCTGCGTCCTGCCGCAATCCGCCATCACAAGGCTCTGCGACATCTAGCCTTTCCCAAGGGATTGCGCCAAAGCGCGCGCTTCAAGGCGGGGGTCGATGCTTTTCTCAACCGGCACATTCTGGCTGTTCTTCCCGGTGGTGCTCGCGCTGCTGGCGGCGAACCGGCTGACGCTGCGCTCGGTCGCGGTGCAGAACGCACTGCTGCTGGCGGCGAGCTACGTGTTCTACGGCTGGTGGGACTGGCGGTTTCTCGGGTTGATCGTCGTTTCGACCCTGATCGACTATGTCGCCGCGCTGGGTATGGAGCGCAGCGGCGACAGCCCCGCGCGCAAACGCTGGCTGCATTTGTCGGTGTTCGCCAACCTCGCGATCCTGGGCTTCTTCAAGTATTTCGGGTTCTTCTCCGAGGAACTCAGGCGCGGACTGACGGCAGCGCAAATCGAAGCCAACTGGACCACGCTCGATATCATCCTGCCGGTCGGGATCTCGTTCTACACGCTGCAGACGCTGAGCTATTCGATCGACGTCTACTACAAGCGCGCTCCAGCCGAGCGGAACCTGCTGCGCTACGCCACCTATGTCGCGTTTTTCCCGCAACTGGTCGCCGGACCGATCGAGCGGGCAAAAAGCCTGATCCCGCAATTCGCGGTGCTTGCCGCGCCGACCTGGGTTTCGATCAATCAGGGCGTGCGGCTGATTATCGCGGGCCTGTTCCTGAAGGTCGTCATCGCCGACAATCTCGCGCCCTTCGTCGATCGCATCTGGACCGCGCATGCGACCTTGGGGGGCGGCGAATTGCTGCTCGGGATGCTGTATTTCTCGATCCAGATTTACGCCGATTTCGCGGGCTATTCCTCGATCGCCATAGGACTGGCCGCAATGATGGGCGTGCGTCTGTCGACCAATTTTGCGACACCGTTCCTGGCCAGTTCGATCAGCGCGCTGTGGCGTGGCTGGAACATCACGCTCACCCTGTTCTTCCGCGACTACGTCTATGCCGAATTGCGCACTACGAAGAGGGGGGGCAAGCGCACCGAAAGCCGCATCGCCTTTGCCAATATCGCGACCTTTTTCGTCAGCGGGCTGTGGCACGGGGCCAACTGGACCTTCATCGTCTGGGGCACCGCGCATGGCGTGCTGCTGGTGCTCGAACGGCGCTGGCGCGCGGCGGTGACCCTGGGCGAGAAGGCGTGGCTCAAGCTGTCGGGCTGGGTCTACACGTTCGGCCTGTTCGTGGTGCTGTCCGCGCTGTTCCGCAGCCCAGATTTCGGCACCGCGTGGACGATGTACGCGCGCTCGATCACCGAATTCGGCCTGCCGCAAGGCGAGCGGTTCGGGCTGCTGTTCGTCGCGCTCGCCTTCGCCATGGATGCGCTGTGGCGCGGGCAGACCCGGCTCGATTCCGGCCTGAGGCTTGCGTGGCTGGGCCGCGCGGGCAAGGAGATTGCCGAAACCCTGTTGTTCGCCGCCGCGCTGATCCTCGTCCTGGTCAACGCAGCTACCCGTCAGGAAGCCAGTGCCTTCATCTACTTCCAGTTCTGACGGCTCGGCGGCCAAACGCGCGCTGTTCGCGCTGGCGGGCGCATTCGCGCTGCTCAACGCGGCGGCGCTCGTGCTGTGGCAGGCGATCCCGCTCACCCCGGTCAGCACCGGACGCTATCTCGCGGCGGTCGACGATCACCTTGCCATGCTGGAGCGCAGCAAGGGGCAGGAAGGGCGCGTGATACTGATCGGCGGGTCGGGCGCGGCATTCTCGATCTCGGCGGAAGCGCTCGGCGAAGAACTCGGTCGCCCGGTCTTCAACGGCGGCATTCAGGCCGGGATCGGATTCCGCAACCTGATGGACCTCTACGCCCCGCATCTCGACCCGGAGAACGACCTGATCGTGCTGCTGCCCGAGCTCGAATTGCTGGCCGAAGACGCGCGCTATTCGGCGACGTGGTGCGATGTGGTCTACCTTCGCAAGGACCTGAAACGGCTGATCGGACAGCCGCGCTGCCTCCCCAACGTAATCCATCGCACCTACGAGGAAGTCCGTTATCACCTCACCGGCAACACTTCCGTCGACGCGGTCTATCGCCGTTCCGGCTTCAACGCGGTCGGCGACCTGACCTCGCACCTTGCGATCGACCGACCGCCGCCCGACTTCGGCGAATACCGCCTGCCCGACATCACCCCGCAAGAGCTCGACCGGTTCGAAACCTATGTGAAGGACGAGCTGATCGGGCGCGGGTTCGACGTGCTCTATGTCCCCGCCGCGATGCCCGAACCCGCGTGCCGCTGGCGCGAGGTGGACGCAATTGCCGCGCAGCTGAGCGCGCTCAGCACCGTCGATGCCGCTCCGCCCGAACTCGCGCGCTTCTGCCTGCCCGCCGAGCTGTTCTTCGACGGAGCGGGCCACCTCAACCGCGAAGGCCGCGTGATCCAGACCGCCAATGTGCGCAGCGTGCTGGAGCAGGCGGTTGCCGGTCCGGCGACAAACTGACAGAGCGCGCGGATGGCTCGATGGATTGGACTTGCCGCGTTGGTATGCGCCGCCTTCGGCTGGGGGCTCGCCGCCGGGGCGTACGATCTGTTCCCCTACCCGCAGCTGCGCGCGGCCAAGCAGGGGGTGTTCGGACCTGAGGAGCCGGGCGCACGCCCGTATTCCATGACCGAAATTCCGGTGATTTCGGCGGAGCGCTATGCGGCGCTCGAAACCCGGGCCGAGATCGTCATGGCGGGGGATTCGATCACCGCCAGCGGGCGCTGGGACGAACTGTTTCCCGAGGTCTCGATCGTCAATCGCGGCGTCAACGGCGATCTCGTCGGCGGTCTCGAGCGGCGCACCGATGCGATCCTGCGCGCCGAGCCGAAGGCGGTGTTCGTGATGATCGGGATCAACGATATCGCGGCGGGAAACACCAATGCGCAGATCGTCGAACGCTACCGCAGGATCGTCGATGCGCTGAAATCGGGCGGCGCGCAGGTGTTCGTGCAATCGGTGCTCCCCTGCCGCGATCATCCGCTCGGATCGTGCACTCGGGCGATGCGCGACCAGGCCTTCGCGCTCAACCGCGAGCTGGAATCGATGGCTGCGCAAAGCGAGGTCGGATATATCGATCTCGCCGCCAGCATGGCCGATACCAACGGGTTCCTCGCCCGTTACAGCCTCGATGGCGTGCATCCCGGCAGCGCGGGATTCGCGCATTGGCGGGGGTTGCTCGCCCCGTATATCGACGAAGTGCAACGCGACCGAGACTGATTTGCCACCCGCTGCGGGTCCTGGCGCTCTCGGCGAGCAACAGGTTTCGGGCAGCGCGAGGTGCCGCGAAGCCCCGGCATCGCTTTGATTATGTCTTGAATTTGTCGGACGCGTGGTGAAGGGCGCACAGGCGATCAAAGGTCCCGGATTTTCGATGAAGTATTGCAGCAATTGCCTCCAGCCGGACACGCGGCCCAACACGGTGTTCACACCGGAGGGAATCTGCCCTGCGTGCGATTACTGGGACCGGCTGCGCGATGTCGATTGGCAGGAGCGCTACGAGATCCTCGAAGACCTGCTGTCCAACTATCCGCGCCGACCGGGGCAGCACTGGGACTGCATCATCGGCGTGTCGGGCGGCAAGGATTCGACCCGGCAGGCGCTGTGGGTGCGCGACAAGCTGGGCCTGCGCCCGCTGCTGGTGACGCTGACCTATCCGCCCGAACAAGTGACCGAGCGCGGCGTCGACAATGTCTCGACCCTGATCGAGCACGGTTTCGACCTCGTTATGTCCGCCCCGCGCCTGGCGTGTGGCAGAAGCTGATGCGCAGCGCCTTCGACCGCTTCACCAACTGGGCGAAATCGACCGAGCTCGCGCTGTTCAGCTCGGTCCCGCAACTGGCGATCCGCTACAATATCCCGCTGATCCTGTGGGGCGAGAATCCGGGCCTGCAGCTGGGCGATCTCAAGACGCTGGGCAAGACCGGGTACGACGGCAACAACCTGCGCAACATGAACACTTTGTCGGGCGCGGCGCTCGACTGGATGCTGGAAAGCGGTGTCGATCTCAACGAGGTGATCCCCTACCAGTACCCGACGCTCGACGAGTTCGACCGGCACCAGTTGCAGATCGTCTATCTTGGCTGGTTCCTCGGCGACTGGTCGCTGACCAATAACGGCATGTATTCCGCCGCCAACGGGCTGAGAATCCGCGAGGATGCGGTCGAGAACACCGGGGACCTGAGAGGCGTGACCTCGCTCGACGAGGACTGGGTGACGCTCAACCAGATGATCAAGTACTACAAGTTCGGGTTCGGGCGTGTGACCGATTACTGCAACGAGGAAATCCGCCACGGCAACATGAAGCGCGAAGACGGGATTGCGCTGGTCGAAGCCTATGATGACAGCTGCTCGCCCGAATATATCGCGCAATTCTGCGACTATATCGGGATCGACACCGAGCAGTTCTGGAACCAGGTCCATTCCTCGGTGAACCGCGACCTGTTCACGGTCCACAACGATGGCCGGATCGAGCGCAAGTTCGCAGTCGGGGTCGGGCTGTAATGCCGCGGCGCACGATCGGCATCGTCGATTACGGCGTGGGCAATCAGGCCTCGGTCTGGCGCGCGCTGCACCAGCTCGGCTATCGCTGCCGCGTGTCGAGCGATCCGGCCAAGCTCGACGAGACCGATATCCTCTTCCTGCCCGGCGTCGGTTCGTTCCCGGCGGCGATGGAACAGCTGCATGCGCACGATCTGGTCGGCTATCTCAAGCAGGCGGCGCATGGCGGCAAGCCGTTCGTCGGCCTGTGTCTCGGCATGCAGCTGCTGGCCGAACGCTCGCACGAACACGGCCTCACCGCCGGGCTGGGGCTGATCCCGGGCGAAGTCGTGCCGTTCGACGGCGGCGGCTGGCATATCGGCTGGAACGCGATCGAGCGGATCGGCGATGATCCGCTGTTCGCCGCCTGCGACGGCATGGCGATGTACTTCAACCACAGCTTCATCTTCCGCGCGCCGCGCGAATACCAGGTCTATGCCGCGCGCACCGACGCGGTGTTCCCGGTCGGCGTGCGGCGCGGCAACCTTGTCGGCATGCAGTTCCACCCGGAAAAGAGCCAGGAGGCGGGGCGCGCTCTGCTACGCTCGCTGGTCGAGGGCCTGTGCCGATGATCAAGAAACGCCTTGTCGGAGTGGTCACCGTGCGCGGCGGATGGGCGGTCCAATCGTTCGGCTATGGCCGCTACCTGCCGCTTGGCCGGCCCGAAGTGCTGGTGCAGAACCTCGATCGCTGGGGCGCGGACGAGATCCTGCTGCAATGCATCGATCGGAGTAGCTCGGGCGAAGGACCGGATTTCGCGCTGCTCGACCGGGTGGCGACGCTCGGGATCGCCACGCCGCTGATCTATGCCGGCGGGGTGACGAGCGCGGACCAGGCGCGCGAAGCGGTGAATATCGGCGCCGACCGGATCGCGGTCGACGCGCTGCTGCACGACGATCTCGGCGAGGTCGTGAAGATGGGCTACCAGCTCGGCGCGCAGGCCGTGATCGCCTCGCTGCCGCTGGGCGTCGGTGACGACGGCGCGGTATTGTGGCGCGATTATCGCACCGGCAAGGACGCCGATCTGCCAGGCGATGTCGTTGCGGCGCTCAATGACGGGACGATCTCCGAAGCGATGCTGATCGACCACCGCCACGAAGGGCATCCCGGCGCGTTCGATCCCGCGATTCTCGATTGCGGGCTCGCCAGCGAAGTTCCGTTGATCGCGTTCGGCGGCATCTCCGAGGTGCAGGCGATGGCATCGCTGCTCAAGCATTCGCAGGTCGCCGCGGTCGCAGTCGGCAATTTCCTCAGCTATCGCGAACACGCGGTGCAGGCTTACAAAGAGGCGCTGTTCGAAGTCCCGGTCCGCCCCGCGCAATATCACCGGACGGTGTATTCATGAGCGCCGCAGAAAACCCGCAAACCTGCCGGCGGTGCCTCTATTCGACCGGCCACGCGCTCGGCCTCGTGATCGATGACGAAGGCATCTGCTCGGGCTGCCGCATTCACGAGGAGAAGGACCAGCTCGATTTCGACGAGCGGTTCGATCGGCTGAAAGCACTGGTCGAGCCCTATCGTTCCAAAAGCGGGCGCAATTACGATTGCATCATCCCCGTCACCGGCGCGCACGATTCGCATTTTATCGTGCACGTCGCGAAGGAGCGGCTGGGCCTCAACCCGCTGCTGGTGACCTACAACAAGTATTTCAACACGCCGCTGGGCATCCGCAATCTCGCCAACCTGCGGATCAAGTTCGACTGCGACATCCTGGTCCAGAACGTGAACCCGGTGTCGGTCAAGAACATCACCCGCACAACCCTGCGCATGTTCGGCAGCGCCTACTGGCCGTGCCTTGCCGGGCAGACGGTTTTCCCGGTGCAGACAGCGGTGCGCTACGAGGTGCCACTGATAATCTGGGGCGCGCATCAGGGGCTCGAACAGGTCGGCATGTTCAGCCACGAGCACGAAGTCGAGATGACCCGCCGCTATCGCCGCGATCACGATCTGATGGGGCACGAGGCGGACGATATCCTCTCGATCTTCGATACGCTGGGCGAAGAGGATGTGTGGCAATACCGCTATCCCGACGATGCCGACCTGTCGCGGGTCGGGGTGCGCGGGATCTATCTCGGCAATTACGTTCGCTGGGATCCAAAAGCGCAGCACGAACAGATGGTCGAGAGCCACGGCTATCAGGGCGCGCGCTTCGCCCGGACCTTCGACACTTACGACTATGTCGACTGCTACAACTACATGGACCTGCACGATCACCTGAAGCTGGTGAAACACGGCTATTCCAAGGTGACCGACCACGCCTGCCGCGAAATCCGCCATGGGCGGCTGACCCGCGAGGCGGCGCAGGCGCTGGTGGCGCATTACGAAGAGCAGCCGCTGCAGCATCTCGAGCTGTTCGAACAATGGCTCGGGGTCGAGCGCGGCGGGCTCGAGTTCATCGTCAACCAGCACCGCAACCCGGTCATCTGGGAAGAGGTGCAGCCCAATCGTTTCCGACGTCGGAACGTCGCCGAAGCGGACGAAGCAGCGGTGAAAGCTGCCGAAGAAGCGCTCGGTTTTGCAGCGCATGCCCCGCTCAACCGCGACCGCGAGCACGGCTACATCACCATCGGCAAGGGCTACCCACTGTGAGCGAGCGGACCGCCAAGGTCGTCTGGCTCGAGGAGCCCGGGAAGCTCGCGCTGCGCGAGGAAAGCCTCGCCGCGCCCGGCCCGCACGACCTCGTGTGCGAAACCATCGTCAGTGCAATCTCGCCTGGCACTGAGCTGGCCGCATGGCGCGGCCTGCCGCCGCTGCGCCCGGGCGTCGCCTATCCGCGGCTGCAGGGATACTGCAACGTCGCGCGCGTGATCGAGGTGGGCGAGCAGGTCGAAGGCCACGCTGTCGGCGACCGGGTTCTCAGTTTCACCTCGCATCGCAGCCACCTCGTAATGCCGGCAAGCGATGCGCTCTACCGCCTGCCTGCCGAGGCCGACGCCGACAGAGTGGTCGCAGCCTATCTGTTCCACCTCGGCTACAACGCGGTGCTGCGCAGCAATGTGCGGGCAGGAAGCCGGGTGTTGGTGCAGGGGCTCGGCGTGCTCGGACTGACCTCGGTGGCGATGGCCGCGCTGGCCGGAGCCGAAGTCTGGGCGGTGTCCGGGCACGCAAGCTCCGCCGCAATCGCCAAAGGCTATGCCGCGCGCGGCGTGTTTGCCCGCGACGAAGAGGAAGAACTCAAAGCCGCGCTCGCCTTCGGTGCCGACGTGGTGGTCTCCACCACCAATGGCTGGAGTGATTTCGCCATGGCGCTGCGGCTTGCGGGGCAGAACGGGGTCATCGCGACGCTCGGCTTTCCGGGGCGCGGCGAACCGGCACCAGACTTCAACCCGCTGGCGAGCGAGCATTTCTACATGAAGCAGCTGCGGATCGAGGCGGTCGGCTGGTCGCCCGAGCACGACGACAGCCGCGGTTTCAACCGCTTCAACGAACGCGCCAACATCGCCTTCATCGCGCGCGCGATCATGGATGGGCGGCTCGATCCCGCGCCGATCCTGTCGGGTCGCTATCGCGGCGAGGATATCGCGCAGGCCTATGCCGATCTCGATGCGCGCAAGGACGATGCCCTGACCTACCTGCTGGAATGGTCGGAATGATCCACGCGGCGGTGATCGGGTGCGGACGCATGGGCGCGTTCACCAGCGACGGCGTACGCCAATACGCGCCCCGTGCGTGGTTCCCGCTCGCGCATGCCGAAGCGATCGTCGCGGCTGAAGGCGTCTCGCTCGAAGCTTTGGTCGACCCCGATCCCGACCGGCTGTCCGAAGCGGCGAAGCTCTATGGCGCAGGCCGGACCTATGCCGATCATACAGCGATGCTCGCCGAGGGCGCGCCCGATCTGGTCGGTATCGCCACCCGCACGCTGGGCCGAGCCGCGATCATCGCCGATTGCGCTGCAGCGGGGACGCGCGCGCTCCACATCGAAAAGCCGATCTGCAATTCAATGGCGGAACTCGACGACCTCGAAGCGCTGTTCGCGCGCGACGACGTGTTTGCGACGCTCGGCGCGGTGCGGCGACATTTCGCGATCTACGGCGAGGCGATCCGGCGGGCGTCCGATGGCACGATCGGCAATCTGTTCGAGGCCCGGGTCGACATGGGCCAGGGCGCGCTGCTGTGGACCCACCCGCACTCGGTCGACCTGCTGCTGCTGGCGGCAGGAGAGCGCGAGCTCGTTTCGGTCAGCGCACGGCTCGGCGAGGTCGGGCGCGACGGGGCAGTGATCCGCAACGACCCGGTGGTGCTGCAGGCCACGCTGGAATTCGACGACGGCTTCGTCGGCCAATTCGCGCGCGGGTTCGGCACCGATTTCACGCTTTCCGGCTCGCTCGGCAGCGTCGCGGTGCTCAATGACGGGCATGCGCTGTGGCAATCGGGCGGTGGTGAAGCGGGCGACAATCCCTATCCCGAGCCGCAGCGCCAGGAGTTCGACGCCGGTGACGTGCCGCAGGGCGCGCTGGCTCCGATCCTGCAACTTGTGGCGTGCCTGAATGGGAACGAGACCGCGAGGGCCGCCAATTCCGCGCTGAAACGCGATATCCTCCGCGGCCAGAAGGCGCTGTTCGCGATGGTGCAATCGCATCTCGAAGGCGGGCGGGCGGTTTCCCTGAACGATATCGACCCGGCGATGGTGATCGAGGGCCGCACCGGCCAGTTCTACGCCTAGGTTGTGAAGACGACGGATACCTGACCATGAGCGCCCCCGCATCCCCCGCCGAAACGAATCCGGAGCGCCCGCGCATCCTCGCTTTCGCGCGCGGCTACCAGGCGGAGTTCTTCCCCGAACTGGTCGACGATCGTTACGAAGCGGTGTTCGTCACCATGACCGAGGCCGAAGCGCAGCAGGTCCGGGCCAAGGGGCAGGACGTGGTCGCCTGCTTCGAGCGCGATTTCGACACGATCGAGCCCGCCGATGTGCCCGAGCACTACCTGATCACCTCGTTCATGTCCGAACGCTTTCTCGGACGCTACGATCAGGCGACCCGGCTCACCATCCTCGGCAAGGAAATCGCCTTTTGGCGCGACCTGATCGCGCGGTTCCAGCCGGCGGCCGTGCTCAACGAACTGGTCGCGATCGAGATTTCCGAAGTGCTGCTG
Source organism: Erythrobacter sp. JK5 (assembly GCF_018205975.1). NCBI lineage: Bacteria > Pseudomonadati > Pseudomonadota > Alphaproteobacteria > Sphingomonadales > Erythrobacteraceae > Erythrobacter > Erythrobacter sp. JK5. The sequence goes on along the minus strand of NZ_CP073577.1, from coordinate 2,742,727 downwards.
ATCGAAGCGCGCGCGGCGGGGATTCCCTACCTCGCGGGCATGAACTGCGTGGTCGAGGACTGGTTCTACTGGCTGCCCGATCCGATGACGATTTCGGGCGGGACCTTCGACCTGCCCGAGCCGAGCGAGGCGTCGCTGGCGCTGGCCGATGCCTATCTCGCCGAGCTGAAGCAGAAGGATTACCGCCCCTTCTACGTCAAGAATCTCGCCGGTCGGCGCGCGGCGAAACCGCTGCTGGCAGGGCTCGCCAAGTCCGCGCTCTGGCGCTGGCGCGACTGGCGCTCTGCGGACCCGGCACGGGCCGCATCGTTCCGCTACGAGACCTACACCGAGGAATATTCCAAGCGCGGACAGGTCTTCGCCGCCAGCTTCCGGCACGCATACGACCAGCTCGAGGACATTCCCGAAAGCTACGAAATCGTCTTCTACCCGCTGCACCAGGAACCCGAGGCGACGCTCAATTACATGAGCGAATTCAACGCCAACCAGGTCGCGACGATCGAGAACATCATGAAGTGCCTCGGCCCGCACCAGGTGCTGGTGGTCAAGGAGCACCCGGTCGACAAGGGCGCGCTGCTGCGGCCCAAGTTCCGTGTGCTGCGCGAAAGCTATTCGGCGCTGCGGTTCCTGCCCGCCGAAGTGCACGGGCGCGAGGTGCTGTCGCGCTGCGAGCGGGTGGTCACCCTTACCAGCACGGTCGGCTGGGAAGCGGCGCTGATCGGCAAGAGCGTGTGCGTGATGGGCGAGATATTCTACGATCGGCTGCCGGGGATCCGTCGGATCGAGACCTGGCCGCAACTGCGCGAGGCGCTACGCACACCGATCGAGGCGATGGAGCGGGTCGAGCCGGAGACCGCCCGCCGATTTGTGGCGGCGATGGTCGAAAATTCCTTCCCCGGAAACCCGTTTCCCTATCCCGAGCTTTATTCGCGCACGAATATCCAGCGGGTGCGCAACGCGGTCGCGATCGGCGCCGGAATTGTGCCAGCCGAACCGGTCGGCTAAAGCGCGCGGCATTATGGGAACCACCGCGCGATGAAACGCCTGCTACTGTCCTGGTGGATGGTCGAGCCGAGCATCCGGCGCACGATCCGGTGGTCGACCTGGTGGCACACGCGCGTGCCGGGCATCGGGCGCTATGTCGCGATGCTGCTCGATCGCAGCCTGCTGACGCGCTTTTCGCTCGACGTCACGTCCTACCGGATCAAGGTGCGCCAGCTGAAGATTTCGCACCCGGCGGGAATTCTGTTGGGCGGCAACGGGATCGTATCCGACGGGCGCGTCGCGGTGATGGCCGGGGTCAAGTTCGTCGGCCCCGCTCCCGACGATCCGGATTATCTCGCGCGTCACGCGACCGGCGACGTCTTCCGGCTGGGCGACAATGTCATTATCGGGGCCAACAGCGTGGTCGTCGGCCCGGTCGAGATATGCGACAACGTCGTAATCGGCGCGATGTCGCTGGTGAACCGGTCGATCACCGAACCCGGCACCTATGTCGGCATTCCTGCGAAGCGCATCAACGCCGAGGTGCCGAACGATGCGTGGGTGGCGGGTTGAAACGAGGATTTGAGTGATGGCGACGGCTTACCTGCGTGACACGGTCGGTTTCCTGCGCTGGCGACTGGTGCCCGTGCGCATGCTCGGCAAGCTGAAGAGCGTGCTGGCAGGCCCCGCGCCAACGCCCGAAGCGGCGCTCACGCTCGACCGCGGGCGGGCGCAGGCAGTAGAGCGTGACGGCTACACGATGGCTGCACCGGTCGATCCGGACGCGGTGGCACAGATCAGGGAAATCTATCTGCCGCGCGGCGAACAGGTCGTCCCCCGTGAAGGCGGCCATCCGTTCGAAAACATCATGCGCGCCGAGGATTTCACCGCCGACAACCCGGTGTTCCGCCTCGCCTTTTCCGACGCGATCCTGGGCGCAGCCGAAGCCTATTTCGGCGGGCGGTTCCTGTTCGACAGCATGCAGGTGCTGCATTCCTTCCCGACCGAGGGCGAATTGCGCGCCAGCCAGTTCTGGCACCGCGATTACGGCGACAGCAAGTCGCTGCATTTCGTCATGTATGTGAACGACGTGCTCGACGACGAGGGCGGCCCGTTCGTGTTCATCGACAAGGCGACCAGCCGCACAGTCAAGCGCTCGCCGTTCATCCGGCGCCTGACCGACGCGCAGATCGCCGCCGAGATCGGGCACGACCGGTTCGAGACGTTCTACGGCAAGTCGGGCGAGGCGGTGCTGGTCGATCCGGCGGTCTGCTATCATTTCGGCAGCCGCTGCAAGACGCCGCGTACGGCGGTGTTCATCACCTTCAACACCAACACCCCTATACCGGGATGATGGAGCCGCTGTCGGGCAATCGCAGGCAGGCCGCAGCGGAAGCGCGCAAGGTGCGTCCCGACCTGCCCGGCGCTTATATCGACACGGTGCTGGGGATTTGACGCTGCAACGCGGCGCCGGACCCATTAACGCGAAGAATCCATGAATTCACGCCTCGCCTTCGTGGTGATCGGCCTCGCCATCAATTTCCTCGTCCTCGGGCGCGGCGTGCTGTTGATGCTGGTGCTCGACTATAACGGGCTGGGCCTCGTTGCGCTGGTGCAGGCCTACATCCTGTTCGGCGGGCTGCTGCATTTCGGCCTGCTCAACGGCGGCTACCGGCTGCTGTGCAACGCGGGCCCCCGGCACCGGCAGCGCATCATCGATCTCGCCTACACCGCGTTCGCTTCGCTCGCCGCGATCTTCGTCGCGCTCGCGCTGGTCTATGCCAGCCAGCTCGACACCGGAGAGTATCGCGCCGTGGCCGGGATGACCGCGCTCGGCGCGCTGGCGACGCTGTTGCGGGCATGGACGATGAACGAGATGGTTGCCGCCGGAAGGTTGAAGGCAGCCAACCTCACCAACGCGGTGTCGATCGGTGTCTCGCTCGGCCTGCTCGCGCTGCTGCCGCTGGCGCCGACGCTGGTTGCGGTCGGATCGATCGTCGCGCAGCCGGTGGTGTTCGTTGTCGTCGCGCTCGCATCGGGTGCGGTGCTGCGACCAAGCAGGCTGCGCATGCCGAAGCGGTTGGTCAAAGTGATCTTCCGGACCGGGTTCGTGCTGTTCCTCACCGGGATCGCGATCCAGTTCAACAGCCTGCTCGAACGCAGCTACGTCTCGAACGAGCTGGGACTTGAACCGCTCGGTCGGCTGTATCTCGCGTTCCTGTTCCTCAACCTGTTCCAGATGGTGCCGACACTGCTCGAACAGGTGTTCCTGCCGAGCATCGTCAAGGCTCACAAGGCGGGTGAGGAGAGCGCAGTGCGCGCCGAAATGGTCAACCTGATAATGCTGGTGGTCGGCTATTGCGCGCTTGCGGCGCTCGCCCTGTGGCTGATCGCGCCGCCGCTGCTGGAGCTAGTGCTGCCCAAATACGTGCCGGACCTGCGCTGGGTCTATCTGCTCGCGCCGGGCCTGATCGTGTTCACCCTGTCGGCCCCGTTCGCGCTGATGTTCAACGTCATCATCGACTATCGCTGGTACGTGATCGGCTACGGCGCGAGCGTGGTTGCCACCGTGATCGCTTTTGCAGCCGCGCTGCTTTCCGGGCAGGCCTTCAGCCTCGACAGAGTGGTGATGCTGCGCAGCGGCATTTACGCGCTGATGGCAGTCCTGCTGGTGGCCGGGTGGTGGCGCCTGAGCCGCAACCATCGCGGGTTTCGCCCGCTTGCTGGCAGCCGGAACAGCGTGTAGGCGCGCAACCGCACCACCAACGGCGAGCCCATGCTGCATTTCCGCATTCGCGATTTCCTTTCGATCCTGTTCTACCGGCTGATCGGCGGCTTCTTCGCAAGCATGGGACGCGGGGTGCGGATCGTGCGGCCGCTGCGGATTTTCGGCGCGAGATACTGCCATTTCGGCGACGAGGCGGTGCTGCAGTTCGGGGCCTATATCGCCGCGCTCAACGAGCATGACGAGCCGCCCGTCTTCAAGGTCGGGGCGCGCACCATGATCGGCAACCACGCGCATATCGTCGTCACCCGCAAGGTCGAGTTCGGTGAGAGCGTACTGACGGCGGACCGGCTGTTCGTCGCCGACAATCGCCATACGTTCGAGGATCCCGCGATTCCAATCCGCGATCAGGGCCTGACCCAGCTTGCGGAAGTCCGGATCGGCGACGGCAGCTGGATCGGCGAGAACGTCTGCATTTCGGGCGCGTCGATCGGACGGCACTGCGTCATCGCGGCCAACAGCGTCGTCACCCGCGACATCCCCGACCTGTGCGTCGCCGCTGGAGCGCCGGCGCGGATCGTCAAGCGCTATTGCGAGAGCCGCAAGGGATGGTATCGCACCGATCCGGAAGGAGAATTCAGCGAATGAACGGCTCTGCGGCACATGCCCGCCCGCCGGTGCGCAAGGCCGGACAGATCACCAATCCCGTGCTGCGCGAGCGGCTGCGGCAGCTCGCGCTGTTTGCAGCGATGCTGATTTCGGGCGGCATCCTCTCGATCCCGCGCGAACCGCTGATCGTGATGGTGCTCGTCCTGTGCTTCATGCTGAACAATCCGCTGCGCCTGCTCCGCGCCGAATTCCTGCTTGTCTGGCTGTTGCTGTTCGCGACCGGCGCGATGGCGCTGGTCGGGGGCGAGAGCTTCCAGCTGCTGCCAATGACCATTCGCTATGCGAACTTCATTGCGGGGCTGGCGCTGCTGCTGGTGTATGTCGGCGAAAGCCGGACGACGCTCGCGAACGACCTGTTCCCGATACTCAAACTGATGGCGTTTCAGGCGATCCTGACCCCGTTCGCCTACCTATTCGCGAGCGGGCTGTTCACCACCTTCCAGGTCTACGACACGACCTATCACACGCTCTTGTACGTCTTCACCTATCACGAACTGGTCGACACCGGATCGATCCTCAAGCGCCCCGACGGATTCTTCTTCGAACCCGGCGTGTTCCAGATCTACCTCAACATGCTGCTGTTCATCGGCCTGTTCGTCCGCAAGCAGAGGCTGTTCGATATCGTGCTGGCCGCGCTGGCGGTGGTGGCGACCCAGTCGACTACCGGGGTCGTCATCATGATGCTGCAGTTCGCGGTGGCCTATTTCCAGTGGCTCAAGACCGCCAGCCGGCGGCAGAAGGTCGGGGTGTTCGTGTTCGTGCCGATCCTGCTGCTGCCGCTTGCCGCGTACATGAGCTTCAACCTGTCGCAGAAATTCTACGGCGCGCTGAGCGGTTCCGCCGAGGCGCGCGAATACGATCTGCGTACCGGGATCAGCGTGGCGCTCGAGCACCCGGTGACCGGGATCGGATTCGACTACCAGAAGTATTTCGATGTGTCGGCCCGGGTCGGCTATCGTGAAGCCAACCTGTCGCGCGACAACATCACGGAACGCGGCAACACCAACGGGATCGTGGTGCTGCTGTTCAGCGTCGGCATTCCGCTGTCGCTGATCTTCCTTCTCGGCATCGTGTTCCAGCGGATGTTCCGCCCGCGGCTGCTGTTCGCGGCGCTGATCCTGCTGTCGCTGATAGCCGAATCGCTGTTTTTCACGCCGATCGTGCTGATGATCGCATTCAGCGGATTGCTGATCCAGCCGCGACGCATCGCGCGGCTGCTTAGGCGCAGACCCGCGACCGCTCCGGTCCGGCCGCAGAGCGCCTGACGGATCGGAGCCACAACGCGTGTCGCGCATCCTGTTCATCGGTATCAACTATTTCGCCTACGCGAAGGAAATCTGCGCCGCGCTCGAGCGGCTGGGCCACGCGGTCGATTATCATCCGATCGAAAATGCCGGGTTCGCCAGCAAGACGGCCAAGAAATTCGCCGGTGGCGCCTATGCCCGCAGGCTCGCGGCCTATCACGACCGGGTGATCGCGGAGAGCGCGGGCAAGGGTTACGACACGATCCTGTTCATCCAGTGTCACCATATGCAGCATGCGGCGCTGGAGCGTTTGCGCGCGCTACATCCGCAGGCGCGCTTCGTGCTGTACAACTGGGATTCGCTCGGCACCCACGATTACCGCCCATGGCTCGACCATTTCGATCACGCCGCGACTTTCGATCCGGCCGATGCCGAGGCGCTGGGCATCGGATATCTGCCGCTGTTCGCGATTCCGCGCTTCTTCGCAATCGACCATGCGCGACCAATGGCGCAGGACCTCTATTTCGTCGGGGCGATCGGAACCCTGCACCGCTTCGAGGCGCTTGAGCGGCTGCATGCCTTTTGCGAAGCGAACGGGCTGACCACGCGGTTTCATCTCAAATGCTCGCCGGTGATGCAATTAACCCTGCTCAGGGAACGCAAGTCGCTGCCCGGCGTGACCGGAAAGAGCCTGAGCTTCGATCAGATCGTCGACATGCTGGAGGCATCGCGCGGGACCTTCGATTTCGCCAATCACAGGCAGTCCGGCTATACGATGCGGCTGATCGAGAACATGTGCGCGGGCCGCAAGATCGTGACCGAGAACCCGCGCATCCTCGACGAGCCTTTCTATCGCGACGATCGCTTCCTGCTGGTCGACGGGCATGACTTTTCGCAGGTGCCGGAATTCCTCGCCCGCCCGATTACGTCCGAGCTCGACGTCCACGCCTTCAGCATCGACAGCTGGGCGCGGCAACTGGTCGAGCGGGAAAAGGTGACAGCCGCATGAGCGAAGAGACCAGGGGGCTGCGGCAATTCGTCGCCCGGCGCGTGCAGTGGCTGCGCTGGTATCGCTACAAGCTGGCGGGCTATGACATCCACCCCAGCTGCGAGCTCGAACGCGGGCTTAACCTCGACCGCTATTTCCCGCAGGGAATCCATGTCGGGGCGCACACGATCCTGACCAGCCGGGTGACGATCCTCAGCCACAAGCTGATCCCGCGCAAGAGCCTGGGACGCTACGATGGCGAGAAGTGCCACACCCACATCGGCGAATGGTGTGTCATCGGGATCGGCGCGGTGATCATGGGCGGCGTGAGAATCGGCGACGAATGCGTGGTCGGGTCGGGCGCGGTGGTGACGAAGGACGTCCCCTCGGGCACGATCGTCGCGGGCAATCCGGCGCGAGTGGTGCGCGAAGGGATCGAGATGGAAGGTATCCATCTCTAGTCGTTCGCAGTCGCAACACGATGCGGATTGTCAGGTCCGCCGCCCGAGTGTAGGGCCGCGCGCGGACCGGGAACGATCGAAAATCATGAGCGCAAAGAAGAAAATCCTGCAGGCCGCCAACCGCGTGCTCGCCCCGACCGGGGCGCAGCTTTACCGCGCGGGAATCGACATGGAATACGCGCTCGGCTGGCTGGCGGGGCGCGACCACGCGATCGCCAGCATCTTCGACCTCGGCGCGGCGCGCGGAGACTGGAGCCGCATGGCGCTCGGCATGTTCCCGCAGGCACGTATCGTCGGTGTCGACCCGCTGAAGGAACGACTGCCCTATCTGGAACAGCTCAAGCGCGAAAACGACCGGTTCGATTTCGTATCGGCGGTCGCGGGCGAGGACGATGGCGGCATGGTCGAGCTTGCAGTCACCGATGATCTCGACGGATCGAGCGTGCATGGCAGCGAAGGCGAAAGCCGCACCGTCCCGGTCCATTCGGTTGACGCCATTGCCGAAATGAAGGGTCTCAACGGCCCCTACTTCCTCAAATTCGACACCCACGGCTTCGAAATGCCGATCCTGCGCAGCGCCGAGAAGGTGCTCGCCGAAACACGCTATGTCGTGATGGAAGCCTACAATTTCCGCCACACGCCCGAAACATTGCTGTTCCACGAGATGATCGCGTTCATGGCGACCAAGGGCTTCCGCGTCACGCATCTCGTCGACGTGCTCAACCGCCCGCGCGACGGGGCGTTGTGGCAGATCGACCTGATGTTCGCACGCGAGGACGATCCCGTCTTTGCCAGCGACAGTTTCAAGGGCTAAGCGCCCCAACCCCAACAAGTTCGGAAATAGCTTCTCATGACCACTGGCAAGAAAGCCCTCATCACCGGCGTTACCGGGCAGGACGGCGCGTATCTTTCGCGGCTGCTGCTCGACAAGGGGTACGAGGTGCACGGGGTGAAGCGGCGCTCGTCCTCGTTCAACACCGGCCGGATCGAGGATATCTACCAGGATCCGCACACCGACAACCAGCGCTTCGTGCTGCATTACGGCGATCTCGTCGACAGCACCAACCTGATCCGCATCATGCAGGAAGTGAAGCCCGACGAGGTCTACAACCTCGCTGCGCAAAGCCACGTCGCGGTCAGCTTCGAAACCCCCGAATACACTGCCAATGCCGACGCGGTGGGTACGCTGCGCCTGCTCGAGGCGATCCGCATCCTCGGCATGGAGCAGACAACCCGGTTCTATCAGGCATCGACCTCGGAGCTTTATGGGCTGGTGCAGGAAGTCCCGCAGAGCGAGACGACGCCGTTCTATCCGCGCTCGCCCTATGCGGCCGCCAAGCTGTACGCCTACTGGATCACGGTCAATTACCGCGAAGCCTACGGCATGCACGCCTCCAACGGCATCCTCTTCAACCATGAAAGCCCGCTGCGCGGCGAAACCTTCGTCACCCGCAAGATCACCCGCGCCGCCGCCGCGATCGCGCTGGGCAAGCAGGACAAGCTCTATCTCGGCAATCTCGATGCCAAGCGCGACTGGGGCCATGCGCGCGAATATGTGCGCGGCATGTGGCTGATGATGCAGCAGGATGAGCCCGACGATTACGTGCTGGCCACCGGCGAGACGACCGAAGTGCGCGAATTCGTGCGCTGGGCGTTCGAGGACGCCGGCATCCCGGTCGAGTTCAAGGGCGAAGGCATCGACGAGAAGGGCTATGCGAAAGCCGACGGTCGCTGCCTGATCGAGGTCGACCCGGCCTATTTCCGCCCGACCGAAGTCGAATTGCTGCTGGGCGATCCGACCAAGGCCAGGGAAAAGCTCGGCTGGGTCCACGAAACCGGCCCGCGCGAACTGGCGCGCGAAATGGTCGCAGCCGACATGATCGTGATGAAGGGCACCGACCCGACCAACGGGGACGCATAAGGCCATGGCCCTCGGCGAAACCTACGACCTGTCCGGCAAGCGCGTTTTCGTCGCGGGCCATCGCGGCATGGCAGGCTCTGCTATCGCGCGGCGGCTGGGACAAGAGAATTGCGAGATCCTCACTGCGACCCGGCAGGACGTCGACCTGATGGATCAGACCGCGACCCGCGCATGGTTCGCGCGCGAAAGGCCCGATGCGGTGTTCGTCGCCGCGGCCAAGGTTGGCGGAATCCTCGCCAACGACAGCTATCCGGCGGACTTTCTGTACGACAACCTGATGATCGAGGCGAACGTCATCGAAGCGGCGCACCGCCACGATGTCGAAAAGCTGCTGTTCCTCGGCTCGTCGTGCATCTATCCGAAATTCGCCGCCCAGCCGATGACCGAGGACGCGCTGCTGACCGGCGAGCTCGAACCCACCAACGAATGGTACGCGATCGCCAAGATCGCCGGGATCAAGCTCGGCCAGGCCTATCGCAAGCAGCACGGGCGCGATTTCATCTCCGCCATGCCGACCAACCTCTACGGCCCGGCGATAATTTCAGCCTCACCTCCAGCCATGTCCTCCCCGCGCTGATCCGCAAGGCGCATGAAGCCAAGCTGGCCGGCGCGCCGAGCATGGAACTGTGGGGCACGGGCTCTGCCAAGCGCGAATTCCTGCATGTCGACGATCTCGCCGATGCCTGCGTGTTCCTGATGAAGGCATATTCCGGAGAGCAACACGTCAATGTCGGCTGCGGCGAGGACATTTCGATCCTCGATCTCGTCAAGCTGGTGAACCGTATCGTCGGCTTCGAAGGGACGATCGAGCACGACCTGTCCAAGCCCGATGGCACGCCGCGCAAGCTGCTCGACACCAGCAAGCTCACCGCAATCGGCTGGACCCCGTCGATCCCGCTCGAACAGGGCATCGCCGAAACCTACGACTGGTTCCGCGCAAGCCTCGAAGCGGGCGCGATGCGCGAAGTGGGCTGATGCCCTGGGGCCAGGAAAATGGGTAAGGCGACGCCGGAAAAGCGGGTGATGGTCGATGGCTTTCCCATCGACGTCGACGATCACGAAGATGTGCTGGCGGCGATGGACACAGCGATCCGCGAGCGCTCGACCGGGCACTATATCTCGATCACCAACACCGAAAGCATCTATCACGCGCGCCGCATTACCTCGCACGGTGAGTATATACGCGGGGCGGATTTCTCGCTGTGCGACGGTGTGGGTGTCATCATCGCGGCGAAAGCGGCGGGCGATGATGTGACCCGTTACAACGGACCGATCCTGCAGCTCGATGCCTCGCGCTACGGCGCTTCGCGCGGCTGGCGGCACTATTATCTCGGCGGGGCGGACGGTTCGGCGGCGGAGATGGGCAAGCGCCTGCAGGAACAGTTTCCCGGAATGATCGTCGCCGGGATCTACGAACCACCGTTCCGCCCGCTCACGGAGGAAGAGCGCGCCGAAGTCATCGCCGATATCAAGCGCAGCAAGGCCGATATCGTCTGGGTCGGCCTCGGCCTCATCAAGCAGGAAGCGATGGTTGCCGACCTCATCGACGACCTCGAGGTGCCGTGGATGAGCGGCGTTGGCGGGGCGTTCGATTACCATTCGGGCCGCATCCCGTGGTCGCCCTGGATCATCCGCAAGACCGGCATGGAATGGCTGTTCCGCCTGATCGTCCAGCCAAAGGCGCGCGCCAAGCGGCTGTACTGGTCGTTCGCGTGGATGTTCGGCGCGATGGGGCGCGGTTTCGCACGGCGGCTCGGCGGTGGCAAAAAACGGATCGGCTCATGAGCGATTTCACGGCTTTGACTTGCCCCGGTAGGACGCTAGAGAGCGCTCCAGAGTTGCATCTGCGGGCCGCATCGCGCCCGACAAACATCGTTTCACTCGGATCATCTTCATGACCACTCCGCTCAAACTCGGCATTATCGGCGCCGGGCGCATGGGAATTACCCATTTCTCGATCGCCAACGCGCTCGATGGCGTGAGCGTGACGTCGGTTGCCGACCCGTCGAAGCTGATCACGACGATGCTCGGCAAATATGCCAAGGTCTCGACCTACAAGGATTACAAGGGCCTGCTGAAAGGCGAGGAGCTCGACGGCGTGCTGGTCTGCACCCCGCCCGCCTTCAATCCGGAAATCCTCGACGCGGTGCTCGAACGTCGCCTGCACGTCTTCTGCGAAAAGCCGTTCGTGCTGAACGCCGCCGACGGAGCGCGATTTGCCGCGGCCTATGACGCGGCGGGCCTCGTCAACCAGGTCGGCTATGTGAACCGCTGGAACGACATGTTCACCCACACCAGGCGGCTCGTCGAGGACGGGCTGATCGGCAAGCCGCTGCGATTCCGCAGCGAAATGTTCTCGCCCACGATCATCCGCGATGTCGGCGATGCCGGATGGCGCGCCAGCCACGCCAATGGCGGCGGCGCAGTGTTCGAGATGGCGAGCCACGCGATCGACCTGATCGCCTATTTCTTCGGCGCGCCCGACCGGGTCGGCGGCACCAGCCTGTCCAAGGTCTATTCGAAGCAGGTCGAGGATATCGTCAGCACGTCGCTGTTCTATGACGGCGGGCTAGCGGGCACGATGTACGTCAACTGGTCCGATGCGAGCTTCCGCAAGCCGACCAACAAGTTCGAAGTGTTCGGCAGCGAAGGCAAGCTCCAGGTCGACCAGCACGGCGCGAAGATTCATCTCAAGGCCGCGAACGAAAAGCACGGGCTGAAAGAGGGCTGGAACCAGCTCTACATCACCGACGTGCATTCCTCCGTGCCGTTCTACGTCCGCGGGATCGAATACACCGCGCAGCTGGCCGATTTCGCCGCGTCGATCCGCGACAAGGCTCCGGTGCGCTGCACCTTTGCCGATGCGGCCGCGAACCTGCGCGTGATCGAACAGATCTTCGCCGACGATGCCGCGATACGCCGCGCGGGAGCAGCGGCATGAGCGCGTATGACCAACCGATCGACCGGATCATTTTCGGCGACAACCAGTTCTTCGGCATCAACCACATGAGCCAGGATAAGGCGCAGGAACGCGCCGAACGCTTCGCCAAGCTCGAAAACGTGATGGCGGTGTATGACCACGCGATCGATGCCGGGATCGACGCGATCATGCTCAACAGCAACGATCGCGCGAAGGGCATTTGCGACGCGTTCCGGGCGAATCCGGCGAAATACGGCCACCTCAAATGGTATCCCTCGATCCCCTACCCGCACAAATACGCGGCCATGGTCAACGACAAGGGGATGGTCGGCGCGGTGCAGGAAATCCTGTTCGCGAAAGGCGCGAAATCGGCGCTCGGCAAGATGGCGCGCGGGGCCAGCGCGGTCCTGACGCTCGACCCGTTCAAGCTGATGAAGATGCTGATCGACGAGGAAATGGCGATCTATGACGGGCTCGATACCCGGGTCGTGTTTCTCCAGAACATCATCGTCGACCTGATGCTCGGCTACGACGTACCCGACCCGTTCGTCGCCTATTGCGCGTATATCCGCGAGCGCTACGGCGCGTGGCCGGGGCTGATCACGCAGAACCTGCCGTTCCTGCGCGCCAAGCTGGAGGAATGGGGCATCGAAGGCGTGGTGATCTGCGCCTCGATCAACAAGATCGGCTACCTGATGTCGCCCGGAGTGCCCGAATACGAGGCGCTGCTCGCGACCAATGACGGGTCGAAATACCCGGTGATGGCGATGTCGACGCTTGCGAGCGGTGCAGTCCCTGCCCCTGAGGCTTACGACTACATCAACCGGCTCAACATCCAGTCGGTGGTGTTCGGCGCTTCCTCGCCCGGCAATATCAAGCAGACCGTGTCGCTGATCGAACCGGCGGCGAAGGAAGCGGCTGAATGAACGTCCTGATCACCGGCGGTGCGGGCTTTATCGGCTCGCGGCTGGCGCTTCGCCTCGTGGGCGAAGGGCACGGGGTGACCGTGCTCGACAACTTCCTGCCGCAGGTCCACGGCGATGCGCCCGAAGAGACCGCACTCTACGCGAAGCTCGCCGCCTCGACCAACCTCGTGCGCGGCGACGTGACCGACCGCGCCGCGCTCGAACAGCTGGTCCCCAACCACGACGCCATCGTTCACCTCGCAGCCGAAACCGGCACCGGGCAATCGATGTACCAGATCGAGCGGTATAATTCGGTCAATATCGGCGGCACGGCGCTGCTGCTCGATATCCTTGCCAACCAGGAACACGGCGTGAAGCGCGTGGTGGTCGCAAGCTCGCGCTCGATCTATGGCGAAGGTCGCTATCGCACGCCCGAAGGCACATATGTCTATCCCACCGAACGCTCCGGCGAGGACATGGAGGCGGGCGATTTCGCGGTGAAATATCCCGGAGTCGCAGGCGAACTCGAACTCGTCGCCACCGACGAAGACAGCAAGATCCACCCCAGCTCGGTCTATGGCATCACCAAGCAGGTGCAGGAGCAATTGGTGATGACGGTCTGTCCCTCGATCGGCATCGAGGGCGTCGCGCTGCGCTACCAGAACGTGTTCGGGCCGGGTCAGTCATTGTCCAACCCCTACACTGGCATCCTCTCGATCTTCTCGAACCTGATCATGCAGGGCAAGGGGATCAACATTTTCGAAGACGGCACCGAAAGCCGCGATTTCGTGTTCGTCGAGGACGTGGTGAGCGCCACCGCCCTCGCCCTGACCCATCCGGCAGCCGCGAACGAAGTGTTCAATGTCGGCACCGGCGTGCCCGTCAGCGTGATGGAAGTCGCGCAGACGCTCGCGCGGCTGTTCGCAGCCGACGTGCCGATCGAAGTGACCGGCAATTTCCGCCTCGGCGACATCCGTCACAATTACGCCGACATGGCAAAGATTCAGGCGGCGCTCGGCTTCGAATGCGAATACGATTTCGAGCGCGGCATCGCCGAACTGGTCGCCTGGGCCAAGGCGTCGGGACCGCAAGCCAGCGCCTATGAAGCGAGCCTCGATGAAATGCGGCAAAAGGGCCTGCTGAAGTAATCCGATGCCCCGATCGCGCCCCTCCCCCGTTGCCTATCTGCGCACGCATGTGCCCTTCGTTGCGCTGGCCGTGCTGCTCGCGAGCGCGTTCCTGCTCGGCGGCGGATCACGCGACGATATCGTCTCGCTGATCGCGCTGCGCCCGATCGCGGTGATCTGCCTCGGCATCGGCCTCTACGGCCTGACCGGCGAACAATGGCGGGCGTTCAGACTCCCGCTCGGCATGATGGCGGCGATCATCGGGCTGATCCTGCTTCACCTGATCCCGTTGCCGCCTGCAATCTGGCAAGCCATCCCCGGACGGGAACTCGCGATTGCGGCAGGCGAAGCGGCCGGCGGCATCCAGCCGTGGCGCGAGCTGAGCCTCGTGCCCTATCGCGGGTGGAATGCTTTCTACGCGATGCTCGTCCCTGCGGCGGCGATGGTGCTGGCGGTCCAGATCGACCGCGAGGATCATCGCAAGCTGCTCTATGTCCTGATCGCGGCAGCTATCGCCAGCGCGCTGTGGGGCATGGTCCAGGCGATCGGCGGGTTCGGGCCGGGCCTGTATTTCTACGACGTGACCAATTCGGATTCGCCCACCGGCTTCTTCGCCAATCGCAACCACATGGCCGCGATGCAGGTCTGCATCCTGCCGCTGCTGGCGCTGATCGCCGCGCGCGCCAAGGGGCCGCGCATGCGGCTGATCCAGACGGCCTGCGCGGCCATCGCGGTGCTCGCGGTGATGATGGCGGCGGCAACCGGATCGCGCGCCGGGATCGCGCTGGCGCTGGTCGCGCTCGCGGCAAGCTGGCTGGTCTGGAATGCGCGCCCGCGCCACAACAACGCGCTGCGGCGGCGCGACCAGCGGCAACGCTGGGTGCCGTTCGCGTTTGCCGGGTTCGGCGCGGCGATGCTGGGCGGTTTCGCGCTGCTGCTGACCCGCTCGCAAAGCTTCGAACGGATATCCGGCACCAGCCCGGTCGAGGAATACCGGTTCCTCGTATGGGAGACGATGGTGGAATTCCTGCCGCAATATCTGCCGTTCGGTTCAGGGATCGGATCCTTCGTGGAGATCTTCCAGGTGCACGAACCCAGCGCGATGCTCGGCACGAGCTACTGGAACCACGCGCACAACGACTGGCTCGAATGGACGCTCGAAGGCGGGATTCCCGCCGTCCTGCTGATGATCGTGGCGCTGGTCGCGTTCGTGCGCGGTGCGTTCGCGCTGCTGTCGCTCGCACATACCGGGCGGTTCGGGGTGCAGCTGGGGCTGGCGGGCGCGATCATCCTTTTTGTCCTTGGCCTTTGGAGCGCGGTCGATTACCCCCTGCGCGTCCCGGCGCTGGCTGTCGTCGCCGCTCTGGCATCGGTGTGGATGGCTTTCCCTCGTGCCAATCAGGCGCTACAGGGCTTGGGCAGGGCACAATCTGGACAAAGCGCTGGAAAGCCTGTGTTTATGTCATCCGAAGGGTCGTTCGCCACGCGCCCGTCAACTAGAGCAAACGAAGGAACGCGGGTAGGATGAGGGCAATTCGCAATACGGCAATCCTGGCGCTCGGCGCGCTGGCGCTCGCTGGCTGCAAATCGGGGCCGGGTCCGCTTGGCGGCTCGCCCAACCTGCAGGTGGTGCAGGGCGAGTTGCCGCCTCCTACCCCCGCCGATCTCTATGCCAGCGCCGATTTCGGCGGCATTCGCCCGTTCGACACGCTGACGATCGACGTGTTCGGCATTCCCGAACTCAGCAATCGCCGGGTCCGGGTCGATGCCAACGGCGAAATCGGCTTTCCGCTGATCGGCAATATCGGCGTATCGGGCCTGTCGACGGCCGAGATTTCGCAGGCTATCGAGGGTCGTCTGAAAGGTCGCTTCATCCGCGATCCGCAGGTCACCACCAACCTCGTGTCCTCGGAAAACCGCACCTTCACGGTCTATGGCGAAGTCAACCAGCCCGGCGTGTTCCCGGTGGTAGGCGAAGCCACGCTGATCGAAGCGGTGGCCACCGCGCGCGGGCTGTCGCAATACAGCAATGCCCGCGACGTGATCGTTTTCCGGACCGTCGGCGGGCAACGCATGGCGACGCTCTACAACCTCGATGCCATCAGTCGCGGGGCGTATGACGATCCCCGGATCTATCCCAACGATACCGTTGTGGTCGGCGATTCCGACGCCCGCCGCCTGTTCGACGACGTGGTCGGCGTGGCCACGATCCTCGTCACCCCGCTGACCATCCTCTTGAACCGCTAAGCCAGGCTGGAACCCGTGAACGCCATTCAACCCGCCGCACCCGCCGATCAGGGCGACGCGATCTTCTCCGCCTCGGATTCCGGTGGCGGCTACGAGCAAGCCGGACGCGAACTGCCGCTGGTGCGCGAGTATCTCGGCATTCTCGAGCGGCGCAAATGGGTGATCCTCGGGATCGTCGCGGTGGCGCTGCTCGCCGGACTCGTCAGCACCCTGATGATGACGCCGCAATTCACCGCCACGTCGCGGATCGAGATCAGCCGGCAGGATCAGCGCGTCACCAATGTCGAAGGACTGGAAGACACCGATCGGCGGTTCGACCAGGAATTCTACGACACCCAGTACGAATTGCTCGGCGCGCGCAGCGTCGCCGAACGGGTGGCGCGCGAACTGCGGCTCGCCAACAATTTCGCGTTCTTCGAAGCCCACGGCATCGATCCGCAAACCACCCCGTGGCTGGGCTCGCCCGACGCTGCGACCAGCCGCGAAACGCTCGAGACGCGGCGCAAGGCGGCGGTCGGCCTGCTGCTCGGCCATATCGCGATTTCGCCCATCCCGCGCTCGGCGCTGGTCGATATCAGCTACACCAGCGCCAATCCCACGCTGGCGGCGCAGGTCGCCAACGAATGGGGCAAGCAGTTCATGGCCGACAGCATGGACCGCCGGTTCGAATCGACCGCCGATGCGCGCAGCTTCCTCGAACGCCGCCTGGCCGAGCTGCGCCAACGGGTCGAGGAATCGCAGACCCAGCTGGTCAATTACGCCAATGAAAAGGGCATCGTCGTGCTCGACCGGGTCGAACGCGAAGGCCGTACGGTGGCCGCACCCACTCTCGTCCAGGTCGATCTGCAGGCGATGAACCAGGCGCTGCTCGAAGCGACCGAACAGCGCGTCCAGCTCGAGGCGCGCGCCCGCGCCGCAGGCGGAACCAACGCCGATCTGGTCAACAATTCGACCATCAACGCGCTCCGCCAGGAAAAATCGGCTGCCGAAGCCGAATACGCCAAGCTGATGGTGCAGTTCGAGCCCGGCTATCCCGCCGCTCGTGCGCTCGAAGTCCAGATCGCCGAGCTCGAACGGGCGATCGGACGCGAGGAATCGCGGGTGCGCGGCAGCACCCAGGCCGATTTCCGCGCTGCGCTCGATCGCGAGCGCGACCTGCGCGGCAAGGTGGCGGCGCTGACCGACCGGCTCAACCTGCAGGAACGCGACCGCATCCAGTATACCATCTTCCAGAACGAGGTGGACACCAACCGCGAGCTCTACGACGGGCTGCTCCAGCGCTACAAGGAGATCGGCGTCGCCGGTGTCTCGGCCAGCAACATCACGCTCGTCGACGAAGCGCAGGTGCCCGGCGGTCCGTCCTCGCCGAGGCTGCCGCTCAACCTGCTGGTAGCGCTGTTCGGCGGACTCGCGGTCGCGGGCGCTGCGGTGTTCGCGCTCGAACAGTTCGAGGAGGGCATCCGCGATCCGGCGCAGGTCACCCCGCTGACCGGCTTGCCGCTGCTCGGGGTGATTCCGGCCACGCCGCATCACGACGACGTGATCGACATGGTGCAGGATCCCAAATCCGACGTGTCCGAAGCCTATCTCACCGTGCGATCGAACCTCGCGCTGGCGACCTCGCACGGCATTCCCCGCACCCTGATGGTGACCAGCACCCGCCCCGCCGAAGGCAAGAGCACCACCGGGTTCGCGATCGCTTCGGTGCTCGCACGGACGGGCAAGAACGTGGTGATGATCGATGCCGACATGCGCTCGCCATCGGCGCACAAGCTGCTCGACCTGCCCAACGCGGCCGGGTTCTCGAACGTCCTCGCCGGTCAGTCGCGGGCCGAGGACGTGATCCAGCCGACCGCGTTCACCAATCTCAGCCTGATTTCCGCCGGTGGCATCCCGCCGAGCGCGGCCGAACTGCTCAGCGGCGATCAGGTCAAGGCGCTGTTCCAGTCGCTCACCGAACGGTTCGACCATGTGATCGTCGACGCACCCCCGCTGCTCGGCCTCGCCGATGCACCGCTGCTCGCCCAGGCGGTCGACGGGGTGGTGTTCGTCGTCGAAGCGCGCGGTGTCGCGGCGCGCGGCATCAACAATTCGCTTGATCGGCTGCGCTCGGGCAAGGCGCCGCTGGTCGGGGCGATCTTCACCAAGTTCGAAGGCACCGGGCTCGAAGGCTATGGCTATGGCTATGGCTACGGCTATGGCTACGGGCGCGACCGGGAAGAGGACTGATGGCCCGCCTGCCCCGTCCTTCGGGACGTCTGCTTGGCTTCATCGCCGGCACCCTGCTGGTCGCCTATGGCGCGGCCACCAGCGCGGCGGTCAACGTGTTTCATACCAAGCTTCCCGCAGTCGCGCTGTCGATCGATAGCGACGATCCGGTTGCGCTGGTCCGCAATGCGCAGATCGATCTCGCCGCGGGCGACATGCCAGCCGGGGGCAACGATGCGATCCTCGGGATCGTCCGCCGGTCGGTTTCCGACCAGCCGATCAATGCACCCGCGTTCCGGCTCTACGGCCTCGCCAGCGCGACCAACGCGGACCTGCCCGGCGTGCGCGAGCAGATGGCGGTTTCCGAGCGGATGGAGCGGCGCGACGCCGCCGCGCAATTGTGGCTGATCGAGGACGCGGTGCAGCGCAACGATGTCGCCGCAGCGCTGCGGCACTACGACACCGCGCTGCGGATCGAACAGTCGACCCGCGCGGTGCTCTACCCGGTGCTGACCGACGCGCTCGAAAGCGAGACCATCCGGGAGCGCTTCGTGCCCTACATGCAGGCCCCGCCCCCGTGGCTCGAAAGTTTCCTGCGGTTCGCGGTGTCGAACACCAGGGACCCGGTCGCCGTCGCCGACCTGGCGCGGCTTTCGGGCGGGTTTCCCGACGGTGCGGCCTATTCCTCGCTCGACCGGGAACTGCTGACCCAGCTGGTCGCGAGCGAGGATTACGAGGCGGCGATCGCGCATTATGCCCGGATAGGGGCGGCCGATCAGAGCGTTCCGCGCACGCTTGCGCTGACCGGCGAATCGACCTCGGAAGCCTACAGTCCGATCACCTGGCAGCAGTTTTCGATCGAGGGGATCGAACCGTTCGTGCTCGCCTCACCCGCAGGCGAGGGCAGGGTCGAAATCGAAGCCGAAATGGAAGCCGGCTACAGCGGCCCCGTGGCGCGCAAGCTGATCGCTCTGAAACCCGGTCGCTACGCCTTTACCGCCAATCTGCGGTCCGACGATTTCGGCACGCAGGACCGTGGGAGCTGGCGGATCGTCTGCCCCGCCTCAACCGGTGCCGCACCGCTGGTGGATGCCGAGTTCGACTTTGAGGAGACGATCGAGATCGGTGCCGGCTTCACGGTCCCGGCCGGATGCCCGGTGCAGCTGGTGCTGGTGTCTGCCGCCACGATGGTGCGCAGCGGCTACGTCACGCTCGTCCTTGCCGAAGCGCGCCTGGTTCCGGCCTCCTGATCGGCAGGCTAGGACGCGGCCTGCACGCCGGTCGTGGCGCCGACATCGTCACCAAAACGCCGCAGGCACGCGATTGCCAGCTGCGCCTGCTCGGTGGTGCTCTCGGCCTTTTCGGTGCGCCGCCGTGCGATCGCTGCGGCGGGCGAAACGATAATGTCGGGATCCGCCGCCTGCGCCGCCTGCGCGCGCGTTTCGAAATGATCCTCGGCGCGGCCGAGCAGCGCGATCTCGCGCGATTGCGGATTGGCCGACATCTGCGCCAGCCGCTCTGCGGTGAGATCGAGCGCGGCGGCGCAGTTCACCGCGATCTCGAACGTGCCCTCGCCTTCGGCTGCCGCCTGCCCGCCGATCGACAGCGGCAGCGCGGCACCGGGTGGATCGCTCGCTTCCGGCTCGGGCACGGCAGCGCCCCCTCCGCCGGATGAACAGGCCGTCATGGCGAGCGCGATCAGGCACGGAGCGAACAGCGAAATCGGGAGGCGCGAAAGGGGGATAGTCATGGCGCGCTCTTGTCGCAGCGGCTTTTCTTTGTCCAGAACTTGTGCGACGCCCGCGCCCACTGGACGCGGCACAGCGACGGGAGGCCCACGGGGCAATGCGCACGGTTCTCATCACCGGTTCGGCCGGGTTCATCGGTTACCACCTCGCGCAGCTGCTGCTCGCCGAGGGCTTTCGGGTGGTCGGGTATGACGGGATCACCGACTATTACGACGTAAGGCTAAAGCAGCGGCGGCATCAGATGCTGCTGCAGAACCCGAACTTTTCCTGCACGGTCGGCATGCTCGAAGACATGGAGACGCTGCACGCGCTCGCCATGGCGGAACAGCCCGACGTGATCGTCCACCTCGCCGCGCAGGCGGGGGTGCGCTACAGTCTCGAGAATCCGCGTGCCTATGTCGATGCCAACCTGATCGGCACGTTCAACGTGATGGAATGCGCGCGCGAGCTGGAGGTCGATCACCTGCTGATGGCTTCGACCAGCTCGGTCTACGGCGCGAACGAGGACATGCCGTTCGACGAGCGCGAAAAGTGCGACACGCAGCTGACGCTCTATGCCGCGACCAAGAAGGCGAACGAGGCGATGGCGCATTCCTATGCCCATCTGTGGAACCTGCCGACCACGATGTTCCGCTTCTTCACGGTCTACGGCCCGTGGGGCAGGCCGGACATGGCGCTGTTCAAGTTCACGCGCGGCATCCTCGAAGGGACGCCGATCGACATCTACAACCAGGGCGAGATGTTCCGCGACTTCACCTATGTCAGCGATCTGGTGCGCGGCATCCGGCTGCTGATCGACGCTGCGCCCGAAAGGCCCGAAAGCAAGGACGATATTCCCGAATGGGACAGCCTGTCACCGGTCGCGCCGTGGCGGGTCGTCAATATCGGCAATTCGGACAAGGTGCGGCTGATGGACTTCGTCGAAGCGATCGAAGCAGAATGCGGGCGCGAGGCGATCAGGAACTTCATGCCGATGCAAAAGGGCGACGTGCCCGCGACCTGGGCCGATGCGACGCTGCTGAAGGAATTGACCGGCTATGCCCCGCAAACCGACGTGCGCGAGGGCATTCGCCAGTTCGTCGCTTGGTACCGCGATTATTACGCGGTCTGACCGGCCCTAGCGCAGCGGGGTGTCGTCGGGATTGCCGTCGGGCTCTGCCGTGTCGGACGGCGTTTCCTCGTCGTCATTCAGCGATGGCGGACCCGCCGCGTTTTCCACCTCACCCGGAAGCGCTCCGGCGCGTTCGCGCTCCAGCCGCTCCAGATATTCGCGCTCGATCTGCTCGACCCGCTCCTGTTCGGCTGCGGCATCGGCATCGATGCTCTGAAGCCGGTCCCGCCGCGCCTGCTCGATCAGCTGGCTGAACCGCACGTCCTCGCCTTCCTTGCGGTCGCGATAGGCGTCGTTGATCAGCTGCTGGGTGCAGCCGGTGAACCCACCCGCTCCGGCCGGGCTGCACGAGAAAGCGCCAAAGGCACCGACCAGTTCGAGGCTTTCGACCCGGCGCGCCCAGGCGTTGTTCTGCGGGCTGTCGGAAAACCGCAGCGCGGGCGGAATCCGGAACCGTTCGTTCTCGGGCAGTCGGGCGAACACGCAGATATCGCCTTCGGGGCAGGGCGGGGCCTCGTCGTCGCCATAGACATAGGCGATCTGCACGTCGTCGCTGAGCGGGGGCCGGTTGTCGGTGAGCGAATCGTCCTGCGCCGCAAGCGGCGTGGCGAGCGCAAACCCCGCGGCAACGAGGGCGCTTGTCCATGTCTTGAACCGGGACGGCTGCATCTTCCTACCTCTCAAATCGGCTGCGGCGGCGTATGCGCCGGGCGCTGTTCCACGTGTGCGGCGATACGCACGGGCGAGTGAACCGGGTGTGAAGCCGCGTCATTGCTCCATGTCAATCGCCGCGCGCCGAATGGTTAGCGAAATGTAGAGCATCCGGGGGTTAAGGGGCTGGCATGAATGCACCTTTCCGCAAGAACGACGCCATGCCGGTGGCGCACGGAGCCGCGATCACGGAAACGATCGCGGTCGTCGGGCTCGGCTATGTCGGGCTGCCGGTCGCGGTGGCGCTGGCGGAACGGCTGGGGAAGACGGGCGGACGCATCGTCGGCTTCGACATCTCGCAGCGCCGCATTGAAAGCTTGCGCGCCGGGCACGATTACACCCGCGAAATCGACGATCATCGGCTGGCGCAATGCGGGCTGGACGTGTCGGACGATCCCGAGGCGCTGGCCGGGGCGAGCACGATCATCGTCACCGTTCCGACTCCGATTACCGAGGAACGCCGCCCCGATCTCGCGCCGCTGCGCTCGGCCTGCGAAACCATCGGCCCGCGGCTCGGCGAAGGCGCGCTGGTGGTGTTCGAATCGACCGTTTTCCCGGGCGCGACCGAGGAATTCTGCGGACCGCTGCTCGCGCAGCATTCGGGCCTGCAGCAGGGGCGCGACTTTGCGCTCGGCTACAGCCCGGAACGGATCAATCCCGGCGACACGGTCCACCGGCTCGAAAGCATTACCAAGATCATCGCGGCGGAAAACCCGCAAGCTCTGGCGCGGATGCGCGCGATCTACGGTGCGATCGTCGATGCCGGACTGCACGAAGCGCCGAGCATCAAGGTCGCCGAAGCGGCGAAAGTGATCGAGAACACCCAGCGCGACCTCAACATTGCGCTGATGAACGAGATCGCGCTGATCTTCGACCGGATGGAAATCCCGACCCGCGACGTGCTCGCGGCGGCGGGGACCAAATGGAACTTCCTGCCGTTCACGCCCGGCCTCGTCGGCGGGCACTGCATCGGTGTCGATCCGTATTACCTGACGGCCGCCGCCGAACGCCTGAACTACCGCCCCGAAGTCATTCTCGCCGGGCGCCGGATCAACGATTCGATGGGACAGGCGGTCGCGCAGAAGACGATCAAGCTGCTCAAATCGCTGGATTCCCCGCTAGGCGAGGCGCGGGTCGGGGTGCTCGGGCTGACCTTCAAGCAGGACGTTCCGGATATCCGCAACTCCAAGGTGCCCGACATCATCGCCGAGCTGCGCGAATACGGGATCGGGCCGACGGTGGCCGATCCCTTGGCCGACCCGGCGGAAGCGATGCATGAATACGGGATCGAGTTGAGCGAAATGGAGACGCTGACCGATCTGGACGCGCTGATCCTCGCTGTCGATCACGCCGACTACGTCGCTGAAGGGGCAAAGCTCGCCAAGCGGATCAAGTCCAGCGGAGTCCTGATCGACGTGAAGTCGGCTCTGGATCGGAATCAGCTTCCAAAAGAGCTAAACTACTGGGCGCTTTGATCTGTTTCCGCACGCCCATCCGGGCGCGCGACTTCCTCGCTCATGCGATCAAAGATCGCGTCGCTGCGGGCGGCCAGTCGGCCTTGCGGCGTCTCTGACGCCGATCACCACAAATCACTGAATGTCACAAGCGTTCGCTGACTTTGATCGCGATCCGGCAGCCGAGCCGGATTGCGCCCGACAGCAGCGGATAGGCCGGGGCTTTCTCGGCCCCGTGCGCCAGCGCGGCATCGCGATGCTCGCGCTCGTCTTCGCGGAAATCCTCGATCATTTCGGCCAGTTCCGGATCTTCGCCGGATTCCACCAGCCGATCGAGCTGTTCGGAATAGTGCCTGTCGATCTCTTCCTCGACCGCCGCGGTGCAGGCCATCGCGGCTTCGGGGCCGAGCAACGCCGTTCCCGCTCCCAGCGCATAGCCCGCCGCCGACCAGAACGGCTGCAGTGCGGTAGGGCGCACGCCGCGCCGGGCCATCAAGGCATCGAATTTGGCGCGGTGGCCCTCTTCCTGTTCGGCCATGTGGCGGATTTCGGCGGAATGCGGTCCGCGATCGCCCATCACCGCGAGCTGGCCTTCGTAAATCCGCGTCGCACCGAATTCTCCGGCCTGATCGACCCGGATCATCCGGTGTAGTTCATCGCGGTTCATGCTCGCTCCTGTTTCAGCATCAGGGCCAAGATGGTGAGCCCGCCAAGCGTTGAAAAGAGGAAATTCCACCCTGCCAGCGATATCCCGAACAGGGTCCACGGCGCGACGTCGCAGCGGATCAGGGGGGCGGCCGTCGGATCCATCACGTCGATCGCGCCGATTTGGGTGGTCGCGCAGCCGGTAATCCCCTGCCACCAGCCATATTCGACCCCGGCATGGAAACCGCCGATCAGCCCGGAGGCGATGATCGCCAGCGCCGCAAGACCGGTCCACAAACGTGGCGGCGGGATCGCCAGGCCGAGCAGCGCGAAGCCCAGCGCAGCGAAATGCGGCCAGCGCTGCCACCAGCACATCTCGCACGGGTACAGCCCGAACACGTATTGCGAAATATAGGCCCCGCCCAGCAGCGCCGCCGGAAGGGCTAGCGCGAGGAGGCGGGCCTTGATCGATCCAGCCATGTCGCGCCCCTACGCGCTTTACCGGCGCAGCGCCACCGAGCTTCTGGTGGTCCGGCGCAGGGTTTCGAGCGCATAGTGCAGCTGGAAATCCTCGATCCCCTGCTCCTCGAGCTGTTCGGCGGTGAGACGGAAGCGCGGATCGTCGACCTTGTCGCTCTCCATCTCCTCGTCCTTCACGCCGAGCTCGTTGATGAGATGGCCGCGCAGGTCGGATTCGCGGGTCAGGTATTTCTGCCGCAGCGCGAGATCGGGATCGGACAGCTGCGGTACCTTGATGTCGGGCTTGATCCCGCCTTCCTGCACCGATTTGCCCATGGGCGTGAAATAGCGTGCGGTGGTCAGCTTGAGCGCCGCATCCGCGCCCAGCGGCAGCAGCGACTGGACCGAGCCCTTGCCGAAGCTGCGATCGCCCATGATCAGCGCCCGGCGATGATCCTGAAGCGCGCCCGCGACGATTTCCGATGCCGAAGCCGAGCCGGCATCGATCAGCACGATCACCGGCACACCTTCGGCCATGTCGCCCCGAAACACCGTTTCCGCATCGTAGAGCAGCGTTTCGCCCCGCGCACGGCCGCGTTGCGAGACGATCCGGCCCTTGTCGAGGAACAGGTCGGACAGCGCCACCGCCTCGTCGAGCGAACCACCCGGGTTGGAGCGCAGGTCCAGCACCAGTCCGCTCACGCGTCCGGTGGCCTCCTTCTGGATGTCGGTCCACGCGTTGTAGACATCGGCGCCGACATCGGCGGAGAATTCGTTGACCGAGATCACCCCGATATTGCCCGCTTCGAGCGAATACGTGACCGGCTCGAGCTCGATCACACCGCGCGTTACCGGCACTTCGAGCGGTTCGTCGCGACCGGGGCGGAAGATCGTCAGCGTGATCGACGTCCCGGCCTGACCGCGCATCCGCGCCACCGCATCGTCGAGACTGCCGCCATAGATCAGATCGCCATCGAGATGGGTGATGAAGTCGCCGGCCTTGATACCGGCCTCGTCGGCCGGGCTGCCGCGGAACGGCGAGATCACCTTGACCGCGCCGTCTTCCATCACGACCGACAGGCCGAGCCCGGAATAATTGCCGTCG
This sequence comes from Erythrobacter sp. JK5, assembly GCF_018205975.1. Taxonomy (NCBI): domain Bacteria; kingdom Pseudomonadati; phylum Pseudomonadota; class Alphaproteobacteria; order Sphingomonadales; family Erythrobacteraceae; genus Erythrobacter; species Erythrobacter sp. JK5. The sequence goes on along the minus strand of NZ_CP073577.1, from coordinate 2,717,095 downwards.
ATCATGGTTTCGAGCCGCTGCAGGTCGCTGCCGTCGAGATAGGCGGAATGCGGATCGAGCGCGGCCAGCATCCCGTCGATCGCGCCGCGCACCAGCACTTCGTCCTTCACGTCCTCGACATAGCTCGCCTTGATCCGCTGGTAGGTGGCGAACAGTTTCGAGAATTCGGGACCGGCACGGCCATCGATCTGCGCCATCGAAGCGGTGGTGGCGGGAATCAGGGCGACTGCGGTCACGAGCGCTGCGCTGCGCAGAAATCCGGCGATTTTCATGGGAAAGAGAGGCTCCTTTCGAACCCGTTCGTATAGCTTTGCGCGGCTTAACGCCAGATGATTGGCGCAGCGCACGCATCCGGCGTCCCGTAGCGGGGCACGCGAGCGGGCGGGCGCTAATTTCGTCGAAGCGCCCGATTGTCTCGACGGCGGCGCCGCTAGCCGATGAATCGCAGCGGGTTGACCGGCTCCCCGGCACGCCGCAATTCGACCGAAATGACCGGATTCTCCCGTGCGGCGACGCCGAGCGGACTGCCGCCGAACACCCGCGTGCCCACCGCCACCTCGCTGCGGGCGAGGCCGGTGACGAGCGAGGTCCAGCCGCCGTCGTGTTCGATGATGACGATCTGTCCGAATCCGCGATACGGTCCGGCGAAGGCGATTCGACCGCTGGCCGGAGCGACGATCTGCGCCCCCGGAGCCGGGGCGAGCGAAAGCCCGGTGCTGCGCAGCCCGCTGGCCCGCATTTCACCGAAACCGGTGAGTGTGCGGCCCTGCACCGGCAGCTGGAAATCGCCAGGAGGCGCCGCACTGGCGGTTTCCCGCGATGCACCGTCGGCCTGATCGCCAGTCACCGATGCCGCTTCCGCGATTGCCGCCCGATCCGCCGGTTTCAGCCCTGCGGGACGCGGAACGGGGCCCGGCAAGGCCGCCAGCTCGCGCCGCAGGCCCGCCGCCGCATCGATCTGCTCGATCAGCCCGTCGAGATCGCGCGCTTCCTCGGCCAGCGCCAGTGCGCGCTCATTTTCGCGCACGGCGGTACCGCGTGCCGCGCGCGATGCCAGCCGTTGCCGGGTTTCCAGCCGGGCCAGTTCGGCTCGGCGCGCCTGCAGGTCGGTCTCGCTCTCGCGCAGCGAGACGAGCGCCAGGCGCGCCTGCCGCTCGAGCCGCCGCCCCTGTTCGAGCTCGCCGCGCAGGGCTGCGGTGCGCTCGCGGATCTGGGGCACGGCACTGGCGAGCACCGCACGGACATAGACGACGTCCTTCAGCGAGCCCGGCTGCAGCGCCGAGAGGGCGAGCGGGCGGCGCGCGGTGGTCTGCAGCGCCCCGGTCAGCCGCACCAGCGGTCTGCGCCGCTCGGACAACCGCGCCGACAGCCGTTCGCGCGCCGACTGCGCCAGCGAATAGCGTGCCTGGGCGGCGACGATATCGGCCTCGGCGCTCTGGATCCGGGCGGCGAGCGCTGCGGCCTCGCGCGCGGTCTTGTCGGCGGCCTCGGTCGCAGCTTCGGCCTGTCGCTCGAAACGCTCGGCACGCGCTTCGGCGCGCTGGCTCTCGCGCGTGGCGCGCTGCAACTCGGCCTGGGCCTGGTCGGGTTCGATCACCGACACATCGCGCTGGGCGATGCTGTCGGAGATGCCGATCGCAACCGGAGCCAGCACCGCCGCTGTGATTGCATAAAGGAAAATCGCGCGATGGTTCACGCCGCTACCCTGCCCGATGATAGGGGTGCCCGGCAAGAATGCTCGTCGCACGATAAAGCTGCTCCATCAGCATCGCGCGGGCCAGCAGGTGCGGCCAGGTCGCCGGGCCGAAGGCAAGCAGCAGGTCGGCGTCGGCGCGCTCCTGCGGCGAATGGCCGTCCGCCGCGCCCAGCACGAAGCGCGCCTCGCGCACGCCATCGTCACGCCACCGCTCCAGCAGTGCGGCAAAATCTTCCGAAGTCAGCGTCCGCCCGCGTTCGTCGAGCAGCACCGTTTTGCACGGGGTTTGCGGATCGGGAGTCTTCCCGCCCGTCTCGGGCAATTCGGTGAGCCTGACCGGCCAGGTCAGCCGCTTTTCGTAGCGGTCGACCAGCGCCGCCTCGGGCGATCGGGCAATCTTTCCGCGGGCGATGACGTGAAGGAGAATCGTGAATAACCCCCATGCTCGGACCTCGACCGGCGCAGCTGGCCGCAGCGGGGCGTGGCCTGCGGAGCGCTCACCCCGGACAGGGTGCGCGAATCTAGGAAGCCGCCGCTTCCCCGCCCTCGAACGACCACATCCGTTCGAGGTTGTAGAAACTGCGCACCTCCGGGCGGAACAGGTGGACCACCACGTCGCCGGCGTCGATCAGCACCCAGTCGGCGGCGGGCAGGCCTTCGACCCGCACCGGTCCGAACCCGGCCTGCTTGACCTTCTCCGCCAGCTTCTGCGCGATCGCTGCGACCTGCCGGGTCGAACGCCCGCTCGCGATCACCATGTGATCGGCGATCGAGCTCTTGCCCTCGAGCGGGATCGAGACGACATCCTGCGCCTGATCGTCGTCGAGCTGGCTCAGCACCAGTTCGTGCAGATCCTCGGCGGTCATCCTAGCAGCCATGATGGCCGCGTTTTCTGTCGCACCAGCCGAAGCCGACGCCGTCTGTGCCTGAGTCATAGGCAAGCAATAGTCTCCGATTTGCGGGGAAGTGTTGCTGGTCAGCAAATAGGGAGCAAGGTGCGCGAGACAAGCGCCTCATGCATCCTCCCTGGCGGTAATCCGACGAAATGTCAGCCGATCGCGCACCGCTGCGTCGTGATAGCGGGAAGCCCAATCGGCGTTGTCACGGCGGATGGCCGTGGCCGATCTCGGGTCCGGATCGAAACGCATGAACACCAGTGCCGGTGCGCTCCTTTGCCCCCGTTTCCGAAAGCTGGCGAGCGGCACTCGATAGCGTCGCAGCCAGGCCATGGCGGGGCTCGTCATGGCTTCCGCGTTATAGCCGGGCCGGGCGATGACCGCAATCGGCATTGTCCGCGCTATGCCGCGCCAATCCTTCCATTGGTGGAACTGGGCAAGGTTGTCTGAGCCCATCAGCCACACGAAATCGCGCTTGGGATAGCGCTGCCTGAGCTGACGCAGCGTATCCACCGTGTAGCGGGTGCCGAGCTGCGCCTCGATCGCGGTCGGGACGATCGGCGCGCGCCGGGATTGGAGCTCTGCGGATCTGAGCCGCGCGGTCAGCGGGGCCATGGTCTTGCCGGATTTCAACGGGTTGCCAGGCGATACCAGCCACCACGCCTCGTCCAGTCCCAGCGCGTCGATCGCGAACCGGGTGATGCGGCGATGCCCCCCGTGCGCGGGATTGAAACTGCCGCCGAGAAGTCCGGTGCGGGTGCCCATCGGCGCGCGGCGTCAGGGCCGCGACTGACCGGTGCCGCGCACCAGCCACTTGTAGGTCGTCAGCCCTTCGAGCGCGACCGGCCCGCGCGCGTGCAGCCGCCCGGTGGCGATCCCGATCTCCGCGCCGAGCCCGAATTCGCCGCCGTCGGCGAATTGCGTCGAGGCGTTGTGCATCACGATCGCGCTGTCGACCCCGGCGAAGAACGCATCCGCGGCAGCGGCGTCTTCGGTGATGATCGCCTCGGTGTGGTCGGACGAATGTCCGGCAATGTGCGCCAGTGCGCCTTCGAGATCGTCGACCATCGCCACCGACAGGATCGCATCGAGATATTCGGTGTCCCAGTCCGCGTCGCTCGCGGCGATCACGCGCGGATCGAGCGCGCAAATCCGGGCGTCGCCGCGCACCTCGCAGCCCGCATCGATCAGCGCGCCGACGATCTCGCCCGCCTGCGCGAACCCGGCATCGATCAGCAGCGTTTCCATCGCCCCGCAAATGCCGGTGCGGCGCAGCTTGGCGTTGAGCGCGATCGCCCTCGCCATTGCAGGATCCGCCGCAGAGTGGATGTAGGTGTGGCACAGCCCGTCGAGATGCGCGAGCACCGGGACCCGGGCATCGGCCTGAACCCGTTCGACCAGTCCGCGCCCGCCGCGCGGCACGATCATGTCGATCGCCCCGTGCGCCTGCAGCATCGCGCCGACCGCCGCGCGATCCTGCGTCGGCATCAGCTGGACGGCAGCCTCGGGCACTCCGCCTTCGACCAGGCCGGCGACCAGCGCGGCGTGGATCGCGCGGTTGGAATGGACCGCCTCGCTGCCCCCGCGCAGCAGCACCGCATTGCCCGCGCGCACGCACAACGCGGCGGTGTCGGCGGTGACGTTGGGGCGGCTTTCGTAGATGATCCCGATCAGCCCGATCGGCACCCGCACCCGGCTGAGCTTGAGGCCGTTGGGCGGTTCGGTCCGGTCGATCACCTGGCCGACCGGATCGGGCAGCGCCGCCACCGCCTCGATTCCGGTCGCGATCCCCTCGATCCGCCCGGCATCGAGCATCAGCCGGTCGAGCATCGCTGCGGTAAGGCCGCGCGCCTCGCCCGCAGCCATGTCGCGCGCGTTCGCCTCGAGCACCGTCGTCGATGCCGCGCGCAGGGTGTTTGCAGCGCGGCGAAGCGCCGCCGCGCGGGCCGCGCTCGACATCGCCGCCAGCCTGCGCTGGGCCGCGCGGCCGGCACCCGCAAGATTCGCGACCAGCGCGATCGGGTCTTCGGCAGAAACGGGGGAATGCAGCGTCATGACCTGCGCATTAGCAGCGATGAAAGGGCCTGTCAGGTGCTCCGAATCGCGGGATTTGTTAACGTTCTCGAAGGGGTCAGAACCGGCGGTTTCCCGCGATTCTCCGGCGATTCCGGGATTCGTTCCGGGGTTGAGAACGTTTCACCGCGATTCCGTATCGACTCGGCGGTTCCGTTAACGCATCGATTCGACGCGCAGGTCGGTGATTGGTAGCGCCTCCCCTCACAAGATAAGAAATGGACGGGGCCGCTTTGTCAGATAAATCCACCAAACGACCGTGGATCGAGCGCGTTCGCGATTGGTTTCCCGATCGCGAATTTTTTATGCGCTCCCAGGGTCAGGTTCGCTTCATCAAGATTTCGTCGAAGATCCAGATGACCGGTGCCGCCTGCGCAGCGGCTCTGTTGCTCGGCTGGGCCGGTTCGATGAGCGTCATGGCCTGGAGCCAGTATCAGGCCGAAGCCGAGCTCGCATCGTTCGAGCAGGACAAGGCCAAGGTTGCCTCGGCCCAGGAACGGATCGATGCCTACGGCAACGATCTCGAGCGCGTGATCGACGAGCTCGACGAACGCCAGAAGTTCCTCGACGCGATGCTGCCGATGCTGCCCGAGGAAATTCGCGACGCCGGCGTAAACGTCACCGATTCGTCCCAGGAAACCACCGAGACCGTCAAGAAAGTCGGCGCGATGGTTCCGCAGGCGCGCGGACTTGCCGAAGTCGAAGCGCGACAGCTGGCCTTTGTCGAGCGCATCACCCGCTTCGCCGACTATCGCGCCCGGAAAGCCGAAGAGGCGATGCGCAAGCTCGACCTCGATCCTCGCGCGATGACGCGCAACGCCAGCGCCGCGATCGGTGGTCCGCTCGAAGTGCTGGCGACCTCGACCAATGGCGATCTCGATCCGCGTTTCGAGCGGCTCGGCCTTAGCCTGGCGCGCATGGCGGCGCTTGAACGTGCACTCGAAGGTATTCCGCAGGTGGTCCCGGCAGGGCAGAACATTTCGTCCGGCTTCGGCTATCGCCGCGATCCGTTCACCGGCGGCGGCGCGATGCACAGCGGGATCGATTTCAAGGGTCCGGTCGGATCGCCGATCTATGCCGCGGCCAAGGGTGTGGTGACCTTTGCCGGCTGGAAATCCGGCTATGGCAAGGTGATCGAAATTCGCCACGGCAACGGCATGATGACCCGCTACGCGCACATGTCGCGTTTCTCGGTCGCGGTCGGCCAGTCGGTCGAGGCCGGCGCGACCATCGGCGGGATCGGCAGCACCGGCCGTTCGACCGGCCCGCACCTGCATTTCGAAGTCCGTATCAACGAACGCCCCGTCAATCCGCGCAAATTCCTGGAGGCCGCCCCCGATGTTCTCAAAGAAGTCCGCGGAGCCGGATCGGCCCGCCCCACCACCACAGCGATCGCAGGGTAAAGCCATGCCAAACGGTTCCAACTCGACATTTTCCGTCATCGGCTCCGACATCAAGATCAAGGGCGACATCACCGCCTCCGCCGATCTGCATGTCGACGGCACCATCGAGGGCGACATCAAGTGCGCCTCGCTCGTCCAGGGCGAATCGAGCCAGATCATGGGCGGCGTCCACGCCGAGAGCGCGCGCTTCTCGGGCCGGGTGAACGGCTCGATCACGGCGCGTGAACTGGTGATCCTGAAGACCGCCGAGATCCAGGGCGACGTGCATTACGACGCGCTGACGATCGAGCAGGGTGCGCAAGTCGACGGGCGCTTCGCTCCGAATGCGCAGCGCAAAGCGGCGACCGCGCCCAACCCCGCCGCACGTCCGGCGGAACAGAAGCCCGAAAACGGTGATCAGGCGCAGCTGAAGATCGCGACCTGATCCGCAGCCGACGAACCGGCAGCGATCACCTCACAGCACTTCGGCGCGCAGCGCCTTGCGATCGAGCTTGCCGATGATCGTTTTCGGCAGTTCTTCGCGGATCACGACCCGGTCAACCCGTTCGTGCTTGCCGACCCGCTCGTTGAGCCAGCCCTTGAGGGCCTCGGCAGCGATATCGGCGCCGTCCTCGAGCGTGACATAGGCGCGCGGGCTTTCGCCGCGATATGCGTCGGGCACGCCGATAACCAGAGCTTCCTTCACCGCCTCGTGCTTGAGGATCGCATCCTCGACCACGCTCGGGAACACCTTGAACCCGCCGACCGCGATCATGTCCTTGATCCGGTCGACGATCGACAGGAACCCGTCCGCATCGATCGCCGCGACATCGCCGGTGCGCAGGTATCGCTTTCCGTCGCGCTCGACAAAGACCTCGGCGGCGGCCTCGGGCCGGTTCCAGTAGCCGCGCATGATCTGCGGTCCGTGGATCGCCAGCTCTCCGGGCTCGCCGTCGGGCGCAAGCCGCGACGGGTCTTCCTTGTCGAGCAGGATCACTTCGGTCCGGGCCAGCACCTGCCCGATCGTCCCGCGCTTGCGGGTCCCGGCATAGGGGTTGACCGAGACGACGCCCGAGCTTTCGGTCAGGCCGTAGCCTTCGACCAGGCGCACGCCGGTCGCTTCCTCGAACCGCTCATGGACCTGCGCCGGCATCGGCGCTCCGCCCGAAATGCAGACCTTGAGCGATGACAGGTCGGTCCTGGCGAGGTCGGGATGGTCAAGCAGCGCCTGAAACATGGTTGGCACCCCAGGGAAACCGGTCGCGCGGTGTTTCTCGATCGTCTCCAGCACCTGCGCCGCGTCGAACCGCGGGACCATCGCGATCGAGGCGCCGCTGGCGACGGCGTGGTTGAGCAGGCTGGTGTTGGCAAAGACATGGAAGAACGGCAGCGCCCCCATGAACACTTCTTCGCGCGGATTGCCGAACGGGTTGATCGCGGCGACCTGCAGCGCGTTGGTCGCGAGCTGGCTGTGGCCGAGCATCGCGCCTTTGGGCCGGCCGGTGGTGCCGCCGGTATATTGCAGCAGCGCGAGGTCCTTGACGGCGTCGAGCTCGACCAGCGGCTGCGCACTGCCTGCCTCCCATGCGGCCCAGTCCCACTCGCCCATCATGCCCGCCCAGTGGCGGATTTCGGGGCCATAGCCGACATCGGCGATCTGGCTGCGCTTGAACAGCTTGAGCGCCGCCCCTTGAACCACGGCAGCATGTCGGCGAGCGTTCCCACCACCAGCCGCTCGAGTTTCGATGTCTTCAGAACCTTTCGTGCGGTGCCAAACAGCTCGGGCACGTCGAGCGTCACCAGCACCCGCGTACCGCTGTCCTCGACCTGCCAGGCCAGCTCCTCGACGGTGTAGAGCGGCGAGAAATTGACCGCGATCGCACCCGCCATCATCGCGCCGTAATAGGCGGAGGCGTAGATCGGGACGTTCGGCAGGAACAGACCCACGCGATCGCCCTTGCCAATCCCCATCTCCGCCAGGCCGGCAGCGAACTGCTGCGCTTCGGTAAAGATCTCGCGGTAGGAATAGGTGCGGCCGAGGAAATGCAGAAACGGCGCATCGGGGTCGTGGCGGACGGTCCGTTCGAACAATTCGGGAAGCGTCAGCTGCTCGAACTCGGTGTCCCACGGGGTCGGGTGATGGTAGGCGTAATTGACATTCATGTAAGTAGCCTTGGACGCTCTGCGTTGGTCGCACAACCGCGACAACCCCGCTCATGCAGGGTTTTTGCAAGTTTTTGCAGGCCCAGTCCAAATCGTGCCGCGCGATGATGCAAACGCACCACACGCGTCGGCGCAGCTCGCCCTATTCGGTGGGCGGTTCCTCGGTCGGCTGTTCTTCGCCGCCTTGTTCTTCGCCGCCCTGTTCCTCGGCAGCGCGCTTCGCCGCCAGCCACGCTTCCGCTTCGGCTTCCTGTGCCGCTTCGGCCGCCGCCTTGACGTTGGCCTCGCGCTCGGCGCGCAATTCCTCGATCAGCTTGTCCTTGTCCGAACGCGTATCGCCGTCGACCGGGGCTTCGGCCTCTTCGGTGATCCCTGCACGCTTGGCCGCCTTGGCGACGACTGCATCAAGCTCGCGCTGCGAGCACAGGCCCAGCGTCACCGGATCCTTGGGCTGGATGTTCTGGATGTTCCAGTGCGTACGCTCGCGGATCGCGCCGATCGTGTTGCGGGTGGTGCCGATCAGCTTGGAAATCTGCGCGTCCGACACTTCGGGATGATTGCGCAGGATCCAGGCAATGCCATCGGGCTTGTCCTGACGCTTCGACACCGGAGTGTAGCGCGGGCCCTTGGTGCGGGTGACCTCGACCGGTGCCTTGTGCATCTTGAGGCTGTATTCGGGGTTTTCTTCGCCGGTCTTGATCTCCCCGAGCGTCAGCTCGCCGGCATGAACCGGATCGCGACCGGTGTATTTGCTGCCCGCCAGATCATCGGCCATGGCCTGCACTTCGAGGATGTGAAGCCCGCAGAATTCGGCGATCTGCTCGAACGACAGACCGGTGTGATCGACCAGCCAAGTGGCGGTCGCATGCGGCATCAGCGGGGTGGGCTGTGTCTTGGACTGGGCCAAGGGTAATCTCCGTTCAAAATAGAAGGGCCGCCCCTTGCGGAGCGGCCGTTGCACCGATCCAGATAGGCGATGAACGCCCGAGGGGCAAGCGAAAGCCGTCCGCGCGCGCCCGTCATTCCATCGGGGTAAACCCGGGCAGCTTCCCGATCCGCGCGATCCAGCCCCGGATGTTCGCGTAATCGTCGAGCCCGAAACCGCCTTCCTCGGCGACATGGGTGTAGGGAAACAGCGCGATGTCGGCGAGCGTCACCCGCTCGCCGCAGAGGAATTCGCGGCCCGCCAGGTGCCCGTCCATCAGCTCGAGCGCAGCGCAGCCCGCCACCCGTTTGGCCATGATCTGCGCGCGCTGCTCGTTCGAAAGGTTGGCCTCCCCCACGAACCGCAGCCAGAAGCGCAGCGTCGCGACATTGGGTTCGTGACTGTACTGTTCGAAGAACATCCAGCGCAACATGTCGGCCTGACCAAAGCGATCCTGCGGCACCAGATCGGTCCCCGCCCCGAGATACCAGCACGCGGCGTTGCTTTCGGGGAGAAACCGCGCTTGTTCTCCCTCGCCGATCTGCAACACCGGGATGCGGCCGTTGGGGTTTACGCGGGCGAGGAATTCGGGCGTGCGCGTTTCGCCCTGCATGATGTCGTACTGCCGGGTTGCCAGCGGCAGGCCGAGCAGCGCCGCGGTCAGCTTGATCTTGTAGCAATTGCCGCTGCGCGGGTCCTCGTGAAGGGTCAGTTCGTCAGCCACCGAACACCTCCAGCACGATCTTGCCAATATGTTCGCCCGCTTCCATCCGCGCGTGGGCGGCGGCGGCCTGATCAAGAGGGAAGGTCCGGTCCATGATCGGCGCGAGCTCTCCGTCGGTGAACAGCGGCCAGGCATTGGCCGCGATCTCGTCTGCCAGTGCGGCCTTGAACGCATCCGATCGCGGGCGCAGGGTCGATCCGGTCAGGGTCAGCCGCCGCATCATGACCATCGGCATGAACAGCTCCGCCTTGGCCCCGCCCAGCACCGCAATGGTGACGTGCCGTCCGTCTTCGGCGAGACATTGCAGGTTGCGCGGTACGTAATCGCCCGAGACCATATCGAGCACCACATCGACGCCCCTGCCGCCGGTGCGCCCCTTTACGGCCCCGACGAAATCCGCGCTGTTGTAATTGATCGCCAGATCGGCTCCGATCTTGCGCGCGGCGGCGCATTTCGCGTCGTCGCCGCAGGTCACGATCACCTCGATGTCGAATGCCTTGGCAAGCATGATCGCCATCGTTCCGATTCCGCTGGTGCCGCCATGGACCAGCAACCGCTCGCCTTCGCGGCCATCCCGCGCTCGAACACGTTGTGCCACACCGTGAACAGCGTTTCGGGCAGCGCCGCCGCATGGTCGAGCCGCATGCTGTCGGGCACCGGCAGGCAGTGTTGCCACGGCGCGGCGCAGAATTGCGCGTAGCCCCCGCCCGGGGTCAGCGCCGCGACCCGGCTGCCGAGCAGCTCGCCCGGCACTGCGCTGCCGACGGCGACGACCTCGCCCGCGACTTCGAGCCCGAGGATCGGCGAGGCGCCCGGCGGCGGCGGGTAGGCCCCGGCGCGCTGGAGGCAGTCGGGGCGATTGACCCCGGCATAGGCGACCTTGATCAGGACATCCTGCGCGCCGGGCGGTGGAACATCGGCCTGTTCCAGCGCGAGAACCTCCGGTGCGCCGGGATCGTCGAAGCCGATCGCATCCATCGTCGCGGGAATTACCCGCTCGGCCATTGCCTGTTCTACCATGTCCGCCCCGTTCTCGCCGCGTTGCGATCCGGGTGTCGCGCATCGGCAACCCCCCGCATCCAGATGGCGCAAATACCGTTGTCGTGGATTGACAGCAACCCGGTCGCCTTGCGAATGTCGCAGCGATGGAAGAGCACGACCTTCCCCGGCCCAAGGGCGACGCAGCGAGCCGGCTCGCGAGGGAGGACCTTTCGCCCTATTCGCGGGACGAGCTCGACGAGCGCGTCGCATTGCTCGAAGCCGAGATTGCCCGAGTGAAAGCGCATCGCGACAAGGCATCCGCGCACCGCGCCGCTGCCGACGCGCTGTTCGGGAAATCCGCGAGGTGACGTCACGGCATTTCCTCAATCCGGATTCGCAATCTTTCGGCTGCGACCCATATAGCCGCTGTACCCCCTCGCGCGCTCGGTTTTTCCGAGCCCCCTTCGCCCCCTCCCAGAGATCGCTTCATGCCTAGCTTCGCCCAGAACCTCGAACGAACCCTCCACAATGCGCTCGGCAACGCGTCCGAACGTCGGCACGAGTATGCAACGCTCGAGCACCTGCTGCTTGCGCTGATCGATGACGAAGACGCCGCGCAGGTGATGGCGGCGTGCGGGGTCGACCTGGCCGAGCTGGGCGAGGTGGTGAAGCAATATCTCGATCAGGAGTATCAGAGTCTCAAGACCGAGGACGACGCCGATCCCCAGCCCACCGCCGGGTTCCAGCGGGTGATCCAGCGCGCCATCCTGCACGTGCAATCTTCCGGCAAGGACACGGTGACCGGCGCGAACGTGCTGGTCGCGCTGTTTTCCGAACGCGATTCGTACGCGGTCTATTTCCTGCAACAGCAGGACATGAGCCGCCTCGACGCGGTGAGCTATATCAGCCACGGCATCGGCAAGGGCGGGCGACAGCTCGAATCGAAAGCGCCGCAGGGCAACGACGAAAGCGGAGAGGCCCCGAACAGACCAAGGAGGGCGGCAACAAGAAGGAAACCGCGCTCGATCAATTCACCGTCAACCTCAATGCCAAGGCGGAAAGCGGGCGGATCGATCCGCTGATCGGTCGCGGGCCCGAAGTCGATCGCACGGTCCAGATCCTGTGCCGCCGCTCGAAGAACAACCCGCTCTATGTCGGCGATCCCGGCGTCGGCAAGACCGCGATCGCCGAAGGGCTCGCGCGCAAGATCGTCGAAGGCGACGTACCCGACGTGCTCAAGGACGCGGTGATCTACTCGCTCGACATGGGCGCGCTGCTGGCGGGTACGCGCTATCGCGGCGATTTCGAAGAGCGGCTGAAACAGGTCGTTTCCGAGCTCGAGGGCATGCCCGATGCGATCCTGTTCATCGACGAGATCCACACGGTGATCGGCGCGGGCGCGACCAGCGGCGGGGCGATGGACGCCTCCAACCTGCTCAAGCCGGCGCTGTCGGGCGGGACGATCCGCTGCATCGGCTCGACCACCTACAAGGAATTCCGCAACCATTTCGAAAAGGACCGCGCGCTGCTGCGGCGGTTCCAGAAGATCGACGTCAACGAACCGACGATCGAGGATACGGTGAAGATTCTCAGGGGCCTGCGCAGCGCCTTCGAGGAGCATCACAACGTCAAGTACACGCCCGACGCGATCAAGACCGCGGTCGAGCTGTCGGCGCGCTACATCAACGACCGCAAGCTGCCCGACAAGGCGATCGACGTGATCGACGAGGTCGGCGCGATGCAGATGCTGGTGCCGCCGAGCCGTCGCAAGAAGAAGATCACCGCCAAGGAGATCGAGCAGGTGATCGCGACGATGGCGCGGATTCCGCCGAAATCGGTCAGCAAGGACGACAAGAAGGCGCTCGAAAATCTCGAACGCGATCTCAAGCATGTCGTGTTCGGGCAGGACGAGGCGATCCACCGTCTGTCAACCGCGATGAAGCTGAGCCGCGCGGGCTTGCGCGATCCGGACAAACCGATCGGCTCGTTCCTGTTCTCCGGCCCGACCGGCGTGGGCAAGACCGAGGTCGCGCGCCAGCTTGCCAGCATCATGGGGATCGATCTCAAGCGGTTCGACATGTCCGAATATATGGAGCGCCATTCGGTCAGCCGCCTGATCGGCGCGCCTCCGGGCTATGTCGGATACGACCAGGGCGGCCTGCTCACCGATGCGATCGACCAGAACCCGCACTGCGTGCTGCTGCTCGACGAGATCGAGAAGGCGCACCCGGACCTGTTCAACATCCTGCTGCAGGTGATGGATAACGGCCGCCTGACCGATCATCACGGCAAGACGGTCGATTTCCGCAACGTCGTGCTGATCATGACGACCAATGCCGGCGCGTCCGACATGGCGCGCAGCGGCATCGGGTTTGGCGACGTGTCCAAGGAAGACGCCGGGACCGAAGCGGTGAACAAGATGTTCACCCCGGAATTCCGCAACCGCCTCGATGCGATCGTGCCGTTCGCCTATCTCGGCAAGAGCACCGTTGCCCGCGTGGTCGACAAGTTCATCCTCGAGCTCGAACTGCAGCTGGCCGAACAGAACGTCCACATCCAGTTCGACAGCGACGCGCGGAGCTGGCTGGCCGACAAGGGCTACGACAAGCTCTACGGCGCGCGCCCGATGAGCCGCCTGATCCAGGAGCGGATCAAGCAGCCGCTCGCCGAAGAGCTGCTGTTCGGCAAGCTGTCCGATGGCGGCGAGGTGCATGTCAGCATCAAGGACGGCAAGCCCGCGTTCGAGCTGACTCCGGCCCCGCCGAAAGCGAAACCCAAGCGCAAGGCTCCGGCGAAGAAGAAGCCCGCCGCGAAGAAGGCGTCGCCGGCCAAGAATGCCGGTCAAAAGGGCGATGCCAAGCCGGAAGCTTCGGACAGCGACAAGGACAGCTGAACCGCTGCGAAATCGAAAGGGGGGCGCGGTTGAGGAAACTCACCCGCGCCCTTTTCGTTGATCCTGTATGACCGCACCCTTTTCCTGGATCCGGCCCGAACCGTGGGGCGTGCACATCGTCCCCGCCGATTGCTGGGTCGATCCCGGACGCGCGGTCGAGCGCGCGCTCGTGACCCACGGCCACGCCGATCATGCGCGCGGCGGGCATGGCGAGACCATCGCCACGCCCGAGACGCTGGCGATCATGGAACTGCGCTATCGTACCGGGGCCGAGGACGACGCGGGCGCAATCCCGCACAGGGCCGTGCCGGTTGAATATGGCGAGACGATCAGGCTCGCGGGCGGGGTCGAGGCGACCTACATCCCCGCCGGCCATGTGCTCGGCTCGGCGCAGATTCTGCTCGAACATGCAGGCGAGCGCGTGGTCATCACCGGCGATTACAAGCGCCGGCCCGATCCCACCTGTGCGCCGTTCGAAGTGACACCGTGCGACATCTTCATCACCGAGGCCACCTTCGGCCTGCCGCTGTTCACGCACCCGCCAATCGCGGACGAGATCGGCAAGCTGCTGACGGCTCTAAACAATCACCCGGACCAGTGTGTCGCCGTCGGCGCCTACGCGCTCGGCAAGGCGCAGCGGGTGATCGCCGAACTGCGCGCGGCGGGTCACGTCGAGCAGATCTACCTCCATGGTGCGATGGAGAAGATGTGCCGGCTCTACGAAGAGCACGGCGTCGACCTGGGCGAACTGCGGCTGGTCAGCGATCACGACAAGGACGACATGCGCGGTCACATCGTCGTCTGCCCGCCCAGCGCGCTCAACGATCGCTGGTCGCGCCGCCTGCCCGATCCGATCACCGCGATGGCGAGCGGCTGGATGCGGGTGCGCCAGCGCGCCCGCCAGCGCAACGTGCAACTGCCGCTGGTAATCTCCGACCACGCCGACTGGAACGAGCTGACCCGCACGATCGACGAGGTCGACCCGGCGGAAACGTGGATCACTCACGGCCGCGAGGAAGCGCTGCTGCGCTGGTGCGAACTCGGCCAGCGCAAAGCGCGCGCGCTGGCATTGGTGGGTCGTGAGGATGAAGACGAGTGAAACGCTTCTCTGCCCTGCTCGACACCCTCGTCTACACCACCAGCCGCAACCGCAAGCTTGCGCTTATCGCCGAGTATTTGCGCGAAACGCCCGATCCCGATCGCGGCTGGGCGCTGGCGGCGCTGACCGGAGAGCTCGATTTTCCGGCGGTGAAAAGCTCGACGATCCGCAACCTGATGAAGGAGCGGGTCGATCCGGTACTGTGGACGCTGAGCCGCGATTTCGTCGGCGACACGGCCGAGACCGCGAGCCTGTTGTGGCCCGGAGGTGAGGTCGACGACGATCCACCGAGCGTTTCGCAGGTGGTCGAACTGCTGTCCGGCCTCACCCGCGCCACCGCGCCGAACGAGCTGCCCAAGCTGCTCGACCGGCTCGACGCCAACGGCCGGTTCGCGCTGATCAAGCTGGCGACCGGCGGCATGCGGATCGGCGTTTCGGCGCGGCTCGCCAAGACCGCCTTCGCGCTGGCCTTCGAGGTTCCGGTCGAGGAGGTCGAGGAATACTGGCACGCGCTCTCCCCGCCCTATGCCGATCTGTTTCACTGGGCCGCCGAAGGCGGCGATCCGCCCGATGTCGCCAACATGCCGCGCTTTCGCCCGTTCATGCTGGCGCATCCGCTCGAGGATACGGTGGTCGACCTCGCCGACTATGCCGCCGAATGGAAGTGGGACGGCATCCGCGTACAGCTGGTGCGCGTGGGCGGAGAGACACGGCTCTATTCGCGATCGGGCGACGATATCTCGGCGACATTCCCGGAATTGCTCGACGTGCTGCCGCTCGATGCGGTGCTCGATGGCGAGTTGCTGGTGCGCGGCTCGGCGCAGGGCGGAGAGGCAGGCGGCGCGGCGAGTTTCAATGCGCTCCAGCAAAGGCTCGGGCGCAAGACGGTGAGCAAGAAAATGCTGGCCGAGTTCCCGGCTTTCGTACGGCTCTACGACGCGCTCATCGTCGAAGGCGAGGACCTGCGCGAGCGCGCATGGACCCTCCGCCGCGACGCGCTCGAAACGCTGATGCCGCGCTTGCCGGACAGCCAATTCGATATCTCCAGCATCGTCGAAGCGCGCGATTTCGACCACCTCGCCGAGATTCGCGAAGGCGCGCGCGACGATGCGATCGAAGGGCTGATGCTCAAGCGCCGCGACAGTGCGTATATCGCCGGGCGCAAGGTCGGGCTGTGGTACAAGTGGAAGCGCGATCCGCTGCTGATCGACGCGGTGCTGATGTATGCGCAGCGCGGCAGCGGCAAACGCTCGAGCTTCTATTCCGACTACACTTTCGGCTGCTGGGACGGCGACCCGGATGCGGGCGCGGAACTGCTGCCGGTGGGCAAGGCCTATTCGGGCTTCACCGACGCGGAACTCAAAAAGCTCGACCGGCTGGTGCGGCAGACGACGCTCAACCGCTTCGGCCCGGTGCGCGAAGTCGAGCGTAGCCTCGTGTTCGAAGTCGCGTTCGACAGCGTCCATTCGTCGAAACGGCACAAGTCGGGCCTCGCCATGCGCTTCCCCCGCATCCACCGCATCCGCTGGGACAAGCCGGTGCACGAAGCCGACCGGATCGAGAGTCTGCGGGCGCTGGTGCGGGATTAGAGATTCGTCATTGCGAGGAGCCTCGAAGAGGCGACGCGGCAATCCATCGACCAGCGCGTCAAGTCGGCGAAAGGTTGGGTGATGGATTGCTTCGCCTGCGGCTCGCCATGACGAGTGCATAGTCGCGCTTGCCTTTTCTCTCCACTCCTTTAGGTTTCAATTTGAAACGGGAGAATCGCGATGTCGATCAAGGAACAAATCGTACCGGTCTGGAGCCAGATGCTGGCTGCGCTCGACGGGCTGCTGGCGAAAGCAGAAGCCGACCCGCAGGGGGATGCGCTGCTGGGCGCGAAGCTGGCCGAAGACATGCATGATCTTTCGGTTCAGGTCCGGTTTCTCTGCAACATGCCCGGCGAAGCGGTCGCGCGGCTGGCCGGCATCGCGTTCACTTCGACCGAAGAGAACCCCGGCACTCTCGCCGAAGCGCGCGAATGGATCGCGACGAGGCGAAAGGCCATCGAGGAGTGGAGCAAGCTCGATTTTGTCGCGGACGACGCCGCGATCGAACTGGTCCTGCCCAATGGCATGACGTTTGATCTCAATGCGCAGGAATACGTCCGCGACTGGGCGCTGGCGCAGTTCTATTTCCACCTCACCACCGCCTATGCGATCCTGCGAAAGGAAGGGCTGGCAATCGGCAAGATCGACTTCGTGCCCTACATGCTGCGCTACATGCGCCAGCCCGCGACCGCCTGACGCGCTTTCCTACACGCCGGCCGCGCGCCATAATCCGCGCGGCTCTTTGAAAATCGCATCCCCGACCGTGTTTCGGGTTGGAGAAGTGTCAACTTCGCTTTTTCGGCTCAAACCATTAGCGGAAAAGGAATATGCGCGCGCAATCGTGCCTGACACAGTGTCAGGTGTGTCAACTTTGCGCGGCGCTCACTTCAACCCGCATTCGAACACGGCGAGCGCGTGATGCCTGGCGTTCTCCGCATAATGCGCGACCCCCATCCGCATTCCCGCGATCGCCGCATCGGACAGTTCCTTCATCGGTTTGGCGGGTCGACCGGCCCATAGCATGCGGTCTTCCATCACCTTGCCTTCGGTCAGCATCGCGCCCGCCGCCAGCATCGCGTCCGAACCGATTACCGACTTGTTCATCGCGATCGCGCCCAGACCGACGAACCCGCGATCGCGGATCGTGCAGCCATGCACCATCGCCATGTGGCCGATCAGCACGTCGTCGCCGATCACCAGCGGCGACCCGTCGGGATCACCCGGACGCGGCGGATCGCAATGCAGCACGCTGCCATCCTGGACATTGGTGCGCTCCCCGATCGTGATCGAGGACACGTCGGCGCGCAGCACGCAATTGTACCAGATCGAGCTGCCCGCCCCGATCTCGACATCGCCGATGATCGTGCAGCCGGGCGCGACGAAGGCGGTGTCGTGGATGCGCGGGGTTTTGCCGTGGATCGGGATAATGTTCACGCCGGGGCGGTACATGTGCGCTCCTCCCATTGAGCCTTGGTGATCGAATACTGGATGGTCGGATTGTCCTTGTCCGGAAAAGCCGGATCGACGAAGTCGAGATCCTTCCGGCGGACCATGCCGAGCTTTTCCATCAACCGCCAGCTTCCGGTGTTGGTCTCGCAGGTGAGCGCCACCAGGTGCGGCGCTCCGACCCGGCCGAAGCCCCACTCGATCACCGCTTCCATCGCCTCGAAAGCGTAGCCGCGTCGCCAGCGGTCCTCGCGCACCAGCCAGCCGATCTCGTGATCGCCGCCATTGGGGGCGAGCGGATTGTCGACCCGCTTGATCCCGCAATGACCGACCAGCTCGCCGCCGGGAAGACCGTTATGGGCTTTCTCGATCATCATCATGAAACCGAAGCCCTCGCGCGCAAAGCTGGCCATCGCCCGGGCGTGCTTGGCCTCGATCTCGTGCAATTCCTTCACTCCGCCAAGGTGGCGCATGACCGCTGGCGTGTTGAGTATCCTGAATTGCAACGCGGCATCGTCTTCGTCGATCTTTCGCAACACGAGCCGCTCGGTTTCGAGCACGAGATCACCCATGCCGCGCCTGCCATTGCCGGCGGGTGATCGCATGCACGATGGTGTCGCGCTCGGTGCCGGACCAGTGCGTCTGGCCGAAATCGAGGTCGCGGCGGCGCTCCATGCCCAGCCGCAGCATCAGCCCCCAGCTCGCGGTGTTCTTCTCGACCGTCAGGGCAATGATCTCGTCGGCATCGAAGCGCGTGAAACCCAGGTCGAGGGTCGCTTCGGCGGCTTCCTTTGCATAGCCCTTGCCCCATGCATCTTCG
Organism: Erythrobacter sp. JK5; assembly: GCF_018205975.1. Lineage (NCBI taxonomy): Bacteria > Pseudomonadati > Pseudomonadota > Alphaproteobacteria > Sphingomonadales > Erythrobacteraceae > Erythrobacter > Erythrobacter sp. JK5. The sequence continues at coordinate 2,698,408 of NZ_CP073577.1, read as the reverse complement.
CGCAGCCGCCAGCCCGCTTCCATCATGCCCAGCGGGCCGGCTTCCTCGGTGCAGCGCTTGAGCCCGCAAAAGCCCAGCACCGCGCCGTCGGCTTTGCGCTCGACCACCCAGAACGTGTGGCCAAACTGCGCGCGATAGCCCTCCATGCGGATGCGGCTTTTCGCCATGGCCTCGTCGTCCATCACTCCGCCAAGCCACCGCATGACAGTGGGCGTGTTGGTGCCCCCCAGAACGGCGCCCAATCCGCCTCGCGCCAGTCGCGCAGGATCAGTCGTTCGGTTTCCGTCCGGAAGTCAGCCATCGAGCAGGCGCGCGGCAACCGGCGCGTGATAGGTCAGCACGCCGTTGCACCCGGCGCGCTTGAACGCGATCAGCTTTTCCATCAGCAACGCATCGCGGTCGCCCGCGCCGGCTGCCTGCGCGGCCTCGATCATCGCGTATTCGCCGCTCACCTGGTACGCGAAGACGGGGACGCCGAACGCCTGCTTCACCCGGTAGATGATGTCGAGATATGCGAGCCCGGGCTTGACCATGACGCTGTCGGCTCCTTCCGCAATGTCGAGTTCGACTTCGCGCAGGGCCTCGTCGCCGTTGGCCGGGTCCATCTGGTAGGTCTTCTTGTCGCCCTTCAGCAGCCCGCCCGAGCCCACGGCATCGCGAAACGGTCCGTAGAACGCGCTCGCATACTTCGCGGCATAGCTCATGATCTGGACGTTGGGGTGATTGCCCATCTCCAGCGCCATCCGGATCGCGTGGATGCGGCCGTCCATCATGTCCGACGGGGCGATGATGTCGGCCCCGGCCTCGGCCTGGTTGATCGCCTGGTCGACCAATGCCGCGACGGTTTCGTCGTTGGTGACGTAGCCACTGGCATCGAGCAGCCCGTCCTGCCCGTGGCTGGTGTAGGGATCGAGCGCGACATCGGTCAGCACGCCGATATCGTTGCCGCAGGCGTCCTTGATCGCCCGAATCGCGCGGCACATAAGATTGTCGGGATTGTGCGCCTCGGCGCCGTCGTCGGAGCGCCGGCCTGCGGGCGTGTTGGGGAACAGCGCCACGACCGGAATGCCGAGATCCACCGCTTCCCTTGCCCGCGCCACGATCCCGTCGACCGACCAGCGCGAGACGCCCGGCAGGGTGGCGATCGGCTCTTCCACGCCGTCACCCTCGGTGACGAACAACGGCCAGATCAGGTCCGCAGGAGTCAACACAGTTTCGCGGTGGAGCGCGCGGCTCCAGCCGTGTGCGCGGGTGCGGCGCAGGCGGGTGTTGGGATAGCTGCCAGTCATGGCGCGGTGTGTTGCCGCAATTTCAAAGGTCGCGCAATCGCACCTGTGACCGGGCGTCAGCGGAGCGCCTGACGGCTGTCGATCTTCTCGATCTCGCGCTCCGGCTCATCTTTCTCGGATTGCAACACCTCGAGATCCTCGAGCGCCGCGCCCGGTTCGATCTCGCGCAGCCGAATCAATTGCTGGCGGAAATCGAGCAGTTCGGTGCCTTCGAGCTGGGAGCGGGTGACGAACGAAACGCTGGCCGGATTGACCGATTGCCCGTTGCGATACATTTCGTAGTGCAGGTGCGGCCCGGTCGAAAGCCCGGTCGATCCGACATAGCCGATCACCTGGCCGCGCCGCACGCTCTGCCCGCTGCTCACTGCCATCCGGCTCATGTGGCAATAGCGGGTCTGAAGCCCGTTGCCGTGCGAGAGTTTGACCGCGATTCCGCAGCCGCCCGCGCGACCGGCCGATACGACCTGACCGTCGGTCACCGCCACGATCGGGGTGCCGCGCCCGGCGCGGAAATCGAGCCCAGCGTGCATCCTGCGGTAGCCCAGGATCGGGTGGCGCCGCATGCCGTAGCGCGACGATATCGCGCCGGGTACCGGAGCCAGCAGGCCGCGGCGCTGCTCGCCCACGCCGGAAGCTTCGAAAAAGCGGCCCTCGCTGCCCCAGCGCATCAGCTGGGTCCGCGGCTTGCCCCCCCGGTCGATCCCGGCAAACAGCAGCTGCCCGGCCTGGCGTTCCCCGGTGGCCGCGCGGCGATAGGCGATGACGATATCGAATTCGTCGGTCGAGCGCACTTCGCGATCGAGATCGAGATGTTCGTCGACCGTGCGCAGGTAATCCTGGACCGCGCTGGCGGGAACCCCGGCGGCGCGCATCGAGCGGTAGAGGCTCGATCCGACCGGGCCACGCAGGCGCAACGGGGTGTCGTCGACGCGAATGACCTTGCGCTCGAGCGTGAGCGGCCCTTCGCCATTTTCGCCGGGACGCTTGACCTGGAGTTCAAGATCGAACCGGGCTCGGAACGCAAGTGCATCGAGCGGGCGCGGCGCGCCTGGGCCGGGGCGCCGGCCGAGCGTGATGTCCATCTGCGTGCCGGGCATGATTTCGGACAGCGACATCGCTTCGCCGATCAGCGCGCTGACCCGGCCGATGTCGCCGCCTGCCACGCCGGCGCGGCGCAACATGGCTGCGAAACTGTCGCCGTCGGCAAGCGTCGCGACCAGCTCGATCTGCGGGCGTTCGGGGGCGCTGGCGAGCGGTTTGACCTGCGCTGTCGGACCCATTCGCCGCCCGCTATCGGCGCCGAGCGCCAGCGGCATGATCATCTGGCTGCGAAACTCGTCGCGGATTTCCTCGCCCTGCGGCATGGCCGGGCGCGCTTCGAGCGGCGTCCAGCTGGGCCAGAACGCCAACGCAGCTGCGCCGAGGCCCAGCATCGTCCCGAGCCCGCGAAACCAGCGGCGGCTGCCGATGTTTTCGGCAAGGTCGGGAGCGAGGTCGAGCCGGTCGAACCACGTTCCGACCGAAAGCTTCCACTCGTCGTAGCGATCGCTGAAACCGCGCACCCGCGCGAGGGCCTGGCGCTTGTAGACCTGCGGCCTGGTGGGCGGCGCATGCCGTGCCGCATTGCGGAAATAGGGGGCGAGCGAGGTGGAAGACACGGAATCGTCCGTGCCGTCCTGGTCCCGCTTCGTTTCGCTTGTTTTATCCAATCCGCTTCCCCGCACGTGCCGCCCCTGCGCGCACAAGTCCTTCGTCCGGCTATTTTCGGCCTTCCGCTCTGCCCGATCAAGGTAAACTTGCCGTTAACCAAGCGACCAGACGAGTCCAGCGCGCGATAGGGTGTTTTGCGTCGGTCCGGCAAGCGTCCAGTGCCGGTCGCGCCATTGCCTCTGTCGGGCAAGTTTGACACAAGCGCGCCGGTGAACACCGCTTCTTCCGACAGCACCGTGCGAGCCGTTCTGGGCCCGACCAATACCGGCAAGACCCATCTCGCGATCGAGCGGATGTGCGGGCATTCGAGCGGCATGATGGGCTTTCCGCTGCGACTGCTGGCGCGCGAGGTCTACGACCGGGTGCGCGGGATCAAGGGCGACAAGGCGGTTGCGTTGATTACCGGCGAAGAGCGCATCGAACCGCCCGACGCGCGCTATTTCTGCTGCACTGCCGAGGCGATGGATCGACTGGGCGCCGGAAAGAGCGGGCCTCATGCCTTCGTGGCGGTCGACGAGGCGCAGATCGGCGCGGATCCGGAACGCGGGCACATCTTTACCGACCGGCTGCTGCATGCGCGCGGGCGCGAGGAAACCATGATCCTCGGTTCGGCGACGCTCGAACCGATCGTCAGGGCGCTGATCCCCCGCGCCGAAATGGTCGAGCGTCCGCGCTTCTCGACGCTCACGCATGCCGGATCGACCAAGCTGTCGCGCCTGCCGCCGCGCAGTGCCGTCGTCGCCTTCTCGGTCGAGCAGGTCTACGCCATGGCCGAGGCTTTGCGGCGCTTTCGCGGAGGCGCGGCGGTGGTGATGGGCGCGCTTTCACCGGAAACGCGCAACAAGCAGGTCGAATTGTTCCAGAATGGTGAAGTCGACTATATCGTCGCCACCGATGCAATCGGCATGGGGCTCAATCTCGATCTCGACCATGTCGCCTTCGCCGCGCTCACCAAGTTCGACGGCCGGCGCAAACGGCGGCTGACCCCGGCAGAGATGGCGCAGATCGCCGGGCGCGCCGGGAGGCACCAGCGCGACGGCACATTCGGCACCCTCGCGGGCGGCGGCGATCGCTCGGGCGCTCCGCTCGAATTCACCGACGAGGAAGTCTACGCGATCGAGGAGCACCATTTCGCTCCGCTCACGCACCTGTTCTGGCGCGAGGCCGAGCCGCGCTTCGATACGCTCGACGTCCTGATTGGCGATCTTGAAAGCAAGCCGCAGCACGATGTGCTTCGCCCTGCTCCGGAATCAATCGACCTTGCCGTGCTGAAGCGGCTGGCGAACGATCCGATTGGCGGGACCGTGCGCGGCGCGGGATCGGTGCGGCGTTTTTGGGAGGCATGTTCGCTGCCCGATTTCCGCCAGGTCGGCGTCGATCCGCATGCCCGGTTCGTCGCGCGGTTGTGGCAAGACCTCCAGCAGGGCTATCTCGGCGCGGATTTCGTCGCGGCACGGATTGCCGAACTCGACCGGATGCAGGGCGATATCGACACGCTGCAGGGGAGGATAGCCGCGATCCGATCCTGGGCGTATATCTGCCAGCGGCCCGACTGGGTGCTGGCGCGCGACGAGATGGCGGCGCGGGCGCGCGCGGTCGAAGCGAAGCTTTCCGATGCGCTGCATGCGCGACTGACCGAGCGTTTTGTCAACCGAAGGACGACGATACTGATGAAATCCCTGGGACAAGATGCCAGCGCGCTGCCCGTCACGCTCGAGCCCGATGGCCAAGTGACGGTCGAAGGGGAGGCGATCGGTCGGCTCGACGGGTTCCGCTTCGCGGTCGATCCCGATGCCACCGTCGCGGATCGCAAGATGCTGCTGGCGGCAGGTGAGAAGGCAATGCCGGCGATCCTGGCGCAGCGCGCGAAATGGCTGATGGGCGACGGGCTGGGAGAGCTCGCCATCGCATCGGGGAAAATCTGCTGGCAGAACAAGCCGCTGGCGGACATCGTCCTGACCGACGATTTCGGTACGGTGCGGCTGGAACTCGCGCGCGAAATTTCCATGCTGGCCGAAGCGCCGCGTGCGGAGCTCGAAGCCGGTCTGCTGACATGGCTGGAACAGCAGCTCGAACCACTCGCGCCCTTGCGCAAGCTCGCTGCGGCGGCGCTCGATCCGGAGGCCGGATCGCAGGCGCGCGCGCTGCTGATCACGCTGATCGATGCGCGCGGGGTGGTGAGCCGCGAAAAGGCCGGGCTCCAGCACCTGCCCAAGGAAATGCGGCCGTTCCTGCGCAAGCTCGGCGTGACCTTTGGTGCGCTCGACGTCTTCGCGCGCGACTTGCTCAAGCCCGCGCCGCGCCAGCTGCTGCACGCGCTGGGGCTCGACCCGCGCCCGCTCGAACCGGCGATGCTGCCGGTGCTTGCCGAAAGCAGTCGCCTGCCCGCCGGATATCGGCCCGCCGGCAGCCAGATCATCCGCGTCGACCTGGCCGAGAAGATCCTGCGCGGCGGGTTCGAGGCGAGAGCCAAGGCCACTGGTGCCACAAAGGACCGCCATCCGCGCTTCCGGCTCGACCTGGCGCTGCCGGTGTCGATCGGGCTCGAGGAGGAGAACGCGCGGCGGCTGCTCGGCAGCGCAGGCTTCCGCCTGCAGCGCGCGCGCGCCCTGCCCGACGGCGCATACGGCCCGCCCGCGCCCGACAGCTGGACCTGGCGGCCGAGACGCCCCGATCGAGTCGGCAAGCCCGATCGCCGGGCCGGCAGATCGCAAGGCAAGGGTCAGGGCAAAGGGCAGGGCAAAGGCGCGAAACCGCCCCGCAGGCACGGCGACAAGCCTCGCGGCCCGAGGCCCGACACCGGCCCGGCGCGCAGCACCGGCGCCTTCGATGGTCTGGCGGACCTGCTGGGCGGATGAGCGCAAGCGCGTGAGCGTGCCCGGGCCGCCAGCGATCCGGATCGACCGGCTGCTCGTCTATCTGCGGTTCGCCCGCACCCGCTCGATAGCCCGGGCGATGATCGCGACGCGCACTTTACGCTGCAACAGAAAACATGTGCTGCGGCCCAGCGAGAATGTCGGTATCGGCGATGTCCTGACCCTGATGATCGGGAACGAGATTCGCATTATCGAGGTTGTGTCGCTGCCCGATCGGCGTGCCTCGCCCGCGCTGGCCAAGTCGCATTATCGTGAGGTTGACCGCACCGGCTAAATCGCCATAGCAGCGCTTCGAATCGCGCCATTTGAACCGAAAGACGCCCAATGACTTACGTCGTCACCGATGACTGCATCCGCTGCAAGTATACCGACTGTGTCGAAGTGTGCCCGGTGGATTGCTTCTACGAAGGCGAGAACATGCTGGTCATCAATCCCAGCGAATGCATCGATTGCGGCGTGTGCGAACCGGAATGCCCGGCCGAAGCGATTCTGCCCGATACAGAGGACGGGCTGGAGAAGTGGCTCGAGCTCAACACCAAGTTTTCTGCCGAGTGGCCGAACATCACGAGCCAGAAGGAACCGCCCGCCGATGCCGACGAGCACAAGGGCGAGAAGGGCAAGTTCGAGAAGTATTTCAGCGCGGAGCCTGGCGAGGGCGATTAGCCCCGCGGGCGCGGCGACGGCGCGCTTCGCAGCAGGTCCCGCATCTTCGCCAGGACATCGAACCGTTTTTGCCGACGCACTGGCCGCTCACTGCGACATACGCCCTTGACATGCCCCGCCAGCTGCGAACGGAACTCGCAAGCTTCGACTCGCAATATTGTTGCGAGTATGTTATATAATGGATCAACCGCGTCGGTTGGTCCCGGCGTTGGTGACGAAAAGCAGAAAGGCTTCAGACCAGTAGCAACATAACCGGACGGTTACGACACGGTGCCCGACCTCGCACGCCGAGGCTCCGGCCTGCGGGATGATTCGCCCCCTGTCCGCTGCTGGGAAGCCCCAGGAAAGGAACTCGCATGGCTAGCAATGCGCCCGCCTTCACGGTCGGAGATTACGTTGTTTACCCCAAGCACGGCGTCGGTCGTGTCATCGAACTGCAGAGCGAGGAAATCGCCGGAATGCAGCTCGAACTGTATGTCCTGCGGTTCGAAAAGGAGCGCATGACGCTGCGCGTCCCGCTCAACAAGGTCGAGTCGATCGGTATGCGCAAGCTGTCGTCGGACAAGACCCTGAAGGATGCGATGGAAACGCTCAAGGGCAAGCCGAAGGTCAAGCGCACCATGTGGTCGCGCCGCGCACAGGAATACGAGGCAAAGATCAATTCGGGCGAGATCGTCCTGATCGCCGAAGTGACCCGCGACCTGTTCCGCCCGGAAGACCAGCCCGAGCAAAGCTATTCTGAGCGGCAGATCTTCGAAGCGGCTTCGAGCCGTCTCGCTCGCGAACTCGCGGCGATGGAAGAAACCGACGAGGCGACTGCACTCGAGAAGATCCTCGCCGTGCTGCGCGAGCACGCGCCGCAATATTACGACAACGACGACGACGACAAATAGGTCGTCCGATCACGGATCGTCACCAGCAAGGGCCGCCCCGCAGGGCGGCCCTTTCTGATTCGACCGACCGCCGATGCGGACGGACCGACCGCCGTTTCCCCCGGTTGCGTAGACAGGCTTGGTGTATTATGTCACCAATACGCACTGGTTTGGGAATAACGGAGGTTTCACATGGTCCGCTGGTTGGCGAAGAATATCGCTCCCCTCGCCGCGCTCGCATTGGGTGCCGCGCTCTCGGGGTGTGCCTACATGGATGACTGGGACGAGGTTTCCGGTGTCCCGCTGGCGGAATTCGACATGTCGGGGCCGCCGCCGACCAAGCTCGAACTGGCCGGACCCGACCGGGTGATCATCACCGAGAGCGAAACCCTGACGATTACTCTCGAAGGCGACGCCGCAGCGGGCGAAGCGCTGCGTTTCGATCGCGACGAAAACCGGCTTGTCATCGCTCGCGATCGCAAGATCTTCGATGGGTCGGGCGAAGCGATCGTGCGGGTTGGCATGCCTGCGGCGAGCACTCTGGCGATCGCGGGAAGCGGCACGATCGAAGCCGATGGTGTCGCGAGCGAGGCCGTGATCGAGATCGCCGGTTCGGGCGATGTGACGATCAAGAATGTCGAAGCCGAAAAGCTCGCGATCGAAATCGCGGGGTCGGGCGAAGTCACCGCCGCAGGCACCGCAAAGATGCTTTCGGTCGAAATAGCCGGATCGGGTGACGTCAAGCTGGCCGAACTCACCGCCGATACGGTCACGGTCGAAATAGCCGGATCGGGCAATGTCGCCCTCGCCTCCGACGGCACGGTCGATGCGGAGATCGCCGGATCGGGCAATGTCGTCGTCACCGGGAGTGCTACCTGCTCGGTCGAAACAGCCGGATCGGGCTCGCTGAGCTGCCGTCCAGCTGCGACCGCCGCGGCTGAGCCGGATGCAAGCGAAACCGCAGCGGATGCCGCCGCCGAGGAATAGGCGCGGCGCAACGCCGGTTGCCAAGCGAATCCCGTCAGGCGAAAAGGGGGCATGCGGATCGCAGCCCCCTTGTTCGTTTGCATCGGCAGTTTCGCGCTATCCGCATGCCTGGTGCGCACCGCCGCCGAAGTCGTGACGGCACCGGTCAGGGTCGGAAGCAAGGCGGTCGATCTCGCCACCACCAGCCAGTCGGAAGCCGACGAGAAGCGCGGGCGCGAAATCCGCAAGCGCGAGGAACGGCTCGGCACGCTGGAACGGCGCTATGACCAGGAGATCACGCGGTGTCGCGACGGTGACGATGCCGCCTGCGACGCGGCGCGGGCGACCTATGCCGAGCTGCGGCAAACCCTGCCGACGATCCCGGCCGAACCGGAGGACGATTAGTCGGGCTGGCTTGCCGCGCGCCTCAGCCGGTCGTTGATCGCCATCCCGACTTCGCCGTAGGGCACCGGTGCGACCGCAATCCGCGGCATGTCCGAATTCGCGCCCAGATGCAGGCATTCGTAGAGCCGTGCAGCGGCTTCGTTGAGATCGCCCGAGGGTGACAGATTGCAGTCACCGGCAATCGCGCCGAACCCGATCAGGAATTCGCCGTCTTCGGCGACCTTCGCGCTCAGCCGCAGCGGCTTGCCCGGCGAATAGTGCCGTTCGAGCTGGCCGGGCGCTTCGATCGCATCCTGATCGACATGCGCATCGGCGCCCAGCAGGCGATTGAGGGTTTCCAGCGTCACCGGCCCGGGCCGCAAGAGCGACCAGCGCCCGCCTTCGCGCAGGGACACGATGGTCGATTCGAGCCCTTTCGTACTGGACCCTCCGTCGAGCACCAGCGGGCAATCGTTTCCGAGCGAGGCCGTCACATGTTCGGCACAGGTCGGGCTGATTTCCTCGCTGCGGTTGGCCGAAGGCGCCGCCAGCGCAAAGCCGGTATGGGAAAGCACATCGCGCATTACCCGGTGCGAGGGCTGTCGCAGCGCGATCGTGGGAAGCCCGGCAGTCACCGCTTTCGTCACCCGGGCATCGGCCCGCAGCGGCAGGACCAGCGTCAGCGGGCCGGGCCAGAACCGTTCGGCCAGATCGAGCGCGCGCTCGTCGAACTCGGCCAGCGACAGGGCCTGCTCCAGGTCGCGGACGTGCACGATCAGCGGGTTGAAATCGGGGCGGCCCTTGGCGGCGTAGATCTTCGCCACGGCTTCGGCGCTGTCGGCGCGCGCGGCGAGCCCGTAGACGGTTTCGGTCGGCACCGCGACCAGCCCACCGGATTCGAGGATTCGTGCCGCCCGCGCGATTCCATCGGCGTCGGCCGGCAGCACTTCCGTAACGTTCTTGCCGCTCATCCCAGGCGCGCTATATTCTAACCTAGGCGCTGCCAAGCAAAACGCGCACCCCCGCATTGCCGGACACCACAGACAAGGACGAGATTCGCCCGTGACACCCTACACTCCGCCGACCCAGGACCAGCTGCTCGCCATCCGCGTCAATGCCGGGATCGAGGAACTTGCCCAGTCGGAGAAATTCGCGCATGCCGAGCCCGATCTGGTCGAAGCGATCGTCGAGGGAGTCGGACAATTCGCGGCGGGGGAATTCGCACCGCTCAACCGGATCGGCGATCTCGAAGGGGCAAAGCTCGAAAACGGCGTGGTCCGCCTGCCCGACGGGTTCAAGGAAGCCTATGACGCCTATGTCGAGCAGGGCTGGAACGCGATCGCCTCACCGGAGGAATTCGGCGGACAGGGCCTGCCGTTCACGCTCGCCTGCAACGTGCTCGAAAATCTTGGCGCGGCGAACATGGCGTTCAACCTGCTGCCGATGCTGTCGGTCGGCGCGATCGAGGCGCTCGAACACCATGGCAGCAAGGACCAGCAGGCCAAATACCTGCCCGATCTGGTCAGCGGCAAATGGTCGGGGACGATGAACCTCACCGAACCCGCCGCCGGGAGCGATGTCGGCGCGCTGCGCTCGACCGCAACGCCTGTCGAGACGGGCGAGCATGCGGGCAAGTACCTGATCCAGGGCCAGAAAATCTACATCACCTGGGGCGAGCACGAACTCGCCGAGAACATCATCCACCTCGTCCTCGCACGCCTGCCCGATGCGCCCGAGGGCTCGCGCGGCATCTCGCTGTTCCTCGTGCCCAAGTATCACGTCAACGAAGACGGCTCGCTCGGCAACCGCAACGATCTGCGCTGCGTCAGCCTCGAGCACAAGCTCGGCATCAACGCCTCGCCGACCTGCGTCATGTCCTATGGCGACAATGGCGGATGCGTCGGCGAACTGGTCGGTGAGCCCAATCGCGGCCTGATGGCGATGTTCACGATGATGAACAACGCGCGGATCAATGTCGGCAACCAGGGCAACCAGATCGCCGAGCGCGCGACGCAGCAGGCGCTGGCCTATGCCATCGACCGGGTGCAATCGGCGCGCGCCGGCTCGCCCGACAAGAACCCGGTGGCGATCATCGAGCATCCCGACGTGCGTCGCATGATCCTGCGGATGAAGGCGCTGACCGAGGGCGTGCGCGCGCTGCTGTATTACTGCGCCGGACAGGTCGATCGCGGCACGATCGGCAATGAGGCGGCCAAGCACCGAGCCGATATCCTAGTCCCGCTGGTCAAGGCGTGGGGCACCGATGCCGGCGTCGAAGTCGCCGGGATCGGAATCCAGGTCCACGGTGGAATGGGCTTTGTCGAGGAGACCGGCGCGGCGCAGCACTGGCGCGATTCCAGGATCGCCCCGATCTACGAAGGCACCAACGGCATCCAGGCCGCAGACCTCGTCACCCGCAAACTCGGCCTCGATGGCGGCGAAGCGATGATCGCGCTGTTCGAGGACATCGCGCGCGATGCTTCGGGCGAAGCCAGCCTCACCGCGCTCGCCAACGATTGTGCCAATATCGCGCGCTGGATGCGCGATGAGGCGAGCTTCGACGATCGGCTTGCCGGCAGCGTCCCGTTCTGCACCATGGCGGCCGTGGCGGTTGCGGGATGGCAGCTGATGAAACAGGCGCAGGCGGTCGCGAATGGCGCGGCACCCTCGCTCGCCGAGACCAAGCCGGTCACGGTGCGGTTTTTCCTCGACCGGATCGTCCCCGAAGCCCACGGGCTTAAGGCGGGCGCAACCGCCGGGGCCGATCTGCTCTACACCCTCCCCGTCGAAAAGCTCGCAGGCTGAGCGATGCAGGGTTGCGCGGCGCAACTATGACCGAACCTCGCGATCCGATCGAGAGAATCGCCGACGCGCTGGAGCGCCTGGCACCTGCCGTCACGCCGCCGGTCGATTGGAATGAGTCCCCCGCCTATGTCTGGGATGGGGAGCGCGTGCGAGCGGTGGAATGGCCCGACCCGTTGGTGGAGATTCGCGGCATTGCCTCGCCCAACGCGACTTCGCTCGACGTGTTGCGCGGGATCGACGAGCAGAAGCGGGCGGTCGTGGCCAATCTGGAGCGGTTCGGGAGATTGATGCCGTGCCACGACATGTTGCTGTGGGGCGCACGCGGGATGGGTAAATCGTCGCTCGTGCGCGCTGCCGCAGCAGAAGCGCATGAAGTCAGCGGAGGCGAGATCGCGCTGGTCGAATATCTCTCTCCTTCGCTTGCGACTCTGCCGCAGCTGATCGAGCTTCTCGCAGCTCAGCATCGAGGGTTCATCCTGTTCCTCGACGATCTCGGCTTTGGCCAGGATGACATGCGCGAAAACCTGATGCTGCGCAGCCTGCTTGATGGCGGAGCGGTGGCACGTCCGCCAAATCTGCTGGTTGCCGTGACCTCCAATCGCCGCTCGATTGTCGCCCGCGAGGCAGACGGAGCGAACGCACTGCACGAGCGCGACGAGCGCGACAATGCTCTGGCGCTTGCCGACCGGTTCGGGTTGAGGCTCGGCTTTCATCCGTGCGACCGGGAAGCCTACCTCGACATGGTTCGCGCCTACACCGATCCGCTGAAACTGGAAGTGGACGAAGAGGACGCACTTGCCTGGTCGATCGCGCGCGGCAATCTTTCCGGGCGAACGGCGTATCAATACGTCATCGACCTGATGGGGCGCATCTTCGACAGCAAGTGCAAGTAGCAGCGCTGCCGACCGGGCGAGCCGAGGCCACGCCCCTCTGGCAGCCGCTATTGCTGCGACTGGCGGCGCAGGTAATCCTCTTCGAAAGTCGCCCGCGGATCGCGCAGCTCGCGCTGCGGCGGCAGGGCATTGCCCCTTACCCGTGCAATCGCCGCGCCGGGTTCGGCGCCGGGCGCGACCGCACGCCAGATGATCCCGGCGGTATCGTCCGACACCAGCAGCGATCCATCGCCCGCCCACTCGACCCAGGTCGGGCGCCCCTTGGTGGTGCCGTCGGCATTGAGGAATCCGGTCAGCACCGGCTGAGGCTTGCCGGTGGGGTTCCCGCGTTCGTCGAACGCGACATAGACCACGTCGTAACCCGAGGGCGGCTTGCGGTTCCACGAGCCGTGGCGAGCGATGAACGCCCCCCTCGCCATGCGGCCGCCCATCCGGTGGCCTTCGCGGCTGAACACCAGCCCAAGCGCGGCGACGTGCGGACCCATCGCGAATTCGGGCTTGCGGGTATATTCCTGCAGATAGGCCGGCATCGGCGCATCGACCCGGCGATCGAAATTGTCCTTGAAGTAGATCCACGGCCAGCCGTAATGCGCGCCGACCGGAACGTTGGTGAGGTAATCGGGCACCAGGTCGGATCCGAGCATGTCGCGCTCATTCACCGTGGTCCACAGTTCTCCGCTCCACGGGCTGAAATCCATGCCGTTGGGATTGCGCAGCCCCTCGGCAAACTTGCGCTGGCGATTGGTCTCGAGATTGTATTCCCAGATCATCGCCCGGCCTTCTTCGACCGCCATTCCGCTTTCGCCGATATTGCTGACCGATCCGACCGCGACGAATAGCCGGTCGCCGTCCGGGTGAATTTCCACGTTGCGCATCCAGTGACCGCCTCCCGGAGGCAGATCCATCAGCTTGCGCGGTTCGCCGCTCACCTTGTCGCTTCCCAGCGCGTAGTCGAAGGCGAGCACGGCGTTGTGATTGGCGACATAGAGCGTGCCGTCATGCCAGCTCATGCCCGAAGGGGAATCGAGCCCCTCCTCGCGGATCACCGTCTTCACTTCGGCCACACCGTCGCCATCGGCGTCGCGCAGCAGCACGATCTGGTTGGGCGACGTCCCGGCCGCGCCGGCCTGCGAAAACAGGTAGGAGGCGACCCAGCCGCGGATCGTGTCCATGATACCGCCGCCCTGTTCCTCTTCGGGTGCGCGGGTCAGCGTCACCAGCACGTCGCCGTTGGGCAGCGCATAGAGCACACGCGGATGATCCAGCCCATCGGCGAAGCGGTTGACCGTCAGGCCTTCGGCGGCGTCGGGCAGCTGGTCCTGCCCCCAGCCGACCGGCGTGGCGATCTGCACCGTGGGAAAGCTCTCCGCTTCGGGTTCCTGCAGGGTCGGGTCGGTCCCGGCAACCGCCTCGACCGAAAGGTCCGCGGTGTCACCACGCGACAGGACGTAGAAGCCGATTCCGGCGATCGCGAGAAAGACGACCAGGGCGATTGCGAGTTTGCGAAGAATAGCCATGTCCGCCGAGATAAGCCGCGCCGGAGCTTGCGGCAACAGGGCGTTCGCGCCAAGGGGTTGAGCGATGTACGATTTCCAACCCGAAACCGGTCTCGACACAGCGGAGCGCTATCGCCAGCTGGTCGACGCCGCCGATGCGCTCACCGCCGACGAGCCCGATGCAGTCGCCAACATGGCCAATGTCGCGGCGCTGATTCGGGAATTCGTGCCCGATCTCAACTGGGCGGGGTTCTACCGCGTGGGCGAGGCGAAATCGGGCGGACGCGAACTGGTGCTCGGCCCGTTCGTGGGGCGGCCCGCTTGCATCCGGATCCCGATCGGGGCCGGCGTGTGCGGCGTGGCGGCGCAATCGGGCGAAACCCAGCTGGTCGAAGACGTGCACGCCTTCCCCGGCCACATCGCCTGCGACGCCGCCAGCCGATCGGAGCTGGTCGTGCCGGTGGTGCGCGAAGGCGAGGTGATCGCCGTGATCGATCTCGACAGCCCCAGCCCGGCGCGCTTTTCCCCGGCGGACGCCGAAGGGCTCGAGCAGCTGGCGGCGCTGCTTTCGAACCGTATCTGACGCGCACACCCTGTCGCGCTCAAACGCCCCGAAACGAGACAGGGGCAAGGCCCGGCTTGGTCGCTCGCCCGGCGGAGTGGTAAACATTTAGCTAACGAAATGTGCAACCTGCGGTGCGATTCGGCACTGCCACGCGTCCAAGTCCTGGGGGAATTCCATGTCGAAACGTCGCCACCCGCTCCGCGCCATGTCCGGCCTGGCCATTGCGCTCCCGGCTCTGGGACTCGCCGCGCCCGCGCTCGCGCAGGATGAGCTTCCGCCGCTGCCGGTGCCGGTTCAGCCCGGTCCGCCCGAAGTTCGCACGGTTCCGCCCGTGCCGGTTCCGCAGACGACCCGACAGCAGCTGTTCGAGGAGGAATACACGGTCGGTCCCGACGGGGTGGAGACGATCACGCGCACCCGCCGGATCGAGCGACCGGCGCCGTATCCCGATGCGGTCCAGCGCGGTCCTTACCTACAGCAGGGGTATGCACCGTATCCCGGCGGTCCGGCAGCGGCCGCACCGTTGGTGTTCGAACGCGACCAGTGGCTTGCGGAATGCGAGCGGCGGACTGCCGGGCGCAGCGAAGGCGACAAGGGCGGAATCATCGGCGGCCTGCTCGGCGCGGTCGCCGGCGGGTTGATCGGCAATCGTGTCGCCGATGGTGATCGCCTTGCCGGGACGCTGATCGGTGCCGGTACCGGGGGACTTGCCGGAGTGCTGCTCGGAAACCTCGTCGGCGGCGGGAAAATGAACGACCGCTACGATTGCGAAGCAGCGCTCGACGGATACCTGTCGCAATACGGGCAGCCGGGCGCCGCGCGCGTGATGCCTTATCCGGCGGCGGGATACGGATATCAGGGTTACGGCTACGCACCGGCGCATGCAGGCTATTACGGGTATGGCTGCGGGTGCCAGCAACCGCAGGTCGCGTGGGTGCCGGTGCAAACCGAGATCCGCCAGCGCGTGATCGTGCGCGAAACGGTGCGCGAAGAACGCATTCCGGGTGCCCGGATCATTCCTCCGGCGCCCTCGCCCAAACTGATCAAGCAGACGCCGCGTCCGGTCCCGGCCCCGGCACCGCGCCCGGTCAAGATGATCAAGCAGTAACGGTCTGTCGCCCGCGATCCCTCAGGGAAGCGGGGTATCGTCGGCCAGGGGATCGCCGCTCGCCGGGCCGACCGGCGCAGCGGCGATGGTCGTTTCGCCCGCGCGATTGCGCTCGGGCGGATCGTTTCGGCGGAGTTTGATCGGGCCGAGCCGCACGATGTCGTTGGCGCGGTTGACCGTCAGAGTGCCCCCCGGCCTTGCGCTCGTCAGATCGCTTGCCACTGACAGCGTGTTCGCCGCGGCCTCGGCCACGCGCAGGCGGTATTCGCCATAGGGCACCTTCTGCAGCAGGAAGAAGCCGTCGAATTCGCTGATCGTGGTCGCAACGAGGTTGCCGCGCAGATCGACCAGCTCGAGCGCGACGCCCGGCTGTTCGACCCCGGCGGGATTGAGCAGCATGCCCTCGACCTCGCCGGTCGGCGATACCGGTAGCTCGATCTGCGCGACGACGCCGGGGCGCGGGGTCAGCACGATCCCCTTGACCGCCGGGGCGAGGAACGGATCGCCCAGCGAGCTTTCGTCGACCCCGACCAGCACCGGGCGGAAAGGTCGCAGATCGTCGACGATCGCGCGGCCATTCTCGCCGGTGATGGCATCGGTGCGGCGCAACCCGGCTTCGACCAGCACGTCCTTGAGCAATTCCTCGCCCGGATCGCGCACGCCGTTGCCGTCGTCGTCGCGGAACACCGTGACCGCGGCCTGGCCGCTGCGCGCGAGCTTGGAATGAGTCACGCGGACCCCGCCCCCGACCGGATCGGGCCCGAGGCTGAAGGCGAGCTGGATGTTCGCCCCGATCCCGCCGCTAGAGGTGACGTAGGCATCGCTGCGCAGCGAGAACTTGTCGAACCGCCGCGTATAACCCGCAGCGAAACGGAATTCGTCCTGCCGTGCCGTATACTCGACCTCGGCCTGGAGGTCGGATACGTCATCGATGTCCTTGTCGACCCGCACCGTCGCATTGTCGAACCCCTTTTGTCGGCCATTGAGCAGGAATGCGGCATTGCCACGCACCCGCAGGCCCTTGAACCGCGCATTGGCGAGCAGCCGCAACCGCGTATCGGCCGAGGCCCGCGCGGTCGGGCTGGCCGATCGTTCGCGGTGGTCGAGCTGCGCGGAAAACGCCGCACGGCCGGCATTGACCGAGGTGGTCAGCAGGAATTCGTTGACCTCGGACTCGTCCTTGAGCTTCGAATGCACCGCCTCGGCCTGGATCGGCAATCCAAACCGGCCAAGCGCAAGCGACGTGTCGACGGTAAAGCCGGCTCGGTAATCGAGATCCTGGGTAACGAATTCGCTGGTAAAGTTACCGAACGAAATCAGAGTGTTGGCACCGAAATTCAAGCGACCGAACCGGCCTGCCGCATTCAGTTCGGCGACGCTGCCCGCGCCGAATTCATGCGCGCCGACCAGTTCGAGCTGCATCCGCCCGAAACTGCGTGCGACAGAACCCTCCGCATAGGTGCGGCGGGCTCCGGCAAAAAACAGGTTCTGCACGCCGATCGCGGCGCTTGTCCTCTGATCCAGCCCGCGTTCGACCCCGACGCCCCAGCGCCACTTCTGCGGCGCGCGCTCGATCCCGTTGCCGAGATCGAACAGATCGCGCTGGTTCTGGACCACTCCCGCCCAATAATACGTCTGGCCGGGCTCGATCTGGTTGAATCCGACCGGGACCGATGAGGTTTCGCGCCGGATCTGGCCCTGCGGTCCGTACAGCACGACTTCCAGATCATTGCGGCCATAGAACAGCTCGACATCGATGAATTCGTAGCGCCCGTCGCCGCGATCGTCCTGGAATCCGATCAGCTGACCGTTGCGGTAAAGCTCTGCATCCCAGCCGGCAGGCAGGGTGCCGCGCAGCGTCGTCGTATCGAACCGCGATGTCTGCCCCAGCGGGCGATTGCTGACGAAGGCACCGCGACCGATCGCCGTCTGCCCGGTCAGCCGCCCCGCGACGGTTTCGACATCGCCAGCGGCGACCTGCGTGGCCTTGAGCGGTCCGAGCAGATTGCCGTCTGGATCGTTGCGATAGGCGCGCAGACGCACCGTCTGCGGAGATAGCTGGTCGTCGGTCGCAATCCGCGCGGTGTAGCTGGCCCCGAGCGCCTCGCCCGCGGCATAGAGTTCAAGCCGACCCGAACCCCCGTCGCGCCCGCCGATCGCATTGCCGGTGCGGTAGCCAGCCTGCGCCACCACATCGAGCGACGGGGTCCGCCACGGGCGATATTCCATTTCTGCGTTGGGGAATTTGGTCAGGTCGAACTGTTTCGGCTTGGCACGAAGTCGCGCGGCACGACTTCTGCGCTCGATCGCCTTGATGAACGGCAGTTCGCGGTCGGTCTTGAGCCGCACCACCGCGTTGTACAGATCGGGCCGGAAATCGATCCCGAACCAGCGCGACAGGGCAGCGGTATCGACACACCACCCTTCGGGCGTATCGTAAATGTCGCGCGCAACCGGCGCGCGCCCTGTGTTCACGTTTTGTACTGTATTCTGCTCGCGGTCGAGGGTGAATGTCTGGTCCTCGCTGAACAGCCAGCCAGTTGCGCGGCGCGACTTCTTGTCGATCCGCACCGGCAGGTCGAGCGACTGAATGACGTCGGCAAGATCGAGGCACACGCCGCGATCGGTCTGGTATCCGCGCACGTCGTAGGTGAGCTTGTAGTTTTCGATAACCAGCTGGAGAAAAAGGAAATCGTCCTCGTTTGCCTGCCACCCGGCAGGCAAGCGCGCGACATCGTCCTGCTGCGCCAGGGCCGGAGGGGGCAATGCAAGCGCGCCGAGCGCGGATGCGCCAAGCGCCACCGCAAGTCTTGCGGCGGCGTTCAGGATCCGGGATCGACGCTTGGTCATGGTCTTGTGTGCAGCCCTCAAGCCGCCAATCCGTCGCCTCAGCCGACGAAGGCGTCGACTGCGGCGATCAGGCCGCCGCCGGCTTCGGGCATCTCGCGATATTCGAAACGCAGCTGGCCGGTGATGCTGGCGGCCTGCTGCTCGGTCAGCTGGATGCGCAATTCGCGGGTGCCGATCTCGGGATAGATCGCAACGCCGCGCAGCAGCGCGATCGGATCGTCCAGCCCCGGCTTGGTGATGCGCAGTTCGCCATAGACCGAGCTGTCGCCCGCGCGGCTCATGGTGACCGCGAGTTCGGGGCCGTTCTCTCCGGCGACGATTTTCGGCTGGTTGATCGCGACCTGCGCCTCGAGACGACCGTGGCGCACGATGATCGGGATCGTCACTCCGTAAATCGGGATCAGCTGGATCGAAACGCCCTGTGCCTGGGTTTGCTGCTCGGTCACCGAGCGCGGCTTGGGAATTGCCTTGAACGACATGTGCACCCGGTACTCGCCGTCGGGCAGGTCGGCGCCCGGACGCGCGGCCAGGCGCACCGCCTGCGGCTGGCCCGGCGGCAGGGTGATTCGCCGCGGGGCATAGCGGATCATGCCGAGTGCAGCTTCCTCGGTCGCATTGGCCTCGGCCTTCTCGACCGGAACGAGCCGCCCGTTCTCTTCCATCCGCCGCAGTTCGAGCCCGATCCGGTAAGTCGCTTCCTCGCTGCCGATATTGCTGAGGATCACCTCGGTTCCGCGACTGCCATCGAGAATCACGCGGGTCGGCGCCACCAGCAAGTCGCCCTGGGCGTTAACCGGGGCTGCGAATGCAGCTGCGGCCAACACGGCGGCGGTCATTGCCCTGCGAGCGCATTTACGGAACGATTTGAATGACATCGACAGTGAGACCCCCGGTAAGTCGCAGCCCGCGCCTGCGCGCGGACCTGCGTGGTTTCACCGAGTGTGGTAAGCGGATAGGGTTAAGGATGATTAAATCGCGCGCGCAAATCCGGGCCGCGCATGCGAAAAGCCGCGCCCCGGGGAGAGGCGCGGCTTTCCTGATTTCAGCGGGGCGCCTGGATCAGGCGCAACCCGGTGCGTTATTACGAATATTCGACCGATACGTCGAAGGTCGCTTCGAACAGGCCGGCTTCTTCGCTGCCGTCGATGGTGATCGTGCCGCCCACGGTGAAGCTGCCATCGCCCGTCCCGTCGAGCGTAACTTCGGGATCGCCCGACGTCGCGTTGTTGTCGCTCGACGTGAAGGTGTCGAGTTCGATCGTGTGCTCGCCGGCGCTGGTCGCGGCGTTGTAGTTCGGGTGACGCAGGTTCACGGTGCCGGTCGGCAGGTTGATGGTCACGGCCTTGTTGGCGGTGCCTTCAACGGTGAACGCGGCCGCCGAAGTGGTGCCCGAGCAGACGATGTCCGGATCGGTGCAGGTCAGCGAGTTGGCCGGGTCGAGAACCACGGTGCCGGCGCCGCTCACGACCATCGCGCCGAAATCGAGCGCGGCAGTGTTGGTGAGAACGAGTGCGTCGAGAACCTCGGCCGATGCATCGGCAGTGGCGGTGTCGGCGTGGGCTGCGGTGCCCATTCCGAGGGCGGCAAACATCGTGATGCCGGCGGCCCCGAAGCGAAGAGTCTTAGTCATTATTGGTCCTTCCAAGCGTGGTCATATCCCGTTGCAGGCACCCCGATCCGATTTTGCCCGGGGGAGCCTGCCGAGCGGGCATAGCCGCCCGTTCGCCTCGCCTAAGTAGGATCACCGGGTTCAGAGTTCGTTTTTAGGTATGGTTAACAGCGCAGTAGGAATTGGCGCGGAATCCCGCGCAAAACGCGCATTTGCGCGCTCCTGGTCGCTTGTCGCTCGGTTAAGTTCGACTAAATGTCGCCGCCGGTCAGTCGCTGGCACACGAGATCGAGCTGATCGAGCGTGTTGTAGCGGATCGTGATCGCTCCCGAGCGGGGGTCTGCATCGGCCTTGATTCGCACTCTCAGCCCGAGAAATTCCTCGAGATGGCTCTGGACCGCAGCAATATCGGCGTTTTCGGTCGAAGTGGCGCGGTTGGCAGAGCCGCGGGACACAGTGTCGCCGGCTTTGCGGTTCAGCTGGCGAACCAGCTTTTCGATGTCGCGCACCGACAGGTTGTCGTTGACGGCGCGCTGCGCGAGCGACGCCGCATCGTCCTGTCCGATCAGCGCCCGGGCGTGCCCCATCGACAAGCTCCCGCTCTCGACCAGATCGAGCACTTCGCCAGGGAGATTGAGCAAGCGCTGGATATTTGCGACATGGCTGCGCGACTTTTCAACCATCCGGGCGATTTCCGCCTGGGTCATCCCTTCGTCGTCGCTAAGCGTCTGATAAGCCCGTGCTTCTTCTACCGGATTCAGATCTTCGCGTTGCAGGTTCTCGATCAGCGCGAGCGCCATGACCTCGCGGTCGTCGAGTTCGCGCACCAGTGCTGGGATCTCGTGCAGGCGCGCCTTTTGCGCGGCCCGCCAACGGCGCTCGCCAGCCACCAGCTCGAACCGGCCATTGCCCTTTGGGCGAACGATGATCGGCTGGATCACCCCGCGCACCGCGATCGACGAAGCGAGTTCGTCGAGCGCCGCCTCGTCGAAATGCTTGCGCGGGTTGTTCGGCAGCGGTTCGATCGACGCAATCGACAGTGTTTTCAGAGGAGTAGTGCCGCGCGGCACCGTCCCATCGGTTGTCTGCGGGTCTTCGGAAGCGTCCGGATGCACCAGCGGCTCTTCGCGCCGGCTCTCGCCCAGCAGCGCGCCCAGCCCCTTGCCCAGCTTCATCTTGCGATCGGCGGGGCCGCGCTGCGGCACGGTAAAGCGGATCGGATCGGTCGGTTTTTCGGTCATGCCGCCTGCCTTTCGGGCGGAAACCGGCCGATCAGCTCGCGCGCAAGCCCCATATAGGCGCGACTTCCCATGCAATCCTTGTCGTAAACCAGCGCCGGGAGCCCGTGGCTCGGCGCTTCGGACAGGCGCACGTTGCGCGGGATGACCGTTTCGAACACGAGATTGCCGAGGCAATCGCGCACATCGTCGGCAACCTGGTCGGTCAGGCGGTTACGGCGATCGAACATCGTCAGCGCCACGCCAATAATCCCGAGTGCGGGATTGAACCGCTGCTGGACCCGCTCAACGGTCTGCAGCAGCTGGCTCAGCCCTTCGAGCGCGAAGAACTCGCATTGCAGCGGCACCAGTAGCGTATCGGCCGCGCACAGCGCGTTGAGAGTCAGCAACCCGAGCGACGGCGGGCAATCGATGAAGCAGATTTCATGACCGCGGTGCCCTTCAAGGGCTTGCGCGAGCCGGGCGGTACGCTCCTCGACCGAAACCAGCTCCACTTCGGCTCCGCTAAGGTCCTGAGTTGCCGGGACAATATCCAGTCCGGGAATGCCGGTCGGGCCGATCGCCTCGGTCAGCGGCAGTTGGTCGACCACAACGTCGTAGCTCGAGAATCCTCGCGCGCCCGCGCCAACACCCATCCCGGTCGAAGCGTTGCCTTGGGGGTCGAGGTCGATCAGGAGGGTTTTCCATCCGGTCGCAGCCATTGCGGTGGCGATATTGATCGCGGTGGTCGTCTTGCCCACCCCGCCCTTCTGGTTCGCAATGGCGATCGTCAGCATGGAAATTCCTTCTCTTATGCGCGACCTATAGCGCGCTTCGCACTCTCAGGCACGGGTGATGATGCCCGCTTCGTCGTCGGTCAGAGACCGTTCCACGTGAAACATCGCGCGAATCGACGGCTTGAGTGCATTCAGTTCGTGCGTTGCCGAGCGCCCTTTGGGCAAGAGGTAGAGGGTCCGGTTTGTGGAGAACGGTGCGGATAAACGGAGGAGCTTTTCCAGCGGAGCGAAGGCGCGTGCCGAAATGACCCAGCTTTTGAAAGGTTTGACCCGTTCGAGCCGCTCACCAACTACCCGGCAGTTTCGCAGGCCGAGATTGTCGACACTGTCGCGCAAGAACGCGCTGCGGCGGGGCCGCGATTCGACCAGAACGACATCAAGGTGCGGGCAGATCGCCGCGATGACCAATCCGGGGAATCCCGCACCCGTTCCGAGGTCGAGCCAGGGCCCCGGCGCCGTGCCCGCAATTGTTTCACGTGGAACATGTTCGAGCAATTGCGCGCTGTCGGCGATGTGCCGCTGCCACAGCGCCGCTTCGGAAGGCTTGCTGATCAGGTTCTGAGCCTGGTTTTCGGCGAGCAACAAGTCTGAAAACCGTTCGAGCCGCGCCATCGCCGCGTCATCGGCCCAGCGCGCGGTGTACTCACGTGCCTCGCTCTCGGTTCGGATTATTGTGGGCGCGCTCACGCGGCGCGCTGGCTGGACTGGTGGCGTCGAGCATGCACCAGCAAGGCCGACAGCGCCGCCGGGGTGACGCCCGGAACACGGCTCGCCGCCGCGAGCGTCGTCGGTGCCGCGGCAGACAGCCGCTCGATCATCTCGTTCGACAGGCCGGGCACCGCCGCATAGGGGAAGTCACCCGGCAGCGGCAGCTCTTCGCTGGCCCGCAAATCGCGCAGTTCGGCATCCTGACGCGCGAGATAGGGTGCGTACGCGGCATCCTCGGCCATCTCTTCCGCAAGCGATAGGTCGAATTCCGGCAACGCGCCCATCCAGGGACGAACGGCATCGAAATCGATCCCGTCGTGTCGCAGCCACTCCGCCACCGGTTTCTCGCCGCTGTCGCGCCGTACAGACAGGCCAGCGTCCACCAGTTCCCGGGCGTGCACTGTCCGGGCAAACGCGGCAGTGAGTTCGGCACGGGCCGTTTCGCGCTGCTCCATCCACCTGCGGCGCTGCTCTCCAACGCAACCGGCCGCAACACCGATAGCGGTCAGGCGGGTGGCCGCATTGTTTGCCCGGAGGCGCAAGCGATACTCCGCGCGCGCGGTCAACATCCGGTACGGCTCGCTGACACCCTGCAGCGTCAAATCATCCAGCATTACAGCGATATACGAGTTCGCACGGTCGAGCCGCGGCGCGTCCCTGCCCAGTTCCGCAGCCGCCGCCTCGAGCCCTGCGACAAGACCCTGCGCCGCCGCTTCTTCGTATCCCGTGGTCCCGTTGATCTGCCCGGCACAATACAGGCCGGGAATGGCACGCAACTGCAGGTCGGGAGTCAGCGCGCGCGGATCGATGTGATCGTATTCCACCGCGTAACCGGGTTCGACGATGGTAACGCGTTCGAGCCCCGGCATGGCGCGCACCACAGTCTCCTGCACATCGACCGGCAGCGACGTGCTGATGCCGTTCGGGTAGACGAGATGACTCGCCAGCCCCTCGGGTTCGAGAAACACCTGATGTCCGTCGCGATCGCCGAACCGGTGGATCTTGTCCTCGATCGACGGACAATACCGCGGACCGGCCGCGCCGATGGCGCCGGAAAACAGCGGCGATCGGTGCAGGTTGGCGCGAATCGCATCATGGGCCACCTGCGTCGTCCGTGTGATCGCGCAAAAAACCTGCGGATTCAGGCGGTTCGGCGTCAGAGGCGACATCGTCCATGGCTCGGCGTCGGAAGGCTGCTCGGGTAGAGCCGCCCAGTCGATCGTGCGCCCATCCAGCCGTGGCGGGGTGCCGGTCTTGAGCCGCGCCATCGGCAAATTCGCACCGTGCAATTGCTCGGCGAGCCGGATCGCGGCGTTTTCACCGATGCGCCCCCCCTCAAACCGCTCTTCGCCGCGGAACAGCACGCCCCCGAGAAAAGTCCCTGTGCACAGGATGACGCGGCGCGCGCGAAGGACTGTGCCGTCGGCAAGATCCAGCCCGGCGACCGCGCCGCCCTCGAGCACCAGGGCGGCGGCTTCGCCCTCGATCAGGTCGAGCCTGGCCTGCGCCCTCACCTGCGCCTGGACCGACGCCTTGAACAACCTGCGATCGGCCTGCACGCGCGGACCCCAGACGGCGCTGCCCTTCGAGCGGTTGAGCATGCGGTAGTGGATCGCCCCGGCATCGGCCGCGCGTCCGATCACGCCGTCGAGTGCGTCGACCTCGCGAACCAGATGCCCCTTGCCCAGCCCGCCGATCGCCGGGTTGCAGCTCATCGCTCCGATCGCTTCGAGGTCGAAGCTCACCAATCCGGTATGCGCGCCCATCCGGGCCGCCGCACAGGCAGCCTCGACGCCGGCGTGCCCCCCGCCGATCACGAGAACGTCGAAACGATGCATGGCGGGGCAAATAGGGTCTGATCCGCGCCGCGTCAAAGCTGTTCCACGTGAAACGGGGCCGAACAGGGTGACCGGCTATTTCCCGATGCAAAATCGTCCGAACAGGGCGTCGAGCATGTCTTCCGTCGTTGCCCTGCCGATCAACCGGTCGAATGCGAGCCGCGCGCGGCGCAACTCTTCGCCCACGAGCAGCAGATCGCTATGCGCCTGCGCAGCCCTGAGCGCGGTCGCTGCCTCGCTCAACCGATCATGCTGGCGAGCGTTGAGCGCGGCCTCGCCCGGCTTGGGCAATCGCTCGCGTGCCGTATCGACCAACAGCGCCTTGAGTGCCGCAACCCCCTCACCGGATACGGCGGAAAGCGTAGACATGGCGCGCGATTTGGGTGCAAAATCCGGAGCGTCCATGCGCGCTGCGATTTCCCACGCGTTTTCCGGCCCTTCTTCCTCATCACCGAGCCAAAGCACGACATCGGCGCGCCGCAGCTGCTCGCGCGCCCGGTCGATCCCGATCGCCTCGATCTCGTCCGATCCTTTCACGCGCAAACCCGCAGTGTCGACGAAAGTAAACGGCACACCCGCAATCGCCACGGATCGTTCGATCACATCGCGAGTGGTCCCCGCGATCGCCGAAGTGATGGCCGCTTCGCTTTCGATCAAGGCGTTGAAAAGCGTGGACTTACCCGAGTTTGGCGGTCCGGCGAGCACGACGCGGAACCCTTCTCCCAGGCGATCGGAGCGGGGTCTGCCGAGCCACTCGGCAATCTCACTGCCCAGCCGGGCCATGTTCCACGTGAAACCCTCCGGCAGCTGCTCGACGTCGTCCTCGTCCGAAAAATCGAGAGCAGCCTCAACCTGAGCCGACAGGTGAAGGACCTGTTCGCGCCAGCTTTCGACTTTGGCCGACATGGCTCCGCTGGCATTGGCGATGGCCGACGCGCGCTGAAGCTCGGTCTCCGCCGCCAGCAGATCGGCCAAACCTTCCGCCTCGGCAAGATCAATCCGACCGTTGGCGAAGGCGCGCCGGGTGAACTCGCCGGGTTCCGCCGCTCGCACCCCTTCAAGGCTCTCCAGAGCGCGCTCGACCGCCCTCAGCACCGCCCGGCCCCCGTGGCAGTGGAATTCGGCGAGATCCTCTCCCGTCGCAGTGGCGGGACCGGGAAACCACAGGATCAACGCCTGATCGAGCAGTCGCTCTTCAACATCGCGCAATTCTGCAAGGGAAGCGCGCCGCGGCTCGGGCACCCGACCAGCCAGAGTCTTCACCGCATGACGTGCTGCGGGGCCCGAAACCCGGATTACCCCGATGGCTGCCGGAGGAGCGCCGCTGGAAACCGCGAAAATCGTGTCCGACATGCGCCGAATCAGCCCCTCAGGTCAGTCGTCGTCCTTCTTCGAGC